>NZ_ASGZ01000018.1 GCF_000495475.1 Candidatus Halobonum tyrrellensis G22 | reverse complement strand
GACCGGGCGGCCGCCGCGGCCGCGGCGGCCGCCGAACGGGGGACCCCCGACTGGGACGGAAAGCGGTGGGCGTTCGCCGGCCGGACCGACGCGCTCCAGGGGCGGGCAGTGCGCGTCCCGCGGGGGGCGCCGACCGACGCGTGGACCGCGTCGGGGCGCACCGACCGGTTCTGAGACCGCGCCGACGCCCCACGGACGTTGCCATGGCAAGCCGTGCCTTGATGGTCCTTCACGCCCTACCGTCCGGTATGGCCCAGACGGAGACGACCACGACCGAGACGGTGGACAGAAACGGGATGGGTGCCGCCGGGTGGTTCTCGGCCGCGGGGTTCGTGATCATGGGGCTGCTGTATCTCCTGGACGTGACCGAGATCTCCACGTCCGTCCTCTCGCCGATCTGGACGCTCGTGATCGCGTTGGTCGCGGGGATCGGCGCGGTGCTGTTGTACTACGGGGACGACCCGACGGCGTAACGCGCCCGCCCCGCCCGCTCGGCTCTCCCTTCTTCGTACCGCTCTCACCGCCGAGAGCCGTCGGTGGGCGAGTCGGGAGCCGACCGGGTACGACCGCCGGTGTGGAACCGGGGGTTTGAGTAGACGTGCGGGGGTACGGGTGTGCAGGAATGACCGAATTCGAGAAGGTGCTCGTGGCGAACCGCGGGGAGATCGCGGTCCGCGTGATGCGGGCGTGCGAGGAGCTCGAAATCGACACGGTCGCCGTCTACTCGGAGGCGGACAAACAGTCCGGGCACGTCCGGTACGCCGACGAGGCGTACAACGTCGGTCCCGCGCGCGCCGCCGACTCCTACCTCGACGGCGAGGCGGTCGTCGACGCCGCCCGGCAGGCGGGCGCGGACGCGATCCACCCCGGGTACGGCTTCCTCGCCGAGAACGCCGACTTCGCCGCCCGCGTCGAGGACGCCGACGGGGTCACGTGGGTCGGCCCGTCGAGCGACGCGATGGAGACGCTCGGCGAGAAGACCGGGGCGCGAAAAGTGATGGCCAACGCGGACGTGCCGATCGTCCCCGGGACGACCGAACCCGTCGAGGACGCCGACGAGGTGGAGGCGTTCGGCGACGAACACGGCTACCCCGTCGCGATCAAGGCGGAGGGCGGCGGCGGCGGCCGCGGGATGAAGGTGGTCGAGTCGGCCGACGAGGCCGCCGAGAAACTGCAGTCCGCGAAACGGGAGGGCGAGGCGTACTTCTCGAACGACTCGGTCTACCTCGAACGCTACCTGGAGAACCCCCGGCACGTCGAGGTGCAGGTGCTCGCCGACCACCACGGCGAGGTGCGCCACCTCGGCGAACGCGACTGCTCGCTCCAGCGCCGCCACCAGAAGGTGATCGAGGAGGGACCCAGCCCCGCCTTGACCGACGAGTTGCGCGAGCGGATCGGCGAGGCGGCCCGCCGCGGGGTGCGCGCGGCCGACTACACCAACGCCGGCACCGTCGAGTTCCTCGTCGAGGACGACCCCGACCGGGGGGACTGCGAACTCCTCGGCGCCGACGCCGACTTCTACTTCCTCGAAGTCAACACGCGGATCCAGGTCGAACACACCGTCACCGAGGAGTTGACCGGGATCGACATCGTGAAAGAACAGCTCCGGGTGGCGACGGGGGAGCCGGTGAGCTTCGACCAGTCCGAAGTCGAGTTGGAGGGGCACGCCATCGAGTTCCGGATCAACGCCGAGAACGCCGCCGAGGAGTTCGCGCCCGCGACCGGCGGGACGCTCGACACCTACGACCCGCCGGGCGGCATCGGCGTCCGGATGGACGACGCGCTCAGACAGGGCGACGAACTCGTCACCGACTACGACTCGATGGTCGCCAAACTGATCGTGTGGGGCGAGGACCGCGAGGAGTGCGTCGCCCGGTCGCGGCGCGCGCTCGCGGAGTACGACATCGAGGGCGTCGTCACCATCGTCCCGTTCCACCGACTGATGTTGACCGACGAGCGCTTCCTCGCGGGGACGCACACCACGAAGTACCTCGACGAGGAACTCGACCGCGAGCGGATCGCCGAGGCGCAAGCCGAGTGGGGGACCGGGACCGACGCCGCGGGCGACGCGGACGACGAGGAGGGCGAGGAGGCGACCGAACGCGAGTTCACCGTCGAGGTGAACGGCAAGCGCTTCGAGGTCAGCCTGGAGGAACGCGGCGCGCCCGCTATCCAGGTCCCGTCGTCGGCCGAGGCGGGGTCGGGCGGCACCGGCGCGGGCGGCCGCGAACGCCCCGACGCGGCGACCGACGACGAGGAGGACGCGGTGGTCGTCGAGGGCGACGGCGAGACGGTCGAAGCGGAGATGCAGGGGACCATCCTCTCGGTCGACGTAAGCGAGGGCGACGAGGTGGCCGCCGGCGACGTGGTCTGCGTCCTGGAGGCGATGAAGATGGAGAACGACGTGGTCGCCGACTACGGCGGCGTCGTGAGTCGGGTGCTCGTCTCCGAGGGCGACTCCGTCGACATGGGCGACGTGTTGCTCGTGTTGGAGTAGTCCGGACGTACGGCGACGGGACGGACGCGCGGGTCGGTCGCTCGGCCCGCTTCGTCGCTTCGCCCGACTCAGACGCCGAACGTCGCGCGCAGCATGTCGCGCGTCCCCGGACCCATCCCGACGGCGGTGACGGCTATCAGCAGTAGCACCGCGTACCGCGGCGACTCCTCGAACATCTCGCGTTCGAAGATGGCGACCACCGCGGTGGCGGCGACCAGTTTCACGAGCAGGAACGGCCACGCGTCGCCGAGCGTCGACAGCAACACCGGGGGGAACACCGACTGCGAGAAGTCGACGATGGCGGCGTTCACCGGGTGTTTGGGGACGAGGTTGCCGCCGACGCCCGGCGGGGCGGGCGCGAGGCCGGCGTCGCCGACGAGCGCCGCCATCCAGTTGAGTCCGACGACGTTGGCCGCGCCGTCGAGTGCGTGCGCGCAGATGACGACCAGCCCCGCGATACCCGTCCCCTCGTGGACCCACGCCGCCCACCGCTTCGTCGCGTACCACGTCGCCGCCGTCGCGGCGGCGGTGAGCGCGAGCGTCGCGACCAGTACCTGCGGGTAGAAGTCGACGGGCGTGCCGGGGGTCAACGACAGCGCGAACAGGTAGCCGACCGTGACGACGTTGAGCGCGACGCCGACGACGAGAAGCGGGCGGTAGAACCCGTCGAACCGACCGTTACGGGCGAGTCGGACGCAGCCCACGACCGCCGCGAGCGCGACGGCGAAGACGGTGAAGTAGATGACCGGCGAGATGAGCAGCGTGTTCCACGGGTACGGGAACAGCGCGGCCTCCGCCATCGCGTCGTCGGCGTCCTCGACGGTCCGGAGCGCGCCGCCGAAGAAGAAGAACGGGACGAGCGCGAGGAAGAAGTCGGTGTCGCGCGCGATGTTCAGCTTCCGGAGCAGGAGGATGACACCCGAGAGCGCGACCAGGAGCACGACGACGTACCCCACCTCCGAGACCAGCGTGTAGCCCGGTTCGGCGACCGGTTCGGCGGCGGCCGCACACTCCGACTGGCTGTAGAGGTACGTCGTGCCCGCGCCCTCGCGGACCGCACACAGCGCGGAGTTGGCGTCCGCCTGCACCGGACCCCAGAAGTAGTGCCAGACGAACCCGTCGTACACCGTCTCGGGGAACAGCACGCAGCCGGCCGCCAGCGCGAGCACGGCGGCGCCGACCGCGAGGAGGTACGCGCGGACCGGCGTGGTTCCCAACCGGTCGGCGAGCGAGGCAGCAGACATACCGGGTTGGGGAGCCGCGCGTCGTTGAAAGTACCGATCGCGGGTCGGACGGACCGCGGGAGGGCGGCGCTACCGGGGTGTGAGACGGTCGTCGCGCCGCCGGAGAGAAACCGGTCCGACTACGCCGACTGGTGGCTCGCGGCCGCCTTCTTCCGCGTGATGTAGCCCGCGATGCGGTTGCGGACGCCCTTCGACTCGACGTTGGTGAGCGCGGTCACGCTCTCCTTGTTCGTCTCGAAGTCCTGGTTGAACGACTGGGGGTACTTCTCCAGGAGGATCGTCGCCAGCTGCTTGACGTACTTCGGTTTGATCGCCATGCGCGTACGTTGGCCCATTCGGCACTAAAAGCGTTCGTTCCGCGCTCACTCGCGCCGCTCGTCCCGCTCGCGCCACCCGGTCGCCGCCGAGAGGCGGGCGAACGCCTCGCGTTCGCGCGCGCCGCCGCAGCGGTCGACGACGCGCTCGAAGTACGCCAGGCGGTCGAGCAGGTGGGCGGTGTCGTACGCCGGCACGTCCAGCCGCGAGGCGGCGACCGTCGCCTCGATTACGGCGCCGAACCCGCGGTTGATCGTGCGGACGCCCCCGCCGACGACCGCCGACTCCGCGGGGGTGAGCCGCCAGTCGACCCACTCGGTGCCGCCGCGTTCGCCCGCGTCTCCCCGTCGGGCCGACACCCGGACCCACGCGTCCGCCGAGTCGACCACCGGGTCGGACTCCTCGCGGACGGTCACGGCCGCGTCGACGAAGTCGCGCGGGTCGGCGACGAACTGGACGACGCCGCCGCCGCGCGCCGCGAAGTTGCGCCGGGTCCGCGTCCGTCCCCACGTCCGCGCGCGCACCGAGGCGCCGCCGTCGCCGGGGGTCGAGCCGCCGTCGCCGCCCTCGGGTTCGTGGAGACCGAGCGCCGCGAGGTTCCACCGGTCGTTCGGTCCCAGCGTCGCCACCACCGACTCCGTGACGCCGGCGAGCGGCACCGGCCAGTCGGCGCTCGCGTCGGGGTGGTCGGCGTCGTGGTCCGCGGCGTCGGCGTTCGTGCGGGTGTCGGCCGCCCCGGCGTCGCCCGTTCCGCCGTCGCCCGTTCGGCCGTCGCTCACACGGACAGCCCCCGTTCGAGCGCGACGAACAGCGCCGCCGCCGTCAGGTCCGCGGTCGTGCCGGGGTTGATACCGCGGTCGACCAGTTCCTCGGCCCACGCCTCCGCCGCCTCCAGGTCTTCGACCTCGGCCGCCCGGTCGCGGACCGCCGCCGCCACCTCCGGGCCGTGTTCGACGCGGACGAGCGTGTCCTCCGCCTCCCCCAACAGGTCGAGGAACGCGCGCGCCGCCCGGTCGCTCGCGGGACCGTCGTCGGCGAGGACGCCCTCGGCGGCGCGGAAGGAGCGGGGGAAGCCGTCGCGCCACTCGCGGGCGTTGGCGTCCGGAGCGTCGCCGTCGGCCGACCGCGCCATCACGTCCGCGAGCGTCAGCCCCCGCTCGCGGAGTGCGGGTACCGCGTCGGCGCCGCGGCGCACGTCCAACTCCTCGGCGTCGGCGGGCGGGTCCGCCACCGACACGTCGACGCGTTCGAACGCGCGGTAGAAGCCCGCGGCGTCGTCGACGGTCGTCCCCGCACAGACCGCCCGCGCGCGCTCGCGCGTGAGGTCGCCGGCGGCCGCCGCCCGAACCAGCGGCACCAAGAGGAGGAGACAGCCGAACTGCGTGTTGCCGCCCGACTGCTCGCTCATCCCCTCCACCGCGAGTTCGAACGCCTCGCCCACCGGCGCACCCGCCGCCGCGCGCTCCAGTCCGGGTCGCGCGCCGACCGCCCCCGCGAGGAAGTGGTCGAACCGCAGGTCGGTGAAGTCGCGCCGGCGGTCGACGTTCCCGGGTTTGGGCGTCCCCGCGACTTCGAGCAACAGCGCGAGTTCGGCGTTCGCGGCCGGTCCCCTGGTCGCCGCGCCGGCGTCGGGGTCGGCGGTCACGGTCTGGCCCCCGGCTCGGCGTCCTCGGCGTTCCTGCCGCCCCCGCCGTCGGCGGCGAGTTCCGCCTCGACGGCCGCCGCGACCCGCCCGAGCACCCGCGGATCGTCGCTCGGCCGGCCGACGCTCACCGCGTCCGCGCCGTACGACGCGTACTCCGCGACCGTCTCGCGCCCCCTGACGCCGTTGTTCGCGACCAGGAACGCCCCGGGTACGGCCTCGCGCACGTCCGCGACGACGGACTCGGAGTCCATCGCGTCGACGTGGACGATAGCCGCGCCCGCGTCGACCGCCGCCCGCGCGACCGCCGGGAGGTCGACCCCCTCGACCTCCGCGCGCAGTTTCACGCTCGTCGTCGCGCCCGTTCCGGCGACGGCGGCGACGGAGTCGGCGAGTCGCTCGGTGTCGGACAGCAACGCCTCGCCACAGCCCGCCTCGCACATCTCCGCCTGCCGGCAGTGGGCGTTCACCTCGACCATCGCGCCCCGGTCGGCGCAGACCGCCGCCGCCTCCCTGAGCGGGCCGAGCGACGCGCTCCGGAGGTTGACGCCCGCGCGGAGGTCGGCGTCCGACAGCGCCGACAGCTGTCGGTCGAGCCACCGGCGCGGGTCGGGCGGGAGGAACTCCTCGCGCTCGCGGTCGGTCATGGCGAGCGCCGCCGCTCGGGTGGGACCGTCGAGCGCCACCCCCCCGAGGAACGCCGCGCCCGCGTGTTCGGCGCCCGCGAGCGCCCACTCGGCGTCCGAGGCGCCCGACAGCGACGCGAGCGCGAGCGGCGGGTCGAACGGCGCCTCCCGGTCGTCGCTCCCGCTCACCGTGCCGCCTCCAGCGCCGCGGCGCACGCCTCGGCGACCCGTTCGGCGTCGTCGGCGTCGTCCATCCGGGTGTCCGTGCGGACGACCGGTCGGTCGAGGTCGGTGCCGTCGTCGTCGTCGAGGACGAACGCGTCGGCGAACGGGTAGCGCTCGGCGACGCCCGCGGTGCTCGCCTCGGTGCCGGTTCCCTCCATCAGCGTCGCCGCCGGCCCGGAGAACGCGCGGTCCTCGACGAACGGCGAGACGGCGACGACGGTCGCCTCCGCGAGCGCCTCGCGCACCCCGTCGAGCGCGAGCATCGGGCCGATGCTGGTGACCGGGTTCGACGGCCCGACCACCACGTCGTCGTCGAGCGCCGTCAGCGCGGCGTCGCTCGCGGCCGCGTCGTCGGCGTCGCGGAACTCCACCCCCTCGACTTCGGGACCGGCCCGCTCGGCCACCCAGAACTCCTGGAAGTGCAGCGGCCCGTCCGGGGTGTGGACGATGGAGGCGACGGGGTCGTCGCTCATCGGCACCAGGTCGACGTCGAGGCCGAACGCGTCCGCGAGCAGGCGCGTGACCTCGGTCAGCGTGTACCCCTCGTCGAGCAGCGACGTGCGGGTGACGTGGACCGCGCGGTCGCGGTCGCCGATCTCCATGAACTCCGCGACGCCCGAGAACCGCCGCCAGCGGGCGATGTCGCGGCCGGCGGTCTGCGCCTCCTCGGGCAGGTAGCGCGGCCCCGGCTCCAGCCCCGCGGCGTCGGCGAGACGGTCGAGTTCGTCGTGAGTGGCGGTCGTGTCGCCGTCGATACCCCACCACCGCTCGCGGTCGAGGACGCCGCCGCCCGCGAACAGCACCGTGTCGACGTCGGGACAGACGAGGTGCCCCCCGAGTTCGACGTCGTCGCCGGTGTTGCCGACGACCGTCGTCTCGGCGGGCGGGAACACCGACGCGGCACCGTCGAGCAGTTTGGGGGTGCCGGTGCCGCCGGCGAGGAACGTTACCATACCCGTCGTCTCTCGGCCAGTGATTTGAGTGCTGTCGTTGTGGTCGGCCCTCGTCGGAGCGGCCCGCCGCGAGCGCGGTGACGGCCGCCGACAGTACCAGGTGGACCTGGTCGCCGCCGACTTTTTCCGACGACCGCCGGAAACGGCCGGCCGTGACCGCACTCTCGGACCGTATCGAGGGACTCCTCCACGAACCCACCCAGGTGCACGACGACCGTATCGACCTCTCGCTTGCGGACGTGAAGGTGGTCCGCGAACCCGGCCGCGTCGACTTCGGCGGCGGCGAACTCGCGGACGCCGAACTCGACCCGCTGGAGACGGCGCTGCGGAACCCGGGCGACGACTACGGCTGGTACGAACTCCGCGAGGAGAGCTACGTCGTCGAGTTCAACGAGTCGCTGACCGGCGACGACCCCGTCCTCCTCCAGCCGCGGCGCGAACTCCTCGAACGCGGCGGGTCGCTGCCGACGCTCCGAACCTCCGACCTCGGGCCGGTTCCGCTGTCGGTCCCCCACCGGGTCGGCCGGGGGGACGCGCTCAGGCTCAAGGAGAACGCCCGGGTCGCGTCGGTGCTCGACCGCTGAGGCGGGAGTCACCGACGGCTACGCGTTCGTTGCGCGTTCGAGTCGGCCGAGTGGGGGTGAGGTGGGAACCGCTACGGCGTCAGTGGTCCTCGTCCTCGTACACCCACTCGGCGGCGTCAAGGTCCCAGTCGACGAGTTCCGCGTCGTCGAAGAACAGGTCGATCTCGCGTTCGTTCGCGCCCTCGTCCTCGTGGTCGGAGCCGTGGATCACGTTGTGACCCAAGTCGAGTCCGAGGTCGCCCCGGATCGTACCGGGCGCGGAGTCGGCGGGGTCGGTCTCGCCCATCATCGTCCGGACCTGGCGGGTGGCGTCGGCGCCCTCCCACACCATCGCGAAGACGGGTCCCGAGGTGATGAACTCCACCAGCCCCTCGAAGAACGGCTTGCCCTCGTGCTCGCCGTAGTGTTCGTGTGCGAGTTCCTCGTCGATCCGCATGAACTTCGCGCCGACGAGCTTCAGCCCGCGGGTCTCGAACCGCGAGACGATCTCGCCGATGAGACCGCGCTGGACGCCGTCGGGCTTAACCATCACGAAGGTGCGTTCGTCGTGGTGGCTCACGCGAGCCACCCCCGGTGGCGAGCGTGAGCTCGCGAGTCGCAGTCCGCCGAGCGGGAACGTCTCGCGTGGCTCACTCCTGGCCGGCCTCCGTCCACTCGACGTCGCGGGCCTCGCGGCCGAGGTCGGTGTTCTTCTCGCACTTCGCCGAACAGAAGTGCGTGATGCTCCCGTTGCGGCTCACGAACATCGTGCCCGTGCCGGGCTCGATGTCCGCGCCGCAGTAGTCGCAGTCTCGGTGCTGTGGCATTATTGACCTCCGATGGAGTCGGCGTCGCGCTGGGTCTCCCGAAGCTGGAGCACGTCGCCCTGCTTGATCGGCCCGAGCACGTTTCGCGTGATGATGCGGCCCTGGTTGTCGCCCTCCTGGATGCGGCACTTGACCTGCATCGCCTCGCCGTGCATCCCGGTCTTGCCGACGACCTCGATCACTTCGGCCGACGTGGAGCCGCTCTCTTGTTCTTCAGCCGACATGGTGGGTTATCGCAGTTCCTCGACCTTGTCCGCGATGTCCTCGACGTCGGACTCGGCGTCGCCGGCGTCGGTGACGGCGGCGGCCGCGGAGCCGACTTCGAGGCCGGCGGCGTGGCCCACGTCGTCTTGGGTGTCGATGAAGACGTACGGGATGCCCTTCTCCTCGCAGAGTTCGGGGAGGTGCATCACGATCTCCTCGGGTTCGACGTCCTCGGCGATGTAGACGAGTTGGGCGTTGCCGCGTTCGACGGCCTTGGTCGTCTCGTTGGTTCCTTTCTTGACGGTGCCTGTGTCGCGGGCGACCTCGAGCGCGTCGAGGCTTCGCTCCGCGAGGTCCGCGGGTACATCGTAGTCGACGTAGACTGACATTGGTGGGTGCTCCTCCGTTCGGTGGCTCGACTTCCCCGCCACTCGTAGAGTCCCTGAGCGCGGAGAGGGTCACGACCCCGAACGGGTCGTACTACATCGGTTTGCCGTCTGCCTGTATAAACGTGTTCAATGCGTCTCGGGCGTGCGAACAGTCGACACGGCTCCTGCGGCGGGTTCGCCCAGTCGGACCCGCCCCGCCAACCGGCGGGGGGTCGGACGCCGGCGGTCCGACGCTCCGACGGCCGCCGGCTTCAATACGTCCGGCCGGGAGCGGCCAACGAGTGACCTCACCTCCGTTCGCGCCGGCCGTCGACCCCGCGAAACCCGCAGAGCGCGACGAACGCCCGGAAACCCCGGACCCCCTCGAACGCCCGGACCCGTCCGGTCGGAGGCCGACCGATGGGCGGTGAGGCGACGCCCGACGTCCGGCCTGAAGCGCTCGCGGACGCCGCCGGCGCCGCCGACGCGGCGGTGGCGGCCGACGACGCGGCGGCCGGCGACGTGTTCCCCCAGTCCGTCGCGAGCGGCGGGCCGACGCCCGAGGGGGTCGTCCTCTGGACCCGCCTGGACCCCGAGCGGTACGACCCCGCGGAACCGGTGGTGGTCGCCGTCGCCGACACCGAAAACGGCGACGACGCGGGCGGAGGCGGAGGGTTCGCCGACCCGGTACTCGCCGGGCGCGTCCCCGACGACCGGGTGGGCGAGGCGTACGGCCACACCGTCCGCATCGACGTGGACGGCCGGCTGGAGTCGGACACCGAGTACCGCTACCGGTTCGTCCACGACGGCGTCGCCTCCCGGACGGGTCGGTGCCGGACCCTGCCCACGCCCGACGCCAGCCCCGAGTCGGTCCGGTTCGGGGTGGTCGGCTGTCAGGACTACGAGAACGGCTACTACGGCGGGTTCGCGCACGTCGCCGACGAGGACGTCGACTTCCTGCTCCACACGGGCGACCTCATCTACGAGTCGGCCGGCGGCCTGTTCGCGGGGAGCGACCGCCCGACCGGCCGCGACCTGACGCTCCCGAGCGGGCACGACCGCGCGTCGTCGCTCGCCGACTACCGGTATCTCCACCGCACCTACCGGTCGGACCCGCTGTACCAGCGCGCGCTCGAAGCGCACACCCTGATCGCGTCGTGGGACGACCACGCGGTGTCGAACGACCGCTACTGGGACGACGCGGCCGACGCGCCCGCGCTCCCCGACCACCCGCGCGGCGACGACCCGGCGTTCGCCGAGCGGTTGACCGCGGCCGGCACCCGCGCGTGGTACGAACACGTCCCCGCGCGGGTCCGGTACGACCCCGAGGAGGCGCACCTCCACGACTCGTTCCGGCTCTACCGGTCGCTCCGGTTCGGTGACTTGCTCGACCTGCTGGTCACCGACCACCGCTTCTACCGCGACGGCCCGCCGCCGGACGCGCTGTCGCTGTTCGGCGCGACGTTCGGACTCGGCCGGGAGGGCGCGCCCGACCGCTCGATGCTCGGCGCCGACCAGTTCGACTGGTTCGACCGCCGGGTCCGGGAGGCGGACGGCCGCTGGCTGGGGTGGGTCAGCGCCGTCACGTCGGTGCCGTTCCGGGTGGGGGCGGGGCGGCTGTCGGTGTACCCGAAGGCCGACTCGACGTGGGACGGCTTCCCCGCCGAGCGTCGCCGGGCGTTCGACGCCCTCGCGGACGCCGATCCGTCGGTCGTGACGGTGAGCGGCGACTTACACAGCTACGTCGTCGGCACGCAACTGACCGAGGGGACGCGGGGCGACGCCGTCGGCACGGAGTTCATGGGGCCCGCGATGACGAGCGTCAACATCGCGGAGTCGCTCGGCGTCGCGGAGGGACTCGCCGGGCGGCTCACCCGGGCGCTGTTCGGGCGGGGCGTGCCCGCGATGAACCCCCAGACCGCGTTCTTCGACACCCACGACTGGGGGTACGCGGTCGTGGAGTTCTCCCGGGAGTCGTGTACGTACACCGCCTACGCCGTCGACAAGACCGTCGACGACGCCGACGCGGACCGGCGGCCGGTGGCGCGGTACCGCCGTCCCCACGACCGTCCGACGGTCGAACCCGACGCGCTCCCGCCGGGCGACCCGCCGCTGGGCGGCTGACCGGGGCCGCCACGGGGCCGACCCGGACCGAGTCCGGGCGCGTCGGCGGGCCGGGGAGAGGAAAGACCCATCCCCGCCCGCGCGGAACTGCGCGCATGGACGCGGACGGCGGCGGTCCGGGGGGCACCGACCCGACGGACCCCGCGAACTCCACGACTCCCGCGACCCTCGCGGACCTGGCGGCGGCACTCCGGACGGAGGCCGAGCGGACGAACGGGCGGCGCCTTCTCACGATTCACGGCGACCGGGACGCCTGTCTCGACGCGGCGTACACCGCGCTCGACGCGGCCGGGGTCGACGACGACGGCGTGACCCTGCTCACGACGAGAGAGGGGTTCCGCTACGACCGCCTGCGGCCGAAACACGCCGACCAGTTGTTGGGGACGACGCGCGACGCCGTCGTCTGTGACGCGTTCGCGGAGTTCTCGCCCAACGCGGTCGGGCAGTCCGTCGGCGCCGTCGACGGCGGCGGTCTCTACGTCCTCTTGGCGCCGCCGCTCGACGGCTGGCCCGACCGCCGCGACGACTTCGACGAGTCGCTCGCGGTGCCGCCGTTCGGCGTCGACGACGTCACCGGTCGGTTCCGGACGCGGGTTGTCGACACGCTGCGGTCGCACCCGGGCGTCGCGGTGTACGACGCCGCGCGGGAGTCGGTCGAACGCGACGGGCTGACCGGCGCCGGGGCGCCGCCGCCCGAACCCGGACCGCGGGTCCCCGACGACCCGGCGTTCCCGGCGGCGGCGTACGAGGCGTGTCTCACCCGCGACCAGTCGCGCGCGCTCCGGGAACTCGAACGACTCCGCTCGCCGGGCGAGGCGGTGGTCGTCGAGGCCGACCGCGGGCGGGGGAAGTCGAGCGCGGCGGGTCTCGCGGCGGGCGCGCTCGCGGCGGCGGGCCGGGACGTGCTCGTCACCGCGCCGTCGTTCGACGGCGCCGCCGCGCTGTTCGAACGCGCCCGCGCGCTGCTCGCGGACCTCGGAGCGCTCGCCGGCGGCGGCGCGGACCCCGACGACGAGAGCGACTCCGACGCCGACCCCGCCCGGGACGCCGACCCGAACCGGACGGACCGAACCGACCGGACGCTGACCGCGACCGGCGGCGGACGCGTCCGGTTCGAGCGCCCCGCCGACGCCGCGCCGGCCGCGGCCGACGCGGACGCGGTCGTCGTCGACGAGGCGGCCGCCCTCCCGGTCCACGTGCTCGGGTCGTTCCTCGACGCGCCCGCGGCGGCGTTCGTCACGACCGTCCACGGCTACGAGGGCGCGGGCCGGGGCTTCTCCGTCCGCTTCCGCGACCGACTCGCCGACGCGGACGCGGGCGTCACCGAGGTTCGGCTGGACGACCCGATCCGGTACGCACGCGACGACCCCGTCGAGTCGTGGGCGTTCCGCGCGCTCCTCCTCGACGCTCGGCCGCCCGTCGCCGCGGCCGTCGACGAGGCGACGCCCGGGACCGTCGACTACCGCGCGCTCGGGGCCGACGACCTCGCGGCGGACGAACACCTGCTCCGGGAGGCGTTCGGACTGCTCGTGCTCGCCCACTACCGCACCGAGCCGAACGACCTCGCGCGCCTGCTCGACGCGCCCAACCTCTCGGTGCGGGCGCTCTCCCACCGGGGGCGGGTCGTCTCGGTCGCGCTGCTCGCCCGCGAGGGCGGACTCGACGCCGACACGCGCGCGGGGATGTACCGCGGCGAGCGGGTCAGGGGGAACATGGTGCCGGACGTGCTGACGAGCCAGTTGCGCGACCCCGAGGCGGGCGAACCGGTCGGCTACCGCGTGATGCGCATCGCCACCCACCACGCGGTCCGGTCGCGCGGGCTGGGGTCGCGGCTGCTCTCGGCGGTCGCCGACGAGTTCGGCGCCGACGCCGACTACCTCTCGACGGGGTTCGGCGCGACGCCGGAGCTGCTCGGCTTCTGGGTCGACAACGGGTTTCGAACGGTCCACCTCTCGACGACGCGCAACGGCGCGAGCGGCGAACACTCCGCCGTGATGCTCCGGCCGACGGGCGACGCCGGCCGGGCGCTGGCCGACCGGACGGCCGCCCGCTTCCGCGACCGGGTGGGCGCGGTGCTGTCGGACGCGCTCCACGACGCCGACCCGGACGTGGTGCGGGCGACTCTGCGGGCGTGCGAGGCGGACCCGACTCCCCTGGTGGACTGCTCCGACTACGAGTGGCGCGTCGTCGTCGGCGCGGCGTACGGCACCGGGCTGTACGACGCCGCGCCGCGCCCGTTCCGCCGACTGGCGCTCGCGTACCTGCTCGGAACGGAATCGGAGCCGACGGCCGACCTCGACCCCCGCGAGGAGCGTCTCCTCGTCGAGAAGGTGCTTCAGGGCCGGCCGTGGGAGGCGGTCGCCGCGGACCTGGGCTACCACTCGCCGGGCGAGTGCATGCGCGCGCTCGGGGCGGCCTACCGGCCGCTTGTCGACGCCTACGGCGGGAGCGTCGCCCGCGAGGAGCGCGCGCGACTCGACGACTGAACCGGCGGTCCGCCGACGGGTGCGCGACCGCCCACTCCGGACGGCCCTGGCGACGCATCCGGGACCGCGGCTCGCCTCACTCGGCTATCGCGCCGTGCGGAACTCGCCGTGTCGCATCCCGAAGTAGAACGCCACGACCGAGAACACGATCATCGAGGGGAGTACCATCATGAACACGGTCGACGGCTGCATCACGGCCGTGAGCGCCACCGTGGCGACGGCGACGATCGCGACCAGCGGCGCCACCGAGCGCGTGAAGTCGAACTCCATGCGGGCGGTTCGGGCCGAACGGGTAAAACGCTGAACACGCGCGACCGTCCCGACCCACCGGTCGGTCACCGATCCGACCGCCGGAGCCGCCGCGCGCCGGCGTAGATGGCCGCGTTGACCACCGCCGAGAGCGCGAACAGCACGGCGAGGCTGCGGCCGAACCCGAGCGCGCCCCCCTCGGCGCCCGGCCCGAGCGCCGCGGCGCCGACCCACGCGAGCGCCGCGAGCGACCCCCAAACGAGGAGGATCACCGCGACTCGGCCGCCGCCCCCGGAGCCGTTCGCTACCCCGTGTGCCGTGGGATCGTAGCCCGTGGCCATGGGATCGGTTATTATCGTTCGTTAATAAGCGTTTTTGCTCGACCGATAGCGGTGAAAACGAGTCCGTGTATCGGCGGGGGGAGCTACCGTTATCCGCGCGGGGGTCCCAGTCGGGGGTATGGTCGAGTTGGTGACGGCGGCGGCGGTGCTGTTGCTCGTCGCGGGCGTCGCGGGCAGTTTCCTGCCGCTGTTGCCGGCGGGACTGCTCTCGCTGGCGGGGGTGTACGTCTACGCTCTGGCCGCTCCGGCGGGAGCGCCGCGAGCGTCGGTGTGGCTGCTCGTCGGGCTGACGGTCGTCGGGCTGCTCACGGCGCTGCTCGAACAGTTCGGCGGCGCCGTCGCCTCGAAGGCGGGCGGCGCCGAGACGACCACGACCGTCGCGGCGGCGCTCGCGTCGGTGCTCCTCCTTTTCGTGGTCGGGCCGCTGGGCGTCGTCGTCGGCACCGTCGGGGTGGTGCTCGCGGCCGAACTTTCGCGCGGGAAACCCCCCCGGACGGCGGCCGTCGCGGCCGTCTGGACCGCCGGCGGCATCCTCGCGTCGTCGGTGGCGCAGTTCCTGCTCACGCTGTCGATGCTCGTCGCGTTCGTCGTCTTCGTCTTCCTGGTCTAAGTCGCGGGGCCGACCCACTCCAACTCGGCTGCGACCCGCTCCAACTCGGCGGCGACACGCAACGCGCGCTCGTCCGCGCCCGCGGGCGCGACCAGTTGTAACCCCACCGGCGCGCCGTCGGCGCTCCCGCACGGCACCGACACCGCGGGCTGACCGGTGCAGTTGAACGGCGCGGTGTCGACCAGGAGGTCGGTCGGGGCGAGCGTCGCGTCCGGCCCGTCGCCGACAGCGCCGAACGCCGGCGCCGCGACGGGGACGGTCGGCGTCGCCAGCACGTCGACCTGTTCGAACAGCACCTGCGTCCGGCGAACGATCCGTCGACGGGCGTCCCACGCGTCCGCGTAGGCGTCGGGGTAGTCCTCGTTGAGCGCGCGGCCGACCGCGACGGTCCGCTCGACGCGCTCCGGCACCCCGCCCGCGCCGTCGAACGCCGCCCGGAGCGCCGCGCGGGCGTCCGGGTCGCGGCCGTCGCCCAGCGGCTGCCCGCCCGCGTCGACGACCGTCGCGAACTCCGCTGCCGTCTGGAGTCGGCTGACGAACCCGGCGTCGCCGTGTTCGGGGAACCCGACGTGTTCGACCGTCACGCCGCCGCACCGCGAGAGACCGGTCAGCGCCCGCTCGACCACCGCGCGCACCGCCGGCGCGGCGGCGGCGACGAACTCGTTTGGGACGCCGACGCGCAGGCGGCCGAGTCCGGTGGCGAGTTCGGCGACGGCGTCCGTGGGTTCGGCCGCCGCGCCCGCGGGCCGGACCGGGTCGCGGCCGGAGACCGCATCGAGCGTACGCGCCGCCGTGTGGACGTCGCCCGCGAGCACGCCCACGTGGTCGAGCGTCGGCGCGAGGTCGAGCACGCCCGTCCGGGGGACGCGGTCGAACGTCGGTTTCACGCCGACGAGACCGCAGAACGCCGCGGGAATCCGGAGGTTCCCGGCGGTGTCGGTGCCGACGGCGGCGTCCGCCAGCCCGCCCGCGACCGCCGCCGCGCTCCCGCTGGAGGAGCCGCCGGGGACGCGGCCCGCGGCCGCGGGGTTCGCCGTCCGACCCGCCGCACAGCCCTCGCCCGTGGTGCCGAGCGCGAGGGGGTCCATCCGGGTCGTCCCCACGAGGTCGGCGCCGGCCGCCCGCAGCCGCTCGACCACCGCGGCGTCGGCCGACGGCTCCCACGACAGCGACCGAGTGCCCGCGCGGTGGGTGACGCCGCGGACCGCGACGTTGTCCTTCGTGGCGACCGCCAGCCCACCCAGCGGGCCGTCGAACGACTCCGGGGCGGCGACCGCCGTGGCGAACGCGTCGTCGGGGTCGTCGCGCGCGACCGACACCACCGGCGAGAACGCCGGGCTGGTGTCGTCGGGGTCGAGACCGTGCGCCCGCGAGGCGTACCGGCGCGCGGTCTCGCGAGCGTCGGTCGCTCGCTCCCCGTTCGACCGCTGGTTCTTCGACGTCCCGTCCGGCGTGTCGTCCATGTCCGTCCCTTCGGGAGGGCGCTGAAAGGCGTTCTGGCAGGGGCGACGGACGGGCGGACGCGGCCGGTCCGGCGTCGGCGGCCGGCTCAGAGACCGAGCAGGTCGCGCGCCTCGGCGGGCGTCGCCACCGGCCGTCCCACCTCGTCGGCGACCCGGACCGCGCGCTCGACGAGCGCCTCGTTGGTCGCCCGCTCGCCCGCCCGGAGGTAGAGGTTGTCCTCCAGTCCGACGCGGACGTGCCCGCCGAGGAGGAGGGCGTGCGTGGTGAGCGGTAGCTGGTGTCTGCCGAACCCGAGGGTGTTGAACTCCGCGCCCGCCGGAAGCTGGTCGACCAGGTGCTGGAGGTTGCGCGGCGACGGCGGGGTGAGCGTCCCCGGTCCGAGGATGAGCGTGAGGTACGGCGGCTCCGCCAGGTCGTCGACGATGCGGAGCGCCTCGTTGAGGTGGCCGTCGTTGAACACCTCCAGTTCGGGTTTGATCCCCCGCTCGCGCATCTCGGCGTGGAGTCCGTCGACGGTGTCGCGGGTGTTCTCGCTGGTCAGCCGCCGGCCGCGGTTCAGCGGTCCCATGTCGAGACTCGCCATCTCCGGGGGAGGGTCGGTCCGCAGCGGCTCCGCGCGGAGCGCCGCGGGCGCGGCGGTGCCGCCCGTCGAGTGCTGGAGTATCGCGTCGTCGGTGGCGTCGCGGACCGCGTCGGCCACCGCCTGAAACCGCTCGGTCGAGAAGGCGCGCTCGCCGTTCTCGCGGCGGGCGTGGAGGTGGAGGACGCTCGCGCCCGCCGCCTCGCAGGCGGCCGCGTCGGCGGCTATCTCCGCGGGCGTCTCGGGAAGGTGGGGCGACGCCTCCTTGCCGTGGATGCCGCCGGTCAACGCCGCCGTCACGACCGCGGGTTTGCCGTCGAGGTAGTCGTCGTAGGTCATCGTCGCTCTACTCGTCCCAGTCGAGTCCCGCCTCGGCGCGGAAGTACTCGCAGTCGCGCTCCGGCGACAGCCCGTACCGCTCGGTGCAGGTGTCGGCGCGGACCGGCCGGACGAACTCGTCGACGACGGTGCAGTAGGCGCGCGCCGTCTCGAACGCGCGGTCGCCGTCCGACTCGCGGTACGCCAGGTGCGGGCAGGCCATAGGTGACCTGCGGCCGCCGACCGCTTAGCCCTGCTCCCCGCCCGGGTCGTCCGAGCGCGTTCTTGTGCTACTCGGGCGCGTTCTTATGCCACTCGGTAACGTATCACTCACATGGAGCCGACCACCGCGACGACCCGGGGTGACGCGCCGGGCGAGACCACGGACCGCCGCCCGGACCGGAGCCGCCGGACCGCGCTCGCGGGCGTCGCCGTCGTCGCCGCACTCACCGGGTGGCGGCACGAATCGGACTCGCAAGCGGGGACGCGGACGAGGCGGACGGCGCGGCTACGCGCTGGCGTCGGTGAGGTACTTCTCGTTCAACTCCCACTCGCCGCGGTCGTTCTCGACGAGGTACTCGCCGTAGTACGGCACGCGGTTGGCCACCACCTCGCGGAACGCCTCCCGTATCTCCGCGCGGCTCATCTCCCCCATCGACCGGAGGTCGTCGTTGCGGTTGAGACAGCCCTTCAGGTACCCCTCGTGGGTGACGCGGACGCGCCCGCAGTTGGCACAGAAGTTCTCGTTGCCGACGGGGTCGACTATCTCGACCATCCCCGCCCCCTCGTCGCTCAACCCGTCGGCCGGCGCCGCGCCGTCCGGGTCGGTGTCGCTCACCCAGTAGCGCTTGCGGTCGTGCATCTCGCGGTGTTCCACCCGGTCGGCGATGTCGCCGAGCCAGTCGTGGACCCGCCCGATGTCGATGTTCCACTCGGGCCGGCCGGTGAGTTCGGGCATGTACTCGATGAGTTGGAGTTGGAGCCCGTCGTTGGCCGCGACGTGGTCGACCATCCCCTCGACGTAGCCCGCGGTGTGTTCGAACACGACCATGTTGAGCTTCACCGGCGCCAGCCCCGCGTCGAGCGCCGCCTCGACCCCCTCCATCACCCGGTCGTACGCGCCCGACTTCGTGATCTCGGCGAACGCGTCGGGGTCGAGCGCGTCCTGCGAGACGTTCACCCGGTCGAGCCCCGCCTCCGCGAGCGCCTCGGCGCGGCCGGGGAGGAACGTCCCGTTGGTGGTCATCGACGTCTCCATCGAGTCGGGCGTCCGCCGAAGTATCCCCTCCAAGTCCTCCCGGAGCATCGGCTCGCCCCCGGTGAACTTCACCGAGTCGACGCCGAACTCGGAGACCACCTCCAGAAAGCGGACGACGTCGTCGGCGTCCATCTCGTCGTCCGCCGGCTCCATCGGCCCGCGCGTGTCGCCCAGCCCCTCGTTGTGACAGTAGACGCAGTCGAAGTTGCAGCGGTCGGTGAGCGAAACTCGGACCCCGGTGACCTCGCGTCCGAACTCGTCCGAAAGCGGGGTCGACATACGCCCATCCAGCCGCCGGACGTACTTGAATCTGCGGGGGAATCCGGACGGACGAAACCGTTCGCGGTTACGTCGGTCGGCGCGGCCGACCGACGGGGTCCCGACGAGCGACGCGTTCGGACCGTCGCGTGTCCGCTCGCACCCAACAGAACTACAGGGGATGATTCAGATAGCGAGCCGTGGAACGGAACGAAACCGACCGGGTGTTCCACGCGCTCGCGGACGGACGGCGGCGGTGTGTGGTCGAACTCCTCCACGACCACGGCACGATCACGCTCGCCGACCTGGCCGACGAGGTGGTCTCGCGCGAGCGCGACGCCCGACTCACCGAGGTCCCCGCCGACGCGGTGCGCGACGCCTACCTCTCGCTGTACCACCGCCACCTCCCGCGGCTGGAGGCGGCCGACGTCGCCGCGTACGACCAGGAGCGCGACGCGGTCCGGTGGCTCGACACCCCGGCGTCGTCGCTCGCGCTCACCCTCCTCGAACGGACGGACGCCGTCGCGCCGTGACGCGACCCCCCGGCGTCGGTCGGGGAACGGGACGCGCCGCCCGGTGGGAAACCCTTATTCGCCGTCCTCGCCGAACCCGGACATGGACGACCCCACGGAGTCGGAGGTGCGCGAACGGCTCGCGTCCGTCGACGACCCCGCGCTCGGCGGCGATATCGTCTCGCTCGGGCTGGTCAACGCCGTCGACGTCGACGACGAGGCGGGCGTCATCCGAGTGTCGCTCGCGCTCGGCGCGCCGTACGCCCCCGCCGAGACGGGGGTCGCGGCGTCGGTCCGCGACGCGCTCTCGGAGTTCGGCTACGAGGTCGACCTGAGCGCGCACGTCGACGACGGCGCCGACGAGGAGGTGCTGCCGGGCGTGAAGAACGTCGTCGCTGTCGCGTCGGGGAAGGGCGGCGTCGGCAAGTCCACCGTCGCGGTCAACCTCGCGGCGGGGCTGTCGCAACTCGGCGCGCGCGTCGGCCTGTTCGACGCCGACGTGTACGGCCCGAACGTCCCCCGGATGGTCGACGCCGACGAGGCGCCGCAGGCAACCGAGGAGGAGACCATCGTTCCCCCCGTCAAGTACGGGATGAAGCTGATGAGCATGGCGTTCCTCGTCGGCGAGGACGACCCCGTCATCTGGCGCGGGCCGATGGTGCACAAACTCCTGACCCAACTCGTCGAGGACGTCGAGTGGGGCCAACTCGACTACCTCGTGCTCGACCTGCCGCCGGGGACCGGCGACACCCAGTTGACGGTGCTCCAGACGCTCCCGCTGACCGGCGCGGTCATCGTCACCACCCCCCAGGAGGTGGCGCTCGACGACGCCAACAAGGGACTCCAGATGTTCGGCAAACACGACACGAACGTCCTCGGCGTCGTCGAGAACATGAGCGGGTTCGTCTGCCCCGACTGCGGGAGCGAACACGACGTGTTCGGCAAGGGCGGCGGCCGCGACTTCGCCGCCGACAACGACCTGCCGTTCCTCGGCGGGGTGCCGCTCGACCCCGCGGTGCGGTCGGGCGGCGACGGCGGCGAACCCGTCGTACTCGGCGAGGGCGAGGCCGCCGACGCGTTCCGCGTCGTCACCGAGAACGTGGCGAACAACGTCGGCGTCGTGCGCCGGCGGGCGGTCAGCGCGCGGGCCTCGGCCGACACGCCGACGCAGAGTCGGTAGTCGACAGGAGCGTTCGCGACGCCGGCTCGGCGGTCGGGGCGTCGCGAAAGCGGACCCGGGCGGTCGGACGAGCGCCGGCCGCCCCGACCTGTCAGCTGGTAATCCCTTCGTCACCACGGATTTGTTTTAGACGGGCGTAGGGGCCGTATGGCTTCCCCGACAGCGAACGCGGTCGGTCTACTCCAACTCGTCCTCGGGATAACGTTCGCGGCGATAGCTGCGGGTGCCATACTGGCAGTCCTCGGTAACCCGACCGAGGTGTGGGTGAGCGTTCTGATCGGAGTCGTCGGATGTGTAGTCGGGTTCGCCGTCGTCTACGGGTCGGCGGTCGTGGAGGGCTACGACCGACGGTGACCCCGGCGTCCCGGCCCTCCGAGCGGTAGCCCTCCGGTCGAGACGCCGGGTCTCGGACGGGAGAGCGGGCGCACGGGCGGGCCGCGGACGTGGGGCCCGCCGCACGAGTCGCGGGGTCAGCTGTCGAGCGGCCGTCCCGGTTTCCCCTCCCGCCCGCGCCCGCGGTCAGACGAACCGGAACAGCGCGAGCAGCGTTCCCACGGACGCCAGCGTCGTGACGAACACGTTGACCGACGCGAGGTCCGCGTCGCCGCCGAGTTCGGAGGCGTAGACGAACGTGGAGACGGCGGTGGGCATCGCGAGCATCACCACGCCCGCGCGGGTGGTCGAGGGGTCGGCCGCCAGCAGCGTGAACACCCCGAACGCCACCGCGGGCATCAGCGCCATCTTGAGGAACACAACCGACCCGACCGTCGGGAGGTCCAACGTCTCGCCGTCGAACGACAGCGACGCGCCCACCGCCACCAGCGCGACCGGGAGCGCGAGTTCCGACACGACGCCCAGCCCCGCGGTGACCGCGTCGGGGACGTGGACGGAGAGCGCGGCACAGCAGAGGCCGACCGCCAGCGCCGCGAGCACCGGGTTGGTGAACACCTCGCGGAGGCGTCCGCGCAGGTCCGCGTCGGCGTCGTTGACCGCCGACAGCACCATCAGCGTCAGCGGCACCTGCGTCAGGATGCCCGCCCCGAGGACGAGACTCGCCTTCGCGGTGACGACGCCGCCGAACGTCGCGGCGGTGATGGGCAAGCCGAGAAAGCCCAGGTTGCAGTGGTACGACTGGACGACCGCGACGCCGCGGACCGACGACGCCTTCCGGCCGTGGACGACCCAGCCGACGCCCGCGACCGCGAGCAGCACCGCCCACACGCCCACCAACAGCCGGGGGTCGAACACCGTCTCCAGCGACGTGGAGGCGGTCGACGTGAACACCAGCGCCGGGAGCGCGACGTAGAAGGCGAGCGAGGTGAGCAGGTCGCGGCGGCGGTCGTCGACCAGTCCGACCCGCCGGGCGAGGAAGCCGACGCACAGCAGAACGAGGAGGTAGAGGAGGTTCGAGACGACGCTCACACTCACCCTGTAGCGGCGGGGGCATTCGGTCTTACGGTCGGAAACTTGACGAACAGATAGATCGATCGTGATTATTTGATCGCGGCGCGCGGACGGCCGGCACCTCGGGAGGAATCGTAAACGATCGTCCAGGTTGGTCCGGCGACCGACCGCGCGGGCGGGGGCGGGGTCGAACCGCGTCGGCCGGCCGACGAGAGTAAGCGATTAGCCGGCGGGCGCGCGAGCGGGAGGCGTGACCGACTCCGACGCGCCGGACGACGCCGGACACGACCCCGACCACCGGGACGGGCGGGACGACCGCGGGGGCGAGCGAACGACCGCCGCGGACGCCGACCGCTCGGACGCTGACCGCTCGGACGACGAGCGACGGGAACTGCTGCGCGCCGTCGCCGACGACGTCCGCGGCGAGTCGAGCGAGTCGCGGCAGGTGGCGGCGATCCTCTACCGGGTCTCGGACCTGTACGACCCCGGGGAGGACACCTCGCCCGAGGAGATATACCTCAACGTCCGCAACATCGTGAACGTGAAAGAACGCGGCGGGTTGCGGCGCGAGCGGACCGAGGAGTAGCCCCGCCGCGGGGGGGGAGGCTCCCGGGCTCCTCTACTGGAACGTGCGGCCGAGGTCGGCCTCGCGCTCCTCGCGCGCTTCCCGGTTCTGGAACCGCTGTTCGATCTCCTCGTAGCGCTCCTTGGTCTCGTCGGTGACCGAGGGGTGGACCGAGTCGAGCGCCTGCTCGAAGTGCTCCATCGTGACCCGGACGTTGCCGATCGAGTCGTCGATATCCTCGGGGGTGACCGACTCGATGAACTCCCGGGAGGCGTTCATCGACGCCTCGCGGCAGACCGCCTCGATGTCGGCGCCGACGTACCCCTCCGAGCGCCGGGCGAGACTGTCGATGTCGACGCCGTCGGCGAGCGGCTTGTTCCGCGTGTGCACCTCGAAGATCTTCCGGCGCGCCTCCTCGTCGGGGACGGGCACGTGGACGTGCCGGTCGAGTCGACCCGGGCGCAACAGCGCCGAGTCGATCAGGTCGGGCCGGTTGGTGGTGGCGACGACCACCACGTCCTCGAGCGTCTCCAGCCCGTCGAGTTCCGTGAGCAGTTGGGAGACGACCCGCTCGCTCACGCCCGAGTCGCCCGAGTTACGCCCGCGTTCGGTGGCGATCGCGTCGATCTCGTCGAAGAAGATGACGGTCGGGGCGTTCTCGCGCGCCTTGCTGAACACCTCGCGCACCCCCTTCTCCGACTCGCCGACGAACTTGTTGAGCAGTTCCGGCCCCTTCACGGAGATGAAGTTGGACTCGGACTCGTTGGCGACGGCCTTCGCGAGCAGGGTCTTCCCCGTCCCGGGCGGGCCGTACATCAACACGCCCTTCGCGGACTCCATGTCCATCGCCTCGAACACCTCGGGGTAGTCGAGCGGCCACTGGATCGTCTCGCGGAGCCGCTCTTTGGTGCCCTCCAGCCCCCCGACGTCGTCCCAGACCACGTCGGGCACCTCGACGAACACCTCCCGGAGCGCCGACGGCTCGACGCCCTTCATCGCGTCTTTCACGTCGTTGTCGGTGACCTCGATCGACTCCAGCACCTCGGCGTCGATCTCGTCCGCCTCGAGGTCGATCTGCGGGCGGATGCGGCGGAGCGCGTTCATGCCCGCCTCCTTCGCCAGCGACTCGAGGTCGGCGCCGACGAACCCGTGGGTCGACTCCGCGTACGCGTCGAGGTCGACGTCGTCGGTCAGCGGCATGTTCCGCGTGTGGACCTGGAGGATCTCCTTGCGGCCGTCGCGGTCCGGGACGCCGATCTCGATCTCGCGGTCGAACCGGCCGCCGCGGCGCAGGGCGGGGTCGATCGCGTCGACGCGGTTGGTCGCGCCGATCACGACCACCTCGCCGCGCTCCTCGAGCCCGTCCATCAGCGACAGCAGTTGTGCGACCACGCGCCGCTCGACGTCGCCGCCCGCCTCCTCGCGTTTGGGCGCGATCGAGTCGAGCTCGTCCATGAAGATGATCGCGGGCGCGTTCTCCGACGCGTCCTCGAACACCTCACGCAGCTGCTCTTCGGACTCGCCGTAGTACTTCGACATGATCTCCGGCCCCGAGACCGTCTGGAAGTGGGCGTCGATCTCGTTGGCGACCGCCTTGGCGATCAGCGTCTTTCCGGTGCCCGGCGGGCCGTGGAGCAGCACGCCCTTCGGCGGGTCGATGCCGAGCCGCTTGAACAGCTCGGGGTGGCGCATCGGCAGCTCGATCATCTCGCGGACCTGCTCCAGTTCGCGGTCGAGTCCGCCGATGTCCTCGTAGGTCACGTCGGGCGTCTCGGCGCCCGTCGCCGATCCTTCGGTGATCTCCTCGGCGGGGCGCTCGCTGATCTCGACTTCGGTCGAGTCGGTGATCACGACCGTCCCCGACGGCGCGGTGGAGGCGATCTTGAGCGGGACGGCCTGCGAGCCGCCGCCCATCAGCCCCAGCCCGAGCGGGAACCGGATGGTCTGCCCTTGGGTGACGGGCTGGCCCGAGAGCTTGTCGCGGATGATCGACCCGACGTTCCCCCGGATGCCGAACTGCTGGGGGAGCGCGATCGTGATCCGCTCGGCCGGCTCGACGTCCGCGGCCTCGATCTCGACGCGGTCGTCGATGCCGACGCCGGCCTCCTGGCGCAGTTGGCCGTCGATCCGGACGACGCCGGTGTTGTCGTCCTCGGGGTAGCCGGGCCAGACACGCGCGATGGCGGTCGAGTCGCCCGCGATCCGGATGTAGTCGCCCCCCGAGAGCTCGAGCTCGTCGGCCGCGACGCGGTCGATAGCCGCGAGCCGACGCCCCGCGTCCTTCTGTTTGAGTGGTTTGACGGTGAGCTTCATTTGTCGACTCCGATGGTGAGTACGCCGTTGTGCGTGTCAACAGTTGCGGCCGGGCCGGGGAGGTCGAACTCGAACTCCTCGACCCCGCTGTCGCGGTCGGTCACGACGATGGCGGTCCCGTCGACGACGTCGACCGAGACGTCGCCCGCGGGCAGGTCGGCCGCGAGGACGGTCCGGTCGTCGTAGTCGTACCGACGCACGAACCGCTCCTGTCGACCGAGTGAGTGTCGTTGGGTCATTGTGCTAACTACAGGTAATCGTCGTAAGTATTTAAACTTGTCGCAGGAGACGGTACCCCCGTCCCCCCTTCGGTCCGGTGAGAGGTCGTGTTGCGGTTCACGCCCCGGCGGCGGTCCCGGCCCTTTATGCTCGCCGCTTCGCACGTTCGAGTATGCAACGGGTCGACCACCACGGGCGGGAGACGGCGTACCGCGTCTCGGACCGCGGCGGCGGCGGACCGGGACTGTTGTGCGTCCACGGCAGTGGCGGGGCGGCGGGCGTCTGGAAGGCCCAGTCGCGGCTCGCCGACCGGACGCCGGTCGCGGCGCTCGACCTGAGCGGCCACGGCGCGAGCGACGACGTCGAGGCGGCCGCGGGACCGGAGGCGCTCGAAGCGTACGCCGACGACCTCGTCGCCGTCGCCCGCGAGACGGGAGCCCGCGTGCTCGTCGGCAACTCGCTGGGCGGCGCCGTGGCGCTGTGGGTCGCACTGGAGCGGGACCTGCCGCTCTCGGGGCTGGTGCTCGCGGGAACGGGCGCGCGGCTGGCGGTGCTCGACGACCTGCTGGGGTGGCTGGCGGACGACTTCGACCGCGCCGTCGAGTTCCTCCACGCCCCCGACCGCCTGTTTCACGACCCCGACGGGCCGTACGCCGACGCGTCGGCCGCCGCGATGCGCGAGACGGGGCGCGCGGTCACCGAGCGCGACTTCCAGACGTGTCACTCGTTCGACGTCCGTGACCGCCTCGGCGAGGTCGACGTCCCGGCGGTCGCGGTCGTCGGCGCGCACGACCAGTTGACGCCGCGACACTACCACGACTACTTCGCCGACGAGATGCCCGACTGCGAGGTGCGCGTGGTCGACGACGCCGCCCACCTGACGATGCTCGAACGGCCCGACGCGTTCAACGCGGCCGTCGAGTCGCTACTCGACCGGCTCTGACCGGCCCGTCGCCCTCGGCCGAAGCTTCATCCGCGGTGACGGGCGCACACGCTCCGTGACCTGACCCGTCGCCCCGGGGCGCCGCGCAGTCGCGTGGTCGCGCGCTTCGGGGTCCGTACGGCCGCGCGGCCACCTGCTCGCCAGCCACCCCGCCCGGAGCCGTCGCGGTCGGTCGGGGAGTCGGGTCGCCTCAGTAGATGTCGTCGACGTCGCCCTCGACGTGGCCGTGTTCCTCGGCGGGGAACTCCCCGCCCTCGACCGCCTCCCGGAACCCCGAGACGGCACGCTCCATCTCGCCGCGCACGTCGCCGAACTGCTCGGAGAAGGGCGGCGAGCGGTCGCTCAGCCCGAGCACGTCGGTGATCACGAGCACCTGCCCGTCGACGTCGGGACCCGCGCCGATGCCGATGGTCGGGGTGTCGAGCGCGTCGGTCACCTGCGCCGCGAGGTTCGACGGGACGTGCTCCAACACCAGCGAGAACGCGCCCGCCGCCTCGTGGTCGCGGGCCAACTCGAGGATGCGCTCGGCCGCGTCGCGGTCGGTGCCCTGCCGCGCGTAGCCGAGTTTGTTGACGTGTTGGGGGGTGAGACCGAGGTGCGCCATCACCGGGATGCCCAGGTCCGAGAGCCGCCGGGTCAGTTCGACGGTGTGGGGACCGCTCTCCAGTTTGACCGCGTCGGCGTCGGCCTCCTTCAGCAGGCGGCCGGCGTTCTCGACGCTGTCGGCGTCGTCGACGCCGAACGAGAGGAACGGCATGTCCGCGACCACGAGCGCCTCGTCGGTCGCGCGCGCGACCGCCGCGGTCCGACTCTCCACCTCCTCGAGCGTCACCGGGAGCGTCGAGTCGTAGCCGAGCACCGCGTTCCCCATGCTGTCGCCGACGAGCACCGCGTCGACGCCCGCCGCCTCGACGACGGACGCCGTGGGCGCGTCGTACGCCGTGAGCATCGTTATCGGCTCCGAACCCGCCTTCTCGCGGAGGCTCCGCGTGGTCGTCATGCCCGGGCGTTCGCGGACGAGGGAGTAAACCCGTGCGGTCGGCGCGTCCGCGCCGGCGGCCGCGGGCGCACGCCGAGCAGGTGCCGTCGGGGTCGACGGGACGATGGGGCGACCGACCGACGCGAGCGACGGCGAGCCGTCCGAGCGGGCGTAAATCGTCCGAGCGGGCGCGAACCGACACGGCCTTTGCCGCGCGGTCGAACCGGTTCCCGTGCCCGAGCGCGTCGAGCGGACCGACCCCGACGGGGTCGACTTCGGCTGGGTGATGCAGACCACGTTCGTCCTCACCATCGCGTTCGGCGCGCCGCTGGTGGCCGCGCTGTCGGCGACGCGGACGCTCCCGACGTGGGGCGCCCGCGCCGAGTTCGCGGTCCGGGTGGGCGCGGTCGTCTGGCTCTGTACCGCGGTCGCGGTGTTCTGGTACGCCCGGACGTACCGAGGCGACCCGGACGCCGAGCCCGATCAGACGTAGACGAACGCCACGTCCGCCCGGTCGGCCGTCACCGCGTCCCGCTCGGAGTCGCCGACGAACAGCGCCCGCTCGGGCGGCACGCCGAGGTCCGACAGCGTCGCCAGCAGCGGCTCCGGGTCGGGCTTGTACGTCGGACACGAGTCGCGCCCGACCACCGCCGCGACGTGGTCCACCAGGTCGTGGGTGTCGAGGGCGGTCCGGACCGCCGCCTCGCTGTTGAGCGAGCAGACGCCCGTCGGCACCGACAGCGGGAGGTGGTCGGCGTGCGCCAGCCGGTCCGACTGCCGTGCGCCGTCACACTCGCGGTCGGAGAGTCGCTCCTCCAGTTCCGTCCGCAGGCCCAACTCGTCCGACCGGCCGAGCAGTCCCCAGAGGTCGTCGCCCGCGGGGTCGTGACCGCGCGTCTCGAACAGCGCCGCCGCGTCCGCCCGGGCGGCGCCCCAGTCGACCGCCAGGTCGACCAGCGTCCCGTCGAGGTCGAACACCACCGCGTCGTAGCCGTCGTACTCGTCGGGTCCGGCGACCGTCCCCGCCCCGGCCGCGGGGTCGGGGCCGTCCCGGCTCACCCGAGCACCTCCCGCGCGATGATGTTCTTCTGGATCTGGGTCGTCCCCTCGTAGATGGTGGTCACCTTCGCGTCGCGGTAGAACCGCTCGACGTCGAACTCCGTCGTGTAGCCGTACCCGCCGTGGACCTGGACCGCCTCGTTCGTCACGTCGACCGCCGACTCGCTCGCGAAGTACTTCGCCATCGACGCCAGCAGCCGGGGGTCCTCGCCCGCGTCAGACTGGCGGGCCGCCTCGCGGACGAGCAGCCGCGACGCCTCCACGCTCGTCGCCATCTCCGCTATCTTGTGCCGTATCGTCTGAAAGTCGGCGATCGGGCGGTCGAACTGCTCGCGGTCGCCCGCGTACTCGGCGGCGGCGTCGAGCGCCGCCTGCGCGACGCCGACCGCCTGGGCGGCGATGGCGATCCGACCGCCCGTCAATATCCGGAACGCCGCCGCCAGTCCCTCGCCCTCGGGCGTGAGCCGGTAGCGCTCGGGGACCTCCACGCCGTCGAAGCGCATCCCCACGGTGTCGGACGCGCGGAGGCCGAGTTTCTCCTCCTTCTTCCCGACTTCGACGCCGTTGCGGTCGGCGGGGACGAGGAACTGCGTCACCGAGTCGGGGTCGTCGGCGTCGGTCTTGGCGAACACGACGTAGACGCCCGCCCGCGCGCCGTTGGTGATCCACTGCTTCTCGCCGTCTATCACGTAGCCGTTCCCCTCGCGGGTCGCGGTGGTCGACATCTCCGCGGGGTTCGACCCCGCCTGCGGCTCCGAGAGGCAGAACGCGCCCACCGGGCGCCCGTCGGCCATCTCGGGGAGCCACTCGTCGCGCACCGCCTCGTCGGCGAACTCCGCGAGACACGAGGTGACGAGACAGTGGACCGACAGCGCGGTCGCCACCGCGAGGTGGCCGTACGCGAGTTCCTCGTTCACCACCGCGTACGTCGACCGGTCGGCGTCGTAGCCGCCGTACGCCGCGGGAACCGTCAGCCCGGTCAGGTCCAGGTCCGCCAGGTCGTCCCACACGTCCTCGGGGAACTCCCCCTCGGCGTCCGCCTCCCGGGCGCCCGGGCGAACGTCCTCGACCGCGAACTCGCGTACGAGGTCGCGGACGGCCCGCGCTTCGGCCGACAGCGCCGACGGCGAGTACGAGTAGGCGTCCATACGCGTCAGTGCGCGGCGGCCGGGTTAAAGCCTGTACCCGCTCGCGTCCGCCGTGTGCGCTCGTTCCCCGCGGTTCGCCGCTCGCTCTCGTCGGCACCGCTCGCGTTCGTCCGCTCGCCGCCCACGCCGCGCTCACCCGCGGAGCCACGCGAGCACGTCCGCGGGGTCGGCCGACAGCCCGCCCCCCTGCGCGAACGTCGGGCGACCGCCGCCGCCGCCGCCGAACTCGTCGGTCAGGTCGTCGACCACCGCGCCCGCGTCCACGTCGCCGTCGCTCGCCACGACGACGAACGGCGCGTCCCCCTCGCCGACGACCGCGACCACGGGCGTCTCGGGGGTGACGCGCTCCTGTGCGCGTTCGCCCACCGCGTTGGCGTCGAAGCCGTCGACGCTGCCGACCAGCCACGTCCGGCCGCAGCGTGAGGTCGCCTCCAACCCCGCGAGGCGGGCGTCGAGCACCTCCGCGCGGAGGGCCGCGAGTTCGGTCTCCGCCTCGCTCCGTTCGGCGCGGAGGCGGGCGGCGGCGTCGGCCAGGCCGTCGAGACCCGAGTCGAGTTCCCGCGCCGCGGCGCGGGCGGCGCGGTGGTCGCGCGCCCGGCGGTCGACCGCCGTGGGTCCGACCGCGAACTCGACGCGGGTGAGTCCCTCGCCGGGGTTCGACCGGTCGAGGAGGGTGACGGGTCCGATCTCGCGGGTGTTCGAGACGTGCGTGCCGCCGCAGGCCGCCCAGTCGAACCCGTCGATGGTGACGACCCGGACCGCGTCGGCGTCGGCCATCACCCCCTCCTCGGTCTTGGTGTTGAACGCGACCCGGTCGCTGGCTCGCGCCTCCTCGACCGGCACCTCCTCCCACGTCACGGCTCTGGAGTCCCACACCGCGCGGTTGACCAGTCGTTCGAGTTCGACCAGCACGTCGTCGTCGACGTCGGTCGAGGTGACGAAGTCGACGCGCACCTTCCCGTCGACGCGGCCGGCCTCGCCGCGGTCGGCGTCGTTCGCGCGACTCGCGTCGCCCGCCTCACCCGCGCCCGCGTCGTCCCCGCCGACCGGGTCGGCGGTGATGCCGAACCCGCCGTAGCCGAGGTCGTCGAGGAGTTCGCGCCCGGCGCCGTACAGCGCGTGACTCGCCGTGTGCGCCCGCGTGCAGTAGGTTCGGAAGGCGTCGTCGACGACGCCCGTCACCGTCTCGCCGGGCGCGACGTCGGGCGCCTCCGCGAGCGTGTGGACGACGCGCCCGTCGGCGGTCGACTGCACGTCGGTCACCGCGACCCCGGCGAGCGTGCCGCGGTCGGCGGGCTGACCGCCCGCCTCGGCGTAGAAGTACGTCTCCTCCAACTCCACCGTCCGGCCGTCGGCGGCGCGGACGGTCGTCTCGAACTCGCGCACCTCGGGCGCGGCGGGTGCGAGCGTCTCGCTCATGGCGTCGGGTGGACGCCGCGACGGGAAAAACGGGTCGCCCGCGGCAGTCGGCGCCCGGCCGGCCGGACCGCGGCTCGCTTCGCTCGCGGGTTACTCGACCAGTTGCACGTCCAGCCGCTCTTCGAGCGTCCGGACGAGCGACCCGTCGACGCCCGCGCGGGCGGCGCGGCCCTGCTCGACCGCGAGCACGTCGTCCTCGTCGACGCCGAGTTCGGCCGCCAACTCCTCGGACGTGAGCCCCTCCTCCCGACGGGCGGCCTCGGCCCGTTCGCCGTACCCCTTGACGAGGTACGGGAGGCGGTCGTCCTCGTAGTCGGTGCCCTCCTCCTCCCAGCGCTTGCGGCCGCCCCGCGAGGAGTCGATGATCTTCGCGGTGTTCTGGGCCGCGCGCTTCTTCCGGTTGGTGCGCTCGCCGTCGCGGGGTCCCCCCTCCTGGTCGGACTGCTTGCGCTCCTTCGAGCGGTTCTCGCCGTGCGGTGTGCAGCTATCGCACACCAGCAGGTCGGCGCCGGCCACGTTGGCCCGCGTGAGCTTCACGTCCTCGCGCCCGCAGAGTTCACAGGCGTCGCCGGACCCCCCGCCGCCCCCGCCGCCCGTCGAGTACTTGGCCATACCCCCCTGTACCCACCCTGACGATTTCAAACCCGCGCTCCGTCGCGCCCCGTCGGTCGGAGCCCGCGACCGAGTTCGGTCGAGACCGCGGCGCGACCGAACGGCGCCGAGCGTCGGAGCGGGGTTTTTGTGCGTCGAGGGCAACGTGTCGACCTATGGGTACAGGGAGGGGGCCAGCAGGGGGGAGTGGCTTCGCATCCGCGCTCGGCGGTCTCCGCGAGAGTTCGGCGTTCGAGGGACCGGTCGAACCGCTCGACGACCACGAGCACGGCAACGACCACTTCGCGCTGCTGTACGAGGGGTGCGACGAGCAGTTCGCCGCCGCGGTCCCGTTCGTCGAACAGGGACTCGAACGCGGCGAACGGGTGCTGTACGTCGTCGACGAGAGCAGCGAGGGGGCGGTCCGCGACGCGCTACGGGCGGGCGGGGTCGACGTGGACGGCGCCGTCGAGTCGGGCGCGCTCGTCGTCCACGGGACCCACGACACCTACCTGCGGGACGGAGCGTTCGACCCCGACGCGATGATCTCGTTTCTCGCCGAGGCGGCCGACGACGCGCTCTCGTCGTTCGAGGGGCTGCGTATCGTCGGCGAGATGACGTGGGTGCTCGGCGACGACCCCGAGGTGGAGGAGGTGATCGAGTACGAGGCGAAGCTCAACGACTTCCTCGCCGAACGGGACGCCGTCGCGCTGTGCGAGTACAACGTCGAACGGTTCTCCCCGGCGCTCGTCCGGGACGTGTTGTACACCCACCCGCACATCATCTCCGAGGACGTCGTCGCGCACAACGTCTACTACACGCCCCCCGAGGAGTTCTTCGGTCCCGACGCGGCGCGCTACGAGGTGGACCGTATGAAGCGGGCCCTCCTAGAGGGGACGCGGACCCGCGTGCGACTCGAAGACCGGACCGCGGAGCTGGAAGCCCAGAGCCGGCGGGTCGACAGGTTCGCGAACACGCTCGCACACGAACTCCGCAACCCGGTGCAGATCGGTCAGGGGTACAGCGAGCAGATCCCGCGGGAGGCGGCCCCGGAGGTGGTCGACTCCGTGCGGAGCGCCTTCGACCGGATAGACGACATGGTGGACGTGTTGCTGGCGCTGGTGCGGGGGGACGACGTGATGGGCGAGCGGACGGACGTTCCGCTCGCGGCGGTCGCGCGCGAGGCGTGGGACGGCGTCGACGCGCCGGAGGCGTCGCTCGCGGTGGACGCCGACCGCACGGTGCGCGCCGACGGGACGTACCTCCGGCACCTGTTCGCGAACCTGTTCGAGAACGCCGTCACGCACGGCGGGAGCGACGTCACCGTCACGGTCGGCGACCTGCCCGACGGGTTCGTCGTCGCCGACGACGGGGCGGGCATCCCGGCCGCCGACCGCGAGGCGGTGTTCGAGACGGGGTACACCACCGACCCCGGGCGGCGGGGGAGCGGGCTCGGACTGGCGTACGTCGACGAGTTCGCCCGGGTGTACGGGTGGACGTGTACGCTGACCGAGAGCGGGTCGGGCGGCGCCCGGTTCGAGTTCACGGGCGTCGACGCCGTCGAGTAGGGCCGACCGCGGGCGTCACCGAACGGCCGTCGGGGTCGGGCGCCCCGGTCGCCGGGATGACAAGAGTCAGGCGTGCCCGCGCCGCACCGTCGGGCATGAACGACAGGAGCGACGAGACCGACGGGAGCGACGCGGAGAACGCGCGCGACGACGGGACGAACGGCGTCCACATCGAGACGGCGGCGATACACGCCGGGCAGGAGCCGGACGGGGCGACGGGCGCGCTGATGACGCCCATCTACGCCAACTCGACGTACGAACAGGACGGTCCCGGCGACCACCGCGGCTACGAGTACAGCCGGACGGGCAACCCCACGCGGACGGACCTGGAGGCGAACCTCGCGGCGCTCGAAGGCGGGGCGTTCGGGCGCGCGTTCTCGTCGGGGATGGGGTCGATCAACACCGTTCTCAACCTGCTGGAGGCGGGCGACCACGTCGTCACCGGCGACGACGTGTACGGCGGCACCCACCGCATCTTCACGCAGGTGTACGAGGAGTACGACCTCTCGTTCGACTTCGTCGACACCACCGACCACGGCGCGGTCCGCGACGCCGTGCGCGACGACACCGCGCTGGTGTGGGTCGAGACGCCGACCAACCCGCTGATGCGTGTAAACGACATCGGCGCGCTCGCGGACATCGCCCACGAGCACGGCGCGCTCTGTGCGGTCGACAACACGTTCGCCACGCCGTACCTCCAGCGCCCGCTCGAACGCGGCGCGGACATCGTCTCCCACTCGCTCACCAAGTACCTCGGCGGCCACTCGGACGTGGTCGGCGGTGCGCTCGTCACCGACGACGCGGAGCTCGACGAGCGGTTGGGGTTCTACCAGAACTCGGTGGGCGCGACGCCGTCGCCGTTCGACTGCTTCCTCGTGCTCCGCGGGACGAAGACCCTCCCCGTCCGGATGGACCGCCACTGCGAGAACGCGTCCGAACTCGCCCGCTGGCTGGAGGGACACGACGCGGTCGACCGGGTGTACTACCCGGGGCTGGAGTCGCACCCCCAACACGACCTCGCCGCCGACCAGATGGACGGCTTCGGCGGGATGCTCTCGTTCGAGGTGGACGGCACGCTCTCGCAGGCGAGCGACGTGGTCTCGAACACCGAGGTGTTCACGCTCGCCGAGAGCCTCGGCGGCGTCGAGAGCCTGATCGAACAGCCCGCGGCGATGACCCACGCCGCCATCCCCCGCGAGGAGCGCGTGGCCGCGGGGCTGTCGGACGGCCTGGTCCGCGTCTCCGTCGGGGTCGAACACGTCGACGACATGAAGGCGGACCTGGACGCCGCGTTCGACGACGCGCTGTAGTCGGACGGCACCGGGCGCCGACCGCCGAGGGGGACCCCGGCGCCGGCGTGCGATCACCGCGGGGCGCAGGCCGCGGCAAACCTCGCCGCCCGCACGCGGATCCGAACCGTCTTATGGGCGTGTGACGGAGGCACACGCAATGAGTCACCGAGTCGGCGTCCTCGGCGCGACGGGCGCGGTGGGCCAGCGGTTCGTACAGCTACTCGACGGCCACCCGACGTTCGAGTTGGCGTGCGTGACGGCGAGCGACGCGAGCGCGGGCGACAGCTACGCGGAGGCGGCCAAGTGGCGGCTCGACACCCCGATCCCCGACGAGGTGGGCGAACTGACGGTCCGCGAGACGAGCGCCGAGGCGCTCCCGGACGACCTCGACCTGCTGTTCTCGTCGCTCCCGTCGGGCGTCGCCGCCGAGGTGGAACCCGACCTGTGTGAGGCGGGCTACGTCGTCTCGTCGAACTCCTCGAACGACCGGCTAGCCGACGACGTGCCGCTGACGATCCCGGAGATCAACCCGGGCCACCTCGACCTGATCGAGGTCCAGCGGGACGAACGCGGCTGGGACGGCGCGCTGATCAAGAACCCCAACTGCTCGACGATCACGATGGTGCCGACGCTGGCGGCGCTCACCGAGTTCGGACTCGAGCGCGTCCACGTCTCCACCCTCCAGGCGGTGTCGGGCGCGGGCTACTCGGGGGTCACGTCGATGGAGATCATCGACAACGCCGTCCCCCACATCGGCGGCGAGGAGGCGAAGATGGAGACGGAGAGCCGCAAACTCCTCGGCGAGTTCGACGGCGCGGAACTCACCCACCACGACGCCGAGGTGGCGGCCTCCTGCAACCGGATCCCCACCATCGACGGCCACCTGGAGAACGTGTTCGCGGAACTGGCCGACGACCCCTCGGTCGACGAGGTGCGCGAGGCGATGGCGTCGTACCCCGGCGCGGATCTGCACTCGTCGCCCGAGTCGCTGATCCACGTGTTCGGAGCCGACCACCCCGAGCGACCCCAGCCCCGGATGGACCGGATGCGCGGCGACGGGATGCAGGTGGTCGCGGGCGGCGTCCAGCCCACCCCGCGGGGCGTGAAGTACAACTGTCTCGCGCACAACACGATCCGCGGCGCCGCCGGCGCGTCGGTTCTCAACGGCGAACTCCTCGCGGACACCGGCTGGCTCTGAGGCCGGACGGGGAGCGCCGACGTGTCGCCTTCGGTGACAGTCCGCGAAAGGTATAGGTTTCCGGTCGCCGTAGCCGACGCGATGAACGACGAGTCCGTCGCGCCGCCCGGGTCGAACGGGGCGGGGAGCGACGGCGTACACGGGTGGCTGGCCGCCGCGGACGTGGCGGGACTCGTCGCGCTGGCGGCGTACGTGGTGGTCGGGGTGTTCGGCGACGGGGGTCTGCTGGCGTCGGCGTCGGGGCCGGTCCGGCTGGCGGCGGTGGCGTTCGTGGCGGCCGAACTCCTGATCCCGGTCTGGGTGTTCCTCGACGTACGCCGCCGGCCGGAGATGCGCGAGCGGGGGATGCTGTGGGTCCCCGCCGCGGCGATGCCCGTGTTGAACGTGTTCGGCCTCGCGGCGTACCTCGTCGAACGCGACCGGAAGGCGGGCGAGCGAGCGCCGGACGAGCGATAGGGGGTACGGCGGTAGACGGGCGAGCGATGACTGGCGAACACGGACGAACGGCGAGCGACGGCGCGCGGACCGCGACGGTGGCGCGAACGCGCTCGAAACGCCGGAACTCCGGGGGTCCGAGGCCGGTAGGCTATTCCGGCTCACGTCCGTGGGATCGCTGTGGAACACGTAACCGTACAGGGTGTCGACGTGCCCGCCATCGGGATGGGGACGTGGCGGCTACAGGGCCGCGAGTGCCGCGAGGCCGTGAGGGACGCGCTCGAACTCGGCTACCGCCACGTCGACACCGCACAGGCGTACGACAACGAGTCGGACGTGGGGGCGGCCATCGAGGCGTCGGACGTCGACCGCGACGACCTGTTCGTGGCGACCAAACTCGACGGCGACCACCGCGCGGCCGCCGACGTGCGCGCGGGCGTCGAGGCGAGTCTGGACCGACTCGGGCTGGACCGGGTGGACCTGCTGTACGTCCACTGGCCGAACGAGGGGATGACGGCGGGGGCGCTCCCCGACTGGCTGGACCTCCCCGGCCGGTTCAAACCCGACTCGGCGTCGGTGTCGACCGGCGAGACGCTCGACGCGATGGCCGAACTCCGCGAGGAGGGGAAGGTCGACCACGTCGGCGTGAGCAACTTCGGTCTCGACCGACTACGGGCCGCCCGACGGCGGCTCGACGCGCCGCTGTTCGCCGACCAGGTCCAGTACCACCCCTACTGGGACCAGTCGGAACTGCTCGACTACTGCGTCCGCGAGGACGTACTCCTGACCGCCTACAGCCCGCTCGGGCAGGGCGGCGTCCTCGACGACGACCGGCTGGAGCGGATCGGCCGCCGGTACGGCAAGTCGCCCGCGCAGGTGGCGATCCGGTGGCTCGTCCAACAGCCGGGCGTCTGTGCCATCCCGAAGGCGACGAGCCGCGACCACCTCGCCGCCAACCTCGACGTGTTCGACTTCGAACTCACCGACGCGGAGATGCTCGCGGTCCACCAGCCGTCGAAGCTCCGCACCGCGGCGGGGATCGCACGCGGTCAGGGGCCGTTCTGAACCGGTCGAGGGCCGACGCGGGACCGGCTGGCGGGGCGGACCGTCGACGGCCGACGGGGACCGCCGGACGGGGCGGCCCGTCGCCGGGACCGGCCCACCGGGCCGCCGAACAGACGTGTTCGTCGGCCGACGAGATCGGTCGGTAGGGGCGCGTACGACGGCGACCCGGCACGCCTTTACCGCTCGGCCGCCGCGGCCTGCGTATGCGACTGGCACGCGCCCGAACGCCCGACGGGCATCGTGAGGGGGAGTTCCGCGACGGCACGCTCGTGACGGACGACGCCGAGTACGACGTCGACGAGTCGGACCTGCTCGCGCCGTGTGAGCCGTCGGCCGTCTACTGTATCGGCCGGAACTTCGCGGCGACGATCGAACAGATGGAGTACGAGCGACCCGACGAGCCGGACTTCTTCATCAAGCCGCCGGCGTCGGTGGTGGGCCACCGCGACAGCGTCTCGTACCCCGACTGGACGGACGAACTCACGTACGCGGGCGAGTTGGTCGCGGTGATCGGCGAGCGGTGCCGCGGGGTCGCCTCCGAGGACGTCCCCGGCGTGGTCCGCGGGTACACCGTGATGAACGACCTCGACGCCCTCGACCAGCCCGGTCGGACGGCCCGGAAGGCGTTCGACGGCTCCGGCCCGCTCGGACCGTGGATCGAGACCGACGTCGACCCCACGGACGTCGACATGCACACCGAGGTGGCCGGCGAGCGCAGACAGGAGTCGAACACGGGGCTGATGCTGTTCGACCCCTCGGAGGTGGTGTCGTTCCTCTCCGAGCGGGTCACCTTCCGCCCCGGCGACGCGGTGGCGTTCGGCAGCCCCGCGAACCCCGGTACGGTCGAACCCGGCGAAACGGTCGACATCACCTACGACGGCGTCGGCACGCTCTCGAACCGGGTCGTCGCGCCCGACGAGTAGTCCCCGCCTCGCGCTGTTCACCTGCCGTCGAGACGGCCGCGGCGACCGCCCCTCCCCGGCCCCCGGTCGCGTCCGCTTCGCCGGCGCGACCAAGGCTAAGTGACCCCCCGCCGACGCGGCGCACATGCGGATCGTCCTCACCCGACAGAAGATCCACGGTCACTCGGTCGACGAGTACGCCGCGGCGCTGCGCGACAGGCTCCCCGACCACGATATCGTCGTCGCGCGCACGCCCGACGAGGAGCGCGAGGCGGTCACCGGCGCCGACGTGGTGACCGGGGAGGGCCACTCGATGGGCCGGCTCCTCGGCGAGGTGGAGGCGCCCGACCTGAAACTGTTCGCGGGCGTGTACGCCGGCACGGGCCACCTCGACCTCGACGCGTTCCGCGAGGCGGGCGTCGCGGTGACGAACGCCTCGGGCGTCCACGCGCCCAACATCGCCGAGTACGTCGTCGGCGCGCTGGTGTCGCTCGCGCGCGACTTCCGGCGGGCGACCCGCCAGCAGGACCGCCGGGAGTGGCGCGCCTACCAGACGCGCGAACTGAAGGGGTCGACCGTCACCGTCGTCGGCGTCGGCTCCATCGGCGAGGCGATCCTACAGCGGTTGGAGCCGTTCGGCGTCGAGCGACTCGCGGTCCGCCACTCCCCCGAGAAGGGCGGTCCCGCCGAGGAGGTGGTCGGGTTCGACGGCCTCCACGACGCGCTGGCGCGCACCGACCACCTCGTCCTCGCGTGTCCGCTGACCGACGAGACCGAGGGGCTGATAGACGCCGACGCGCTCCGGACGCTCCCGCCCGAGGCGACGCTCGTCAACATCGCGCGCGGCGCGGTCGTCGACACCGACGCGCTGGTGTCGGCGTTCAACGTGAACGACCTCGGGGCGGCGTTCCTCGACGTGACCGACCCCGAACCGCTCCCCGAGGAGCACCCGCTGTGGGGGTTCGAGGACGTGCGGATCACCCCGCACAACGCCGGCCACACGCCGGCGTACTTCGGGCGCTTGGTCGACATCGTGGCCGAGAACGTCGAGCGAATCGCCGGGACCGGCGAGACGGGGGAGCTACGCAACCGGGTGGTCTGAGCCGCCGACCACGCAGTTCAGTAGACGTACTCGCTTTCGCGCAGTTGGACGTACCGCGCGCCGCGGAGCCGCAAGCGGTGCCAGCGGTAGGCGGTGAGGAGCTTCGACGCCTCGTAGCCCGCCGCGAACGTCCGGTCGAACATGTCGACCCCTCCCTCGTCGGTCAGCATCTCCCGCGCCGCCCGGAAGATGCGGTCCCAGTCGTCGGGACCGTAGCCGCGGCACATCTCCGCCATCGCGACGTTGCGGGTCACCTCGGTCCCGATGGCGTCCCGCCAGCGCCGGTTGTAGTCGCTCATGTCGCCCCGCGCGGCGAGTTCGCCCGCGATGGCGCCGGTCCGGACCGCGACGTGGTCGCCCCCCTCGTGGAAGGAGGAGGTGGCGCCCATCGCCCCGCCCGTGACCGCGATGCCCGCCGACGCGGGCGACTCGACCGGCCGGGTCGAGGAGATGGGGTACGTCTCCGTCCCCTTCGACTTGCCAGCCTCCTCGACCAGCGGGAAGTCGGAGTCGACGTCGTACTCGTCGCCGTACTCGCGTTCGAGCAGGCGGCGGACGTACTCGCGGCCCTGCGGGATCCGTTCGTCCTCCGGGCGGAGCAGCGCGTACGCGTCCCGGTCGTCCACCTCGTCGAGGTCCATGCCGATGGGCATCGTCAGCCCGACGCGGCAGATTCGGTCGGCGTTGGGGAACACCCACGGGTAGGCGGTGTGGCCGGGCATCAGCCCCCACCAGAACGTGATGCCGCCCGACACCTCCTCGTACACCTCGGGCGGGAAGCGGCGGTACTCCTGGTAGGCGATGTGGTTCGCGCGGGTGGAGGCGAGTCGCTCGCTCGCCTTCGCGCCCGCGGGCAGGAGGCGGTCGAGCACACGGTTGGTGACGGTCCGCTGGGGACCGTCCGCGAGCACGAGGAACTCGGCGCCGACGTCCTCGCCGTCCGCGAGCCGGAGCGTCACCCGGGGGTCGCCGCCGCCGACGCGGCCGGGGTCGAGGAAGTTCAGGTCGACGCCCCGCACCCCCGTACCGACGCGGTAGCCGGCGCCCGCCGACTCCGCACGCTCGCGGAGGAAGTCGTCGAAGCGCGCGCGGTGCATCGTGTACCCGAAGTGGTCGTACGAGGAGTCGATACCCGTCGACCGCATCGTACACCGCTCGGTCGGCCCGGCGAACTCCGCGCGGTCGAGCGTTCCCTGGACGACGCCGTCGGGGAACTCGTCGGGGTGGATCCCCATGATGTCCACCCAGTAGTCGAGGATCCCCGCGGCGTCGGTCGAGTCGGGACCGAGACCGTCGCGGTCGGCGCGCGGCACCCCCTTCTCCACGACGAGGGCGTCGGCGCCGCGGCTCGCGGCCGCGTGTGCGGCCGACGACCCCGCCGGACCGCCGCCGACGATGGCGACATCGACGCGTTGCATGCCTAACAGGGACCGGCTGGCGTTAATAAACTCCCCGAAGCGACCGCCCCGGCGACCTGGTCGCGCGGCGGAACCGGACGGGGGTGACGGCGGGCGCAGAAGACATATCCGACCCCCCACCCGAGTAGCCGCATGGATATCCAGCGGAGCATCCGGGCGGTCGCCGACGCGGCCGACGCCCCCTCGGGCATCGTCGACTGGGCGTCGGTCGCGGAGGCCGCGAAGGGGACGTGCGAGCCGGGTGCGCTCCGGCTGAGCGAGGCCGAACGGGCGGGGTTTCGCGACGACGTGCGCGCGGCGCGCGACGGGCTTCGGGAGGCGAGCGGCGTCGAGTTCGACCTACCCGGGTCGGTCGAGGTGCAGAGCCGCCACCACTGGATCGACGCGAACGTCGACACCTTCCGGCGGGTGATGCGCCCGCTCGAAGCGCAGGGCCCCGGCGCGTTCCCCGGGTTCGCCCGCTCGGTCAACACCGGGACGATGGCGGTGACGCTCGGCTTCCTCGCGCGGAACGTCCTCGGGCAGTACGACCCGCTGTTGCTCGCGGACGCCGAGAGCCACGAACACGGGCTCTACTTCGTCCGGCCGAACATCCGCCGGGTCGCGGTCGAACTCAACGTCGACTACCCCCGGTTCCGCCGGTGGATCGCGTTCCACGAGGTGGCCCACGCCGCGGAGTTCGGCGCCGCGCCGTGGCTCCCGGGCTACCTCGAAGCCCGGACCGAGGGGGGTATCGACGCGCTGATGGAGGGACGGCTCGACCGCGACGCGTTCGCCGAACTCAACGTCGCGATGACCGCCGTCGAGGGGTACGCCGAACTCCTGATGGACCGCGCGTTCGACGACGAGTACGCCGACCTGCGGGCGAAACTCGACGCGCGCCGCGGCGGCGGCGACCCGCTGACGCGGCTGTTCAAGCGCCTGCTCGGCTTCGGCATGAAGCGCCGGCAGTACGAGCGCGGCGCCGACTTCTTCGAGGCGGTCGTCGACCGGCGCGACCTGGCGACCGCCAGCCTGGTGTGGGAGGAGGCTGCGAACCTCCCGACCGACGAGGAACTCGACGACCCCGGCCGGTGGATCCGCCGGGTGGCCTGAGAGCCGGCGCGAGTCGTCGGGCGCGGCCGACGCCGACGCGCCCGACACGGCCAGTGCGGGCGGTGCGTGCGGTGCGGGCGGTGGGAGTGCGGTGGAACGACTACCCCGACCGACGCTCGTGACACTCGTCTCGGCTCGTTTATACGTCTGACCTCCTCCAAGCGCCGACGCCGTGGTACGTAGTGCTGATTTCGTCCTAGAGCGGACGGCCCGGGCGGGCCGCCGTCGGCCGTCCTCGGACTCGTCTCGTACGTCCCGACGCGGGCGCTCCCGCCGTACGTGGTTCTGGGCGCCGTCTACCTGCTCGCCGAGGAGTGAGCGAGAGCGGGGGAGCCGGGTCGGGCCGCAACCGGGCCGACCCGGGGAAGGGTCCGGTCGGCGTGGGCCGAGAGCGCGCTACCGCCGCGGGCCGCGCGCGGGCTGGACCTCCCGGAACGTCCGCAGGACGAACCACAGCAGTCCGACGCCGAGGACGAGTCCGGCGGCGACGCCCGCGGCCAACTGTACCGGCGTCGCGTCGGCCCCGAGCGCGACCAACCCCCCGGAGGCGCCGACGAGCAGGACGAACCCGACCTGGAGCCGTCGGTTGGCGCTGTCGCGTTCGTCGTCGGTGAGGCTCGGGCCGACCATCGGGTCAGTCGTCCGACCCCGCCGAGCCGTCGGGGTCGTGGGCGACCGAGACGTGGAGACCGAGGAACGCCCACTCGCGGTCGTCGTCGGTGCGGGTGAGCGTCCCGCTCCACCGCGTCTCGTACTCGCGGTCGCGGAACGCCTCGGTGTCGTACCACGCCATCCGCACGTCGTCGGAGTAGGCGGCGTGGGTCGCGTCGGCGAGGTCCGCGGCGCCCCGGCGGACCGTCCGGAGGTCGCGGCTCTCGACCGTCCAGTCTTCGGTCGTCCGGGTCTGTTCGCGCAGCCCCCGCGCCACCTCGGCGTAGCCGGTCAGCCGTTCGTCCACGCCGAACTTCACGACGTTCGGCGACTCGACGAAGAAGGGAGCCAGCGGGTCGCCCGCGCGGAGCGCGTCGTAGTACGCCCGGACCGTCTCCTCTGGGGTCATGCCCCACCGTGCGTCCGCGGGGGGCTTGAACTCCGCGCTCCGCGCGCGGCGTTTCCGGCGTCGGACCGCACCGCCGACCGCGCCGGCGTGCCCGCCCGCTCGGCGTCCGCTCGCGGTCCCACCGGCCGCCTCGGCGCCGCCCGTTCGACCCCCGACAGGCCGAAGTGCCGCCGCGCCCTCCCGAGGGTATGGGATACCCGGTCAGCTACCACTGCCCGCACTGCGAGACGGTCGTCGAACTGGAACGGGACGGCTACCTCGCGGACAAGGCGGTCACCCCGTTCCCGTTCGAGGGGTGGGCGTACGTCGAACCCGACGGCGACGTGGAGTCCGCCGACGGCGTCGTCTTCACCTGCGGCGACGAGGCGGTCACCCGCGAGGCGGGTGCGGGCTGTGGCGAGCGGTTCTACCTCTCGTTCGTGAAGTTCGCCGACGGCGAGGAACTCGACCCGCGTCGCCCGAGCGAGTACGTCGAACTCGCGGAGGGGCGGGGACCGGACGCGCCCGACTCCCCCGACGGGCCGCGGGGACCGTCGAACTCCCGCGGCGGGTTCTACTGAGGGTCCACAAAGCGGGCGACCGGAGCGACGGCTGACGCGGGCGCCACGGAGAGCGCGGGGGCCATCGGGCTTTTTCGTTCGCCGGCCCTCTCACAGCCGTGGCAGAGAAGACCATCTCCGAGGACGAAGTGACCCGAGAGGAAGCCGCGGACCGACTCGAAGCGCTCGCGACCGAACTCCGCGAGGGCGACTGCAACGTGCAGGTCGGCAACAAGACCGTCACCGTCCAGCCACCCTCCTCCATCGCCTACGAGGTGGGCGTCCGCGAGAGTTCCTCCATCCTCCGCGGGAGCCGCGAGAGCGTCACCGTGAAGATGGACTGGAAGCCCGAGTAGCTCCGCGACCGTCGCCGGGCGGCCGACGCGGCCGACGCGGCCACGCACGGGTCGAGAGGCGACGGGCGGGCGTCGACCCGGCGAGACGACCGCTACCCCTTGATGTTACACACCGGGTACGTCCGGACCACCTTGTCGCCGATGCCCAACTCGTCGCTGACGCGCACCACCTCGTCGACGTCCTTGTAGACGCCGGGCGCCTCCTCGGCGACGGTCGCGCCCGACTGCGCTTTCACGTAGATGGCGTTCTGCGATTCGAGTTCGTCCCGGACGGTCTCGCCCCAGTACTCCTGTTTGGCCTGCGTCCGGCTCATCGTCCGCCCCGCGCCGTGGGCGGTCGACCCGAACGTCTCGCTCATCGAGCGCTCGCCGCCGACGAGGACGTAGCTTCCCGCGCCCATGCTCCCCGGGATGATAACGGGCTGGCCCACGTCGCGGTACGCCCGCGGCACCTCCTGTCGGCCGGCGGGGAACGCCCGGGTCGCCCCCTTCCGGTGGACGTACAGTTCGCGGTCCTCGCCGTCGACGGTGTGGACCTCCTTCTTCGCGATGTTGTGGGCCACGTCGTACAGCAGGTCCATCCCGAGGTCCTCCCACTCCTCCGCGAAGACGCGCTCGAACACCCGGCGGGTCCGGTGGGTGATCAGCTGGCGGTTCACCCACGCGAAGTTGATGGCGGCGCACATCGCGCCGTAGTACTCGTCGGCCAACTCGGAGCCGGCGGGCGCGGCCGCGAGTTCCTTGTCCGGCAGCCGGTCGAGCAGGTCGCCGTGCTCGCGTTCGATCCTCCGGAGGTAGTCCGAACACACCTGGTGGCCCAGCCCGCGCGACCCGCAGTGGATCAGGACCACGATCTGCTCCTCTTCGAGACCGAACGCGCCCGCGACCGACTCGTCGAACACGTCAGTCACCCGCTGGACTTCGAGGAAGTGGTTGCCCGACCCGAGGCTACCGATCTGGTTCTTCCCCCGGTTCTTCGCCTTCTCGGAGACGAACTCCGGGCGGGCGTCGGGCCGCCGCCCCTCGTCCTCGCAGTGGGCCAGGTCGTCGTCGACCGCGTAGCCGTGTTCGAGCGCCCAGTCCATCCCGCGGTCCAACACCGCCTCGACGGTGTCCATATTTCCCTCGACGACGCCGCCGCCGCCCAACCCCGACGGCACGTTCGCGAACAGGCTGTCGACGAGTTCCTCCTCCTTCCCGCGCACGTCGTCGTAGGTGAGGTCGGTCCGCACCATCCGGACGCCGCAGTTCGAGACGACGAACCCGTCGGCGACGAAGTTGTGCGCGTCGTGAGCGACCCCGATGTCGTAGACGGGTTTCTCCCCCAACTCGGTGACCGACTCCACCGTCGTCTCGACGGTGAAGTTCGGTCGAACGCGCGTCTCCGCGGCGAACGCCTCGAAGTCGGGGAAGTCGGCGGGGGGGCGCGGTCGGCCCTCCCGCTGCCCGTAGATGCTCCGCTCGACGAAGCGGCCGTTCACGCCGTCGAGCCGCGACTTGACCTCCCGGAGCGCCAGTCCCCCGTCGGCGAGCGCGCGGGCCTCTTCGGCGAGACGCGCGCGTTCGTCGACGACGCGCTCCTTCCGCTTGAGGTACTGTGCCGCGAGGACCGCTCGTTCGCGCTTCACCCGGTTGTACCGGTAGCCGACCCGCGTGAAAAAGCGGATCAGGTTCTCCGAGTCGTTCTTGACCCCGAACCGGTAGCGGACGGTCTCGCCGCGCGTCGTCTCCGTCCGCTCGACCGTCTCGAGCGCGTTCGTCCGGACGCCGAGGTCGTTCAGGTGACGCATCAGGTCGCTCACGAACGCCTCGCCGGCGGCCGCGTACTCGACGGCGCGGTTGTGCGACACCGAGGGACAGTAGAGGTTCTTCGCGGTCATCGCGTCGGGAGCGCTCATCTCCGCGCCGAAGAACGCCGAGAGGTACAGTGCCTTCTGCCAGTCGGCGAGGCGGTCGAGGTAGCCGGGGACGCCGAAGTCGGACTCGGTCTTGCGGCCCGCGGGCGCGCCGAGTTTCGTCAGTAGACGCTTGAACCCCTTCGCGGTCGCGCGGACGCTGTACTCGGTCCGCTCGAACGAGCGACCGTCTATCTCGTGTTCACGGTCGCGCTCGTAGATCCGAGACGCTGTGTAGCCGACCGCCTCGATGTCGGCGGCGACCGTTTCGAGGTCCTCGGGGTCGCCGTAGAACCACGACTGGTTCGAACCGAACGAGCCGTCGCCGGTGTGAAAGCCGACGAGTTTCAACAGGCGGTGGAATGCGTCGTCGGTCGACTTGAGCGGGAGTAGGTCGCGTTCCTCCAGCCCGCGGACGAGTTGGGGGTTCTCGTCGGCGAAGTCGTCCTCGTCGAGGACGACGAACTCCGGTGGCTCCTCGTCAGCGACGCCGACGAACGGGTGGACGAACACCGAGTCGCCGCGTTCGACCTCGTCGAGGTCGCACATCCCCGACGGCGTCGCGAACGGGTGGTCGGCGGTCGCCTCGACCGTGTCGCCGGTCTCGGTCGTCACCTCAAAGACGGTCTCGGCGTCGTTCGTCGTGAACAGTTCGACCGGCGACGTCACCTCCTCGTCGGCCGCGACGACCGCCCGCTGGTCCTCGAAGTCGCGCCAGAGGTCGCCGATTCGGCGGCGGCGGCCGAACTCCAGCGTCACCTCCGACTCCCCCGAGAGGCAGTTGATGTCGTAGCCCACCGCTCCCGGCGAGATACAGCCGTCCTCGGCGTCGGTCGCGCCGACGCCGCCGACGGGGAAGCCGTACCCCTGGTGGCCGTCGGGCATGCACAGCGCGTAGTTGGTGATGCCGGGGAGGTGGGTCGCGTTCCGCAACTGTTCGAGCGTCTTGTCGCCGCCGATCTGTTCGAGCAGTCGCTCGCTCGCGAGCACGCGCGCGGGGGCGCGCATCTCCCCCTCGCGTGGGATCTCCCAGACGTGTTCGCGGACGCGCTCCAGTTCTATCCCCTGGAACTCCCGTGTGGTCATACTCGGCGGTTCGCCGCCGCGCACAAATAGCGTGGCGACTCGATGGCTCCCGGTCGGCGGCGCGGTTATGCCCTCGGGGGGAGTATCGACCGCATGGACCCGGTGGCGCTCGTCGTGGTGTTCGTCGTCGGCTACGTGGCCGGCCGGCTCACCAGTTGGCTCGCTGCTATCGCCGCTATCGCGGCGCTCGCGCTGTTCCTGTTGGGTCTCGCCGCGCCCGCCTCCGTCGCGGGCGTCGTCGACGGCGTGCTCGCCGGCTTCTACTTCGGGAACGAACTCCTGTTCCTCTCGGGGTTCCTGTTCGGCGTCGCGGGCGGGCGGAAGACGGTCGTCGAGACCCGGCGGGTCGTCGGTCGACGGCGCGAGTGACCGAGCGGTCGGGGGGCACCCGCCGCCCGGGCCGGTCGAACGTTTTAAGCTACGGGGCCGACAGGGAACGCTAGACGGTACCATGGGCCTATACGAGCGCATCCTCGTGCCGACCGACGGCTCGGACGGCGTCGAGCGGGCGGTCCGGCACGCGGTCGACCTCGCGGTCGAACACGGCGCGACGGTCCACGCGCTGTACGTCGTCAACTCCGCCTCCTACGCGGGCATGCCGATGGAGTCGTCGTGGGAGGGGATCGACGAGATGCTCCGGGCGGACGCCGACGACGCCGTGGAGTTGGTTCGCGCGGTCGCCGACGACTACGAGGTGCCCGTCGAGACGGCGGTCATCGACGGCACGCCGAGTTCGGAGATCGTCCGCTACGCCGAGGAGGCGGACTGCGACCTGGTGGTTATGGGGACGCACGGCCGCGGCGGCATCGACCGCCTCCTGCTCGGCAGCGTCGCCGAGAAGGTCGTCCGCGGGTCGTCGGTGCCGGTGCTCACCGTCCGTGTCACGGAGTGACGGGCGAGGACGGCCGCGCGTCGCGGCACGGCCCACCCCGGTTCCGTCCGGCTCTCAGTCGGCCGATTCTCGACCGGCCGACGTCCGACCACCCGGCTCACGTCGACACCGCGTACAGCGCGTCGTCCGTCGGAACGACGAGCGTCCCCGCCGCGTGGGCGGCGCGCCGCGGGGCGAACGCGCCGGCTGGCGCGACCCGCCCGCGCACCCCGCCGGTCGCGGCGTCGTACACCGCGAGTCCGTCCGGTCCGACCGCGACGACCGTCGTCTCGCCGGCGAGCAGGCGGACCGGTGCCACTCCCGTCGTCACCCCGCCGACGAACGACGGTGCGTCGTCGGCGTCGTCGGCCGCCCCGGTGTCGACCGTCTCGGCCCCCGGACGCGTCCGCCACCGGAGCGACCCGTCCGTCTCGTCGAACGCGCGGACCGTCGTCTCCCCCGCTGTCTCCCCGTTCGTGCGGTCGAACGCGCCGGTCGGCCCGGCGGCGTCGACCGACCCCTCGCGCTCCCACCGCACCGCCCCGGTCTCGGGGTCGCGGGCGCGCAGGGTCTCGAACTCCCGGCCGCGGTTGGCGGCGTACAGCGTCCCCCCGCCGCGGTAGGGCGCGACCCAGTAGCCGCCGGGGTCGACCGCGAACAGGCGGTCGCCCGCGGCCGCGTCGACGCCGACCAGCCGCGCGGTCTCCGAGCGGGCGTCCGCGCCGACGTACAGCCGGCGGTCGTCGCGGGCGGCGAGGTACGGCGTGACGTCCCCGCCGGCGTGGACGCGGAAGCGCCGCTCGCCGGTGTCGAGTTCCAGCCCCTCGATCGAACCCCCCTGGCCGACGAGCACCACCGCCCCCGCGAGGGCAGCGACCGGGTACGGCAGGTCGCCGTCGGCCGGCGGGTCGCGCCGCCAGCGGACCGTCCCGTCGGCCGGGTCGCGGAGGGTCGCCCCCGCCTCGCCCGTCGAGAACGCGCCGCCGTCGACCACCAGCGGGAACGGCGCGCCGTCCGCCCGCCACGCCTCTTCGCCCGTCGCGGCGTCGTACGCGCGGAACCACGACCAGCCTCCCGCGTACACCCGGTCGCCCGCGGCGGCGAGTCCGGACGCGGACGGGAGCGCGCGCCGCCACCGCTCCTCGCCGGTCGCCGCGTCGAACGCGACGAGCGCCGACCCCGCGGAGTC
>NZ_ASGZ01000017.1 GCF_000495475.1 Candidatus Halobonum tyrrellensis G22 | reverse complement strand
CCGGGCGTCGCGGAGTTCCTCGGCTGCCCGGTGCTCGCGCGGGTGCCGGCGGTCGACGAGCCGGTGCTGTCGGCCGCGCCCGCCCGCCGGGCGTACGACCGGGCGGCGACCGCACTCGCCGAGGGGACGGGGGGCGACCCGACGGACGACGGGTGCCGAGGACGCACGGACGGCCGGAACGCGGGAGCGCCGGCGACCCACTCCACGTCTCGAAACTAATACTCCCGTGAGAAACTGTTATGCCGTCACACGCCGTCGGTCGACCGTATGGCCGACAGGCTCGCGACCGGGATCGACGTACTCGACCGCCGCCTCGGCGGCGGCATCCCGGCGGGGAGCGTGGTGCTGTTCTCGGCGGACCCCGCGAGCCAGGCCGAACTCCTGCTGTACGAACTCACGGCGGCGCGGCCGACGCTGTACCTGACGACGCTCCGCTCGGAGGGGTCCGTGACCGACGCGCTCGCGGCGACGAACGCCCGCGTCGGCGACCCGACGGTCCGCGACGTGAGCGGCGACGCGCCGCTCGACCGCGCGAACAAGTTGGTGGGCACGCTCCCGGAGGGTGCGAACCTGGTGGTCGACGTGCTCGACCCGCTGGAGCACGCCGAGCGGGGGCGCTACCGGCGGTTCCTCGCGGAACTCGGGACCGCGATGGTCAACACCGGGAGCGTCGCGTTCCTCCACGCGATGAAGGGCGACCACGAACCCGCCTGTCGGGCGATGAGCGAACACGTCGCCGACGTGGTGTGGGACCTCGAAACCCGCGTGAGCGGGACCGACGTGGAGAACCACCTCGCGGTCCCCAAGTTCCGCGGCGGGCGCGCGCTCGACGAGACGGTCAAACTCCGGCTGGAGGAGTCGGTCACCATCGACACCAGCCGCGACATCGCGTGAGCGGCCGTCCGGGTACGGGTGAGCCGGCGGGCCGAACCGGGCCGCCGCCTCGGGTGCGGGGGGACCCGACCGCGGGCCGCGCGATCCGACCGCGGTAGTTTATAGTGGTCGGCGCCCGCGGACCGGGCAATGGCAACGGCGTCGGTACCCGTCGCGGTGGCGCTCGCGGCCGTCGGCAGCGCCGTCGTCTGGGTCGCGGGCGGCCGACTGGAGACGGCGAGCGAGCGACTCGGCGCGTACTACGGCTTCCCGCCGGTCGTCCAGGGCGCGGTCATCGCGGCCGTCGGCTCGTCGTTCCCCGAACTGACGACGGCCGTCCTCTCGGCGGCGCTCCACGACTCGGGCAACCTCGGCGTCGGCGCCATCGTCGGCTCCGCCATCTTCAACATCCTCGTCATCCCCGGGTGGAGCGCGCTCCGCGGCCGGGGGATGGAGGCGGACCGCGACGTGGTGTACAAGGAGACGCAGTTCTACATGCTCGCGGTCGCCGTCTTCCTGATCACCCTCTCCTTCGGCGTCATCTACCTCGGCTCGGCCGACGGGGGCCTCACGGCCACGCTCACCCGCCCGCTCGCGTTGGTCCCGCTGGCGCTGTACGGCGTCTACGTGTTCATCCAGCACCAGGACGTCACCGACTACGACGCCCCCGACCCCGGCCCGGTCGACGCCGGCCGGCAGTGGCTGCTGCTCGCGGGGTCGCTCGTCGTCATCGTCGCGGGCGTCGAGGCGCTGGTGCAGGCGGCGCTGTCGCTCGAAACCGCCCTCGGCGTCCCCTCGACCGTCTGGGGGCTGACGGTCGTCGCCGCGGGGACGAGCCTCCCCGACGCCGCGGTGTCGGTCCGCGCCGCGAAGGCGGGCCGCGGGACCACCAGCCTCGCGAACGTGCTCGGGAGCAACACGTTCGACCTGCTGGTCGCGGTGCCCGCGGCGGTTCTCGTCGCCGGGTACGTCGAGGTGGACTTCGGGACGGCGGTGCCGATGCTGGCGTTCCTCACCGTCGCCACGCTCGCCTTCCTGGTGGTCACGCGGACCCACCTCGAACTCACCCGGTCGGAGGCGGCCGGCTTACTCGCGCTGTACGCCGTCTTCGTCGGGTGGATGGCGACCGAAGCGACCGGTGTGACCGGGTTCGTGCCCGGGATCTGAGCCGCCGCCGGTCCGTGAGGCGTCGGTCGGCGTGGCCGCGGACGACCCCCGCCGGAGCGCGCCGTTTAACCCACTCCGTCCGTTAGCAGGTCCAATGAGCCAGCGAACCGAGGGGGACCTCACGAACACCGGGATGGCGCTCAAACACGACCGCGAGTGGGACTACGAACTGGAGCGGATCGTCGAGGCGGTCGAGGAGCGCGACGCCGAGAAGGTGGGACTGCAGTTCCCCGAGGGGCTCAAGCGCCGCGCGCCCGCGGTCGCCGACGACCTCCGGGAACTGACCGACGGCGTCCGCTACCTCATCTCGGGGCAGCCGTGTTACGGCGCCTGCGACCTCGACACCTACCTGATGCGCCGGTGTGACGTGTTCGTCCACTTCGGCCACTCGCCGATGAAGGAGTCGGACAAGATCATCTACGTCCCGCTGTTCTCGAACGTCGACCCGTTCCCGATCATGGAGGACGCGCTCGACGAACTCGACGACCCCGCGGAGAACCCCGGCGTCGGGCTGGTCACCACGGCCCAGCACATGAACCTCTTCGAGGACATGTACGACTGGCTCGAGGAGCGCGGCTTCGAGGTGCACACCCGCCGGGGCGACGACCGCCTCACCCACGAGGGGCAGGTGCTGGGGTGTAACTACGCGTCGGCGGACATCGACGCCGACCAGGTGCTGTACGTCGGCGGCGGCAAGTTCCACCCGCTCGGGCTGGCGATGGAACACCCCGAGAAGGACGTCGTCATCGCCGACCCCGTCAACAACGTGGTGACGCTCGCGGACACCGAGAAGTTCCTCAAACAGCGCTACGGCGCGGTCCACCGCGCGATGGACGCCGAGCGGTTCGGCGTCATCTTCTGTACGAAGATCGGACAGGGCCGCTTCGAGAAGGCCGAGGAGATCGTCGAGAACAACGACAACGCCCACCTGATCACGATGGACGAGGTGACGCCCGACCGCCTGCGGAACTTCGACTTCGACGCGTTCGTCAACACCGGCTGTCCGCGGATCACCACCGACGACGGCCCGCGGTTCCACAAGCCGATGCTCACCCCCGGCGAGTACGAGATCGCCGTGGGCAACAAGCCGCTCGAGGACCTGGAGTTCGACACGTTCCACGGCACGTGGTGAGCCGGTAGCCGGCCGTTCGACGCCTAACGCGGCCCTCTCCCTCGTCCCGGCCGGACCAGAGGACGCGCACCCCGCCGTCGCCCCCGTTCGCCGATGCCCTCCGCTCGCACGCTCGGCCGCGGAGTCGGCGCGCTCGCCGCACTCCCGTTCGTCGGCGTCGCCCAGTCCGCCGCGGGCTCCTCACCCGGCCGGTCGGCCCGTTCGGCGTCGCCGTCGCCGGGCGCGACCGCGTACCCGGTCGTGGGGGGAGTGAGCCGTCAGGGTCGTCCGACGACGTCCTCGACGTACGCGAGCGCCTCCGCCGCCGAGTCGCACGCCTCGACGCCGTCGACCGCGTGCGTGTCCAGCCCCGCGACGGGCCGGTCGAACACGAGCGCGAACCCGAGTTCCGACAGCGTCCCCGGCCCGCCGTCGACGGCGACCACCGCGTCGCCGTTCAGCGGGACCAGCGCGTTCCGGGCGTGCCCCAGTCCCGTCGCCACGGGCGTCGTGACGAACTCGTTGGCGTCGGCGGGGTCGGCGGTCGGGAGGATGCCCACCGTCTCGCCGCCGGCGTCGCGCGCGCCGCGGCACGCCGCCTCCATCACGCCGCCGAGCCCCCCACAGACGAGGGTGTGTCCCCGTTCGCCCGCGAGTCGGCCGACTCGTTCCGCCGTTGCCGCCGTCTCGGGCGGGACGCTCCCGCCGCCGATGAGGCTCACGCGCACGCCGGGCGGACGGGCGGGGCGGACAAGAAACCGGGCGGGGTCCGACCACGGCGACCCGCTCGCGCCCGTCAGTCGTCGCCCTCGACCCGCGGGTCGAGGAACGCGTACGCCACGTCCTGTAGCAGGTTGCCGACGACGCCGACGACCACCGCGAGGAACGTCGTCGCGAGGATGACCGCGACGTCGCGGCTCTCGAACGCCGACAGCGTCACCGTCCCCAGCCCGGGGAGTCCGAACACCGCCTCGACCAGGTAGACGCTCAAGAACAGCACCGTGAGCGCCCGGGTGAGGAACAGCGACACCAGCGGCACCGACGCGTTCCGCACCGCGTGTCTGAGTACGGCGACCAGTCCGGCGCCGTTCGCGCGGAACGTCTTCACGAAGTCGGCGGCGGCGTACTCCGCGGTGAGCGCGCGGGCGTACCGCGCTTGCACCCCGACGAGGTTCACCGTCAGGACGGCCGTCGCCGCCGCGAGCACCAGCAGGTTCTGCCCGCTCCAGAATCCGGCGTCGGGGGTCCAGACGAGGGGCACCTCGAACGCCTCGACGGCGACGAGCACGAGCGCCTCCCCGAGGAGGAACACCGGAACCGCGAGCGCCGAGAGGACGCCCGCACGGATCACCCGCGCGGGGAGGCGGTCGGCGACCGTCGAGTACGCCCCGCCGGCGACCCCGAGTACGACCGACAGCAGCAGCGACGGGAGGAGGTACGCCGCCGTGACCGGCAGCGCGTCCGAGAGGACGGCCGCGACCGACCGCCCGCGCACGTACGACTCGCCGAACCGGAGGGTGGCGTACTCGGTCATCCAGTGGAGGTAGCGCTCGAACAGCGGTTCGTCGTACTGCATCTGCTCGCGGTAGCCTTCGAGCACCGCCTCCGCCTCGTCGGGTGAGAGTCCCCACATCAGCGGCGCGGCGTTCGGGTCCGGCGCGGCCGCGGTGACGAGGAACGTCGCGGTCAACAGCAGCCACACCACGAACACCGACCACGCGACCCGCCCGGCGAGGAAGCGCCGCCGGTTCACTCCTCGGACACCTCCGCGTCCGGTCGCCGGAGGTCGACCGGCGCCAGCGGGGCGGGTGCGAGCGGGTGACGAGGGGGGCGCACCAGCCGAGGCGGCCGCCACTCGCGGGGCGGACCCGACGGGTCGAACGGCGACGACCGGGTCGACACGTGTTCGGGTAGCCCCGCGGGATCACATAACCGTTGGCGACGCTGAAGCGGCGGTTTCAGCCACCGTACCGCTTTAGTTTCGCTGGCGAGTCGGCCGGGGCGTGCGCCTTCGTCACACATCCCCACTCGCCGCGAGCGCCCTCCCCGCGTCGCCGCCCCGCCCCCGACCGACCGGTTCGCGGTCGCCGCGGGGGTGACCGACGTGTCCGGACCGGTCGACGCCGCCGACGTGGACGGTCGGGCGAGCCGCGGGTTCCGTCCGGCACCGCGGACGGTGGGTGCGGTGGTCGCCGTCGGCGTCATCGCGGCGGCGTTCGTCTACCAGCGGGTCGCCGTCCCGAGCGGTATCGTCCCCTTCTGGGGGTGGCGACCGACGCCGATCGACTACCTCCTGTACGTCTCGCTGGTGCTGACGGGCTGTTATCTCGTGGTCCCGCTGGCGCGCCGCCCCCGGACGACGCGGCGCTACTGGCGGCGGCTCCGCGAGCGGCCGTCGGCGGTGGCGAGCCTCGGCTACCTGCTCGCGTTCGCGCTCGTGGGGACGTTCGGTCCCGGCGCGGTCGACCGGTTCGACGTCGGCTCCGCCGAGGGACTCCGCGGCGGCGTCCCGCCGGGACAGCCCCCGCCGGGCTTCGCCGTCCCGATGCCGGGAGCGGTCGGCGGGGAGTCGCAGACCGTCTACTGTCTCGGCGAGGTGACCGGCGGCGCCGACCCCGTGTGTCACGGTACGTGGCGCTTCCCGCTCGGGACGACCGTCGCGGGCGGCGACGTGGTGGACCTGCTGGTCGAGGGTGCACGCGTCGCGCTCGAAGTCGCCCTCGTGACCGCCGCCGTTATCGTCCCCATCGCGGTGGCCGTCGGGACGGTCGCCGCCTACTACGGCGGCTGGGTGGACGAACTCCTGATGCGGTACGTCGACGTCCAACTCGTCGTCCCGGCGCTGTTCGTCGTCATCATCGCCCAGGAGACGTTCGCCGGCCGGAGCCTGCTGGTCGTCGTGTTGGCGTTCGGGCTGTTCGACTGGGGGGCGACCGCCCGTATCGTCCGGAGCGAGGCGCTCCAGCGGATGCGGTCGGGGTACGTCCGCGCCGCCGCCGACGCCGGCAGCGGCGGCCCGCGGACGATCAGACGCCACCTCGTCCCCAACGTCTCCAGTACCGTCGTCACCGCGGTGACGAACAAGATGCCGACGCTGGTCGTCGTCGAGGCGGGCATCGCCTACCTCGGCTTCTCCAGCCCGCTGTCGCAGTCGTGGGGGACGACCCTCTCGATGGGGCTGTCGCGCGCGCCGCTGTACTGGTGGACCGCGCTGTTCGCGGGCGTGCTGCTGGTGGCGACGGTCGGCGCGCTCCACCTGCTCGGCGACGCCCTCCGGGACGTGCTCGACCCGCGGACGGAGGTGGGCGGGTGAGCCGCCGCGCGGCCGGGGGGTCCGACGGGAGCGGCGACGACCCCCTGCTGGCCGTCCGCGACCTGCGGACCCACTTTCACACCGCCGAGGGGACCGTCCGGGCGGTCGACGGCGTGAGCTTCGACGTGCGCGCGGGCGAGACGCTGTGTCTCGTCGGCGAGAGCGGGTCGGGCAAGACGGTCACCTGCGAGTCGGTCGGCCGACTGGTCGAGTCGCCGCCGGGCGAGCTAGTCGGCGGCGAGGTGGTGTTCGACGGCCGCGACCTCACCGAGGCGAGCGAGTCGGAGTTGCGCGCGGTGCGCGGCGACCGGGTGTCGTACGTGTTCCAGAACCCGCAGGGCGCGCTCGACCCGGTGTACACCGTGGGCGAGCAGTTGGAGGAGGTGCTCGGCTACCACCGCGACCTCTCGGAGGCGGCGGCGCGCGAGCGGGCGGTCGACCTGCTCGACCGGGTGGGACTCCCCGACGCGCCCGCGCGCGCGAACGACTACCCCCACGAGTTCTCCGGCGGGATGCGACAGCGGGTCGTCGTGGCGATGGCGCTCGCGAACGACCCCGACCTGCTGGTCGCCGACGAGCCGACCACCGCGCTCGACGTGACGACCCAGGCGCAACTGCTCGACCTGATCGCCGACCTCCAAGCCGAGCGGGGGATGGCGGTGCTGTTCGTCACCCACGACCTCGGGGTGGTCGCGGGCATCGCCGACCGCGTGGTCGTGATGTACGGCGGGAGGGTGATGGAGCGGGGGACGGTGTACGACGTGTTCGAGCGGCCCGCCCACCCGTACACCCGCGCGCTGTTGGGCTGTCTCCCCGGCCGCGGCGGCGGGATGGACCCCATCGGAGGGGAGCCGCCCGACCCGGCGGACCCCCCCGACGGCTGTCGGTTCCACCCCCGCTGTCCGCACGCGGTCGGCGCCTGCCGGGCGGGCGACCAGCCGCCGCTGTACGGCGCGACCGTCGGCGGCGAGGCGTCGTGCGTGTTCTACGACGGCGACCGCGACCCGACGGTCCTCGACGACCCGACGGACGGCGAGGGGAGCGAAGACGGCGACGGGAACGGGAACGGAAGCGGGGAGGGGACGGGCGGCCGGGGCGGGAGCGCGAGCGGCGCGGGCGGGACGGGGGACGGGCGCACCGGCCCGACCGGGGGTGCCGACCGGTGAGCGACCCGTCGGCCGGCGCGCCCCCGGACGACGCGTCCCCGGGGGGCGCGGGCGGCCCGGACGACCCGCTGCTCGCGGTGGAGGGGTTGGAGCGACACTACCCGGTCAGGGAGGGGTTCCTCCGGCGGCGGGTCGGCGCGGTCCGAGCGGTCGACGGCGTCGACTTCGCCGTCGGCCGGGGGGAGACGCTGGGTCTCGTCGGCGAGTCGGGCTGCGGCAAGTCGACGGCCGCCGCGAGCGTCCTCGGCCTGGAGGAGCCGACCGGCGGGTCGGTGCGGTTCGACGGCCGGGAGGTGACCGACCTCTCGGGCGAGGCACTCGCGCGGTTCCGCCGCCGGACCGCGATGGTGTTTCAGGACCCCAACGACAGCCTCGACCCGCGGATGACCGTCGGCGAGTCGGCGGGCGAACCGCTGGCGGTCCACGGCGTCGGCCGCGAGCGACGGCGGGCGGCGGTCGCCGACCTGTTCGACCGGGTCGGGCTGGCCCGCGAGACGCTCGACCGCTACCCGCACGAACTGTCGGGCGGGCAGAAACAGCGGGTCGGACTGGCGCGCGCGCTCTCGCTCGACCCCGAGTTCGTCGTCCTCGACGAACCGGTGTCCGCGCTCGACGTGAGCGTGCAAGCCGAGATACTCGCGCTGCTGGCCGACCTCGGCCGCGAGTTCGACCTGTCGGTGCTGCTCGTCTCGCACGACGTGAGCGTCGTCCGCGCGGCGTGCGACCGCGTGGCCGTGATGTACGCGGGGCAGTTGGTCGAACGCGGGGCGACGGAGGCGGTACTCGGGGCGCCACAGCACCCGTACACCGAGGCGCTCGCGGCCGCGGTGCCGACGCCCGACCCCCGCGTGGACCGCTCGGGCGCGACGCTGTCGGGCGACGTTCCCGACGCGGCGGACCCGCCCGACGGCTGTCGGTTCCACCCCCGCTGTCCGGCGGTCCTCGCGCCCGACGGCACCGACCTGACGAGCGAGGAGTACCGCGCGGTGCTCGACTTCCGCGCCGCCCTCGACGCCGGTGCGGTCGACCCCGAGCGTGTCCGCGGCCGGGCGGGCGGCGCGACGGCGGCGGTCGAAGACGGCGATGCGAGCGGGGACGGAGGAACCGCGGGCGGCGGGTCCACGCTCCGCGGGGCGCTCCGGGCGGAGTACGGTCTCCCGGCGGAACTCGGCGACGAGGCGGCCGAGGAGACGGTGGCCGCGGCGGTCGGCGAGGCCGCCGCGGGCGAGACGGCCGCCGCGCGCGAGCGACTCGCCGGCGCGTTCTCGTCGGTCTGCGAGCGCGACGACCCGGCGTTCCGCCCGACGGACGCCGGCCACCCGGCGGCGTGTCACCGCCACGACGGGTGAGTCGACCCGGCGAGGGCAACGCTCGCGTTTATGCGACCCGCCGGCGTTGGTGGATCGACGGCTCGCGCCGCTCCCCAATCGTCCGACCGACGGCCGCGGTCACGCCCTGTGAACGACCGTGATCCATCCCGAAAGAATATTATGTAGTTGGAGGACGAACTACGTAGCTACTCGGCTCGGAGGCCGGAGAGGCCGTTCGCGTCGAACGTGGGGACGCTCTCGGAGACGCTGCGGCGCATGGCTGCGAAGTTCGCGGTAGATCTCTGCTCTGTCATTCTGTCTCACACCACACAGGCCAGAAGTATATACCTTCGGGCAGGGATACCGAGTCCGCCCCGAGTGGACAACGCTTTGCCGCTGGTCACACAGCGGGCGGGTATGAACGAGAGCGACGTCACCTCCGACTGGGGGGACTGGCTGCCGCGCGCCGTCGACGACGCCGACCCGGACGGCGTCGCGCTCTGGTATCTGGGCTGTAACGGCTTCGCGGTCAAGGGCAGCGGCGGGACGACGCTGTGGATCGACCCCTATCTCGGCACGGGAAACCCCCCACACACCGTGCGGATGGTCCCGGTGCCGTTCGCGCCCGGCGACGTTCGGGCGGCCGACGCGCTGTTGGCCACGCACGAACACGTCGACCACGTCCACGGCCCCTCGCAGGCGCCGGTGCTCGCGGACACCGGCGCGGACTTTTACGCGCCCGACGACGCGCTGGCGGTCACGGACGAGGAGGCGTGGACCGACGAGTGGGGCGTCGACGACGGCCAGTTGACCGAGGTGAGCGAGGGCGACTCCCTGACCGTGGGCGAGTTCGACGTCGACGTGGTCGAGGTGAACGACGGCGACGCCACCCACCCGGTGGGGTACGTGCTCCAACACGACGCGGGGACGTTCTTCCACGGCGGCGACACCAAGCCCCACGAGGGGTTCGAGGCGGTCGGCGAGGAGTACGACATCGACGTCGCCGTGGTGGCGTTCGGCTCCGAGGGGATGCTTCCCGACAAGGAGACGGGCGAGACGCGCGAGTTCACGCGGTGGTACTGCGACGAGAACGAGGCGGTGTCGGTCGCGAGCGCGCTGTCGGCCGACCGCCTCCTCCCCACCCACTGGGACATGTGGAAGGGGATGACCGCCGACCCGACCGCGCTCCACGACCACGTCCGGAGCTTCGAGCGCCCCGAGCGGCTGGAACTGGTCGAGATCGGCGACCGGACCGAGCTCTAACCGCTGATAGCCGGAACGGCGGGTTTTTCGCGCTTCGCGACCTCCGTACTGTATGAACCACGCACTAGCCGTCGTCGGGTCGACGGGCGCGTCCGAGCGCCTCGTCCGCGAAGCCGGGGAACTCGCAGCGGGCGTCGGCGCGAGCCTGACCGTCCTCGCCGTGACCGACGAGGGAGAGTACGACGACCAGCGCGAACAGTTGCTGACCGCGGGCGGCGCGACGTACAGCGTCGGCCAGGCGGTCGAGGGCGCGGAGAGCCGCGCGGACGACGTCGCGCGGGCGGCGCTCGCCGGCTTGGACGTCGCCTACGAGACCGCCGGCACCGTCGGCGAACCCGCGGAGGTGGCGCTCGCGGAGGCCGGCCGCCGCGGCTGCGACCACCTGTTCGTCGCCGGCCGGAAGCGCTCGCCCACCGGGAAGGCGCTGTTCGGCGACGACACCCAACGGCTCCTCCTCGGGGCGGACTGCCCCGTGACCGTCGTCACCGAGTAGCCCGCCGGCCCGCTGCGCCGGCGGTCACACCCGGCCAGGGTTCCGTGTCGACGCGCGGCGCGAGTGGACTCAGAGCCGATAATCGGCGCGGCGCGTTTTTGTACCAGTCGTCCGGACCACCGGTCATGAGTCAAGGGAGCGACACCGACGCGGCGGTGGTCGTCGACGCGGACGGCGTCAGCGTCGAGAAGCGCTACACCGCCGACGAGTTTCCCGTCCCGGCCGTCCGGTTCACCCTCCGGTCGGAGCGCGAGACGCCCGCGGAGTTCAGCCTGGTCGACCGGATCCCCGAGGAGTTCCCGATGGACCGCATCGGCTTCCACCCGGAGTACGACCACGACGGCTGGACCGCCTACCAGGACCACCGGGTCGAGTACCGGGCCCGACTCGACCCCGGCGAGGAGGTGACGACCGTCTACGGCGTCCGGACCGACGACCCCGACGACGGCGCCGCGTTCCTCGGCGAGCCGACGGTCGAGGAGGTCGAGGAGGACGCCGACCCCGTGGGGAACGTCGCCGACGTCATCGGCGATGACTCCTCGCAGGTCGTCCGGGACGTGCTCTCGGGCGACCGCGAGGCGGTCCCCGGCGGCGAGGCGCACGCGAGCGGCGGTCCCGGGCTGGACCTGAGCGCGGCGGAGGCCGACCTCGACCCGAGCGACGCGTCCGCCGACGGCGACGACGACCCGGCGCCCGCGGAGCACGGCGTCGTGGACCCCGTCGACGCCATCGACGACACCGAGGCCGGCGCCGACGGCGGGAGCGGTGACGAGGCGAGCGACGACGGCGGGGCCGACGCCGCGGTGCCGGACGAACCGGTGGTGGACGAACCGGACGGCGACGCGGGCGTCGACGGCGGGTCCGGCGAGGAGGCGGACGCGGCCGCGGCGTCCGAAGAGGACGACGAGGACGACGACGACCGGACCGACGTGGGGACGGGCGACGCGGCCGGGGCGGACGGCGACGACACGCAGGCGGACGGAACCGACGACGGCGGCGCGGACGCGGCCGGCGGGGTGGCGGCGGCGCTCGCGGCCGAACTCCGCGCCGGCGGGGTCGACAAGGAGGACCGCGAGACGCTCCGGCGGACGCTGGAACTCGACCACTCGACGAGCGTCGACGCGCGCATCTCGCGGCTCCAGTCGGACGTCGCGGACGTGGCGGCGTACGCGGACGCGCTGGAGACGTTCCTCGACGACAACGGAACCGCCGAGGAACTGACCGACGGCTTGCGCGCCGACGTCGACGACCTCAAGGAGACGCTCGCGGCGGTCGAGGCGGACGTGGCGGCGGCCGACGACCGGCGCGACGACCTCGAAGCCGGACTCGACGACGTTCGGGCGGACGTCGAGGGGGTCGGCGACGACCTCTCTGCGGCGACCGACGACCTCGAATCGTCGGTCGCGTCGGTCCGGGCCGACCTCGACGACCTGGCCGCGGAGGTGGCCGAGGAGGACGACGCCGTCGCGGACGTGCGCGACGACGTGGCGTCGCTCCAAGACGAGGTGGAGTCGCTGTCGGGGCTGGTCGACGAGGAGGTGCGCGACCTCCGCGACGAACTCGCGGCGGTCCGCGAGGAGATGGAGGAGTTCGAGGCGTTCCGCGACCGGCTGTCGTCGGCGTTCGGCGCGGCCGGTGCGGGCGGTGCGGGCGACGCGGAGGGCGCGGACGGCGGCTCCGAGTGAGACCCGCAGATCGGCGAGAAACGCGCCGCTTTTGACGCCCGGCCCCGTGCGACCGGTAATGACAGGTACGGTGTCGGTCGCGGTGCCGCGCAAGGGGCGACCGCTGGAGGCGGCCCTCGAACGGTTCGCCGCGGTCGCCGGCGCGGACGCCGAGGCGCTCGCCGACTCGGTGGCGTCGACGCTTCGCTACGAGAAGGCGGTGACGAAGGGCCGGCAGACGGCCGACGACGGCGTCTACGAGCGGCTGGCCGACTACAGCGACCCCGCGGGCGGCGGGCCGGAGTACACGCTGGTCCGCGACGACCGGAAGGGCCACCCCCGGCGGGTGGTGTTCGACAGCGCACGCCTCGACGTCGCCGGGACGGACGTCCGGCTGGTCGGCCGCGAGGAACCGTTCCGCGCGCTCCGCACCCACGAGTTCGCGCTGGGGTTCGACTCGGCCGACCTCGTCCTCGAAGAGGTCGTTCCGCTCGACCCCGAGGGCGTCGCCGACCTCGCGGACGTCAACGCCCGGATCGACCCGCGCGACACGGACGTGCGCGTGACCACCGGGCTGGGCGACACGGTCAGACACACGCTGATGGCGCGCCCGGAGACGCTGCCGGCGGGCGCGGACCTCGACCGCGAGTTCGTCGCCGGCTACGAGGGGCCGCTGTGTATCTCCCCCCGCTACGAGCGACTGGTCGAGGCGGTGCTCGGCACGGGCGCGCTCGACGGCGTCGAGTTCGTCTACCCCGAGGAGGGCGTCGAGGAGGAGGCCGCCATCGCCGAGACGGGGCTGGGCGTCTATCTCACCGTCACCGGGGGGACTGCCCGCGAACACGGGCTGGTTCTGGGCGCGGACCTGTTCCCCAGCGAGACCGTCCTCCTGGAGAACGAGGCGGAGACGACCGCCGCGACCGACGCGCTCGGACGCGCGCTCGGCCGCGGCGTGGAGACGGCCATCCGCGCGGAGTGACGGCGCGCTCCTCGGTAGCGTACCCCGAACGGGATTCGACCTAATACGGATATTATCACACACCCTCGGTTCACGAGATTCCTTATAGACTGGACACTTACCACCTGACTAGCGCGAACCGTTATTAACCCGGACGGACGACGATATCGTACCCAGATAGATGAGCGAATCAGCATCGAACAATCGACTACATGAACGAACAGGCAGTTCCGGGGCCGAGGCGACCCGGGTTCGGTCGGAGCCGACGCCGTCGTGGGCGTTCACCGACGCGGCGGACCGCGAGGTCCACCTCGACGTCGTCGACCGGGTCGCGGGGGAGGAGTTGGACGCGCTGGCGGCGATGTACGACGACTACGACCGGAGCCACCGGGCACAGGGGCTGCCGCCGGTCGACCCGGCGGACGTCCGCGAGTGGCTGACCGACCTTCCGGGCGTCCACATAGCGGCGCGACACGGCGACCGGACGGTCGGGCACGCGGCGCTGGTGCCCGACGGCGAGGGAGGACACGAACTCGCGATCTTCGTCCACCAGTCGTACCACGACGCCGGTATCGGCACCCAGTTGCTGGAGACGCTGCTCGCGTACGCCCCCGCCGCGGGCGTCGAGCGGGTCTGGCTCACGGTCGAACGCTATAACCACGCCGCGGTCGCGCTCTACGAGAAGACGGGGTTCGTCGCCGAAGACACCGAGACGCCGACGCTGAAGATGCGGCTCGCACTCGCGGAGTGACAAACGCGGTTCGTCTTCTCTCGTCTCCGTCTCCTCTTCATCGCTCCGCTCGTCTCCCCGCTCGATAGCGGAGCGTCGACCGCGACGGCCCGATTTTCCCCTCCCGGCGGATGCGCGAGCGACTCGTGCGGTCGCGGTGTCGAACCCGTGCGTGACCGAGGAACTACCCGCCGCGTGAGGAGGTCCGCTCCCTGTTTGGATATAGCGACATGTAGTGTACACGACCGAGTTCGTTCACGAGTTCCGTCGGTTCGCCGAGGTCGAAATCGCGCGTCACCGCTCGACCGGCAGAGATTCGGTCCGTCGCCCGGAACTGCCGGCGTGCTCGAACCCACCTTCGGCACCGACGCGCCGGTCGTCGGCATGGTCCACCTCCCGCCGTTGCCGGGCGCCCCCCGGTTCGAGGGCTCCCGCGCGGAACTGTTCGACCGGGCGCGGGCGGACGCGGCGTCGCTCGACGCGGGTGGGGTGGACGCGGTGTTGGTCGAGAACTTCGGCGATGCGCCCTTCTACCCCGACGACGTGCCGAAACACGTGGTCGCGTCGATGACGCGCGCCGTCGGCGAGGTTCGCGAGGCGGTCGACGTTCCCGTCGGCGTGAACGTGTTGCGCAACGACGCCGAGGCGGCGCTGTCGGTCGCCGCGGCCGGCGGGGCGGCGTTCGTCCGCGTCAACGTCCACACGGGCGCGCGCCTCACCGACCAAGGGGTCGTCGAGGGGACCGCCCACGAGACGCTCCGCCTCCGCGAGCGACTCGACGCCGACGTGCGTATCCTCGCCGACCACGACGTGAAACACTCCGCGCCGCTCGCCACCCCCGAGTTCGCGGCCGAGTCGCTGGTCGATGCGGTCGAACGCGGCCTCGCGGACGCCGTCGTCGTCAGCGGCCCGGCCACGGGACGCGGCGTCGACGAGGGCGACCTCCGAGCGGTCGTGCGACGCCGCGACGAGGCGGGGCTCGACGCGCCCGTGTTCGTCGGGAGCGGCGTCACCGCCGACACGGTCGGCGACCTCCTCGATGTCGCGGACGGCGTCGTCGTCGGGACGGCGCTCAAAGCCGACGGCGACGTGGCGGAACCCGTCTCGGCGGAGCGGGTCCGCGAACTCGTCGCGGCCGCCCGGTCGGCGGGGGAGTAGCCCGGCTCATCCCAGCGCGGTCTCCAGCGTGCGTTCGTCGAGCGCCTCCCGCAGGATCGCCCGCAGGAGGCCGCGGTAGGCCGTCACCGACGACTCCCCCACGTCGTCGACGGTCACCGGCGGGTGGAGGAGGTTGTCGGCGACGAGTCGGTCCCAGTCGACGGCCGTCTCCGCGCCCGGCGGGAGCCGGTACGGCTCTATCTCCTCGACCGACTCGAGCCGCCGGATCCGGACGGCCGTCGGCCCCCCGCCGGCGGACGACCGCTCGATCACCTCTTCGTACGCCACTACCGATCACTCCCGCGGACCGCCGTCCCGCGCGGGGGTTCGGAGGGCGAACCAGCCGCGACGGTCCCGCGTTCCCCCCGGAGCGGGGCGGCGACGCCGGACCGAACAGGGTCAGTTTCTCGCATGACTCGTTGTCATTCCCACCACTAATGGTAAGTTATAGGTACGCACGTGGAAATCACACGTGAGAGCCTGCCAGCGGTTCCGAGCGCCGGCCGCGCCGACCGGAACCACGGGACTGCGGTCGGGTCGCCGCCGGCCGCTGGGTGCAGTCGCGACGGGGCGACCGACGACGGCGCCGGTCCGACTACTCGGACTCCCGGCGCGCGTGGTCGACGACCGCCTGCCGGACCCACGCGCGGAACTCCCGGTCGGAGGGGAACCCGTCGGGGTCGACGCCCGCGGCGTCGAACGCGTCGTACACGTCGAGGTAGAGCCGCATCGCCTCCTTGATCGCCGCCGACCGTCCCCGGCCCGACTTGAACCGCGCGTCGAACGCCGCGACCATCTCGGCGTCGTCCTCGCCGATCCAGACGCCGGTCGTTCCGGTCGGCACGTCCTCCTCGGAGTCCATGGGCCGACCTGGAGGGCGCGGCCCATCAAACCCGGAGACCCCGCCGCGGCGCGCCGAGCGGCGCGGCCGGCGACGGAGGTGTCAGTTTCTCCAGTCGAAATTGGGGATCACTCCTCGTGGGGACTTCCTGCAAGGATCTCGAACGATCGCCCGACTGCGCCGGGTTCGTGGAGTGTGAGAATCCAATCTTAGTGAGTTAAGACGGGATATTGGGGATTGAAGTGGGCGGCCTCCGACCGGACGTGCGTGAGCGAACCGGACACCGACCGCGTGGCGGTCAGGGTCAGCCTGCCCGCCTACCAGAAGGCCGAGTGGGTCGCCGAGGCGGAGGCGATGGGAATGTCCCAGGCGGAGTTCGTCCGGACGATGGTCCAGGCGGGCCGCCACGAGATGGGACTCGACGAGAGCGACGAGGAGACCGACCCCGCGGAGACCCGTTCCGACCCCACTTCCCCCGGGGGTGACGGCCTCGAAGACCGGGTCCACGGGATCCTCCGCCGCGAGGGGCCGCTGTCGTGGGACGCGCTCCTCCGGGCCGTCGCCGACGACTTCGAGGACCGACTCGACGACACCGTAGCCGAGTTACAGGCGTCGGGCCGGGTCCGCTACAGCGGCCGCGAAGGGGGGTACGTCGCGGCCGATGAGTGACGCCGACGCGGCCGGTTCCGACGGGCCGGACTCCCCCGAGGACCCGGTGGGCTACTTCGTCCAGGACATGGAGTTTCACGGCAAGAGTCCGCGGACCCGCCGGGAGTACCGCCGGGTGCTCGACCGGTTCGCGTCGTTCCTCCGAACCGACGCCCCCGGCGGGCAGGTCGCCCCGGGCGACGCCTCCCACCGCGACTGCATGGCGTTCGTCCACTCGCTCCGGGGCGACCCCGCAATCGGCGACTCGACGGTGGCGGCGTACGCCTCCTACCTCCACCGCTTTTACGCGTACATGACCCAGGTCGGCGCGTTCGACGCCAACCCGATGACGCTCGTGATGGAGGAACTCGACGAACGGATCGACCCCGACCCGACCCGCCGGGAGATATCCGTCGCGCGCATGGCCGCGTTCGTCGCCGGAATCACCCACCCGCTGGAGCGAGCGCTGGTGGTCACGCTGCTCAAGACGGGGATGCGGGTGGGCGAACTCTGCAACCTCGACCTGCGCGACCTCGCGCTGTCGCGGGCGGTGGCGGCGTACGACTTGGGCGGGCGCGCGCAACTCGACGGCCGGCCCGACTCGCTGTACGTCCCGCCGGAGCCGTCGATGGGCGAGCGGTACAACGGCGAGGAGCGGACCGCCTCGAACAAGCGCAAGCGCGCGACGGTGATCCCGGTCGACGACGAACTCGAACGCGTCCTGCTGCGGTGGCTGGCCGTCCGCCCGGACGCCGTCTCGCCCGCCGACCCGCTGTTCGTCGGCACCGCCTCGGGGTGGGGCGAGCGACTCACCCCCGCGCAGGTCCAGCGGGTCGTCCGCGAACGCGCCCGCGAGGCCGGCTGGCACGAGACCGGCGCGGGCGCCGCCGAGAACGTCACGCCCCACTACTTCCGTCACTTCTTCACCACCCACCTCCGCGACCGGACCGGCGAGCGCGGCGTCGTGAAGTACCTCCGGGGCGACGTCGCCGACGACATCATCGACACCTACACCCACAACTGGGGCGACAACGTCCGCGAGACGTACGAGGAGAGCGTCTACCGACTGCTGGAGTGACGGGCGGACGGGCCGCCGGCCCGCGTGCCGGGACGGGGCCGCCACCTCTTCGGGCGCGGGGACCGAACCCCCCCCGTGACGCGAACGGCGCTGATCACCGGCTGTTCGAGCGGTATCGGACGGGCGACCGCGCGGGCGTTCCTCGACGCCGGGTGGCGGGTCCACGCAACCGCGCGCGACCCCGACGAGGTCCCGGACGCGGCGGCCGCGACCGTGTCGAAACTCGACGTGACCGACGACGGCGACGTCGACCGCGTCGTCGACCGAACACTCGAGGAGGCGGGCCGGATCGACTGTCTGGTCAACAACGCGGGCTACGGCCAGTTCGGCCCGCTCGAGGACGTGCCGACCGAGGCGGTCCGCGACCAGTTCGACGTCAACGTGTTCGGTCCCCACCGGCTGGCGCGGGCGGTCCTCCCCCACATGCGCGAACGGGGGACGGGAACCGTCGTCAACGTCGGCAGCGTCGACGACCGCCTCCCGCTGGCGGGCATCGGGGCGTACGCTGGCTCCAAGTTCGCGCTCGCGGGGATGAGCGCCGCGCTCCGCCAGGAGGTCGCCGGCCACGGCGTCGACGTGGTGGTGGTCGAACCCGGACTCGTCGCGACCGACTTCTACGACCGCGCGCTGGCCGACCTCCCGTCGACGGACCGCTCGGCGGCGTACGACGACGTCTACCGGGTGCTCGACCGGATCGGGGTGTTCGCGGACGACGTGCCCGGGGTCGCGGACCCCGCGGCGGTCGCGAGCGTGATCGTGGAAGCGGCGACCGCCGACGCGCCCGACCCCCGGTACCAAGCCGGACCGCTCGGGACGCCGGGGGTGCTCGCCGCGGAACTCCTCCCGCGGGCGTGGCGCGACCGGGCGGTGCGCGCCGGGGTCGCACTCGCCGCGAGCGGCCCCGTCCGGCGTGCGGCCCAGTGGGCCGACGACTGGCGGTGACACCACACGGCCCCCGCCGGCGCGTCCGGGTCCCCCGTTCACGGCGAGACGTGTCGGTATGAAGATACGAATGCCGGCTGGGGTTCGATCGACCGCCAACGTGTAAATCTTATTTCGCTATATCGAATGCGAGGGGCCGCATCTCCGAACCGACCGGACCCACTAACTTCCCCCGGACGAAAGCGGTCGTATGACGCGCGTCGCGCTGATCGCCCACGACGAGGAGAAGCCCGAGATGATCGACCTCGCGCGGGCGTACGAGGACCTGCTGTCGACGTTCGAACTCGTCGGCACCGGCACCACGGGCAAGCGAGTGATCGAGGAGACGGGCTTGACCGTCGAGCGGAAGCAGTCGGGTCCGCTGGGGGGTGACCTGATGATCGGCGCGGAGGTGGCCGAGGACCGACTCGACGGGGTCGTGTTCTTACGCGACCCGCTGGCCGCGCAGGCGCACGAGCCCGACATCTCCGCGCTGTTGCGGATCTGCGACGTCCACGACACGCCGCTCGCGACCACCCGGTCGTCGGCGGAGTTCCTCCTCGACGGTCTCGCTCGGGCCGAGGAGTGAGCGGCCGACGGGCCGACTGCCGACCGCACCCGGGCCGGTGACTCGTCGGGGTCCGGCCGTCGTTCACCTTCCCGTCGCGGGTGTGTGCGGTGACCCGGAGCGGGGAGCCGATCGCGTCGTGTTCCGGCGTGAGCGACTGGCTCGTGGCCGCGAGCGCCGCCGCCCTCCTCGGCGGCGTCGCCGGCGCGGGAGCGGCGCTCGCCGCGTTCGGCGGACGGCCGGTGGTTGGCGGCGTCCGGTCGGCGGTGGACGGCAGGTGACCCTCCGCCGTCAGCCGACCCAGAGTTCGCCGAACGAGTCGAAGAAATCGTCGCCGGAGTTCACGAGCGCGTGCTCGGCGCGCAGGCGGCGACACCGCTCCTCGACCGCCGAGAGGTGCGCGTCGAGTCGTTCGCGGTACGACGCCGCGCGCGCGCCGCCGAAGTAGGTGCGGAGCGTCTCGGTCGTCTCGGGGTCGCGGAACAGCGTGTCGCCGGTCGGGTCGGGACGGAGTTCCCGCGGCGAGAGCACGGTACCGACGACGATGCCGCTCCGCCCGACGCCCACGAGGCCAGTCTCGATAGCGTCGGGGTCGGCGAGACAGTCGCTCAACACCACCACGAGCGACCGGCTCCGGACGTCGGCGCCGTAGCCGTCGAGCGCGCCCGCGAAGTCGCCCTCGCCGCTCGGCTCGCGGTCGTTCAGCCGGTCGACGAGCGCGAGGAGTTCCCCCCGGTTCGACCGCCCGGCGTCGAGTCGCTCCACGCGGTCGGTGAACACCGAGACGCGGAAGTCGTTGTTCTCCTCGGCGGTGAGGTAGGCGAACCCCAACCCGAGTTTGGCGGCGTACTCGAACTTGTTCGCCTCCCCGTCGCCGTACCCCATCGACCCGCTGGCGTCGACGAGCACGTGGACCGTGAGACTGCGCTCGGTCTCGAACTGCTTGATGAAGTACTCGCCCGTCCGCGCGTACAGCTTCCAGTCGATCAGCCGGGTGTCGTCGCCGCGGACGTACCGGCGGTAGTCGCTGAACGTCAGCCCCTCGCCGACGCTCTTCGAGCGCTGGTCGCCCTGCGAGACCGACGAGCTCTGTCGCTTCATCGCCGAGCGGAACCGGCCGAGTTCGTCGAGGAACGCGGGGTCGATCACGGCTCACTCGCCCGCGGCCGACAGCGCCGCGATGGCGTCGTCGGGGGTGGTTCCCTCGCGTTCGGCGCGGAAGTCGACGAGGATCCGGTGACGGAGCACCGGCGGTGCCAGCGCCTCGACGTCCTCCCAGCTCACGTGCGAGCGGCCGCGGAGGAACGCCCGCGCCTTCCCCGCGAGCACGAGCGCCATGCTCGCGCGCGGACTCGCGCCGTACTCGATGTCCGGGGAGTCGCGCGTCGCGCGGACCAGCCCGATCGCCCGGTCGCGGATGTCGTCGGCGATGGGGACCTCCCGGACGAGCGACTGCATCGCCAGCAACTGCTCGCGCGAGACCACCCGCTCGACCGCCGGCACGGCCGTCCCCTCGGTGTAGAGGTCGACGATCCGCCGCTCGTCGTCGTAGCTGGGGTAGTCGAGCACGATCTTCAGGAGGAAGCGGTCGGTCTGCGCCTCCGGCAGCGGGTACGTCCCCTCCTGGTCGATCGGGTTCTGCGTCGCCAGCACGAAAAACGGGTCCGGCAGGGCGTGGGTCTCGCCCGCGGCGGTCACCTGCTTCTCCTGCATCGCCTCCAGTAGCGCGGCCTGCGTCTTCGGCGTCGCGCGGTTGATCTCGTCTGCGAGCACGACGTTCGCGAAGACGGGTCCCCGCTCGAAGACGAACTCGCGGCTGCCGCCCGACTCGCGGATGATCTCCGTGCCCGTGATGTCGGAGGGCATCAGGTCGGGCGTGTTCTGGATCCGCGAGAAGTCGAGGTCGATCGCCTCCGAGAGCGCGCGGATCATCGACGTCTTCCCCAGCCCCGGGTTGCTCTCCAGTAGCGCGTTGCCGTCACACAGCAGGCAGACGAGCAACTGTTCGAGCACCGCCTCCTGGCCGACGATCCGCTTTCCCACCTCCTCGCGGACGCGGCCGAGTCGCTCCTGGAGCCGTTCGATATCGCCGTCGGCGTGTGGGTCGCGTGGGTCGTCGCTCATCGGGTTCGGGTTCGGTGTGGGTCGGTCGTCGCCGTCGGGAGCACGGCGAGTGACGGTGTCACTGGTCGGTCCCGTTGGCGAGTTGTCGGGTGTAGTCGCGGATCAGTTCGGCGTCCTCGATACGTTCGGCGGCGGCGAAGCCGGCCCGCTGGCCCTCCACGTCGCCGCTCGGCAGGCCGCCGGAGTCGTACGCGGAGGCGGAGCCGCCGGGCGGGGCGTCGCCCTCACCGGCGCCGCCGAGTTCCGCCTCCAGTTCGTCGTCGCCCGCCGAGACGTTCTCGGCGTCGCCGAGGAGTTCGTCGCCGTCGCGCAGCCCCTCGTAGTCGGGCGCCTCGTCGGTTCCGGGCGCCGCCGGGTCGGCCCCGCCGAGCGAGAGGTCGACCACCGCCGCCTGGATGCCCGCGACGCTCACCACGACGACGACGAACAGCGTCACCGACAGCCGCCGGAGGTCGACGAGGCCGACGCTCGACGTCTCGCGGAGGCGGGCGAGCACGTCGCGGTAGAGCGCGCGCGCCATCCGCGAGTCGCGGCCGTCGTCGACCGCGTCGCGGGCGGTCCGGAGCATCTCGCGGACCTCGGGGTTCGCGGCCTCGAACTGCTCGACGACCGGCCGGCGCGCCCGCAGCGCCACCTCGGTACAGCCCGCGACGACCCCGGCGGCGACACCCGCGAGAATCGGGAGCGGCAGCCGGGTCGGCGCGCCCGGAACCGGCACCGCGCCGGTCGCCCACGCGGGGTCGAACAGCCGAACCGCGAGGGTGACGAGCAGCGCCACGAGCGCGGCGTCGACGGCGCCGTAGACGGCCGCCACCTTGTACGCCTCGCGTCGTATCTCCCGGAGCGCCCCCGCGACGTCCTCGGCGGGCGCCGCGTCCGCGTCCGTGTTCGTGTTCGTGTCGCCGCCGGCCGGCTCGTCCCGGTCGCGCGCGGCCGGCGACTCCGGCTCCCCGCTCATCAGGGACACTCCGGCGGGCGCTCGCCCTCGATGGCGTTACAGACGCTCCGGAGGTCCGAACGAACGTCGTCGACCGTCGCCTCCAGTTCGTCCACGCGGGTTTCGAGCTGTTCGACCCGCCGCTCCTGCTGATCGACCGTCTCGGCGAGTTCGTCGCGCTCCGCCTCCAAGGCGTCGACCCGGTCGGTCAGGGTGTCGACGCGCGTCTCCAACTCGTCCACCTCGTCGGTGGCCGCCTCCAGGTCCTCCCTGGCGGTCTCCAGTTCGGCCTCGGCCTCCGACAGCTCCGCCCTGGTCGTGTCGAGCCGCGACTGCGTCTCCGCGAGTTCGTTGATCGTCTCGCTGAGCTGTCGCTCCGTGTTCTCCAGCCGGTCGGACACCTGCCCGACGTCGCCCTCGGCGTCCTCGAGGGTGGCGTTGAGCTCCTGCGCGCGCGAGCGGGCCGCCGAGAGCTCCTCGCGGGCGCCCTCGAGGTCGGTCTCCAGCTCCGCGTTCCGCTCGCGGAGTTGCTCGTTCTGGCGTTCGAGCTGGTCCGCCGAGTGCTGGTAGAACAGCGACGCTCCGGCGGTCCCCGCGACCGAGAGGACCAGGAGGGCGGCGAGCGCGAGGTTGATGGACCGACCGAGGTAGCTCATTGGGTGGTACTCCGTGTCTGCATGGGTCAGGGAAGCCCGCCGTCGTTGGAGGCGCGTCCGGTGTAGACGCTGATTCTGCGCGCACACACTTCAAACAGGTAGACGAGCAGTCCCGCGAGCAGGAACGCCCAGTCCCACGTCCGCTCGACGTCGCGCACCCGCGTCGACTGCTCGCGGGCGAAGGCGGCTATCTCCGCGGCCTGCCCCGTATCGAACGTCTCCCCGCCGGTCGCGCGCACCAGGTCGGTCAGCGCCGGCGCGCGGCCGAACGCGGCGTACTCCGCGGGGTAGTTGGCGGCGTACGTCGCGCCGAACACCGAGGCGTACCCCGCCTCCGTCGGCGTCACCGTCGCGCGGTAGGTGTCCTCGCCGACCTGTCGGAGCGAGACGTTCTCGGCCGCCGGCGGCTCCGACCCCCGGTAGGTGACGGTCGTCGGCTCGCCGACGCGGGTGTCGGCCGCCTCCGCCACGCCCGTCGCCTTCCGCTCGGGGTCGCCGATGACGTAGTTGGTCGACTTCGTCAACAGCAGCGAGTCGGGCGGACTCAGCAGGCCGTCGAGCGTCCCCGACTCGTCGTAGGCGGTGATGGTGGCGACCCGGCCCAGCCCGTAGCGCCACGAGGCGACCGCGGGCCGGCCCTCGCCCGAGGCGACGAGGAACTCCGCGCCGGTCCGCACCGACACGTCGTTGGTCAGCGGCGGGTCGGACGTGAGTTCGACGCCCGCGGTGACGAACGAGTTCTCGTCGACGACGGTCAGCCCCTCGCCCTCGTACTGCCGGGAGGAGCCGCCGAACAGCAGTCGGAGCCGGTCGGTGTCGGTCGCGCGGAAGTAGCTCCCGCCCGACGCCTCCGCGATCCGGCGGAGCGTCTCCTCGTTGGGGTTGCCGGTGCCGACGGCGACGACGCGGATACCGCGCTGACCCAGCCGCTGGGCCGCCGCGGTCGCCGGCCCGACCGGCCCGCGGCCGTCGCTGACGAGGATGATCGACCCGCGCTCGTCGCCGAGCATCTCCTCTGCACCCAGCAGGCCCGCGGCGATGTCGGTGCCGCCGCCCGACCGGAGCCGGCGGATCCGGTCGGCCACCGTCCCGCGGTTCTCCGACAGCGGCGCCAGCTCCGCCACCGCGTAGGCGTCGTGGTTAAAGCCGACGACGCCGACCGCGTTGTCGTCGCCCAACTGGTCGAGCGCGTCGAGCGACACCGCCTTCTGGACGCGCATGCCCGTCTCGGCGCTGCCCGACACGTCGATGGCGAGCACGAGGTTGGTGCTGCCGCCGACGCTCTCGCCCACCGTCACCGGGAGCATCGAGGCGACCGACGACGACTCGTAGTTGCCGTGCTCGAACGAGTTGGGACCGCCCACGGTGAGCAGTCCGCCGCCGTCGATGACGAACTCCTGGAGCGCGTCGATGTCCCCCAGGTCGTCGGCGGCGACGTCCTGGACGACGACCGCGTAGTAGTCGGAGTCGCTCAGGTTCGCGGGCACCGACTCGGCGCGTTCCACCTCGTAGAGGTCCTCGAGGTAGCGGCCGAACGGGTAGTCGCGCCGCGAGACGTACAGCACGCGCGGCCGATCGACCACGCGGACGGTCCTGTGGAAGGCGTCGTTGTCGCCGAACGCGTCGTCCGACTCGACGCGGGCGGTGACGCGGTGGCTCCCCGTCTCGGCGAACGCGTGGGAGAACTCGACGCGACCGCTCCCCTCCGAGAGCGACCGGTCGACGACCGTCTCGCCGTCCACCTCGACCACCAGCCGCGCGTCGCCCGACAGCGCCACCCCGTCGACCCGCGCGAGGAAGGCGTTGTCGACGCCCGCGCTCGTCTTCGAGGGCCCGGAGAGGGTGACGTACCGCTCGGTCCGCGTCGGCTCCAGGCCGACCGACGCGACCGTCGCGTTCAGCGAGGCCGCGAGTTCGCCCGCGTCCGCGAGGCTCCGCCCGTCGGTGACCCGGCCGTCGCTCACCACCACGACGGTGCCGTTCTCGCGGAGGTTGGCCGCGACGCCGTCGCCGAGCGGCGACCGCGCCCCCTGCGCGATGGTCGCGCGGGTGACGGGGACGCCCTCCGCCTCGACCCGTTCGGCCAGCCCGTCGGCCGCGTCCGGAAGCACCGCCATGCTGTCGGAGTCGTCGACGAGCATCGTCACGCTCGGGTCGCCCGTCGTCTCCATCCGTTGGGCGGTGTACGGGCCGGCGGCGGCGACCACGAGACAGCAGACGACGACCACCCGCGACACCGCGAGCAGTCGGCGGCTCCGGCGCCCGGCGGTCCCGTCGGCGTTACGGTAGACGACCGCCCAGACCGCGAGCAGGCCCAGCGGGAGCGCGAGCAGGAGGAGCGGTCTCGAGAGTCCGACCGTCACGCCGTCGACGACGACCGACCGGGGGCCGGCGAGACCGCCCAGCCCTCCCAGCCCGTCGAAGCCGCCGAACTGCGGGAGCGGGAGTCGGCGGAGGGCGGACGCGAGCGCCGCGGCCGGCGACGAAAGCGGGGGCGCCGGCATCAGAGGTCACCCCGCCGGCGGAGCAGCCCGAGTTCGACCACCGAGACGCCGAGCGCCGCGAGCGCCACCCACTCGGTCAGCGGGTCCGGCACCCGCCGCTCCTCCTCGCGGGCGGCGACGCCGCCGTCGCCGCGCGATTCGAGCGGGTCGGCGGCGACGGCCGACTCCGACTCGCTCGACAGCGACGCGGCGTACCACCGGTCGTCGACGGCGTACGCGCCCGCCTCGTCCATCGGGACGGCCGCTGCGGTCACCTCGCCGGCGGGCGTCCGCACGGTCCGCGGCGCGTCGAACCGGAGCGTCTCGCCCGTCGGCCGGTTGAGTTCCTCGAACGTCGCCCGGTCCGCGAGGTAGAACACCGCCCGCTTCCAGAAGACGGGGTACTGGTAGTTGTACGCGAACGACGACTCCTCGAGGTAGCCGTAGTAGAGGACGCGCCCGCCGTCCCGTTCGGCGGTCGCGACCAGCGGCGACCCGTCGACCAGGCCGACGAGCGTCCGCGTCCCCTCGGTCGGCCGGGCGGTGAGGTAGCGCTCGGGCGGCGGGAAGTTGATGTCGCGGGTGAGTTCGTCGCTCGCGACCGAGCCGACCGACGCCGAGTCGGCCGGGTCGCCAACCTCCACGGGGAGGAGTTCGGGGTAGCGGTTCGGCATCGACTCCTGCGCTCGGACGACGACGCCGCCGCCGCGTTCGAGCGCCGCCAGACCGTCTTGGACGTTGCCGCGGAGCAGCCGCCCCTGTTCGATGCCGCTGTACACCACCACGTCGTACGCGCCGTCGACGCTCGCGGGCGGCGACTCGACCGTCAGGTCGACCGCGGGCACCACCGACAGCGCCGTCGAGAGGTAGCGGCTCCGGTCGTTCGTGAGCAGGAGCACATCGACGGTCGCCTCGGCGGGGGCCGCAAGCGCGACGGCGTCGTCCGTGGGGAACGAGTCGCCCGGCGTCAACTCGGCGGTGCCGCCGCCCGCGGGGACGGCGAACGTCGCGGTGGTCACGTCGCCGCTGCCGAGCGTCAGCGTCCGGCGCTGGTCACCGAGTGCGAGCGTCCGCTCCACGCCGCGCTCGCCGTAGTTCTTCACGGTCAGCGTCACCTCGTCGCCCGCGAACCGCCGGTCGACGATGCCGACGTTGTCGGCGCCGCCGCCCGCGAACTGCCGGAGGTCGACCAGCAGGCCGCGCGCGCGGGCGGACTCGACGGCGGTCTCCCAGCCGCCGTCGTCGGCGAAGTCGCTGAACACGACGACCCGGGCGTTCTCGCCCGCGATGGCGGCGGCCTGCGCGATGCCGTCGCGGAGGTCGCCCGCGGCGTCGGTGACGGCCAGTCCGTCGAGCGTCCGGCGGGCCTGTTCGGGCGTGCCGTCGCGGAGCGTCACCTCCCCGGCGCGGCCGACGAACACGACCGACGTCGAGGAGGTGGGCGCGTCGCTCGCGGCTGCGAGTGCGCGCGAAAACCGGGTGGTGCCCCCCTCCTGGGTCGCCATGCTCGCGCTCCCGTCGACGACGACGACGGTCTCCTCGACTGTCGACGCCTCCGACACCGGCACGTACGGCGTCGCGAGCGACACCGCGAGCAGCGCCAGCACCGCGAGTTGGAGGAGCAACAGGAGGTTCCGGCTCAGCCGCTCGAACAGCGGGCTGGCGGCGTCCTCGCCGCGCTCCTCGCGTAAGAACCGCATCGTCGGCAGGTCGAGTTCGCGGGGGTCCGGCCGGACCAGGTACAGCAGGACGACCGGCACGAGCGACAGGAGCGCGAGGAGGCCGACCGGGGAGAGGAGGACGCCGTCGAGACCGAGGACCATTGTACCTCCCACACCGCGGCGGGGTTTGTGCCTTGCGCCGTCGCGTGCGGGGAACACCGCACGCCGCACACCCGGCGCGCACCGTCGCTCGCGGCCGCTCACCCGCCACTCATCCGCGGCTCAGTCGCCGCTTGCCCGCCGCTCGCCCTCAGTCGACCTCTTTGACCACCGTCGCGGGGTTGCCCGCGACCACGACGCCCGAGGGGACGTCGCGGGTGACGACCGACCCCGACCCGACCACCGCCTCGTCGCCGATCGTCACGCCGGGGTTGACGACCGCGCGGCCGCCGATCCACACGTCGTCGCCGACGGTCACCGGCTCCGCGTACTCCGGTCCCGCCGCACGTTCGTCGGCGTCGAGCGGGTGGGTGGCGGTGTAGACGTGGACGCCCGGCGCGAACTGACAGCGGTCGCCCACCTGGACCCGGCCGGCGTCGAGGACGACGCAGTCGAAGTTGGCGTAGAAGTCGTCGCCGACGTGGAGGTTCGAGCCGTAGTCGCAGCGGAACGACGGCTCGACCAGCGGGTCGTCCCCGAGCGACCCGAACAGGTCGGAGAGCAGTTCGCGCCGTCGGTCGCGTTCGTCCACCGTCGTCGCGTTGTACTCGCGGATCAGCCGTCGCGCGCGTTCGCGCGCCGCGACGAGTTCGGGGTCCGTCGGGTCGTACGACTCGCCCGCGAGCATCCGCTCCCGTTCCGACCGGTCTGACATGCTCGTCGGGTCGTCGGTGACGGCCCAAATAGTCGCCGGGTCGCACCGACTGGAGCCCGCGGACCGGCGTGAACGCTACTCGGGCCGCGCGTCGATGTGGTGGACCGCCTCCGGCGAGAGCAGGCGGCCGGTCGGCAGTTCGACCCAGCCGTTCGGGCGGACGCTGACCGCGCCCTCGTGGAGCACCGTCTCGCTCGCCACGTCGGCGTAGACGACGGCGTGGTCGTACTCGTCGACGAGCAACGGTTCGAGCGCGTCCCAGACGGAGGGGCCGATGGACACACCCGGGCGTCGGCGCGGCGGCCGGAAAAACCCCGGTCGCGACCCCGCGACGGTCACCGGAGTCAGGCGTCGGCGGGTTCGACCAGCGAGGGGTCGTCGTTTGCGGGCGAGTTGACCCGCGTCGAGACGGGGTACGCGCGGAACGCGTCGTCGGCGTACGGGTCGCGGAGCGCCTCCGCGCCCAACTCGCCGGAGAGCCAGTCGCTCTCCGCGTCCGGGCGGAGCACCACCGCCATCCGGTGGTGGAGCGGCGAGACGACCGCGTTCGGCTCCGTGGTGAGTACGGTGAACGACTCGACGGCCTCGGTGTCGCCCGCCTCGCCGCCGGCGCCGAACTCGCCGAGACCGGACTGGCGGGCGGGCGGCGTCCACCGCTCGTACAGCCCCGCCATGGCGAACGGGCGGTCGTCGTCGAACGCGACGCGGTAGGGCCGCTTGTCGTCGCCCGCGGTCCCGTCCGGCCGGCTCTCGCTCCACTCGTAGAAGCCGTCCGCGGGGACGAGACACCGGCGCGACTCGTAGGCGTCGGCGAACGACCGCTTGTCGGCGACCGTCTCGACGCGGGCGTTGACGAGGTCCATCGGCTCGTCGGCCCACGAGGGGGTGAGTCCCCAGGTCATCCGGCGCATCCGGTCGGGGTCGTCGCCGGCGACGACCGGGAGGTCCTGCCCGGGCGCGCAGTTGTAGCGCGGTTCGTAGTCGGCCGGCGCGTCGGCACCGAAGCGCTCCTCGAGCGCGCTCTCCGGGGTGAACAGCGAGTATCGGCCGCACATACCGCACCCTCGGGCCGGGACGCGCATAACCCTACCGCGGCCCCGATGACTCCCCTACGGCCCGGCGGGACTCCCCCGACCCGGCGGCGGTCCACTCGGCCCGGCGGTCCCGCACGACCCCGCACAGTCCCCCTCGGCCCGGCACGCCCGCGCGGCCCACCGGTGTACCGGCCCGCCGGTCTGCGGGTGTGCGACCGAACGCTTAACTCGGGGACGCGCCGAGGGAGGACGAACGCGGCCGGCCCGTCGGGCGGTCGGGCGGGCGGTCGCCGGGGAGACACCAAGTGCACATTCGGAACAGCTTCATCCCGGTACGGGGCGTCGGCGAACGGACCGAGCGGCGGATGTGGGCGAACGGCATCGGCGAGTGGGAGGAGTTCCGCCAGGAGCGCGCGCCGGGCGTCGGCGCCACCACCGCCGGGCGCATCGAGTCGTTCATCGACGAGGCGACCGAACGCCTCGACGACCGCGACGCCGCCTACTTCGACGACGCGTTCCCGAGCGGCGAGCGCTGGCGGCTGTACGAGGACTTCCGCGAGGGGGCGTGCTTCTTCGACATCGAGACCACGGGCCTCTCACAGGAGCGCGACCGGGTGACCACCGTCTCCTTCCACCGCGACGGGGAGACGGAGACGCTGGTCCGCGGGCGGGACCTCACCGCCGAGGCGGTGGCCGAGCAGTTCGACGCCGCCGACATGCTCGTGACGTTCAACGGCGCCCGCTTCGACGTGCCGTTCCTCGAGACGGCCCTCGGTCTCGACGTGAGCACCCCCCACCTCGACCTGATCTACCCCTGCCGCCGACTCGACCTCACGGGCGGGCTGAAACCCATCGAGCGGGAGGTGGGCGTCGCCCGCGACGGGCCGGACATCTCCGGGCGCGACGCGGTCCGGCTCTGGCACGAGTACGAGGCGGGCGACGAGTCGGCGCTCGACACGCTGGTGTCGTACAACCGCGACGACGCCGCCAACCTCCGGACGCTCGCCGACGAGGTGGCTCGACGGCTCCACCGCGAGACGTTCCCGGCCGGGCGGGCGGGGGACGTCGAGATGGGCGGGGCGTAGCCCGCGCGCCGCGTCCGGCCCCGCCACGGTCGAGCGACGACCCGACGTTGGAATCAGTCCTGATACCCTCGGAGCAACACCTTTCTACCCAGATCGGCCTCCCACGAACATGGACGAGTCATCCGAGCGGGGGAGCGACTCCGCGGAGCGGGGAGCCGACACGGCTGACCGCCGAACCGACGGCGGCGTCGCCGTCGACGGCGCGAGCGACGGCCCGGACCGGATCGAGAGCGCGAGCCGGGGCGGCCTCGACCCCGCGCCGGACGCGGCCGACGAGACCGAGCGGCTCCGCTACGAGCGCGACTTCTGGCGCGGGCTGTTCGAGCAGGTGCTCGAGGACCACCCCGACGCCGGGTGGGTCATCGACAGCGCCGACCGGATCGCCTACTGCAACGAGGGGATCACCGAGATAAACGACCAGAGCCGCTCGGAGATGGTGGGCCGCGACGTCGGCGAGGTGCTGGCGGCGCAGGGCGCCGAGGGGATGGAGACGTTCGCCCAGACCGTCATGCGGGCGGGCGAGTCGCGCAGCGAGTCGGAGCCCCGGTGTGTCCCCTCACCCAACGGCGACATCTGGCTCCGCTCGACGGGCGTGCCGCTCCGCAACCCCGAAGGCGAGATCGTCGCCGGCTTCGAGACCACGGCGGACGTGACGGGACTGGTCGAACAGCGCGAGGCGATCGCCGACGCCCAGCGGCAGATGTCCGAGGAGGTGGCCGACACCACGACCCAAGCGGCCGAGGCGTCCCGACTGATCGGCGACGCGATCGACGAGGCGGGCGACCTGGCGTCGACGCAGGCGGAGAACATGGAGGAGGTGTCGAGCGAGGTGTCGTCGCTGTCGGCGACCGTCGAGGAGATCGCGGCGTCGGCCGAGGAGATCAACCGGCGGTCGGAGGCGGCGCGGGAGCTGGCGACCGAGAGCACGGAGGCGGGCGAGCGCGCGGTCGACCGGATGGAGCGGGTCGCCGACAGCGGCGACGACGCCGCAGAACAGACGCGCGAACTCGCCGAGCAGATCTCACAGGTCGACGAGATGGTGGAGATCATCAACGAGATAGCCGACCGGACGAACATCCTCGCGCTCAACGCCAACATCGAGGCGGCGCGGGCGGGCGAGGCCGGCGAGGGGTTCGCCGTCGTCGCGAACGAGGTGAAGTCGCTCGCGACGCAAGTAGGCAACGAGTCCGACCGGATCGAGGAGGTCATCCACGAGACCCGCGAGGACGCGAGCGAGACGGTCGAGAGCATCGAGGCGGTGACCGACGAGATCCGGACGAGCGCGGACGCCGTCCGCGAGGTGGTCGACAACCAAGGGGAGATCGTCGAGTCGGTGAGCGAGACGTCCGCGGGGATGGAGGACATCGCGGAGGCGACCGACGACCAGGCCGCCCGGACCGAGGAGGTGTCGAGCATGGTCGACAGCGCCGCCGACCGGTCGCAGCAGGTCGCCGGGGAGATCGAAACGGCCGTCGCGGCCAACAGCGAGCAGGCCGAGTTGGTCGACGAGATAGCCGCGGCGATCGAACGGCTCGAATCGACGGTCGGCCGGATCGGCGCCGACGGCGTGGGCGGCGCGGACGGCGACCACCGGTAGGGCGCCGGCGGTCCCCCGACGGAAGCGACGGGGACGACCGCGGGGCCGACAGCCCGACAGGGCGGACGGGCGGTGTGCAGGCGTCATTCTTTTGCCGGCGGGCCGTACGCGTAGGGTAATGACCGACGACGCCGAGGCCGGGGGCGCGGACGACGCCGAAGGGACCGAGCGGTCGGCCGACGCGGAGGAGCCGGGACCCGATACGGTCCCCGAAGTCGAGTTGGGGCTCTACCAGGTGTCGGTCCGGGTGAAGGGACGCGCCGACGACGACCTGACGACGGTCGAGGAGACGGCGGTCAGACTGGTCGACCACCTCGTCGAACGCGCGGAGACGCTGGAGGAGGCGCCCGACGACCGCGGCCTCGGCTGAGTCGGGTCGGGGTGCGAACGCGCGGGCGTCGGGGCTACAGTACGTCGCCGACCCGCCGGGGTTCGCCCGACAGCGAGGGGTCCTCCTCGACGATCTGTAACACCTCGTGGTCGGTCACGTCCACGTACGACTTCCCGGTGGCGTCCTCGATCAGGTCCTTCTCCAGGCGGAACTCGGTGCCTTGGTACTCCACGTCTACGCCGGTCTCGTCGAACGCGAGTGCGGTCATACGAGGCAGTAGTCGGCCGAGCGTGAAAAGCGCGCAGTTCCGACCCGGCGGACCGAAAGGCGCTTTCCGGACGCTCGTGAAGGGAGGCGTATGATATCGGTCGCGCTCGCGGGCAAGCCGAACGCGGGCAAATCTACCTTCTACAAGGCGGCGACGATGGCGGACGTGGACGTGGGCAACTACCCGTTCACCACCATCGACCCCAACCGGGGAGTCACCCACGTCCGGACCGACTGCCCGTGTCTCGACCGCGACGAGCGGTGTGACGACGAGAACTGCCGGGCGGGCAAGCGGTACGTCCCGGTGGAACTCCTCGACGTGGCGGGGCTCGTCCCCGGCGCCCACGAGGGGCGGGGGCTGGGCAACCAGTTCCTCGACGCGCTGACGAACGCGGACGTGATCCTCCAGGTGGTCGACGCCGCGGGCGCGACCAACGCCGAGGGGGAACCGGTCGAGGTGGGCGAGTACGACCCCGTCGAGGAGGCCGACTTCGTCGAAGAGGAGATGGACCAGTGGCTCGCGGGCATCGTCGACCGCAACTGGGAGTCGGTCGAGCGCAAGTCGCGCTCGCCCGACTTCGACATCGACGAGGCGCTCGCGGACCTCCTGACGGGGTTCGGCGCGAGCGAGTACGAGGTGACCGCCAGCCTCAGAGAACTGGAGTACCCCGACGACCCGATGGCGTGGACCGACGAGACCCGCGAGGCGCTCGCGCGCGACGTACGCGCGCGGACGAAACCCATCGTGCTCGTGGCGAACAAGGCCGACATCGCGCCCGAGGGGAACGTCGAGCGCCTCCGCGAGACGGACAAGCCCGTCGTGCCGGCGACCGCGGACGGCGAACTCGCGCTCAGGAAGGCGGCGGAGGCGGGCGTCGTCGACTACGACCCCGGCGACCCCGACTTCCGGATCACGGGCGACGTGAGCCAGGCGCAACAGCAGGGGTTGGAGACGGTCCGCGAGGTGATGGAGCAATTCGGCGGCACGGGCGTGCAGGCGTCGCTGAACGAGGCGGTGTACGGCCTGCTCGGGATGATAACCGCGTTCCCGGTCGAAAACGAGACCCGGTGGACCGACGCCAAGGGCAACGTCCTCCCCGACGCGTTCCTCCTCCCCGACGGGAGCGGGCCGCGCGACCTGGCGTACGCGGTCCACTCCGACATCGGCGACGGCTACCTCCACGCGGTCGACGCCCGCGCGGACCGTCGGATCGGCGAGGACCGGGAGCTGGAGGAGGGCGACGTGGTCAAGGTCGTCAGCACCGCGAACTGAGCGGACGGAGGCGGTTCCCACCCGGTGGGAGAGAGCGGCCCCGTTGAAGCCCGTCGAAGGTGTACTGTCCCGTATGCCCACGGACACGTACGGCCAGTGGATCGGGACGCCGATGGACGACGCCGACGTCGACGCCGTCTTGGAGTCGAGCGGGTGGGGAGTGGTCTCGCTCGCCGACGGCGACGAGCCGTACAGCCTCCCCCTCTCGTTCGGCTACGACGGCGAGAACGTCTACCTCGCGTTCATCCGGACCGGGTCGAGCAACCGGAAGTTCGAGTTCGCCGCCGAGGGGAAGCCCGCGCGCCTGCTCGTGACCGACGTGAGCGGGCGGTTCGACTGGGAGTCCGTCGCGGTCACCGGCACCCTCCGGGCGGTCGACCGGGACGGCGAGGAGTGGGAGACGCTGATCGAGACGCTCGACGACAACGCGTGGTTCACCGCGGGGTTCGAACGCGCCGCGGGCTACGAGGAGCTTCGAGGGTGGCGGCTCGAACCCGACGAGGTGCGCGGCCTCCAGGTCCGGCCCGACGAGGGGTGAGCGGGGCGACCCGACCCGCCTCGGGCCGCGTCCGAGCGCGTCGGCGGTCGGGGAGCCGACGCCGCGAACGGCGCCGACCTCACGGTCCGTCGTCGCGCCGCGGTTCGGCGGCGAGCGCCTCGGCCAACCGGTCCACCTCGGTCTCGGTGTTGAACGCGTGGACCGACGCCCGGACCGCCGCGGGGTCGGGGACGTCCCGGAGCATCAGCCCGCGGTCGCGGAGGCGCTCGACGGTCGCCTCGGGGTCCGCGACGTCGACCGGCACCAGTCCCGACTCCGGCTCCGAGGGACCGAGCACGCGGTCGTCGGGGAGCGCGTCGACCAGTCGTGCCGCGAGCGTCTCGATACGGTCGCGAACGGTCGTCATTCCCACTCCCTCCAGGAGGTCGAGCGACTCGCGGAGGCCGACGAACGGTCCGATCGAGGCGGTGCCGCGCTCGAACCGGCGGGCGCCCGCGGCGAGTTCGTACGGGTCGGCGGCGGGGTCCGCGACGCTCCGGTAGGTGACCTGTGCGGGGTGGAGGCGGTCGGCGGCGTCGGGGGCGACGTGGAGGATGCCGGTACCCCACGGGCCGAGCAGCCACTTGTGGCCGGAGGCGGCCACGGCGTCGGCGCCCCACGCCCCGAAGTCGACGGGTCCCTGCCCGGGCGACTGGACCGCGTCCACGAGCGCGAACGCGCCGGCGTCGTGGGCGATGTCCACCATCTCGGCGACCGGGAGGCGGGTGCCGTAGGTCCACGACAGCGACGAGAACAGCGCGAGGTCCGCGCCCTCGACGGCGGCGGCGAACGCGTCGGTGTCGACCCGACCGCGGTCGGTGTCGACGACGCGGACCTCGACGCCGTGCCGGCGTTCGAGGCGGGCGAGCGGGAGCGTGCCCGCGGGGTGTTCGAGGTCGGTGGTGACCGCGACGTCGCCGGCTCCGAGTTCGAGCGCCGCGACGACCGCGCTCACGCCGTCGGCGGTGCTCTCGGTCAACGCGAGGTCGTCGGCGTCGACCCCGAGGTGGGCGGCGACCCGTTCGCGGCAGGCGTCGTACTCGTCGAAGCTCACGGGGTAGGGGTCGGTCTCCGCGAGGAGGTCGACGTTCTGCTCGCGCTCCCACGCCGCGGCGGCGTCGAGCGTGCGGTCGGGCGCGGGACCGGTCGCGCCCGTGTTGAAGTACGCCACCTCGTCCGTGACCGGGATGGCCTCCCGGAGGTCCGCGGGCGTCGTCACGGTCACGTCACCGCACCGCCTCGGCGGCCTCGGCCATGATATCGAGCGCCTCGCGGAGGTCGTCCTCGCCGGTGGCGTACGAGATGCGGGCGTAGCCCGCGCCGTTCGCGCCGAACGCGTCGCCGGGGACGACCACGACGCCGCGGTCGATACACGCGTCGACGAACCCCTCGGGCACCTCCGGCATCGCGTAGAAGGCGCCCTGCGGGGTGGGGCAGTCGAGACCGGCGTCCGCCAACCCCTCTAAGACGATGTCGCGCCGGCGCTCGAACGAGTCGCGCATCTCGCCGACCACGTCCTGCGGGCCGGACAGCGCGGCCTCGGCGGCGTACTGGGCGGGCGCCGAGGCGCACGCCTGCGCGTACTGGTGGACGCGGAGCATGCGCTCGATGCGGTCGGTCGCGCCCGTCACCCACCCGAGCCGCCACCCGGTCATCGAGTACGCCTTCGAGCAGGCGTTGACGACCACGACGTTCTCGCGTTCGTGTTCGAGCGGCGAGCGGTGCTCCCCCTCGAAGACGATGGTCTCGTACACCTCGTCGGAGATGCACAGCACGTCGTGTTCGCGTGCGATCCGCGCGAACGCCTCGATATCGTCGGGCGAGGCGACGGCCCCCGTGGGGTTCGACGGCGAGTTGACGACGAACGCCGCGGTGTCGTCGGTGATCCGCTCTTCGACGGCCGCGGGGTCGAGCGTGAGGTCCTCCCGGAGGGGGACCGGGACCGGTTCGCCGCCCGCGAGTTTCGTGAGCGCGTCGTACGAGACGAACCCCGGGTCGGGGACCAGCACCTCCTCGCCCGCGTCGACGTGCGCTTCGAGCGCGACGTGGAGCGCCTCGCTCCCGCCCGCGGTGGCGATGACGTCGTCGGGGTCGACCGTCACACCCTGGTCTCGGTCGTGTTTGGCCGCGATCGCCTCCCGGAGGGGGCGCGTCCCCTTGTTCGAGGTGTACGCGTCGGCCTCGCCGCTCTGGATGGCGTCGACGGCCGCCTCCCGGGCGTGCGCCGGCGTCGGGAAGTCGGGCTGGCCGAGTCCGAGGTTGATCGCGTCGTCGCCGGCCATCTCGAACACCTCGCGGATGCCGCTGATGGAGACCCGCTCGACCCGCTCGGAGAAGTCGGTCATGTGCTCGTGCGATCCGGCGGCACGGACCCCGATAGGCGTTTCCACTCCCGGCCGGGACGGTCCCGCGGTGGCGGACGACCGCCCGCGCGTCGGGGTCGGTGCCGGCGTCGGCCGCGCGGCCGCCGCTCACTCCTCGGTGTCGGCGTCCCCCGTGTTCTCGTACTCCGCGCGGAGGTCGTCGATGTCCGACGTGAGCCGCGAGAGCGCGTCGTCGGCGTCCATGTACCCCTGCGAGTACTCCGAGAGCACCGTCTCGGCGTCGTCGAGGAAGTTCTCGACCGCCTCGTCCTGCGCGGTCGGGTCGGGTTCGTCGGCCGTCCGGTCGGGGTCGTCGCTCACGCCGGGGGGTTCGACGGCCAGTCACGTGGGTGTTGCGTCCGCGGAGCCGACCGCGAGCGGGAGCGACCGACGGGTACGGCGGCCGCGCGGTCAAGAGTAGAGGGGACGGACGAGTGGCGTTCGGGCCGCCCGCGCGGTCGGTTCGCCGGGCGGCGTCCCGCCGGGGACACGCCGAACGATCATGGTTCTTCCGCATTAAATACTAATTACGATAACTAGCCCGGAAGTATATTATTCACTTATCGAGCGGATGGAGTTGTGGACCGAGATATCGTATCTTTCAGCGAGGAAGGCGACGTGCTGATTATCGACCTCGACGGCTGGGACGGCGACCCGGAGCAGATCCAGGGTGCCGAACAGGAGTTTCTCGACATGGTCGCCACCGCGGAGTACCGCGGGGTCGTCACGGATCTGGGGGAGGTCTCCCTCGGGAAGGAGACGCAAGAGCACATCAAGCGCGGGTGGACGGAACTGATCGAGGAGGCGGGTCTCGACCGGTTCGCGTACGTCTCGGTCGGCCTCGGCGCGATGGCGACGAACGCGAACATCCAGACCGACTCGTCGGTCACCCGGAAGGCGTTCAACGACCGCACCGAGGCGGTCGAGTGGGTCCGGTCGTCGTGACGGTCACCGCCGCGTGACCGGACCGGAGTTTCTCACGGGACAGCAGACGAACGCGACGTACCCGCCCGTTCGGGTACACGACTCACAAGACGACCCATGGCCGACACCACAGAGACGACCCAGACGAACCGCGACCCGACCCGCTCCATCGAGACGCCGGCGTTCCGCCCGGTCCCGTTCGGGGACCGCGGTTCGACGCTGCTCGACTCGCTCGACCCGGAGGAGGCGGCCGCCCACCGCCGGGCGGTCGAGTCGGTCGAACTCCCCGACTCGCTCGCGACGCTCGTCGACGACACCGACGTGCTCAGCGACCGCCCGATGTTCACGTGGAAGTGGATCTACCGGATCTTCGGCGAACAGCTGACGCTGTCGGCCGTACCGGACGACCGGCGCGCGACCGCACAGGAGACGAAGTTCCTCGCGGGCGTGTACATCACGCTGCTCGACGACCTCGCGGAACAGCGGGGCGACGCCGCGACGTTCTGGCACCTCGCGTCGGTCGCGTACCCGGGGTGGAACCCCGACTCCGACCCCGACCGTGACGACATCGACGCGGCGTACGCCCGGAGCGCGATGCGGGTCTGGCGCGCGCTCGAAGAGCGACTCGAGACCGCGCCCAACTACGACCGCCTCCGCGACCCGTACCTGTTCGACCTCCGGTCGTGTTTTCAGGCGATGGACTTCGCCCGCGTCGCCAACGGGTCGTACGGGCTGATGAACCCGCGGGAGATCTGGCAGTACGAGACGGCCGCCATCGGCATCCTCGGTACGGTCGGCGCGGACCTGCTGTACGTCCCGTCGATGAGCGCGAGCACCTACCGGACGGTGAGGCCGGTCCTCCTCGAAGCCCAGTACCTCTGGCGGCTGGGTAACTGGCTGATCACGTGGCGCCGGGAGGCCCACGAGGGCGACCACACCGCGGTGCTGTTCGCGGAGGCGCTCCGGCAGGGCGTCGTCGGCGAGACCGACCTCGAACGACTCGACGGCGAACACCCGGCGGTCGCCGACCGCGTCGTCCGCGCCATCGACGAGTCGGACCTGGAGGCGACGCTCGCCGCCGAGTGGGAGCGCCGCTACGAGCGGTTCGAGACGCGGCTCGACGCCGTCGACGCCGTCGATATCGACCACCTCCACGCGGACATGGGGTGGCTGATGCGGAGCCACCTCGCCACCGAGGGCGAGCGCTGACGCGCCCGCCGAACCGATGCCCGCCGATCCAACGCCCGCCACCCCCTCCGCACCCGTCGCGCACGACGGGCCGCCAGTTGGTCGCCGAGCGGCGTCCCTCCTCGTCCCCGCTCCGTCGTCCCCGCGCCGCGCGTCGGAGGGACTAAGCGCGCGAGCCGACCACTGGGGAGCGTGACGGTCACGCTGCGGTTCGCGGACGGAGCGGTCGTCGTCGACCCGGGTGCCGACGGCGACCCGGACGGCGGAGCGGACGCGCTCGCGGACCTGGATCTCCCGGGGGTGTCCGAGGACGCCCGGACGGGCACGCGGCGCGCGCCCGCGGGCCGCTACCGCGAGGTGCGCGAGGCGCTCGACGCGCACGGCGTCGCGGTGGACGACCGGGTCCGGCCGACCGAGACGCTCGACCTGACGCTCCGGTACGACCTCCGCGACTACCAGCGGGCGGCGCTCGACGCGTGGCGGGCGGCCGGCGACCGGGGCGTCGTGGAACTGCCGACCGGGAGCGGCAAGACCGTACTCGCGCTCGCGGCGGTAGCGGAACTCGGCGTGCCGACGCTCGTGGTCGTGCCGACGGTCGACCTCTTAGAGCAGTGGCGGCGGGAACTCGACTCGGAGTTCGGCGTCCCCGTGGGCCAGTTCGGCGGCGGCGAGCAGCGCTCGGAACGTCTGACCGTGGCGACGTACGACTCGGCGTACCTCCGCGCGGAGGACGTCGGCGACGAGTTCGGCCTGCTGGTGTTCGACGAGGTCCACCACCTCGGCGGCGAGGGCTACCGCGACGCCGCGCGGCTGTTCGCCGCGCCCGCCCGCCTCGGGCTGACCGCGACGTTCGAACGGCCCGACGGCGCCCACGAGACGATCGCCGAGTTGGTCGGGCCGGTGGTGTACGAGCGGACCGCCGACGACTTGGCGGGCGACCACCTCGCCGAGTACGAGGTGCGGCGGGTGGAAGTGGAGTTGAGCGACGCGGAGCGCGAGCGCTACGAGGCGGCGCAGGGCACGTTCGTCGACTACGTCCGCGAGGCGGGCATCACGTTCGAGTCGGGGGCGGACTACCAGCAGTTGGTGAAACGCTCCGGCACCGACCCGCGGGCGCGGGAGGCGCTGTTGGCCAAACAGCGCGCGCGGGAGGTGATGATGAACGCCGACGCGAAAGTCGAGGAACTCGCGGGTGTGCTCGAACGCCACCGCGGCGAGCGGGTCATCGTGTTCACCGCCCACACCGACCTGGTGTACCGCCTCTCCGAGCGCTTTCTCATCCCCGCCATCACCAACGAGACGGGCGCCGAGGAGCGCCGCGAGATACTCCGGAAGTTCCGGTCGGGGGAGTACAGCCGCGTCGTCTCGGCGAACGTCCTCGACGAGGGCGTCGACGTGCCCGACGCGAGCGTCGGCGTCGTCATCTCCGGCAGCGGCTCCGAACGCGAGTTCACCCAGCGACTGGGTCGGCTGCTCCGGCCGGGGAGCGACGGCGACAAGCGCGCGCTCCTCTACGAACTCGTGACCAGCGAGACGGCCGAGGAGCGCGTCGCCGACCGGCGGCGCTGACTCACTCCCGACATCTTACACGATCGTTCGGTCGACGAGGTAGCCGATACCAGCCGTCTCAGCCCACGAGGACGCACGTTCCCTATCCGTATCGATAAACGGGACGCGCGTCTTATACGTTCGAAAAGAGGACTCGTGGTTGAGTAAATATGCCTTGGCAAGAGTTCGTCATCCTCTGTGGGAGCCTGATCGCCAACGCCGCGCTGGTGCCGACTATCCGCGACCCGGCCGCCAACGTGCCGTTCCGGACCAGCGCGATGACCGCGAGCATCCTCGTCGTCCAGACCGCGATGTTCCTCTCGTTGGGACTGTTGACGACCGCGGCCGGTACCGCCGTCGGGACGGCCTGCTGGGGGCTGATCCTGTTCGTCCGGTCGGACTGGCGGTTCGGGGCGGGGAGCGCACGCGACGAGGCGGCCGACGCCGGCCGGGCGTGAGCCGGACCCCGCCGGGTCCGCGGCTCACTCAATTCTGACGGCGATGGAGCCGTTCCGCGCGAACTCCTCGTAGGCGAGGTCGGTCGGGAGCGTCACCTCGACCCGGTCGCTGGAGTCGACGGTCACCTCCTCGCGGACCGTGGTCTCGGCGTCGCCCGCCTCCACCTCGGCGACGACGGTGCCCGACCGCTCCTCGCCGGTCCGGTTCTCGACGACGACCCGGACGCCCACCGTGCCGTCGTCGGCCTCCCGTTCCGAGAAGTCGGCGACGACGAGGTCGCCGTCGGCCGGCGGCTCGACCGACCGCGGCGGGGTGCGCGGACCCGAGGGGGTCCGCACGTCCGAACAGCCCGCGCCGACGGCCAGCCCGCCCGCCGCGAGGAGTCGGGCGAGCCGCGCCAGCAGTCCCCGACGGTGCATACCCGCCCGTCCGCCGCCCCGGGCATGAGCCTTGTCCATTCGGAGCGCGACCGCCGGCGCGCCCGGGTCGGGTTCCGTCCGGTCTCGCCGCCGTCGTTCGCGGACGCCGACCGGGACCGGGGCTGGGACCGGGAGCGCTTTTGCGTCCGGCCCCCCACTCCCCGGCGTGCTCAGGAAGGACCTCCTGCGCGTCTCGCGGCGGGGCGGCGGCTACCGCCCGCGGTTCGTCGCGGGCGACGACGACGCCCGGCGGCTCGCGGCGCGGACGCTCGGCGTCTACCAGGGCCACGTCGGCGAGCGGCGCGGCGACCTCGACGACGCGCTGGAGCGACTCGAACGCGAGGCGGACGACTACAAGCTCGTCCGCGGGTTCGCCGCCCTCCTCGACCGCGAGGCGGCGTTCGACACCGACGCCC
>NZ_ASGZ01000016.1 GCF_000495475.1 Candidatus Halobonum tyrrellensis G22 | reverse complement strand
CACCGACGACGACACCGCGACGGCGGAGCTCACCGTCGAGGAGTCCGAACCCGAACCGGAACCCGAACCGACCGCGAACGTGACGTTCGAGAACCAGAGCTCGAACGGCACGACGGTCGTGGTCGACTCGGTGACGATGTCCGAGGGCGGCTTCGTCGCCATCCACGACAGCAGTCTCCTGGAGGGTAACGCGCTCGGCAGCGTCGTCGGCGTCTCGGCGTACCTCTCGGCGGGTACCCACGAGAACGTCGAGGTGACGCTCTACGAGGGCGTCGCGGGCGCGAACTTCAGCGACGACGCGTCGCTCGAAGCGAACGAGACGCTGATCGCGATGCCGCACCTCGACTCGAACGACAACTCGACGTACGACTTCGTCGCCACCGGCGGCACGGCCGACGGTCCGTACACCGACGAGTCGGGTGCGGTCGTCGACTCGGCGTCCGTCACCGTCGACACCGGCGAACCGGCGGAGCCGGAGGCGACGTACTACCAGGTTGACTTCGTGGCGGGGGAACCCCTCGAGAACCTCTCGGCTGACACGCTGTACGCGAACGACGAACAGGACCGCTTGGTCCGGTTCGCGCACGGTAACACCTCCGAGGGTATCACCGACCGCGGCCGCGCGTGGGCCAGCGAGGAGGTCCGCTCGTGTGTCGACTCCGCGGGCGTGATCGACCGCGAGGGCGAGACGGCGACGATCACGTTCACCGTCAACGAGAGCTGCGAGAACGTGACCATGTCGCTCGTCTCGTACAGCAAGCCCACCGCGGGCTTCAGCCCCGAGACGGCCGACCAACAGGAACTGTTCGACGCGACCACCGAGACGTTCGAACCCGGCACGCACACCATCACCGTGTCGCTGCCCGACAGTAACGAGACGGACGACGCGTCCGCGCTCTCCGCGGCGACGCGGTCCGCGCTGTCGGCGTAACTCGGCCCGCATCGGACGGAACCAACCAGCCGTCGACGCGACGGCGGTCCGCGCGACTCCCGCTCTTCTTTCGCGGTTCGACGCGTCACGAACCGTGCGGGTTCATTACGGCTCCCCCCGACGCCACACGTCGAGTCAGATGGCACCGACCGACCTCGACTCCGACCTCGCGGCCGTCGTCACCGACATCGAAGCGCTCGGCGTCCCCGGGTGGGGCGCCCTCTCCGTCGAGAGCGGTCGGCGGGTGGAGGCCGACCTGTTCGGCGACGGGGGCGAAAGCGGGGGCGGGAGTGACGCGGCCGCGGCCGACGCCGACTCGGGGGGGCGCGGCGCCGACCCCGTCTCGACGGTCGACCTCTCGTTCGACGGCTCCGGCGGCCCGGTTCCGGTCCGGGTGTACCGCCCGCCGGAGACGCCCGCGCCGACGCTGGTCTTCTTCCACGGCGGCGGCTGGTGTCTCGGCACGCTCGACTCGGCGGACGACATCGCGCGGGGGCTGTGCGAGCGGGTGGGTGCGGTCGTGGTCTCGGTCGACTACCGCCTCGCGCCCGAACACCCGTTCCCGGCGGCCGTCGACGACGCCGCCGACGCGGTGGCGTGGGTGCGCGAGCACGCGGCCGCCCTCGGCGGTGACGGCCGCGTGGGCGTCGCGGGCACCTCCGCGGGCGGGAACCTCGCGGCCGCCACCGCCCTCCGGGAGTCCGGCGAGGACGACCTGTCGGTGCAGGCGCTGCTGTACCCGGTCACCGACCGCGACTTCACCACGGACTCCTACGCGGCGAACGCCGACGGCCCGCTGTTGACGCGGGGGGACATGGAGGTGTTCTGGGACCGCTACCTCCGGAGCGACGTGGACGCGGCCAACCCGTACGCCGCGCCGCTACGCGCCTCCGAGGCGGCGCTCGGCGGGACGGCCGAGGCGGTGGTCGTCACCGCGGGTCACGACCCGCTCCGGGACGACGGCGCGCGCTACGCGACGCGGTTGGACGAGGCGGGCGTCGGCACCACCCACCTCGACTACCCGTCGATGTGTCACGGCTTCCTCTCCTTCGGGGACGCCGTGCCCGCGGCCGACGCCGCGTTCGACGAGGCCGCGGCCGCTATCCGCTCGGCGTTCGACGGCTGAGCGCCTCGTACGCCGCCCACGAGGGGTCCTCCGCGGGCGGGTCGACCCGCCCGCCGTCGACGTACACCCCCGCGCCCTCGCGCACCTCGCCGACGACGCCGACCGGCGTCCCCCGGGTTTCGAGCGCCGAAGCGACCGCGTCGGCGGCCGCCGGGCGGGCCGCGACCACGAGCGTCCCCGACGTGGTACACGCCCACGGGTCGATGCCGAGCGCGTCGCAGGCGGCGACCGCCGCGGGTATTTCGGGGACGGCGGCCGACTCCACGTCGAAGCGGACGCCCGCCGCCGCGGCCGTCTCGCAGAGCGCGCCGCGCAACCCTCCCTCGGTGGCGTCGTGCATCGCGGTGACGCCCCCGACGGCGCCGTCGGGGGTCGCCTCCCGCCCGGCCTCCGCGGCGGCGAGCGCGTCCCGCGTCACGCCCACCCGGTCGAGACACGCCTGCGCCTCCCGGAGCGTCGACTCCGCGAGCGCGTCGAACGCCTCGGGGTACAGCGTCGTCAGCAGGCCCGCAGTCTCCACCGCCGGCCCCTTCGTGACGAGCAGGCGGTCGCCCGGCCGCGCGCCGTCCGGCCGGACCACCGCGTCGTGGTCGCCGACGCCGAGCACCGTCGCCGCGCCGACCCACGGGAACGACGCGCCGGGGTAGCGCGCGGTGTGGCCCGTCGCGACTGCGACGCCCAACTCCCGACACTCGTCGCTGATCGCGGTCCACAGCGCGGCGAACTCGTCGTCGCTCACGCCCGTCGGGAGCGCGAACGACGGGCAGATGTGGGTCGGGGCGACCCCCGACACCGCCACGTCCGCCAGCGCGAACGCCAGCGCGAACCGACCCGCACGCTCGTAGCCAAGGTCCGGGAGCACCGACAGCGGGTCGGTCGCGGTCACGAGCGCCCGGCCGCCGACGTCGAGGACGCCGAAGTCGACGCCGTGGGTCGGCCCGAGCGGCACGTCCGCGCGGTCGGCGCCGAGGTTGGGGTAGATGGCCGACTCGAACAGGTCGCGGTCGGCCTTCCCGAGCGACTCGCTGGCGTCGGGGTCGTCCATGCCGGCCGGTGGTTCCGGCGGGGCAAAAGCTCCCGCGTCACGTCGCCCGCGTCCCGACCGGGGTCCGGTTTCGGTTCCGGTTCCGGGTCCGCGAGCCCCCGCTCAAAAGCGAGGGGCCATCGGGTGTGCGAGTTCGTGTTCCTCGCGGACCGCGGGCCGGTCGAGCGTGGCCGTCCGGCCGTCGGGCCAGCTGACGGTCACCCGCTCGGGCGTCGCGTCGCCCAGCCCGAAGTGGGCGACCGGTCCCATCTGACAGAGGTAGCCCGACCCCGCACACACCACCCGATCGCGGGTCCACGCGTCCGTCTCCAGCGTGACCCTGGCCCCCCGGGCGGGCGCGCCGTACTGGGTGGTCGGGCGGACGCGGAGCCAGTCGTTGTCGGCGGCGCCCGGGACGGAGAACAGCGTGAGCGGCTGGGCGGCGAGTTCGCCGTGGACCAAGAGGAGTTCGAGCGCGCCGTCGCCGTCGAAGTCGGCGACCGCAGCGCCGGTGCCCAGTCCGCGCTCCTCCTCGGCGGCGCCGGGGTCGAGCCGGGTCCAGTCGCCGTCGTCGCGCCGGAACAGCCGGTTTTCGGTCCCCATCGCGTGGACGAACAGCTCCTCGCGGCCGTCGTTGTCGAAGTCCGCCGACACCAGCGTCCGAACCCGAGTCGGCTCCGCGAAGTCGGGCGGCGCCACGTCGGTGAACGTCCGCGTTCCGGCGTCGCGGGCGGCGTCGGCGCCGGACCCGCCGTTCGTCCCGGCCGCGCCGACGCCGTCGGCGCGGTAGAGCCGGTTCGGCCCCTCCCACGCGCCGTACGCCAGGTCGCCGTCGGCGACGGTCACGCCGCGGGCGTCCGTCTCGGGGTCGGCGACGCCGGCGGGTCCCGCCACCTCGGTGAAGTGGCCGCCGTCGTTGCGGAACAGCCGGTTCGGGCCGCGTTCGACGCCGACGAACAGGTCCATCCGGTCGGTCACGAGCGGGCCGGCGAGCAGCGACCGGCCGCCCGCGGTCACGCTCAGCCCGACCGCGCCCGCCATGTCCGAGAGTTCGCCGTCGTCGCCGAGTTCGTAAAAGCGGGAGGCCGGACCGTAGGAGGCGACGAACACGCCGTACCGGCCGGTGCCGTAGCGGTCGAGCGCGGCGACCGACCGCCCGGCGCGGAAGTTCCCCCGGTCGGCGTTGACGCCGAGGCCGAACAGGTCGCGCCACCGGACCGACCCGTCGTCGGGCGGCACCCGGACGGGGTCGAGCAGCAGGTCGGTGTCGCGGGTGTGGCCCTCGTACTCGTCGGTGTTGTGGACGTAGAACTCCTCGCGGCCGTCGCTGTCGAGGTCGGCGGCGACGACGCCGATGGCGTGTCTGCCGGCGTCGGCGACCGCCGGGGTGGCGACGTCGCGGAGCCCGCCGTCGCGCCACGTCAGCAGGCGGTTACCCGGCCCGTAGCCGGTGACGAGCGCACACGGGCCCGTACAGCCGGGCGTCACCGCGACGCCGTAGCCACGGTGGGGGTCGTCGTCACAGACGGCGTCGGACCGGTCCGCGAACACGCCGCCCCTTCAGAGACGGGGGGATAAGAACGCACGGATCACTCGCGGGATGAACAACCCTTTTCGGCGGCCGGAGCGAAACGGGAGCCATGGCAGACGACGACCCCGAGCGCGAGGCGGCCGACGAGGCGAGCGAGCCGACCGACACCGCCGACGACCCCGCGTCCGACGCGGACGCCGGCGGCGAGGGCGACGAGGAGAAGTCGTTCCGCGAGCGGGTCGAGGAGATCCGCCAGCGCCGCGAGGAGGAGCGCGAGGAGGGCGAGGGCCCGCCCGGTCCCGAGGAGATGATGGGCGGCGGCGGTCCCGGCGGCATGGGCGGCGGTGGCGGCGGCGGCAACCCGTTCGCGCAGATGATGGGCGGCATGATGGGCGGCGGCGGCGGCGGACCCGGCGGCATGGGCGGCGGCCCGCCCGGCATGGGCGGCGGTCCCGGCGGCGAGGAGGAGTCGGTCGGCAACGAGGAACTCGTCCGCGAGGTGCGACAGCTCCGCGACGAGGTCCGCGACGTGACCCGACAGCTCCAGCGGATCGGCGACGCGCTCGAAGACGACTGACGTAGGGGGTTGCTCCGACCGCGCCGCGAGCGGCGACTTCGCCGTTCGTCGGCTCGACCGCTCCGACCGGCCGTGTTCTCCCCGTCCGACGCTACCCCGACAGCCCGTCGTACACCTCGGCGAGTCGGTCGACGGCGTGTTCGACGCTGGTGTCCTCCCGGCGGTCGAGACAGTTCGCCGACAGCGTCTCGCGTTCGGCGAGCGTCCGGTCGATGGCGGCCGCGAACGCCGCCTCGTCGTCGCGGGCGAAGTGGTAGCCGGTGACGCCTTCGACGACGGTGTCTTCGAGCGCGCCCGCGTCGACGCCGACGACGGGCGTGCCGCAGGCGTTCGCCTCCAGGGCGACCAGCCCCTGCGTCTCCACCGGCGAGGGGAAGAGGAACGCGTCGAGACACGCGTAGAAGGCGGGTAGGTCCTCCCGCGGGAGGAAGCCGAGGAAGCGCGCGTCGACGCCCCGTTCGGCCGCCTGCTCGGTGAGGCGCTCGCGTGCGGGCCCGTCGCCGCCGAACACCAGCGTCGCGTCGGCGTCGGCGGCGTCGACCGCCGGGACGACCGCGTCGAGCTCCTTCTCGAACCCGTGCCGGCCGGTGTAGCCGACCAGCGGGCCGTCGGGGAGGCCGTACCGCTCGCGGAACGCCGCCCGTGTCTCCTCGTCGACCGGCCGGAAGAAGTCGACGTCGACGCCGTTGGGCACCACCTCGATGGGCGTCCGCGTCCCGATGTCCGCGAGGTGGTCGCGCGCGGGGCCGCTCGGGGCGACCACCGCCGACGCGCGGTCGAGGTACCACCGCTCGTAGCGCCGGGCGACCGACTCGACTCCCGTGGCGACGGCGCCCTTCGCGATGTAGTCGGCGTACTCGGCGGTCGGGGTGTGATACGAGGCCACCAGCGGCGTGTCCGTCCGGCGCGCGAGCGCCAGCGCCGAGAGGCCGAGCGCGAACGGGGTGTGCGCGTGGACCACGTCGGCGTCCCGAACCGCGTCGGGGACGCCCGGCAGGCCGAACCGGAACCCCTCGTAGAAGGGGAAGCCGACGCTGCGGGTGGTGTACTCGCCGGCCTCGGGGTCGTAGCCGGGCGCGCCGGGGAACACCACGTCCATCCGCCCCCCGCGGGCGTTCCAGCGACGGCGCCACGACTGGACGGTGTAGGTGACGCCGTTCACCGTGGGGAGGTACGTGTCGGTGAACGCCGCGACCGTCTGCATGCGCCGGCGTTCCGCGTGCCACCACTAACCCCTTGCGTCTTGGCCGCGACCGGCGGACGGCCCCGGCCGTGCCGCCAGCTACCGGTTCCCACTCGCGTCCGCCCCCGCCGACCCGGTCGCGTCTCGCCGGGCCAACAGGTCCTCGTACACCCCGACGAGCTGTTCGCCCACCCGGTCGAGCGAGTGGGTCGCGGCGGTCTCGCGGGCGTTCGCGCCCAACCGCTCGCGCAACGTCTCGTCGGCCGCGAGCGAGTCGAGCGCCTCCGCGAACCCCTCGCGCGTCGACCGGAGCAGGCAGTCGTGGCCGTCCTCGAAGTACTCCCGGAAGACGGGGATGTCCCGGAGGACGCACGCCTTCCCGCACGCCATCGCCTCCAGGACGACGAGCCCCTGGTTCTCCACCTTCGTCGGGAAGAAGAACACGTCGCCCGCGCCGAACGCGCCCGCCTTCTCGTCGACCCACCCCGTGAACGTGACGTTCTCCGGGGGGTCCCTCGTCCACCGCCGCACCGTCGACGACGCCTGCGGGCCGGAGTCGACCGTGCCGAACCAGACGAACTCGTGGTCGCTGCGCTTCGCCACCTCGCAGAAGTCGGTCAGCCCCTTGCGCTCGAACACCGAGCCGACGGCGAACATCGCGGTGCCGTCTATCCCGTACCGCTCGCGGTAGCGCTCGCGGAGGCGCTCGTGGCCCGCGATGGAGCCGAGGTCGACGCCGTTCGACATCGCACGCACCGGCGCCTCGACCGGGTAGTCCGCCAACCGGCGCTCGGTGTACTCCGAGGGGCAGAGCACGAGGTCGGCCTGCGAGTAGAACCACCGGAGGTAGCGCCGGAGTGCCGGCGCCACCGTGTTCGACCCCCGAAAGCTCTCGCGGAAGTCCTCGCTCGTGACGTGACAGTGGAGCACGAGCGGTCGGTCGCGGTACTTGGCGTGCCGGGCGAGTGCGACGCTCGCCGGCCCGACGAGGTTGCAGTGGGCCACGTCGTAGTCGACGAGGGGGTCGCGCCCGCCGAGGGCGCCCCTCAGCCCCCCGACCGGGTCGCCGTCGCGCCACGGCGAGGTGACCACCTCCACGTCCGCGCCCGCGGCGGCCGCCCGCGAGAGCGCCTTGACCTGCTGGTCGTGGGCGGTGCCAATGCCGGCGCGGTCGAGCCGCGAGTCAAGTTCGAGGTAGTTCAGGACGCGCACGTCTCTGTCTCGCTCGGCGGTTCGCCCGACCCCGCCTTCGACCTGTCGGAATCGGCGCTCGGCGGCCGCCTCCCCGCTCGCCGCCCCGCGGTCCCGCGGCTCGACCGGGGCTGAGACCGAAACCCGAAACCGCTACCCCTATGTCGCGGCCGGGTCGACCCCGGAGGGAATGGCGTCCATCGCCGAAGAGCGCATCGAGCGGCTGACCGTCCTCGCGCGCGAGGCGACGAAGGCGGGCGAACCCGACCGCGCGCGCGAGTACGTCCGGCTGGCGCGCCGGGTCGCCGAGCGGCACCGCTGCGGGCTCCCCCGGACGTTCACCCGGTTCACCTGCGACCGGTGTGACGCGTTCCTCGTCCCCGGCGTCAACGCCCGGACCCGGCTCCAGGAGGGGAGCCACGTCGTCGTCCGCTGCGACTGCGGCGCGACGGAGCGCTACCCGTACTGAGCGGCGCGTCGCCGCGGCCCCGTCCGGGCGCCGCTCGCGTCGCTCAGGGTCCGCCCCACGCGGCTCCGCGGCGGCCCGAACGGCCGCGGTCCGCGTACCGTAAGCTTTCAAAGCCGCTCGCCCCTCTTCGACAGTCATGACCGACCACGACCTGCGGAAGGAGGCGCACGACCTCGACGTGACGCTCCGCGTGGGGAAGAACGGCGTCGAGTCCGTCGCCGACGAACTCGAACGACAGTTGGGCAACCGCGACCTGGTGAAGGTGAAGTTCCTCCGCTCGGCGCGCGGCGCGGGCGAGGTGGAGGAACTCGCGGCGGACCTGGCCGACCGGGTCGGCGCGGACGTCGTGGAGACGCGCGGGAACACGGCGGTGTTCCACTGATGGGCGCGGCGGGGGGAGTCGACCCGCTCGGGGGGCTCGGAGCCGTCTCCGGGGGGGTCGAGGGGACCGCGCTCCCCCCCGCACCCGCGACGCTCCTCCAACAGACCACGACCGCTCCCCCCTCGGGGGGAGACGCCACCGGGGGAGCGGCGGCGACGAGCGACGCGGTCCAGTTGATCGCGGGTCTCCTCCGGGACGTCGGGGTCCCCGACGGCGTCGCGGTTGTCCTCGCCGGTATCGTCACGTTCGTCGTCGTCCTCGGCGCCGTCTACCTCCTCGGCCGCGCGCTGTTGCTCCCGCTGCTCGACCGCCTGCTCGACTCGCGCGGGCTGGAGCCGCACGCCCGGCGGCCGATCACGAAACTGGCGAACGTCGCCGTCGTGTTCGCGGGCGTCGCCGTCGCGTTCGGGCTCGCGGGCTACGGCGACTTCCTCCAGTCGCTCGCCACCATCGCCGCGGCGGCGACGCTCGCCATCGGGCTGGCGATGCAGGACGTGCTCAAGAACTTCGTCGCGGGCGTGTTCATCTTCACCGACCGCCCGTTCCGGATCGGCGACTGGGTCGAGTGGGACGACCACGCGGGCGTCGTCGAGGACATCTCCTTTCGCGTCACGCGCGTGCGGACGTTCGACAACGAACTCCTCACGGTGCCGAACTCCCAGTTGACCGACGGCGTGATCAAGAACCCCGTCGCCAAGGAGCGCCTCCGCGTCAAGTTCCTGTTCGGCATCGGCTACGACGACGACGTCGAACGCGCGACCGACCTCATCGTCGAGGAGGCCCGGCGCCACCCGGACGTCCTCGACGACCCCGAGCCGTCGGTCCGGCTGACCGAACTCGCCGACAGCTACGTCGGACTCCAGTCGCGCATCTGGATCGCCAACCCCTCGCGGGCCGACTTCGTGGAGATCCGCGGCGACTACGTGACGAACGTGAAGGCGCGGTTCGACGACGAGGGGATCGAGATCCCGTTCCCCCAGCGCGACCTGTCGGGGTCGGTCGACCTCGGGACGCCCGAGTCGGACGCGCTCGCGGACTGAACGCCGCCGGACCCGTTCGCGTCCCCTCTCGCGGGGCGGTCGTCCCCCGTACTCGTTCCGTCCCCGTCGCTACTCGTCGAGCACCCGTCGCGCGATGGTGTTGCGCAACACCTCGCTGGTCCCCTCGTATATCTCGTTGAGTTTGGCGTCGCGGTAGAACCGCTCGACGGGGAAGTCCTTCGTGTAGCCGTAGCCGCCGTGGATCTGGAGCGCCTCGTTGGCCACCTCCCGGCTGACCTCGCTGGCGTACAGTTTCGCCTGCGCCGCCTCCTTGACGTAGTCCTCCCCCCGGATCTTCAGGTCGGCCGCCTGGTGCATCAGGAGTCGCGCCGCCTGGAGTTTCGTGTCCATGTCGGCGAGTTTGTGCTGGATCGACTGGAACTCCGCGATTGGCCGGTCGAACTGCTCCCGGTCTTGGGCGTACGCCTTGGCCTCGTCGAGTGCGGCACGGGCGATGCCGACCCCGCGGGCCGCGATGGTGATCCGGCCGCCGTTGAGCGTCTTCAACCCCTGGACGAACCCCTCGCCCTCCGCGCCGAGCAGGCGCGAGGCGGGCACGCGCATCCCGTCGAAGCGGAGTTCCGCGGTGGGACACCCCTTGTCGCCGAGTTTGTGCTCGGTCCCCTCGACGACGAACCCCTCGTCCTCGTCGGGGCGGACGACGAACGCCGAGACGCCCCCGTTGCCCGCCTCGGGGTCGGCCTTGGCGAAGACGATCACGGTGTCGGCGACCGACCCGTTGGAGGTCCACAGCTTCCCCCCGTCTATCACGTAGTCGTCGCCGTCGCGTTCGGCGGTGGTGGTCATCGCGGCCACGTCCGACCCGGCGCCCGCCTCCGAGAGCGCGAACGCGCCGATGTCGTCGCCCGCCGCGAGCGGGGTGAGGTACTCCTCCTTCTGCGTCTCGTCGCCGAACTCGTACACCATGTTCCCCGCGAGCGAGGTGTGGGCGGCCACGACGGTTCCCAGCCCCCCCGACCCGCGGGCTATCTCCGCCAGCCCGAGCGCGTAGCTGTGGTAGTCGAGCCCGGCGCCGCCGTACGCCTCGGGGAACGGCATCCCCAGCAGCCCCAACTCCGCCATCTCGGCGACCAGGTCCGACGGGAACTCGTCCGACTCGTCGATGTCGGCGGCGCGCGGGACGACTTCCTCGTCGACGAACTCGGCGACCGTGTCGCGGATCTGTTCCTGTTCGCCGGTGAGTCCGAACTCCATGGTCGACTGTGACCGTCGCCGAGGTAGGCCTTTTCGGTGGCTCTCGCCCCTCCACACCACTTTTTAACCCCGGCGCCGTAGTCCACCGCATCAGAATGCCAGACGCCGACCGTCCCGACGCGACCGCCCCGGACGCGGACCTCGCGTGGTGCCACGACTCCGTACAGGGGGTCTCCCGCACCTTCGCGCTGACCGTCGACGTGCTCGAAGAGCCGATGGCCTCGTACATCTGCGTGGGCTATCTCCTCTGTCGGGTCGCCGACACCGTCGAGGACACCGACGACATCCCTCCCGCCGAGCAGGCCCGCCTCCTCCGACTGTACGACGACGCGCTCGACCCGGACGACGACACCACCGCGGCGGAGTTCCGCGCCGCCGTCGACGACCACCTCCCCCCCGAGGGGGAGCGCTCGGACGACTGGCAGGTCGTCGCCGGCACCGAGCGGGTCGTCGCCACCTTCGAGGAGTTCCCCCCGGACGTGCGTGCGGCGGTCACCCCGCCCGTCCGCGAGATGGTCGGGGGGATGGCGGAGTTCGTCGGGCGGTACGCCGACGAGGGCGGCCTCCGAATCCGCTCGCGCCCGGAACTTGAGGAGTACTGCTACTACGTCGCCGGGACGGTGGGCAACCTCATCACCAACCTGCTCACGCGCGGCGACGTCGACGACGAGCGCGCGCGGACGCTGTACGAGACCGCCGAGGAGTTCGGCCTGCTGCTCCAACTCGTCAACATCGCCAAGGACGTCCACGACGACTACGCCGAGGAGGACAACGTCTACCTCCCCGCCGAGTGGCTCGACGAGGAGGGCGTCCCGCAGGCCGACCTCACCGCCCCCGAACACCACGAGGGGACGGCGAGCGTCGTGGGCCGGACGACCCGGCTCGCGCGGGGACTGGTCGACGACGCCCAGACGTACCTCGAACACCTCCCGCTGGTCGACGGCAACACGTTCGACGCGTGGGCCATCCCGTTCCTGCTGGCGGTCGGCACCCTGCGTGAACTGTCGGCGTCGCCCGAGCGCGCGGTCGACGGCCGCGGCGTGAAGGTCAGCCGCCAGGAGGTGTTCGCGGTGGTGACCGCGATGTCCGACCACGGCAAGGAGTCGCTGCCCGAACTCCGGTCGGCCATCGCGCGCCGCCCGTTCCACCGGACCCCCTCGACGGCGGACTGAGTCGCGGCGGCCGGTCCCGGGGGCGGACGGCGTCTGCGCCCGTCGTTTTTCAGCGCGCTTTTGTACGGCCGTGTCGAACCCGGTGCCATGAGCGACTTCGAGAAGGAGGACACCGTGGTCCTGCACGACGAGCACAGCGAGTTCGACGGCGAGACGGGGACGGTCACGCAGGTGATGGAGACGATGTTCGGCGACGCCACCTACACCGTCAGCTTCGACGAGGGCCAAGAGCAGGGCGTCCCCGCCGACCAGTTGGAGGCCGCCGACGCGGACGCGGACGCCGATTCGGACGCGGACGCAGACGCCGACGAGGAGTAGGCGCACGCTCCACCCGCGCGAGTCGTTCCCGCGCCACCGACTCGCGCGGAATCGAACGTTTTTGACCCCCACCGCCGTAGCGACTCCCCATGAGCAGCGTCCCCTTCCACTACGTCGACCTGCGGACCTTCTGTTACGCGACGGAGGACGAGAAGCGCGTCGAGCAGGCGCTCCGGACGTTCCTCCCCGACGAGTTCGAGGTAGAGCGGGTCGTCAACGAGGGGCACCACGGCGACCGCATCGTCGTGCTGTCGGCGCGCGTCGAGAACGCCGACGACGTGCGGCACGTGCTGTCGGTCATCGCCGGCCTGCCCCCACTCGACCGCGTGGTGGACGAACTCGACGAACGGGTCGACGCGAACAACTCGCTGTTCCTCAGACTCGACAAGCAGGCGGCGTTCAAAGGCGACGTCCGCCTCGGGCCGGGCATCACCCTCCGGGGGAAGGTCGAGGCGTACCCCGCGAAACACGAGGCGGCCGTCGAGAACGCCCGCGAGACGTTCGCGGAGTTGGCCGGCGCCGCCGACGCGGGTGCGGACGGCGCCGCCGACGCAGAGGTCGACGCGGACGATGCCGCCGACGCGGACGCCGACCGCGCGGAGGGCGAGGCGACCGACGGCGGCCGGTCGGCGGGCTGATCCGGTCCCGTCCGTCGTCGTCGCCGTCTCCTCGCGCCGACCCGCGGTCGCACCGCCCCGCTACTCGCGCCACTTGATCGAACAGCCGCGGCTCGGCCGGTCCTCGTGGGACACCTCCTCGCCCGCGAGCACCGCCTCCACCGCGTCGTAGACGTAGTACTCCTCGGGTTCGGAGTCGGGGTCGAGCGCGTCGTCCAACCGGCCGTGGTACGCCAGCCGGTAGGTCCCGTCGGCGTCGCCGAACAGGAACGGGTCGGGCGTACACACCGCGCCGTACGCGCGCGCCACGTCCTGGCTCTCGTCGCGGAGGTACGCGTCGTACGCTATCTCGCCCGACTCCACCCGCCGCCGCATCTCCGCGAACGAGTCGTCGGGGTACGCCTCGGCGTCGTTGGGGTTGATCCCCACCACCGCGCAGTCGTCGTACTCGTCGGCCACGTCGTTGAGCAGGTCCACCTTCGCCTCCGCGTACGGGCAGTGGTTGCAGGTGAACGCGACCAACAGTGCGCCGGCGTCGAAGTCGTCGAGCGCGTACGTCTCCCCGTCCGCGCCCGGCAACTCGAAGTCGGGGGCGGCGTCGCCGCGCGACAGTTCCGAGTCGGACTCTGCCATGACCATGCGAGCGTCTACCGCCGCACGGACCAAAACGGGTTCGGCCGGGGCGGACACCGCTCGGCGGTGGGGCGCTGGGCGGCGGGGTCGACGGACGCCGCTCGGGCCACCCGGCTTGGTCTCCCGACCGCCCGGCTCCCGGAACGGTTCGCACGCGGGCGAAACCCCTTTGACGGGGCACGCGGACTCAGCAGGCATGGACGACGAGACGCGCGCGCTGATCGACGCGCTCGTGGCCGACGCCCGCGAGTCGCCCGCCGACCTCGCCCGACAGACCGGTCTCTCCGCCGAGGAGGTCGAGGCGCGGCTGGCGGACCTCGAGGAGTCGGGCGTGCTCCGGGGGTACTCGGCGGTGGTCGACTGGGACCGCACCGACGAGACGGGCGTCGAAGCGGTGCTGGAGGTGAACGTCGAACTCGACCGCGAGACCGCCTACGACGACGTGGCACGCCGGATCGCGGAGTCGCCGCTCGTCGACACGATGCGGCTGGTGTCGGGCGACTACGACTTCGAGGTGTACGTCCGCGCCGGCTCGATGGGTGCGGTCTCGCGGTTCGTCTCCGAGGAGGTCGCCCCCCTGCCCGCGGTGACGAGCACGGTGACCCACTTCGCGATGGAGACGTACAAGGAGCGGGGCGTCCTCTTCGACGACGGCGACGACGACGACCGCCTCTCCGTGACGCCATGAGCGACGAGACCGGCAGCGAGGCGGCCGACCGGAGCGACGGGACCGCCCCGCCCGACCCCGCCGACTCTGTCGAGGGGAGCGACCAGTCCGACCCTGCCGAGGCGAGCGACCCGACCGGGGAGGGCGAGACGACGGCCGGCGACCGGTTCACGGCCGCAGACCGGGTGGCGCGCGTCCCGCCGTCGGGCATCCGCGCGTTCTTCGAGGTGGCGGAGGCGCACGACGACGTCGTCTCGCTGGGCGTGGGCGAACCCGACTTCTCCGCGCCGTGGCCCGCGCGGTCGGCGGCGGTCGCGTCGCTCGAACGCGGGCGGACCAGCTACACCGCCAACCGCGGGACCGCCGAACTCCGGCGGGCCATCGCGGGCCGGGTCGAGCGGTACGGCCACGCGTACGACCCCGACGAGGAGGTGCTCGTCACCACGGGCGCGAGCGAGGCGGTCGACCTCGCGTTTCGCGCGTTCGTCGACCCCGGCGACACGGTGGCGCTCCCGACGCCGACGTACGTCTCGTACGAACCCGGCGTCACGTTCGCGGGCGGCGACCCGCTGGCGGTGCCCACCTACCACGAGGACGACTGGGCGCTCACGCCGGAGGCGCTCGCCGAGGCGGGCGCCGACGAGGCGGAGATGCTCGTGCTCTGTTACCCGAACAACCCGACGGGTGCGACCATGAGCGCGGACGAACTCGACGCCGTCGCGGCCTTCTGCGTCGACAACGACCTGCTCGTCGTCTCCGACGAGATATACGCCGCGCTGACGTACGACGGCGACCACGAGTCGGTCGCGACCCGGCCGGGGATGCGCGAGCGGACCGTCGTGATCAACGGGTTCTCGAAGGCGTACGCGATGACCGGGCTGCGGCTGGGGTACGCGCTCGCGCCGCCGGGGGCGATAGAGGCGATGACGACCGTCCACCAGTACGGAATGTTGTCGGCGCCGACGACCGCCCAGCACGCCGCGGTGGCCGCCATCGAGCGCTGCGACGACGAGGTGGCGCGGATGCGCCGCGAGTACGACCGCCGGCGGCGCTACCTGACCGCCCGACTCCGCGAACTCGGGCTGGCGGTCGCGGAGCCGAGCGGCGCCTTCTACGCGTTCCCGCGGGTCACCGACGTCGCGCCCGACGGCGACGACGAGGCGTTCGCGACCGACCTCCTCGACGAGGTGGGCGTCGCGGCGGTCCCGGGGAGCGCGTTCGGCTCCGGCGGCGCGGGCCACCTGCGGCTGTCGTACGCGACCGGCATGGGGGAACTCAAGGAGGCGACCCGGCGGCTGGAGCGGTATCTCGACGGGCGATAGACCGGACCGGTCGGCGCGGTGACGGGGGAGAGTCGTCGGGCGGCGGGCGACGCCTTCAGAAGTCGAACTCGGGTTCGTCGTCGTCGTCCTCGCCGTCGCTCAGGTCGCGGAACGCGCCCTCGAAGTCGTCGTGTTCGTCGAGTTCGTCAACCTGTTCGTCGAGTTCCTCGCGGAGCCGGCTCAGCCGTTCGTCGAGGTCGCGGAACTCATCGCTGTCGGCGAGGGCGGCGCGGCCCTTCTCCGACTCCAGGACCGCCTTCTTCGACGCGAGCGCGTACAGTTCCTGGACGCCGCTGTCGTACTCGTTGCGACGGGCCAGGTTCTCGACGGTGTCGGCGAGCGCCTCGCGGGTGACGGGTTTGACGAGGTAGTCGTCGAACCCCATCGCCACGATGTCGAAGTCGGGTTCGACGGCGGTCACCATCGCCACCCGGCAGTCGATGCCGCGGTCGCGGACCGCGACGAGCACCTCGTCGCCCGACAGGCCGGGCATTCGACGGTCGAGGAGGACGACGTCGACGCTCTCGTCGAGCTCTTCGATCGCCTCCTCGCCGCCGTAGGCGGTCCGGACGGCGTAGTCGCCGCCGAGCCACGCGGCGTACAGGTCCGCGAGGTCGGGTTCGTCCTCGACGACGAGTACGACCGGTGGATCGTCACTCATGCTGTGACCCTACGAGTGACACGTATCTGAGGGGGGAACCCATATCAAAATGATCCTTGAGTTCCGGTCGGCGGGGCTTCCCCCGCCCGGAGCCCCCCTGTCGTCGCCGTACGGACATTCGTCTACCGTGTCTCTCTCCCCGTACTTAACCGTGCCCGTCGACTCTGGCACGAACGGTGCCGGTCGGAAGACCGGCTTCGTGGGTCGGTGACGCTCTCGCGTCGGCCCCACGGTCCGCGGTGGCCACCACAACCACCTGCGGGACCGTTCACCCCCGCGGCTCGAAAGTGCATCGGTCGTTTCCCCCGGTTCTGCGGGCCGGTCCGCCGGCGCCGCAGTCGAGCGAGCGCGGTCGGCGCACGCCCCGCCTCGCGTCACTCGGGGCTGTAGTTGGGCGCCTCGTCGGTGATGGTGACGTCGTGGGGGTGGCCCTCCGTCTGGCCCGCCTGCGAGACGCGGACGAACTCGGCGCGCTCCTTGAACCCGGGGATCGTCCCCGCGCCGACGTACCCCATACCCGAGCGCATCCCGCCGACGAGCTGGTTGAGCTCCGACGCGAGCGACCCCTTGTACGGTGTGGCGGCCTCGACGCCCTCGGGGACGAAGTCCTCGTCCTCGTCGGCGTCCTTGAGGTAGCGGTCGCCGCCGCCTTCGGACATCGCGCCGACGCTGCCCATCCCGCGGTACTGCTTGTAGCGCTTGCCGTTCATCGTGATGACGCGGCCGGGCGCCTCGTCGGTGCCCGCGAAGTACGACCCGAGCATCACGGCGTCCGCGCCCGCGGCGATCGCCTTGATCGCGTCGCCCGAGTAGCGGATGCCGCCGTCGGCGATCACCGGCACGTCGTGGTCGGCGGCCACGTCCGCCACCTCGGCGACGGCGGTGATCTGGGGCATCCCCGCGCCGCTGACGACCCGGGTGGTACAGATCGACCCCGGGCCGATCCCCACCTTCAGACCGTCGGCGAAGTCGACCGCCGCCTCGGCCGCCTCGCGGGTGCCGACGTTGCCGACGACCACGTCCGCCTCGACGCTACCCGTGATCGCGCGGGCGGAGTCGAGGACGCTCGCGTTGTGCGCGTGTGCACAGTCGATGAAGACGACGTCCACGCCGGCCTCGTCGGCGGCGACCGCACGCTCCTCCTCGAACGGGCCGACCGCGGCGCCGACCCGGAGCGCGCCGTCGTCGTCGCGGGCGGCGTTGCCGTGTTCGCGCCGCTGGAGGACGCCCTGCATCGTCACCAGCCCGACGAGGCGGTTGTCGTCGTCGACGACCGGGACGCGTTCGATCTTGTGGTCGTACATGAGTTCGAGCGCCTCCCGGGCGGTCACGTCCTCGGCGGCGGTGATCACCTCGTCGGTCATCGCCTCCCGGACCGCGTCGGACTCGCCGACCTCCAGGTACGGCCGGATGTCCGTCCCCGAGATGATCCCGAGGACGGCGTCGTCGCCGTCGACGACGGGCGCGCCCGAGACGCCCTGCCGCTCCATCATCTCGTCGACGTCGCTGACGGTCTGGTCGGGCGCGGCCGTGACGACGTTCTCCCGGCGGATCACGAGTTCGTCCGCGCGCTTGACCCGTCTGATCTCCGCGGCGGTCTCCTCGACGGTCATGTTGCGGTGGAGCACGCCCAGCCCGCCCTCGCGGGCCATCTCCGCCGCCAGGTCGCTCTCGGTGACGGTGTCCATCGCCGCCGAGAGGATCGGGATCTGAAGTTCGACGTTCCGGGAGACGCGCGTCGACACGTCCGCCTCGTCGGGTTCGACGCGGCTCTCCATCGGCCGGAGCAGCACGTCGTCGAACGTCAGCGCCTCGGGTACCTCCAACTTCCGCGAGAACACGCCGGATTCGTCGTTCGCCATGTTGTCGGTGACAGGCCGGGGCGCAAAAGCGTTGCGAGCGCCCGCCGGTTCGGCACCCGCTGGCACGCCGGCCGTGCAACGATTGCCCGAACCCGAAGCTCCCGGCGACGAACCGACGGACGATAGCGAGCACAGCCTACTATCCGTCGGGCCATTTATACGGACGTCCGTCATTTCTCGTGTCGCGTGCGGTCACGTCCCACACAACGTTTATTGTAGCTCTCCGGGTACGTTGGCGTATGGAACCCGAGTTCCCCCTCGGTTCGTGCACTGCCGGTGAAGCGAGCGCCAGCGCCGCGCTCGCGACATTTTTCCGGCAGCCCACCACACTCCGGGGAGTTCGGGACGGAGGGGTACGGCGGGCGGTCCGATTCGGCCGCGCCGCCGCGCGTTCGCCCTCCCATCGCCGTCCGGCCGCGGGTGACGCCGCGGGCTATCGCTAGCCCATGAGCACGTCACGACACCCGATCGCCCTCCGCATCGAGCGCGCCGTGGGCGGGTCGACGAAGCTCCTGGCCACGGTCATGGCCCTCCCGCTCATCGACGGTATCTTCCCCGCGCTCGTGATCGCCGGGGCGCTCACGACCCCGGCCGGCAACGCCGACCCACTCGGCATCGCCGAGACCGGCCTGCTGATCTTCGGCGGGTCGGCCACCGTGGCGGTCGTCCTCGCCGAGATGGACGGTACGCCCCGCGAGAAGGCGGTCTCGATCCTCATGCTCGGTGCGGTCCTGATCCCGCTGGCCGTGGCCGAGGCGGCGCTCGCACAGACCATCGAGAGTCTGCTCTCGCCGGTGTTCCACCGGTTTGCGGGGCTGGTCATCCTCGCCATCGCCGCCAAGACCGCCAGCGCGGAGGTGGGCGAGTACCTCCCGCGGCCGGGGGCGATCATCGCGCTCGGGCTGGTGGCGAGTTTCGACCCTGCGGGGTTCGAGTTCGACGTCTCGCTCGACCCCGGACTGCTCGCGAGCGCGGGCGCGGCGGCCGCGGTCGGCGTCGGCTTCGCGCTCGCGGTGGCGCTCGCGGGCGACCGCCTGCGCGGACACGTCGACATCGACCGCTTCCGGTTCGGGTCGGCGCTCGCGCTCGGGATGCTCGCGCTCACCGTCACCGACCTGCTGGCGACGAGTGCGCCCGTCGCGCTGGGCGTACTCTGTGTCACCGCGGTGTTCTCGTACGACCCGTCGGGCCCGGACGACCCCGCCCCCGACGCGACCGACGCGGGCGCCGACGGCGCCGCCACCGCCGCCACCGCCGACGGCGGCGCGACCGGTATCGACCCGGTCGACGGCGACGGGGCCGAGGAGGTCGGCGGCGGGAACGACGACGGCGGCGAGGCGAACGCCCCGCGCGCCCCCTGGCTGTAGGGGGCCACCGCCGCCGCCGCGCGACCGGGGGACTTTAACCGCTACCGCTCGGACGCCCGCCCATGTCGAACCGCGTCGTGGAGGGGCGGATGGTCACCCCGGAGTCGCTCGCGGAACTGATCGAAGACGAGTCGGTGATGGAGGCGGAGGACATCGAGGACACCGACCGCGACTGTCCCGACTGTGGCGGCGACGTGATATCCGTCGGGTACATGCCCTCGGTCACCGAGTTCGTCACCGGCTACAAGTGTCAAGACTGCGGCTGGAGCGACACCGACCGGGCGGAGTGAGACCGAGCGCGAAGCGAAATCCCTTTACGCGACTCCGGGCAAGCGGAAGGCACGGGGTCGTGGCCAAGCCCGGCATGGCGACTGACTCCAGAGGCTGACCGCCCGGTGACGAACTCCAGACTGATATACCGAGCGTCCGACTGATCATCGGCCGCGACGACGACCCTCTGGAGGACCGAGGCGCGAACCGGAGATATCAGTCGATCGGGGGTTCAAATCCCTCCGACCCCACTCCGACTTCTACTCGCCTGAAGTCACTACTCCGTTCGACGCGTGACTTCCTCGATACCTGGTGGTTCCTCACGCTCCACCGTCCGTCCTCCCCTGAGAGAACAGGTCGCCCACCACTGCCCAGTCGCGGACCGGGGAGCACGGGGAACGACGCAGTCACATCCGCTTATCAGTCTCGGCGTGCTATCGAGTACCGTGGCGGAACGGATCGCCCGTTCGCGGGCTCTATCCCCCATACCCCGTTCCGTCCTCCGCCACCGCCTCGGAGGGGGTCGGCACCGTTCGTGCCGGTCGCTCGCCACCGAGCGGTCGTGTGGCAACGACCCCTCCGGAGGCGCGTTCTCGTCCCGTTGTGTCCGACCTCGAAGAGCGCGAGCCGCGTCGGGTTCGACTCGTGGTGACCCGTCGCGCGGCGACGCGCCGAGGGACGACGCCGGCCACTCTCCCGTCCCGACCCCGGGTTCGGCTGTCGTCGCCGCGCGCCGCGTCGTGGGTCTCCGGCGCGTTTATCCGCCTCCCGTTTGAGCAGTACGTATGGACGATATCGACGACCTCTTCGTCGGCCGACTCATGTCATCGTCGCTGTACACCGTCGCTCCCGACACACTCGTCGAGGAGGCCGCCACCGACATGCTCGACCGGGGTATCGGTTCGGTCGTCGTCGTCGACGACGACGGCCGGCTGGAGGGGTTGCTCACGACGACCGACTTCGTCCGGATCGTCGCCGAGCGGAGGCCGAAGGACGAGACGCCCGTCTCGTCGTACATGTCCACCGACGTGGTGACCACGACCGCCCGGGAGTCGATCCGCGACGCGGCCGACTCGATGGTGGCGCACGGCTTCCACCACCTCCCGGTCGTCGACGACGACGGCGTCGTCATCGGGATCGTCACCACGACCGACCTGACCGCGTACGTCTCGCAGATCGAGGCGCCGAGTCCCGAGTAACTCGACGGCGTCCGAATCGTTTCCGGAGGACCGAGCGGTTCCGCGTCGGGGTCAGGCGAACTCGACGAGCGTCCCCTCGTACCGGCAGTCCTCGAGGGCGTGTTTCGCGCGGATCCCGGCCTCGTGGGCCGTCGGACCGCTCCCGACGCCGACCTTCAACTGCACCTCGGCCTCGTCGGCCACGTGGTCGACGGCGCCGCGGTACTCCTCCGCCGAGAGGTCGGGGCAGGTGGCGATGACGTTGTCGCCGCCGACGAAGAACGACAGCCCGCCGTGCGCCTCGCGCATGTAGCGCATCAGGCTCGCGTACCCCTGTTCGATGTTGATGAACGTGTCGAACTCGTTGAGGCGGTCGGTGTACTTCCCGGTCGCGTCGTTCACGTCGAAGTGGGCGACGTGGACGTCGTCGTCGGCCGCGTCGTCGTGGAACGACCCGGCGAACGCCTCGCTCCGGTCGGACGACTGCGCGCTGCCGGCGTTCTGGACCAGTCCGGTCGCGGTCTCTAACGCCTCCGCGGGCACCTCGTCGACGCCGACGCCGAGGCTGACCGTCACCGGGTAGCGGTTCCCCACCGACTCCTGGAGCAGTTCGTGGTCCGTGCGGTCGAGACCGTTCGTGACCGCGACCATGTTGTCGAAGCGCGTGAAGAAGACGTAGCCGCCGCGCGCCCCCACGAACTGCGCGAGGTCGGCGAACAGCCGCGACTGCATCGTCTGGAGGTCCATCTCCCGCCGCGGTTCGGGCGTCACCGTCCACGGACCGTAGTTGTCGATCTGCATCAACGTCAGCTGCGTAGCCGTCACGATACCCGAGGGTCGGACCGGCCACACATACGCGTTACCGTTCCCGGTTTCGAGACGCGGGCGGCCGAAACGGTCGCGCCGCCCGGACCGCCGCGGCTACCGGTTCGAACTCCCGGCCCGCGGCCGCCGCGAGAGCAGCAGCGCCGACTCGAACGCGAGCCAGGCGACCGCCCACACGACCGCCGTGACGGCGACCAGCGCGGTGGTCGACAGGAACGGTACCCACGCCGTCGCGGCGAGGACGACCGACCAGCCGACCACGAGCGCGGCCGCGGCGACGACCAGTCCCGCCAACCCGCAGACCGCGTGGCCCACGCGCCCGGGGGTGGGGGCGTTCGACTGTTGATGCATGGCTGATAGTACGTGGGAGAAGGTGTTAAATGTTACCATCGTTCATGAATGTGTGGGTCGGTCGGTGCTCCCCACGCGCCGACCGCCCTCGGGCGCGCGTTCGCCGGAGTCGCCGGGTGATTCAACACCCGCCCGCGCGAACGGGCGCCCGTGTTACGCGGCGCCGTACTCGACGTCGACGGGACCGTGATGCGGGGCGGGGAGCCGATCCCGGGCGCGCCGGAGGCCGTCGCGCGCCTCCGGGAGGCGGGTCTCGCCGTCTGCTTCTGTACGAACAACCCGACGCGGGCGCCGGCGGGCTACGCCGAACACCTGACGGCCGCCGGCGTCGACGCCGACACCGCGGAGGTGATCACCTCCGGAACCGCGACGGCGTCGTACCTCCGGGAGCACCACCCGACCGACGACCTATTCGTCGTGGGCGAGGCGGGACTGCTCGACCAGTTGGACGAGGCGGGACTGTCGGTCGTCGCTGACGGCGACGACGCCGACGCGGTCGTCGTCTCCATCGACCGGACGTTCGACTACGACGACCTGTGTGCGGCGATGTGGGCGCTGGGACCCGACACGCCGTTCGTCGGCACCGACCCGGACCTGACCATCCCGACCGAGGAGCGCGCCGTCCCCGGGTCGGGCGCCATCGTCAACGCCGTCGCGGGCGTCGCGGAGCGCGACCCCGACGCCGTCCTCGGCAAGCCCTCGGCGGAGACGCGCGACCTGGTGTCGGAGCGACTGGACGCGCCCGCCGCGGACTGTCTCGTCGTCGGCGACCGCCTCGACACCGACCTCGCGCTCGGCGCGTCCGCCGGGATGACGACCGTGCTCGTGCTCACCGGGGTCACCTCCCGGGCGGACCTGGAGGCGAGCGACGCCGACCCCGACTACGTGCTGGAGTCGGTGGCCGACATCGACCGGGTGCTCGCGGCCGAGACGGGGTCCGACTGACGCGCGGCCGTACGACCGTTCCTCCGGGCGACCCGCGCCGACTCGACGCCCCGGTCACCGGCCGGGCGGTGTCTGACAAACGTTTATTACCGACACCGTGTTACATCCTCCCATGGAAGAGAGCGACACGCCGTACGTCTTCCGCGACGAACAGCCCGACGGGAACGCCGTCGACGCCGACCCGGACCCCGAGGGGGGCGACGTGGTGATCATCGACGGCCGCGCGATGACGTACCGCCGCTACCGCGGCGCGGAGTGAGCGGCGAGCCGCCGACTCGTCCGTTCGCGTTCGTCCACTCGTTCGTGCCCGTCGGGCTCCCGCGCTACGCCCGCCGGCGCCGCTCGCAGCCCCGGCGGGGGCGCGCCGGTATCAGCGCCTGTAACTGCGGGGGAGGCTATTTATCGGGTCGATACCAGCGACCGATAGATGTCGTACACACGGTCGCCGGGGAGCGCGGCGGGGTCGAGGGGGGGAGGGCGGTGAACGAGCGGATCGTCCGGGACGTTCTGAACGACGACCGGGACGACGCGGGGGGACCGACGGCGTACGAGCGGAGCCTCCGCCTCTGCGTCTTCGGTGCGCTGGCGTTCCTCGCGGCGTTCGTCGGGTCGGCCGTCGCGGGGTTCGTCGTCCCCGTCTACTACGGGGGGACCGGGTTCGAGGCCGGCCACGCCGCCGGGTCGATCACGACGGGCGTCGCGGCGGCGCTGCTGTGGCAGTACTGGTCGCGGGTCGAGGCGGTCCTCCCCGGCGGCGAGGACGCGGAGTCGGAGTAGACTGCTCGCCGCGGTCGGCGCGCTGTCCGAGCGGACGCGGCGAGACCGACGGAAGCGTTCGAAAACTGGAGAACGGACGCGCGGTCGGCGGCGCGTCGGGTCCGAGGCACGCTCGGAGGACGGGCGGTGCCCGGCTCAGAACGCGTCGCCGTGGGCGGTGACGTCGGCGTGGAGCGACTCCTTGAGCGCGTCGTGGACGTGACAGATGCCGTTCGCGCGGTCGACGATCTCGTCGAGGGTGTCGTCGTCGACGTCCTCCTCGACGTGGATGTCGAACCGGATCGCCGTCAGGTCGTCGTCGTCGTTCATGTCGGCGTCGGCGTCGATCTGGACCTTGCCGAGGTCGTCGTGGTCGCGCTGTTGGGCGCCGACGCGGAACGCGGGCAGATAGCAGGCGGCGTAGTCCGCGACGAGGACCTGCTGGGGGGTCGGTCCCTCCTCGTTCGTCGCGTCGATCGTGAGTTCGAAGTCGCCGGCCTGGCTGGTGCTCGCGTAGCCTTCCTCGCTGACGGTGGACGTCTCGATGTCGCTCATAATGCAGTCGATCCGTGTGCCGCTCGCGGCGTAAACCTTGTTGCCTCGGCATCCGCGGTGCCGAACGACGGGCGGACGGCGAGGGGGGACTGGCCGCCTCCGAGCGCGGCGGGTCGCGGCGGGCGACCGGGCCGCGTCGGGTCTCCCGACTACTCCAGCGTGAACGACTCGTCGCCGCCGAGGACGTGCACCTCGGCGTCGCTGCCGGTCGCTTCGACCTCCCGGACGAACTCGTCGGTGTCGATCTCGATCGGCGGGAACGTGTCGTAGTGCATCGGGAACGCGTGGTCGACGTCGAGCCAGTCGACCGCGATGGCCGCCTGCCACGGACCCATGGTGAAGTGGTCGCCCGCGGGCACCGCCGCGGCGTCGGGTTCGAGGTACGGTCCGATCACGTCGCGCATCTCCGACATCAGGCCGGTGTCGCCCGCGTGGTAGAACGCGGTCGACTCCTCGTCGGACACCTGCGTGGGCTTCGTGTCGGCGATGACGAACCCCGTCGGCATCCCGAGGTCGTACTCGTAGTCGGTGTTGGCGCCGTTGGTGTGGTCGGCGCGGTGCATCGTCACGTAGGCGTCGCCGCACTCGACGGTGCCGCCGATGTTCATTCCCATGCCGCCGATAGCGTCGCCCAGCCCCATCTCCGCGTCCACGTAGGCCGCCACCTCGGGCGTCGACACCACGGTGGCGTCGAACTCGCCGGCGTCGCCGATGTGGTCGGCGTGCCCGTGGGTCAACAGGAGGTAGTCGGGGTCGTCGACGTCGTCGGGCGAGAGATCCGTCTTGGGGTTGTCGAAGAACGGGTCGATCAGCAGGTCGGTGTCGCCGACCGAGACGCTCCACGTCGAGTGACCGTGCCACGTGAGTTCCATGGGCATAGCGGACGCCCGTTCGGCCGACGGCCACATAAACTCGTCCGCCGGGGGTCAGATCTCGGAGACGAGGTCCCGCAGCACCGACTCGGGCTCGTCGGCCTTCGCCACGCCGCTCGCGAGGAGGACGCCCGTCGCGCCGAGGTCGGCGGCGGCCGCCACGTCCGCGCCGGTCGAGACGCCCGCTCCACAGAACACCTCGACCGAGTCGTCGACGTCGGCCACCGCCTCGACCGACTCCTCGACGACCGCGGGGTCGGCCGACGCCACCGACTCGTCGCCGCCGATGAGTTCGGGCGGTTCGACCGCGACGGCGTCGGGACCGAGCGCCGCCGCCGCGGCGGCCTGCGCCGGGTTGTTCGCACAGAGGACGGTGTCGAGACCCGCGCGGTCGGCGGCCCCGAGACCGTCGTCGGCGTTCGCGAGCGTGATGCGCCGCTCGGAGTGGTTCAACAGCGTCCCGACCGCGCCCGCGTCGGCGGCCGCCTCCGCGAGCGTGCTCCCGGTGTGACTGCCGTGTTCGACCGGCGAGACGTGCTGGGCCCACGTCTCGACGCCCGCGTCGGCGACGGCGGACAGCCGGGCTGCCTGCGGCGCGACGGCGATGCGCTCGCCGGACGCGTCGGCCACCTCCGCGGCCGCCTCCGCGATGGCGACCGGGTCGCAGTCGTACGCCTTCAGGTTGACGAGAACGAACATACGGGAAGAGCGCGCTTCGGAGCCAAAGGCGTAGCGGTTGCGCCGCGGGGACTCAGTTGTCGTTGCGCTTCACGACGTCGCCGAGCGTCATCGACCCCGACGACTCGGAGGACCACTCGGAGTCCTCGACGTCTTGGCCCTCGACCAGCGAGATGCCCAACGCCTTCTCGAGTTTCTTCTGGACTCGGTCGCTCGGCAGGTGGTCGCCGCGTTCGAGCTTTCGGATGACGCTCGCCTTCTCGTTGAGTCGGTCGGCGAGTTCCTCTTGAGTCAGCCCAGCGGACTCGCGCGCGTCGCGGATCCGCTCGTCGAAGTCCGACGCCACCGTGTCCATCTCGTCGAACATGTCGCGTCGCTGTCCGCCGCCCGACGACGACGAGGTGGACGAAGACGACGAGGAGGACGACGACGAAGACGAGGTGGAGTACTTCGTCGAGGTGGACGACTCCGCCGACTCCGTCCGCACCTCGGTACCGAAGTCCGTGCAGTCGTCACACAGCTCCAACTCCGCACCTTCGACCTTCGTCGTGGTGAGCGAGGGCTTCTCCGCGCCGCACATCTCACACTGAGGCATACGCACGCTTCGCCGCTCCGAGTGATAAACCCCGCGCCCGCCGCCTACCGGCCGTCCGTCTGCCGCCTCCGGCCGGTGCTCTCGTCGACGAGAACCGTTCAGCTTCGAAGCGGCCTCGGTACGGGTTCGGTCGAACGAGGTTTCTCACCGGTGCTCTGGCTCTTCTGTCGGGGATATACTCGCCCCATCCACTGACCGTTTCTGTCGTGTGAGCACCCGCAAATCGTTACTTCACTGATCGGCGACTCTCGTCGACCGTCCCCGCCAGTCGGGAGCGGCAGGACCGAATTAACTAGACCGTGCCCGCTCTTAGGACGCCTCTAATCGATGAGAATTCTTTTTACGTTCAGCATATCAGAACCTTTCAGATAGGTTTACTGTGAAACAAACTCTGGGTGGTAGTGTGACGTCCGAGACAACCGATGCGACGACGAACTGGCTCGCGAACCACCCGAAGATGATGGGCGTGCTGTTTACGGCGATGCTACTGCTGTCGAACGCGGGGAATGCGATGGCGGCTGCGAGTACTACTGCGGGTCCCTAAGGGATACTAACTCGTCTACAGACACTTCGTCCGCCCAGTAGAGTCGATCACGGATGAGTATCGGAATGCGGGTTCCGAAAAGCCTATCGAGCGTATCGATGTCCAATTCTAGCTCCGCCGGCTCTCCCGAAGAGACGTACTGACACCCCGTGTTCGCGTAGTGTGGATTGGTCATCGACCCGATGTCGAACGAGAGCGTCGGATAGTACCGTGGAGCCACTCTCGCGGTTTCCTCGTCGATGTCGACGAACCGAACCACCATCGCGGCACCCGTCGGGTTTTGACACAACTGCGCGCGCGGGTCGCCGACGATGGTGTACGCGCTCCCGGCGAACGGGCCGCGGCGGACCACGTCGAGGGCGGCGTCCAGCGGGAACCCGGCGTCGAACAGCCGCGCCAGGTCGCGTCCCACGCGGGTCGCGAGCGTGTTCGGCAGCTCCATCAGCGAGACCACGCCGCCGAGCGCCCCCGCCTCGACGAGCGCCATCCCCTGCTTGTACGACGAACACGCGTTGAGCAGGAACGCGTCCACGCCCGTCCCGTCGAGTTCGCGGAGGTCGAGAAAGCCGTCGGAACACTCCATGCCGCGCCCGTCGACGTGGCCGATGTAGTGGAAGAAGTCGTGGTCGGCGCGGAGCAGGTCCCGGAGCTCGGCGACGGTCAGGTCGTGTTCGTTCTGTACGTCGAACGCGACGTGGTCGCGGAACCCGTAGCCGTCGTCCATCTCCTCGCGCATCCGCTCGTCGTTGCAGACGACGGTGACGTCGATGGTGAGGTCGGCCGACGGCGACCGGTCGAACCGACGACGGTACGCCTCGACGGTGGGCTTCGCCGCGCTGGTGGGGAACCCCGGCCCGACCCACGCCCGCGAGACGCTGTCGGCCGCGCGCGGCGAGACCGTCTCGTCGCTCTCCTCGATCGCGTTCTGGGTCGGGCCGCGCGTGAACGTGCCGGCGGCGGTCGCCGACCGCGGTCGCACGTCCGCACCCCGCGTCGCCGTCGGGCGACACCCGCGGAGGAAGTCGTCGAGTTCGGTCGAGCGCTCGCCACCGGAGACGGTCGGCGTCGGCGGCGGCGATCGAACGGCCGAGAGGTCGGCCGCGAGGAACGGCAGGATCGAGGCGTTCGTCGCCACGGGCTTGACGTCGGTCGTCTGCGGCCAGTCGATGTACTCGAGCGTCGCGGCCGTCGGCACCTCCAGGTAGCGGGCCGTCCGCTCGTCGAGAGCCGCGCGGTACCACGCCTCCCACGGCGGGTCCAGCCGGTCGGTCAGCGCCTCGTGGACGTCGAGGTTCACGTCGTACAGCCCGGCCGAACACGCCCGCGTCGCGCAGTCGAGTGTGAAACAGTGTCTGAGGAGCCGACCCAGTTCGGCCGCCAACTCCTCGGGAGACGCCGGCAGGTCGTACCGGACGTTGGCGGCGGCGAGGTACGGCGCCCCGCTCTCGACGATGCCCGCCCCGAGGTAGTACGCGAGCGGTGCCGCCGAAAACAACGGGCCGTACTCGAACGGCAACCCGAGTTCGACCCCGGTGTCGACCCGACTCACCAGCGGCGGCACGTCGAACCGGTCGCCGACCTCCAGCAGCGGCGGGTGTCCGCGGAGGGTGGGGAACGACCGCTCGGGGGAGGTGGTCACGAGCGCCGACCCGAACAGCGAGATCGCGGTGGCGAGGTCGGCGGGGTCGTCGGTGGTCGTGATGGTGCCCACGGGCGTCTCGTGGCGCGAGCGCGCGCCGACGACGACCTCCGCCGGGCCGCCGTCGAACCGGACGTGTGGGTAGCGGTCGTCGTAGCCGACCAGCGCGGGTCCCTCGACGGCGAAGTACGTCTTCATCGGCGCAGTCGAGAGTTCGATCACGTGCGGTCCCGGCGGGACCCGCGCCGACCCGTCGGTCGTCGCCGCGTCGACCACCGCGTTGTCCGGGGTCCGGACGTACATGTCGGCGGTGCACAGCGGCGCCACCGACTCGGCGTGGAACCGCCAGCACGCGTCGACGGGCGCGGGGAACCGGTCGGTCGCGTCGATCCGGTTCGGCCCGCCGCCGTCGCCGCCGATACGCAGCGGCATCCGCACGTCCTCGATGTGGTCGGCGATGTCGTAGCGACCGCGCCCCGTCGGCGCGGCCGTGAGCGTCAGCGCGTCACCGACTCGTCCTTCGAGTTGTTCGCTCATCGCTCACCGCAGCGGGTGCCAGTCGGTCGTCCCCCATCCGAGGATGTGCCACCGCTCCTCCGGGACGGCCGCGCGCTCGGCGAACCGGAGTTGGACGATGACGTCGAGGTGTTCGCCGAGCCGCGTCGCGACCGAATCGACGACGGGGTCCGCCCGCGGCGCGGACGTCTCCGCCGCCGGTCGGGGGAGGTGGAAGTGCGCCATCCCGCCCCGGTCGCGCGTCGCCGCCGCGGCGTCGCACAACAGGTCGCCCGCCCGGTCCTCGCCGAGCGCCGCGCGGAGGCCGTCGACGCGGTACAGGCCGACCCGGAGGTACATGCTGTCGGTCGGCTCCCCGTCGTCGGCGCGGATGGCGCCGAGGAACCGGTCGGAGAACGTCTCGGGGTCGGTCACGGGCTGTCTGCCGTCGTCGACGGGCGGGTCGGCCGGGTCCGGTTCGACCGCGGCGGGGTCGCGGACGGCGTCGCCGAGCCGCACCACGTCGGCGTCGTCGCCGTCCGAGTCGACCCCGTCCGGGAGCCAGTCGTCCGCCCGGAGCGAGTCGTGCGTTAGCCCGAGCACGCGCCGGCGGTCGTTCGACGACTCCCCGAAGTAACGCGCCGCGGCGACCCGGTACGCCTCCGTCGAAACGTCGCCCGTCACCAGCAGCCCGCACCCGCCCGCGAGTCTGTCGAGCGCCGCCTGCAGCGTCGGCTCGTTCCCGCGCGTTCGGAGGGGGGCCGCGGACCGGTCGTCGTCGCGCGTGCCCGTCGGTCCACTCATGGATTCGTTCTCTACGCGGGAGAACAAAAGGGTTCGCCCCGAGAAATCGCCCGCGAGAACGCCCCGGGTCGACCGAACGCGGCGGTCCTCCCGGCGGGCCGCCCGCACCGCCGTCGCCGGGGAGACGCTCACCGGAGGTCCGACCACGCACCCCGGAACCGCTGGAGGGCGGTGACGTGGCCGACCACCGCGAACAGGACGAGCAGCAGCGCCACGACGCCGTAGCCCGCGACCAGCGCGCCCGGGACGGCCGCCGCGACGACGCCGACGACGCCGACGAGCACCAGCCTGTCCGCCCGGCCGAGCAGCCCGCCGTACTCGCGGCCGACGCCGACGGCCTGTATCTGCGTCCCCATGTACGAGGTCATGAGCACGCCCGTGACCGCGGCGAGTCCCAGCCCGTAGCTGTCGATACCCGCCGCCAGCCCCACCAACAGCGCGATGTCGGCGTACCGGTCGAGGACGTGGTCGAGCATGTCGCCGCCCGACGACGCGACGCCCTGTTCGCGCGCGAGCGCGCCGTCGACCAGGTCGAGCCAGCCGTTTGCGAACACCAGCGCCGCCCCGAGCACGTACAGCCACGGCGCCGCGGCCGGCGAGTCGAGACCGAACGCGACGCCCGCCGCCACCGCACAGCCGAACGCGACGACGCTCACCCCGTCGGGCGAGAGACCGACGGCGTCCGCCAGCCGGACGAACGGGCCGAGCCCCCGGTTCGCGAGGGGGCGGAACCTATCGAGCGTCATACGTACTCGATGAACTCGACGCCGCCCGCGGAGGGGTCGCGCTCGCCCGCCGCGACCGCGTCCAGTTCGGCGGCCGTCTCGGCCGGCGTCCGGTCGGTCGTCTCTATCTCGTACACCCGGTCGGCGCCGTGCCGCTCGACCGCCTCGCCCAGTATCACGTCGAGCGCCTCGCTCTCGCGGTTCTCCCGCGCGGTCGCCGCGGGTTCCCCCCGGTCGAGCAGCCGCTCTTCTAACACGTCGGGGCGACACCGCAACACCGCCACCCGGTCGGCGTCGAGGTGGTGGGCGAGGTGCGACTCGACCACCCCCTCGCGGTCGCCGAGGCGTTCGCGGACCGCCTCCAGGTCGACCACCAGCGAGCCGTCGCGGTCGGCGTCGCGTTCGGTCCAGAGGTCGTGCTCGCGGACGTACTCGTTGAGGTGGAGCACCTCCCGGTCGCCCCCGAGCGCCGCCGTCGCGCTCGTCTTCCCCGTCCCGGGCGTCCCCGTCACCGCGAGCCGCCGCGCCGCCGCGCCGGCTCCGGGGGCGTCGTCGGTCCCGGCGGTCCCACCGGTCCCGTCGGGGTCGCTCACGCGCCGCCCCCCGACCCCGGCTCCGTCCCCATCCCGGTCGCGCTCGCGTCCGTCACCGCCTCCCGTTCGGCGAGTACGTCGTTGAGCACCTCGACCGCCCGCCGCGTCTCGCTCTCGGTGCCACACGAGACCCGGACACAGCCCGGCAGGCCGAACGACGTGGTGTCGCGGACGATGACCCCGCGCTGTTGGGCGCGTTCGGCCACCGCCGTGCCGTCGCCGACGTCCGCGAGCACGAAGTTGGCCGCCGTGTCGAACGTCGGCGCGTCGAGTTCCGCCGCGAGGAACGCCCGCGCCCACCGCGCCGACTCCACCGACCGCTCGACGTGGTCGTCGTCGTCGAGGGCGGCGCTCGCGGCCGCCAGCGCCGCGACGTTCGCCGCGAACGGCGTGTTGACCCGGGCGTACGCGTCGGCCCACGACTCGGGGACGACCGCGTACCCGATCCGCAGTCCCGCCAGCCCGTACGCCTTCGAGAACGTCCGCGTGACCGCGAGGTCGTCGCGCGCGTCGAGCAGTTCCACCGCCGAGGGTTCGTCGCTGTACTCGCCGTACGCCTCGTCGACGACGACCAGCGTCCGGTCGTCGACGCCGTCGAGTAGGGCCCGGAGTTCCTCGCGTTCGAGCACCGACCCGGTCGGGTTGTGCGGCGTGGTGACGTAGACGATACGCTCGCCGTCGTACGCGTCGAGGACCCCCTCGGCGGTCTGGGCGAAGCCGTCGGCCTTCGACAGCGGGTACTCCGCGACGCTCCCGTGGTGGTAGCGGGCGCTCATCCCGTAGTAGGCGAAGCCGGGCGAGGGGACCAGCACCCGGTCGCCGGGGTCGAGCGTCGCCCGCGAGAGGTAGTCGAGCGCGCCGTCGGCGCCCGGCCCGACCCACACCTGTTCGGGGTCGACGTCCCACTCGTCGGCGAGTCGCTCGGTCAGGTCGGCGTGGGCCGCCGTCGGGTAGACGTGCGCGTCGGCGACGGCCCGGGAGGCGGCGTCGACGGCCGCCGGGGAGGGTCCGTGCGGGTTCTCGTTCGAGGAGAGTTTGACCAACTCCTCGGGCTCCATCCCAAGGTCGCGCGCCACCTCTTCCGCCCCGCGCCCGGGGACGTACGGGGCGTTCGCGGAGAGGTCTCGGGGTCGCATGCTCGACACCAGTGGGTCGCGCTTCTTAAGGGTGCCCACACGCCCACATCGGTGGGCGGGTCACGGCTCCAGGTCGGCCGCCCGGCGCTCCGCCTCCCTCACGACCGACGGCTTCCCCGCGAACGTCACCTCGACCCGGTCGCCCGCGTAGTCGGTCGTCACGCTCCCGCGCTCGTGGAGCCACGAGAGCAGCGCCTGCGTCTCGCCCGAGTTCGCGAGCACGAACTCGGCGCGCGCGCCGGGGAGCGCGTCCACCAGCGCCGCGGCGAGTTCCCCGACGCCGTCGCCGTCGCGCGCGCTCACCGCCACCGGTTCGACCGCCCCGGGGACGGCCTCGCGGAGGTGGGCGCGCCGCCGGTCGAGCGTCGCCTCGTCAACCCGGTCGACCTTGTTCAACACCGGCACGACCGCTCCCTCGGCGTCGGCGGTCAGCACGTCCGCCGTCACCGCCACGCGCCGGCGGAACCGCTCGGAGTCGGCGGCGGCGTCCACCACCGCGAGCACGGCGTCGCTCGACCGGATCTCCGACAGCGTCGACGAGAACGACCGCACCAACTCGTGGGGCAGGTCGTCGACCAGCCCGACGGTGTCGGTACACAGCACCCGCCTGCCGCCGACGGTCGCCCGGCGGGTGGTGGTTTCGAGCGTCTCGAACAGGCGGTCGCGCACCGACGCCTCGTCGTCGACGTCGCCGGAACCGGCGCCGTCGGTGTCCGTCTCGCCGCTCCCGTCCGCCTCGACCGAGAGGTCGTCCGCGAGCCTGCGCAACAGCGTCGACTTGCCGGCGTTGGTGTAGCCCGCTATCGCCACGAGGTCGAACCCCTCCGCGCGGCGGGTCTCCCTGCGCTCGGCGGCGGCGTCGGTCAGGTCGGACAGCCGCGACTCCAGCCGGCCGATCCGCCGCTCGGCGTCGAGGACCGGCGACCCCTTCTCGGTCGCCTCGTTCAACAGCGACTCCTCGGTCGCGCGCCGGAGCCGAGGGAGGTCGTACCTCAGCCGGGCGAGTTCCACCTGCGTCGTCGCCGCCTCGTCGCCCGCGCCCGCCGCGAAGACGTCGAGCACCAGCCGGTAGCGGTCGACGAGCTCCGTCCCGTCGGGGAGCAGCGAGCGCAGGTCCGCGTACTGCCCGGGGTCGAGCGCGCCGTCGAAGACGACGGCCCCCGCGTCCGCCTCGGCCACCCGCTCGGCCAGCGTCTCCGCCTTCCCCCGCCCGAGGTCGTACGTCGAGTCCTCCGCGCGCCGCTGGGTCACCTCGCCGACTACCGCGTAGCCCGCCGTCTCGGCCAGCCCGCGGATCTCGGTCGTGTCGGGTCGTTCGTCCGCCGAGCGCGCCGCGACCACGGCCCGCCCGCTGTTCGGCTCGTCGCTGTGTCCGTCTCCTGATTGCATCTGTCGTACCGCCGCCGCGTCGCCGCGCCGCGGGAGCGGGCCCGCGGTGCGACGACGCGCGGCTGGGCGTCTCCCGGTCGGTCGCCGTGGCCGC
>NZ_ASGZ01000015.1 GCF_000495475.1 Candidatus Halobonum tyrrellensis G22 | reverse complement strand
CGGGGTCGGCGCGGTCGCCGGCCCGGTCACACCGGCCGTCCTCGTGCCGACGCCGTGGCTCCCGGCGGTCGGGGCCGTCGGCGGCGCGGCCGGCTACGAGGCGCTGGTCGGTCGCGTCGTCGACCCCCCGGGGACGTTCCGCCGGGTCGCGGCCGGCCTGCTCGTCGCCTCGCTCGTCCCCGCCGTCGCCTTCCTCGCGGTCCGGGCGGAGCCGTCGACGCCGGCGCTGGTCCTCCTCGTCCTCGACGCCGTCGCGGTCGTCGGCTGTGTGATCGCCCGCTCGCGGCTGGCGTGGCCCGCCGGCGGCCGCGACGCCGGCGACACCGCTTAGTGAGCGCGTCCGCGAAGGCGTACGTGAACCCGACACACACGCGTCGCGAACTGCTGGCGGCGCTCGGGGTCGCGGGCGCGGCCGGCGTCGCCGGCTGTTCGGCACCGAACGGGGGGAACGGCGCCGACGGGAGCGACGGGGGCGGGGGGCCGGCGGCGAGTACGGCCGCCGGGACGGACCCCGCGACGACCGGAGCGGGAACCGACGCGCCGGCCGACCTCCCGGCGCGCGTCGGCACCGAGACGCTCGCCGACGGGTTCGCCTCGCCGGTCGGCGTGGAGTTCCCGCCCGGCGCCGACGGCCGCGCGTACGTCGCCGACCAGCGCGGCCGGGTGTTCGTCGCCGACGGCGAGACGGCGCCGTTCCTCGACGTGCGCGACCGGATGGTGGACCTACCTGGGGGCTACTCCGAGATGGGACTGCTGGGGCTGGCGTTCCACCCCGAGTTCCCGGACGACGACCGGGTGTTCGTCCGCTACAGCGCCCCCGCCGGGGAGGCGACGCCGTCGGGGTACAGCCACACGTTCGTGCTGTCGTCGTTCTCGGCGACGCCCGACGCCGCCGACCCCGACAGCGAGCGTGTCCTCCTGGAGATTCCGGAGCCGCAGTCGAACCACAACGCCGGGTCGGTGGCGTTCGGCCCCGACGGCCTCCTCTACGTCGGCGTCGGCGACGGCGGCGGCGCGAACGACCGCGGGACCGGTCACGCCGACGACTGGTACGACGCGGTCGCCGGCGGCAACGGTCAGGACACCGCCGAGAACCTGCTGGGGAGCGTCCTCCGGGTCGACGTCGACGGCGGCGCCGGGGACGACGATGGCGGCGCCGGAGACGGCGACGACGGCCGGCCGTACGGCATTCCCGAGGGGAACCCGCTGGTCGGGCGCGAGGGACTCGACGAGCAGTACGCGTGGGGCTTTCGCAACCCCTGGCGGTTCAGCTTCGACCGCGAGACGGGCGACTTCTACGTCGCGGACGTGGGACAGAACCGGTGGGAGGAGGTGAACCGCGTCGTCGCGGGCGGCAACTACGGCTGGAACGCCTACGAGGGCACCCACCCGTTCCGGGCCGACTCGGCGCCCGAGACCACGCCCGACGGCGACCCGCTCCGCACGCCGGCCGTCGAGTACCCCCACTCGGGCGACGGGCGGGTGACGGGCGTCACCGTCATCGGCGGCTACGTCTACCGGGGCGACGCGCTCTCGGGGCTGGGCGGGCGCTACCTGTTCGCCGACTGGCAGACCGACCGGCGGCTGTTCGTCGCGGACCCCCGGGAGGGGGCGGGCTGGCCCGTCTCGGTCGTCGAACTCGGCGGACTGCCGGCGAGCGCGCGCGTGCTCTCGTTCGGCGAGGACCCCGACGGCGAACTGTACGTCTGTACGGCGGGTCGGGACGGCGGCGCGGTCCGGCGGCTCGCGGGCGTCGACGCGTAGACGGGAGAGCGACCGGCCTCAGTCGCCGGCCGCCGCGGACCCGCTCGCCCCGTCGGCGCGCGCCTCGCGCGCGGCGGTGAAGTCGTAGGTGACACCGGTGAGATCCTCCGAGACGCCCCACAGGCGGCGGGCGTCCCCCTCGTCGTGCGACGCCGGACTCGACTCCTGGACCGCGGGGTAGCCGCGCATGTTCCGAAAGCCCCCGGGACCGACGTACTCGCCGCCGTCGAGGGCCGGGCTAGTCGCGGCGTACAGCATCGGGAGTACGCCCCGCTCGGGCGACTGGGCGAACGCGGTGTTGGCCGCCTTCATCGCCAGCACGCGCAGCCGCGACCCCTCCGCTTCGGGTCCGCGAAGCTGCAGGTTCGTCGCCGCGTAGCCCGGGTGACACACCACGCTCGTCACGTCGTCGACGCCCGCCCCGCGGAGCCGCCGGTCGAGTTCGTAGCCGAACAGCACGTTCGCGAGCTTGCTCCGTGCGTACGCGTCCCACTTGTCGTAGTCGCGTTCGCCCTGGAGGTCGTCGAACTCCATCTCGCCGTCCTCGTGGAGACCGCTCGACTGCGTGACGACGCGCGCCTCGCCGTCGGCCGCCGCGAGGCGGTCGAGCAGCAGGCCCGTCAGCGCGAAGTGGCCGAGGTGGTTCACGCCGAACTGCGTCTCGAAGCCGTCGGCCGTCTCCGAGCGGGGTATCGCCATCACGCCCGCGTTGTTACAGAGGGCGTCGACGGGCGCGTCGACGCCGTCGGCGAACGCGCGGACGGAGTCGAGGTCGGCCAGGTCGAGTTCCCGCACCTCCAACTCGCCGGCCACCCCCTCCTGTTCGACGTCGGCGCGCGCGACGTGGCCGCGCTCGGTGCTCCGACACGCCATCACGACGCGCGCGCCGACCCGCGCGAACGCCCGCGTCGCTTCGAGACCGAGACCGCTGTTCGCGCCCGTCACCACGACCGTCTCGCCGTCCATCGCGGGGAGGTCGTCGTGCGTCCACCGACCGTCCCCGGGGTCGCTCGCGTTCGGACTCATCGGGCCGGCTACGCGCCTGACCCACAAAAACGCCCGCTCCGCGCGGCGGCTCAGAGCCACTCCTCGCGGCTGAAGTACGCCACCAGCACCGCCGCGACGCCGGCCATCCCGACCAGCACCGCGGGGTAGGCGTACGGCCAGCCGAGTTCCGGCATCGTCGCGAAGTTCATCCCGAACAGCCCCGCGACGAACGTCAGCGGCAGCAGGACCGCCGAGACGACCGTCAGCTTCCGCATCACCTCGTTGGTCGACTGCGACACCGTGTTGAGGTAGATGTCGCGCGCGCCCGAGGTCAGGTCGCGGTACGTCTCCGTGAGTTCGACCACCTGGACGAGGTGGTCGTACACGTCGCGGTAGTACTTCTCGGTCGCCTCCGCGACGTGATTGGCGTCGCCCCGGTAGAGCGCGTTCGCGGCGTCCCGCGTGGGCCAGACCACGCGACGGATCGACAACAGCTCGCGCCTGAGGTCGTTTATCGCCGCGAGCGTCTCGGGGTCGGGTGCCTCGATCACCAGTTCCTCGACCGACTCGATGTCGTCTTCGACCTCGTCGAGCAACGCGAAGTAGTCGTCGACGATCCGGTCTAACACCAGATAGCCGACGAAGTCCGGACCGCGCGCGAGCGCGCGTCGCTCGGCCCCCGCGACCCGGTCCCACACCCGGCTCACCGCCGACACCTCGCTGGTCGTGAGCGTCACCAGCCACCCCTCGCCGACGAACACGCCGACCGGGTCGGTGCGGATCTCCTCGAGGAACGTGGTCTCGCCCACGCGGAAGCGCGCCGCCTTCGCGAGGAAGAACGTGTACTCGTCGAACACCTCGGTTTTCGGCCGGACGTCGTTCACCACGTCCTCGACGTGGAGCGGGTGGATGCCGAACCGCTCGGCGGTCCGGTCGAGTTCCGCCCGGTCGCCCGACGCGCACACCCACGTCGTCCCCGGCGCGCGGATGGCGGCCTCGGGGTCGTCGAACGCGTCCGCGCCGTCGGGCGTGTACGACAGCGACCGCATCATCCCGTATCCGCCCCGCCGCCCCGGCCGTACGTCACCGCCGCGAGGGTCAGGCCGACCATCACCCCGGCGATGCTCGCCTCCCGCCCGGGGTACGGCGCGACGGTTCCGGCGACGTAGCCGACCGCCGACAGCGCGGTCAACGCCGCCCCCGCGAGGAACGTCCGGTTCATACCCCTGCCGTCTCGCGGTGGGGGCGTAAGCCTAGGCGTCACCCGACGGGGGCGACGGCCGACGGACGGGGCGGGCGGAACGAGAGCCGAGCGGCCGGGTCGACCTTCGGACGGGGTCGTCGGTGCTCGCGTGGGGGCGGGAGACGCCGCCGCAATCGACCGGCCGGTTCAGTCGTCGTTGACGACGACCTCGACGGGTTCGCGGTCGGACTCCTCGGCGGCCTGCTTCTTCGAACTCTGCTCTTGGTAGTGGAGCACGCCCGCGACGGCCAGCACGACCCACGCGCGCCAGTTGGCCATGTTCAGCGTGTAGCCGATGCCGAACGGTTTCTCGACGGCCATCTCCTCGTCGGGCCGCCAGTAGGCGGCGAGCATCCGACCGATCGTCGGCGGCTCGAAGTTGTACGGGATGCCGAACAGTTCGCCGCGCACGGTCTCGTCGCTGTCGTCCATACGCCCGGCTAGCGTCGGCAGGTGATAAATCGTTTCGGCTCGCCAACTCGCCGGCCCGCCGTCGGCCGACCCGCCGACTCGCGCCCCGTCGACGCGACCCGGCGGACCGACCTGGGGTTCAAATGCGATGCCCGGACCACCCCGCGCGTGCGCTGAGGTTCGCCGCGCGGGGACCCGCGGCAGTGCGACCCACCCCCGCGCGGGCAGCCGCTGGGTCGCCAGTCCGCCCCGCGGACCGACCGGTCGCCGGTTCGCCCGCACTATCGGTAGCGACCGCGCCCCTCGACCGTCCGGAGGCGGTCGAGCACCCGCTCGGAGCCCCCGTCGCCCGCCTCGCGGTAGCCCGCCTCGACGGCGTCGACGAGCGGTTCGGCGCCGTCGGTCGTCCCGACGAGCGACTGCTCGAACACGTGGAGGTCCATCGCGTAGTCCTCGACGTGGTCCGTCGCGTAGCCGAGACCGAAGTCGACGAGGAACGGTCGGGGCGCTCGGTCGCCGTCGACCTCCCGAGCGGCGCCCCCCTCGTCGGCGCCGTCGACGACCCGGACGTTCCGGGTCGTCGGGTCGCCGTGGACCAGCCCCGCGGTGTGGAGGCGTGCGAGGTGGCGGCCCACGCGCCGCGCGCCCGCCGCCGTCGGGTCGGCGGCGAGGTCGCGGTCGCCGACGTACTGGAGGGTGAGCGTCGACCCCTCGACGTCCGCGTCGCGGACGAGCGGCGTCGGCACGCCCGCGCGGCGCGCCTCCGCGAGCAGTCGCGCCTCGCCGACCGTCCGCTCGCGCCGGAGCGTCGCGTCGAGCGTCGGGTGGCGGTACTCCTTCGCGAGCCGACGCTTCACCGCGCGCTCGCCGTCGAGGTCGACGGTCGCCTCCGCGCCGCGCCGCACCCCCTCGTCGTCCCGGCCGCCCGCCACCGCCACCGACGCGGCGTCGTCGCGCCACGTGACGGCTACCTCGTCCGGGCGGTAGTCGGGGTCGACCGCCGACTCCGAGACCGGGAGGGTGTCGCCGGCGGCCGCCATCTTCGCGCCCAACACCGCGATCATCCCGGCGTTGTCCCGGAGGAAGCGCGGCTCGGGCGCGTAGAACGCCGCGCCGCGCGCCTCGCACATCCCGGCGAGCATCTCCCGCAACCGCTCGTTCTGTCCCACGCCGCCGCCGAGGACGAGTTCGTCGGCGCCCGTCAGCGACAGCGCCCGCTCGGACACCTCCGCGAGCATGGCGAACACGTGCTCTTGGAGCGAGAAACAGACGTCCTCGACGGGGACGCCGTCGTCGTACGCCTGCTTCGCGGCGCTCATGATCCCCGAAAACGAGAAGTCCATCCCCTTCACGACGTACGGCAGGTCGACGTACTCGCCCGACTTCGCGTGCTCCTCCACCTTCGGACCGCCGGGGTGGCTCCACCCGACGTGGCGGGTGAACTTGTCGATGGCGTTGCCGACGCCGGTGTCCATCGTCTCGCCGAGCACCCGGTAGCGGCCGTCGTGATACCCCAGCAGGTGGGCGTTCGCTCCCGAGGCGTTGAGACAGACCGGCGCGTCGAACCCCGAGCGGTGGCGCCCGATTTCGAGGTGGGCGACCATGTGGTTGACGCCCACGAGCGGCACGTCGAGCGTCGCCGCGAGCGCCCGCGCCGCGGTGGCGACGATGCGGAGACACGGGCCGAGTCCCGGTCCCCGCGAGAACGCCACGGCGTCGACCGGGTCGGCTCCGTACGCCTCGCGGGCGTCATCGAGGGCGGTCCGCACCACCCGCGGCACCGCGTCGCCCATGTGCTCGGCGGCCTCGCGCGGGTGGATGCCGCCGCTGTCGGGTTCGTACGCGTCCGAGTGGATAGAAACCGCGTCGGTCTCGGCGTCGTAGACGGCGGCGCTCGCACACCACGCCGTCCCTTCGATGCCGAGGACGCGCATCTGTGGTGAGTGGCCGCTCGACTACGCCTCTTCGGCGTCCGCCTCGTCGTCGCTCGCGCCGATGGCGTTCCGGTCGAGCATGTACGCCTGTTCGACGTCGGTCGCGTGGTCGGCCGACTCGTACACCTTCGCGTAGCCGATGGTCTTGCGCATGCCGAACTTGGTGTCGAGTTCGTGGACGACCACCTCGTCGGCGGACTTGTCGAGTTTGGCGGCGAGCGAGTCGCGCACCTGCAGGCGCGCGGGCGTGGCTTCGTCGTGGACGATCTCGAACCGGACGTCGGTCCGGTGGAGCATCGGGTTCTCCTCCTCGGAGATGACGTCGATATCCATGGTTGAGTTGCCGGAGAGTCGGCCGAGTAGGGGGAAAAGGATTTCGAAGGCCGCCGACGCGGCGGATCTCGACCGCGCGGCCGCCGGCGCCCCACGGGAAACGGCGATCGGCGCACGCGGGCGTCGTCGACCGGGTGGCCGGGCGGAGCGTCGCGGCCGGCTACCGCCGGGCGTGACGGGGCGACGAGGGGATGCGGAACCTGGTCTGGACTGGCGGTACGACGGACGGCTCGTCGGGACCGGCGACCCGACGGTCGGAACGGTCCGCGGAGACCGAACGGGTTCGGTCCGACGCCGACGAACGGAGCGGACCCGGAACTGGGTCGGCGGAGGGCGACCCCACCCTCACTACCCACCGCCCTCCGCCGGCTACCGCTCTAGCCGCGCGAGCGCCGTCTCGCTCCCGCCGGCCATCCGTTCGAGCAGGTCGCGCGCGCGCGCTCTCGACTCGGGCGTCACCGCGACGAGCACCATCCCCTCGCCGGGTTGGCCGTAGACGACGCTCGCGCCGTCGGGTGCGGCGACGATGGCCGGCAGGGTGGCGAGGTCCTCCTCGCCGGTGACGTGGACCACGGTCGGCCGGTCGGCGTCGAGGCCCGCCCGGAGCGCGTCGAGCATCGCGGCCGACAGCGTCGCGGGTTCGTTCTCGACGTCGATGCGCGCGTCGTCGCTCTCCCCGTCACCGTCCCGGTCGAGCACCGCGGCTATCTCGTCGCCGACCGCCTCCCGTTCGGTCTTGCCGTCGATCACCGCCACGTC
>NZ_ASGZ01000014.1 GCF_000495475.1 Candidatus Halobonum tyrrellensis G22 | reverse complement strand
CGCGCGAGACGCTCCGCGAGCACGTCGACGGTCGGCGTCGGGGTGACGACGTTCCTGCCCCCGTCGTAGCTGACCGCCCCCGCGGCGGCCAGTTTCGGCAGGTGGACCTGTCCGAGCGCGACCGCGACGCGCCGCCGCTCGGCAGCCCCGGCGGGGTCGCCGCCGTCGGCCGCGCGGCCGTCCTCGCGTTCGCGGGCGGCCACCGACTCGGCGAGGTCGGCGACCCCGACCGGTTCCGAGGCGGACGCGAGACACCGGATCGCCGTCCGTCGCCGCCCGTTGCTCAGCAGTTTGAACGCCGTCTCGTCGTCGAGTGCCCGGACCGCCGGGGCGGCCGACCCGCGCCCGTCTGTCCCCTGCTCGCGACCGAGGGGGTCGGATTGCATGCTCCGGGACGTTCGCCGGACGGAGGATAAGCCGCGCGGGCCGTTGTGACGGTTCGGTACGGTTGCAGCCGTCGCGACCGACAGTCCGCGACCGTTGCGACAGTTTATCCGCCCGCGAGTGACCGACTCGGCGGGGATATGTACCTCCGGGCCGACCGGCCGGACATGGAGAAGCAGGCCCTTCGCGAGCGCGTCTGGGACGAACTGGAGGAGAGCGGGGTGGCCCGGTTTCCGTACCCGCCGCACGGCCGGATCCCAAACTTCGCGGGCGCTGACGCGGCCGCCGACCGGCTCGCGACGACCGACGCGTGGCGGGAGGCGGACGTGGTCAAGGCCAACCCCGACGCCCCGCAACTCCCGGTTCGGCGCGCCGCGCTGCGGGCGGGGAAGACCGTGTACATGGCCGTCCCCCGACTGCGGGACGAGGAGTGTTTCCTCCGGTTGGACCCCGCGGAGGTCGACGACGTCGACCACGCGACGACGGTCGGCGGGTCGTCGGAGGCGGGCGTGCCGGTCGGTCCCGACGACGTGGAGCCGGTCGACCTGGTCGTCTCGGGCAGCGTCGCGGTGACGGAGGCGGGTGCGCGCGTCGGGAAGGGCGAGGGGTACAGCGACCTGGAGTTCGGGGTCCTCCGCGAGTTCGGGCTGGTCGGCGACGCCACGACGACGGCCACGACGGTCCACGAACGGCAGGTGGTCGACGAGGCGGTGCCGACCGCGGCCCACGACGTGCCGATGGACCTCGTGGTCACGCCCGACCGGACGGTGGAGACGGGCGCCGACGGGAAGCCCGCGGGGGTCGACTGGGACGCGCTCGACGACGAGCGTCTCGCCGAGATACCGGTGCTCGACCGCCTCCGGGCGCGGTAGCACGAACCGACCGGGACCGGGGACGAGCGGCCGGCGACGCGGGCGACCCGGCCGGCGACGCGGGTCGGTGCGAGCCGTGCCACACCGCGCGAGCGCGGCGACACAACCAGCCGGACGCCGCCGGGGACCCCGCGGTGTCGAGAGCGGGAAGGTTTTAGCGAGTGGGGGAGTGGTACCGGCCGTGCGACTCGTCCAGGTGATGGTCCCCGCGGGAAAGCGACAGACGGTGCTGTCGGTCCTCGACGACGAGGGGATCGACTACGCCATCTCCGACGAGACGAGCGGCCGCGACTACACCGCCATCGTCTCGTTCCCCCTCCCCGTCGGCGCCGTGGAGCCGGTGTTGGGGAAGCTCCGCGAGGCCGGTCTCGAACGGGACGCGTACACGGTGGTGGTCGACGCCGAGACGGTCATCTCCAAGCGCTTCGAGCGACTCGAAGAGCAGTACCAACAGGAGGGGAACGGCGACAACCGGATCGCGCGCGAGGAGATAATCGCCGACGCCGGCGACATGGCGCCCGACTGGATGCCGTTCCTCGTGATGACCGCGATCAGTTCGATCGTTGCAACCGCGGGCCTGCTGCTCGACTCGCCGGCCGTGGTCGTCGGGTCGATGGTGATCGCGCCGCTGGTCGGCCCGGCGATGGCGACCAGCGTCGGCACCGTCGTCAACGACAGCGAGATGTTCAAGCGGGGGGTGCGGCTCCAGGCGGTCGGGCTGCTGCTCGCGATCGGGAGCGCCGCGGTGTTCGCCGCGGTGCTCAGGTTCACCCACGCCGTCCCCTTCACCGTCGAGGAGGTGTTCGCGCTCGGCGAGGTCCGCGAACGCCTCGCGCCCGACGTGCTCTCGTTACCCATCGCGATCGGCGCCGGGGTCGCGGGCGCGATATCGCTGTCGTCGGGCGTGTCGGCCGCGCTCGTCGGCGTCATGATCGCGGCCGCGCTCGTCCCGCCGATCGCCGTGGTCGGCATCGGTATCGCGTGGGGCCAGCCGATGGCGATCAGCGGGTCGGCGATGCTGGTCGTCGTCAACTTCCTCTCGATCAACCTCGCGGCCATCGTGGTGCTGTGGTACCGGGGGTACCGCCCGGACAACCTGTTCCAGTTCAGCGACGCTCGCACCCGGGCGCTCAAGCGAGTGTCGGTGCTCGCGATCGTGATCCTGCTGGCGACGTCGGTGCTCGGCGCCGTCACGGTCGCCTCCTACGAGAGCGCGCAGTTCGAGACGGCCGTCGAGAACGAGGCGCGAACGCTCGTCGGCCCCGCCGAGACGGTTCTCGACGTGGAGGTGACGTACGGGGGGTACCCGATCCGACAGCCGACCGCGGCGACGGTCACCGTCGGCTACCCGCTGGGCGCGGACCCGAAACCGATAGCCGACGCGCTGGCCGAACGGCTCTCGGGCGACCGGACCGCCCTGCTCGGTCTCGGTCCCTCGGCGGAGGTCGACATCTCGGTGCGCTACCTGCCGACGCAGACGGCCGAGACCCGCGGCGAGACCGACCCCGGCGACCCCGGGAGCGGCGGCAACGAGAGCGGAGGCGCCGACGACAACGGGACCCGGACGCCGGTCCCCACGCCGTCGGACCACACCGCACTCGGCTGACCGCGCCCGCTCCGGCCCCGGCGCGGCCGACTGCCGGGTGAGGCCGCCGGCGGCGACCCCGACCGTCGGACGCTCGATCGGGTTCGGTCAAACGGCTCTTTGTGTTTAGCGCGGGTTCAAGCGCTCAGCCGGCGTAATAGTCGCGTGGATATGGACCCCAGACCGAAGTACGTCCTCCTCGCGGCCCTCGCGGTGCTACTCGCGGGCTGTGCCGGGGCGGCGACCGACCCGACGGCCGCGAACGCGACGGCCGCGAACGCGACGACACAGACGCAGACCGACGCCCACACCGTCACCGCCGGCGGCACCGGCGAGGTGAGCGCCGACCCCGACGTGGCGGTCGTGAGCGTCGCCGTCGAGGCGCGCGCCGACACCGCCGAGGCGGCCCGCGACGCCGTCGCCGCCGACGCCGAGACGCTCTCGAACGCGCTCTCGGAGGCGGGGCTGAGCGCCAACACGACCGGCTACGCCCTCTCGCCCGAGTACGACTACGGCGACGACTCGCGCGAACTCGTCGGCTACCGCGCGTTCGAGAGCTTCGAGGTGGAGACCGACGTCGACCGCGCGGGCGAGGCGGTCGACATCGCGGTCGACAACGGCGCGACCCGCGTCGACGGCGTGCGCTTCGACCTGAGCGACGAACGCCGCGCCGACCTCGGCGGGGACGCCATCGCCGCCGCGATGGCCGACGCGCGGACCGACGCCGACGCGGCCGCCGGCGCCGTCGACCGGTCGGTCGGGACCGTCGTCTCCGTCGACGTGGACACCGACGGGACGGCCGCCCCCTACGCCGCCCGCGAGACGGCCGCCGACGCCGGGGGCGCGACAACGTTCCAGCCCGGGCCGGTGACCGTCACCGCGACGGTGAGCGTGACGTACGAACTGAGCGAGTCGGCGGCGGGAGCCGAGGCGAGCCGGGAGTAGAGCGTCCGCGTTCCCGCGTCCGCTGTCGATGACGGCTCAGTCGGCGTTCTCGCGCGACGGCAGGTCGGGTTCGAACCCGACCGCCTCGACCGCGAGATCCAGGACGCCCTCGACGTTGTCGTCGTCGGTGACGCTCATGTACGCGTCCGCCTCGACCTCCCGGGAGCGGTCGCTCTTGTTACAGACGGTCAACACGGGTACGTCGAACTCCGCCACGACGGAGTCGCGGAGCGCGAGTTGGGCGTCGAGCGGGTAGCCGCAGTCGCCCGAGGCGTCGACGACGAACAGGACGGCGTCCGCGAGGTGGGTCAGCGCCGACGCCGCCTGCCGTTCGATGTCGTTGCGTTCCTCCGCGGGCCGGTCGAGCAGCCCCGGCGTGTCGACGATCTGGTAGCGGACCCGGTCGCGTTCGAAGTGACCCAGCCCGACCGCCTTCGTCGTGAACGGGTAGGAGGCTATCTCCCCGCGCGCGCGGGTGACGCGGTTGACGAACGACGACTTGCCGACGTTCGGGTAGCCCGCGACCACGATCGTGGGGTCGTCCGCCCGGATCTCGGGCAGGTTCTTCAGCGCGTCGCGCGCCTCGCCCACCTGGAGCAGGTCGTCTTCGATCTGGTCCATGATGTCCGCCATCCGCGCGAACGCCTGCTTGCGGTGTTTCCGGGCGGTCGCGGCGTCCGCCCGGCGGATCTTGGTGGTGTACTCCGAGCGGAGGTCGGCGATCTGTCTCGACGCCCAGTTGACCCGCGAGAGCGCCTGCCTGAGTTCGTCGACGTCGACGACGGCGTCCGCGAGTTCGTGGTAGAAGGGGTCGACCTCGAACTCGAAGTCGGGCCACTCGGTGGAGACGTTCTCCAGGTTGTCCGAGAGGATGTTCGCGGCGGTCCGGAGCATCGACTCCTGGGCCTCGTGGCCCTCTTTCGCTCGGCCGGCACGGGCCGCGCGCGAGAACGCCTTGTCGAGGAGTTCCTCGCTTCGTGGGGTCGTGGGGAGGTCTTCGAAGAGCATGGCGAGGGTACTCGGTTGAAGGCAGGTTCGTGACGACGCCGTATAAGCCCGTTCGTTCGCGTTTTCGGCGGATCGACGGCCGATCGGGCAGGGTGGCGGCCCGACGCCGGACGGGGTACCGGCGGCGGTCGACACCGTCCGGAGCGGGTACGACCGGCCCCCGCGCTCGCGGTCCCGTTCGGCTCCCTCGTCGCCACGGTCGGCGTCGACGCGGCGTGACACCGCGTCTCGGCGTGAGCGCCAGGTCGCGACGCGCGGGGCGGTCCGGGGGCGAGCGCGGCCCGCGCGGACGAAACCGGCGGAAGTAGGTCGAATCGAGAGAACAGCACCTTTATCACTCGCTCGGGGCGAATCCCGTACGAGATTATCCCTTCAGGAGGCTCATGGTGACGGAACAAACTCAACCGGAGGTGAACATCGGACTCGTCGGCCACGTCGACCACGGGAAGACCACGCTCGTGCAGGCACTCTCGGGGTCGTGGACCGACCAGCACAGCGAGGAGATGCGCCGCGGCATCTCGATCAGACTGGGGTACGCCGACGCCACGCTGCGTCGGTGTCCCGAGGAGGACGAGCCCGACTGTTACACCGTCGAGGAGACGTGCTCGGAGCACGACGTCGAGACCGACGTACTGCGGACGGTCTCGTTCGTCGACGCGCCGGGCCACGAGACGCTGATGGCGACGATGCTGTCGGGTGCCGCGATCATGGACGGGGCGGTGCTCGTGGTCTCCGCCACCGAGGACATCCCACAGGCGCAGACCGAAGAGCACCTGATGGCGCTCGACATCATCGGCATCGACAACATCGTCGTCGCCCAGAACAAGGTCGACCTGGTCGACGCCGACCGCGCGCGCGAGAACTACCAGCAGATCCAGGAGTTCGTCGAGGGCACCGTCGCGGAGGACGCCCCGATCGTCCCGATCAGCGCCCAACAGGAGATCAACATGGACCTGCTGATCGGCGCGCTCGAAGACGAGATCCCAACGCCCGACCGCGACGAGACGGTGCCGTCCCGCATGCTGGTCGCGCGCTCGTTCGACATCAACCGCCCGGGGACGACCGCCGACGATCTACTCGGCGGCGTCCTCGGCGGGTCGCTCGCGCAGGGGACGCTCGACGTCGACGACGACCTCGAACTCCGCCCCGGCCGGGAGGTCGAGGAGGGCGGCCAGTCGGAGTACCGCTCGATCGAGACGAGCGTGCGGTCGATCCAGGCGGGCGGCAACCCCGTCGAGTCGGCGACGCCGGGCGGCCTGCTCGGCGTCGGGACGGGGCTCGACCCCAGCCTGACGAAGGGCGACGCGCTGGCCGGTCAGGTCGCCGGCGAACCCGGGAGCCTGCCGCCGACGCGCGAGGCGTTCGAGATGGACGTCGAACTGCTCGACCGCGTGGTCGGCGAGGGCGAGGTGGACGAAATATCGACGGGCGAGCCGCTGATGCTCACCGTCGGCACCGCGACGACGGTCGGTGCGGTGACGAGCGCCCGCGAGGGCGAGTGCGAGGTGTCGCTCAAGCGCCCCGTCTGTGCGGAGGCGGGCGCGAAGATCGCGATCAACCGGCGGATGGGCGCGCGCTGGCGGCTCATCGGCGTCGGCACGCTGGCGGAGTGACGCGGTGACGACGGTCGTCCTCGACACGAACGCGCTCATGATGCCCGTCGAGTGCGGCGTGCGCGTGTTCGAGGAACTCGACCGGGTGGTCGTCGGCGCGGAGCCGGTGACCCCGGCGGCCGTCGTCGACGAGTTGGAGCGGCTGAGCGAGTCGAACGGCGCCGAAGGCACGGCCGCGTCGGTCGGTCTCGACCTGGCCGGGCGCTGTCGCGTCGTCGAGACGACGGCGTCGTACGCCGACGACGCGGTGGTCGAACTCGCCGAGACGGGCGCGGACGGCGGGCAACGCCACGTCGTCACCAACGACCGGCCCCTCGCGACGCGGCTGCGCGAACGCGGCGTTCGCGTAATCGGTTTAAGGGGCGAGAACACACTGGCGGTAACAGAACCATAGCATATGTACAAACGGGTACGACTCAAGGACACGGTCGAGGTGCCGCCGGAACACCTGGCGGACGTCACCACCGACCGGGTTCGCAAGCTCCTACAGAACAAGCTGGAAGGGCGGATGGACGAGGACGTGGGCAGCATCGTGAGCGTGAGCGAGGTACACGACATCGGCGAGGGGGCGGTGCTCCCGAGCAGGCCGGGCGTCTACTACGAGGCGGAGTTCGACGCGGTCACGTTCGACCCCGACATGCAGGAGGTCGTCGACGGCAACGTGGTCGAGGTGGTGGAGTTCGGCGCGTTCGTCGGCATCGGGCCGGTCGACGGGCTGCTCCACGTCTCGCAGATATCGGACGAGTATCTCGCGTACGACGGCGAGAACCAGCAGTTGGCGTCGACAGAGTCGAACCAGACGCTCGGCGTCGAGGACGCCGTACGCGTCCGGATCGTCACCAAGAGCATCGACGAGCGCAACCCCCGCGACTCGAAGATCGGACTCACCGCCAAACAGCCCGGTCTCGGCAAGCACGGTTGGCTCGAAGACGAGGCGGCCAAGCGCGACGAGGCGACGGCGGAGGGGAACTAGATGGCGGAAGACCGGCTCGCCTGCCGCGAGTGTCACTTCGTGAACGATCCGAACGCCCAGACGTGCGAGAACTGCGGCTCCTCCTCACTGACGGAGGACTGGGCCGGCTACGTCATCATCAACCACCCGGAGAGTTCGGAGATCGCACCCGAGATGAACGTCACCAAGGCCGGCAGCTACGCGCTGAAGGTGCGTTGAGGCCGCCGGCTCTCCCGTTCACGCACCCGTGACGCTCCCGCTCCGTCTCCCGGACGACCTCCGCTCGGCGTTCAAGGAGCCGCTGGGTCCCGTCTACACCGACGCGGAGGCGCTCCTCGCCGAGGCGGGCGACCC
>NZ_ASGZ01000013.1 GCF_000495475.1 Candidatus Halobonum tyrrellensis G22 | reverse complement strand
ACTCGACGCTCGAGTACGTCGACGTCGCCGAAACCGAAGGCGCGACGCTGGCGACGGGCGGCGGTGAACCGGATCTCGGCGAGGGGTTCTTCGTGGAGCCGACGGTGTTCACGGAGGTAGAGCCGGAGATGCGGATCGCCCAGGAGGAAGTGTTCGGGCCGGTGGTGGCGGTGTTGAAGGTGAGCGACTTCGAGGAGGCGATGGACGTGGCGAACGGCGTCGAGTACGGACTCTCGGCGTCGATCGTGACGGACGACCACACGGAGGCGAATCGGTTCATCGACGACATCGAGGCGGGTGTGGCGAAGGTGAACGAGAAGACGACGGGGCTGGAACTGCACGTGCCGTTCGGTGGGTTCAAGCGGTCGTCGTCGGAGACGTGGCGCGAGCAGGGCGACGAGGGGCTCGAATTCTACACGATCGAGAAGACGGTCTACGACGGCTACTGAGACGGGTCGACCGTCCGTCGGCGGCGCCGTTTTTCCGATTCTTCTCGCAGCCGAGAGACGTAAGGCTCCGCGCTCGCGCGTTCCGCGCGCCCGTCAGTCGAACGCGCGGAGCGGCTGCCAGCCGAGGTACAGCCCCACCCCGGCCACGGCGATGAGCAGCGCCTGAACGCACAGCGCGAGGACCGAGACCACCCAGCTTCCGGTCCCGGGCCGTTGAAACGGGAACACCGCGAGCACCAACACCGCGAGCGTGGCCGACAGCACCAACACGATACGGAAGACGACCTCGCTCGTGGTTCGCTCCGGGTTCCGGGGTCGCGACGACATGCGGGACCGCTACTCGGCCGCCCCGTCGGCGAGGCCGCCGTGGTCGCTCTCGTCGACCAGGTCGGTGCGGTCGTCGCCCTCCTCGTCCAACTCGGGGCTGTCCCAGTACTCGTGGTCGTCGAGCACGCGGAAACACGCCGCCTCGGCGTCGGACGCCCCGTCGGCGTACAGGTCGGGCGACTCGGTCGTACACACCTCCCGGGCCTCCGGACACCGGGTGTGGAAGCGGCAGCCGCTCGGTGGGTTCCGCGGGTCCGGCACGTCGATCCGGCGGAGCGGCGAGTCGGGCGGGTCCTCGATGTCGGGGTCGAGGTTGGGGGTCGCCCACATCAGCGCCCGCGTGTACGGGTGCTGGGGGTTGCCGAGCACCTCGTCGATCGGTCCGATCTCGACCAGTTCGCCGAGGTACATGATCCCGATCCGGCCGTCGGCCTTGCCCGCGATGTAGCTCGCGTTCGAGAGGTTGTGGCTGATGAACAGAAACGAGGTGCCGAACTCGTCTTGGAGTTCGAGCATCAGGTCCATCATGTCGATCCGGAGGCTCACGTCGAGCGCGCTCACCGCCTCGTCGGCCAAGATCAGGTCGGGGTTCATCAACAGCGCGCGGATCAGTGCGACGCGCTGTTTCTCGCCGCCCGACAGCTGGTGGGGGAAGCGCTTGGCGTAGTCGTCCGGCGGCTCCATCCCGACCCGCGAGAGCATCTCGTGGATCCGGTCGCGCCGCTCGAACGTGTCCATGCCGGGCTTGCGGATCCGGAGCGGGGCCGACAGCGTGTGCTGGACCGTCTTGTTCGGGTTCAGCGACGCGCCGGGGTCCTGGTGGATGATCTGGAGCGACTGCCGGATCTCCTCGTGGGGGATCGACACGTCGCCCTCGCGGTCCTTCGCCTTCCAGACGTCCTGGCCCTCGTAGTGGACGCTCCCGCCGGTCGGCCGCTGGACGCCGATCGCCGTCTTGCCCAGCGTGGTCTTGCCGCAGCCCGACTCGCCCACCAGCGCGACGATGTCGTTCTCCGGCACGTCGAGGCTGACCCCGTCGACGGCCTTCACCACGTCCGCGTCGCCGCCGAAGCCGAACAGCCCGGAGTCAGACTCGAAGTGCACCTCGACGTCCCGGAGCGAGACGACGTGGTCGTCGCTCCCGCCCTCGCTACTCATGACGCCGCACCTCCTGGAGCGTGAGGGGGATCTCCTCTCGCACCCGCTCCACGTAGTGACACGCCGCCGCGTGGTCGTCCGCCGGGTCGTCGGCGTCGAGCGGAGGGTCCTCCTCGACGCACCGCTCGTCCGCGAGCGGACACCGCGGGTGGTACGAACAGCCGTCGGGCACCGACACCGGGTCGGGCGCCGCCCCCGCGATGGGCTGCATCTCCTCGCGCGGGGTGTCGAGGTTGGGTGTCGAGTTCAACAGTGCCCGGGTGTAGGGGTGTTTCGCGCCGGTCAACACCTCGTACGCCGGGCCGACCTCGACGAACTCGAACGCGTACAGCACCGCGAGCCTGTCGGCCAGGTTCGCCACCAGCGGGAGGTCGTGGGTGATGAACACGATGGTGAGGTCGCGTTCGGCGGCGATCTGTTTGATCAGTTCGATGATGTTCCGCTGCATCAGCAGGTCGAGGGCGGCCGTCGGCTCGTCCATCACCAGCACCTCCGGGTCGAGCACGAGTGCCAACGCGATGAGCGCGCGCTGTTTCATCCCGCCCGACAGTTCGTGCGGGTACGAGCCGAGTACCTGCGCGGGTTCGAGGTACAGTTCCGACAGCAGGTCGCGCGCGCGGTCCATCCCCGCCTCGACCGGGCGGTCGTGGACCGACAGCGTCTCCTCGAAGTGGGCGCCGACCGTCATCGTCGGGTTGAACGACGACATCGCGCCCTGGAACACCATCGCGATCTGCTCCCAGCGGATGCGTTTGATCTCGTCTTCGGGCAGGCCGAGGATCTCGACCGGTTCGCCCGACTCGGGGTGGAAGGTGATGTCGCCGGTGACCATCCCCGGGTCGACCACCGCGTCGAGCAGCGCGGAGGCGAACATCGACTTGCCCGACCCGCTCTCGCCGACGACGCCGAGCACCTCCCCGCGGCGGACGTCCATGCTCACCGAGTCGAGCACGTTCGATTCGCCCCGCGCCATGTCGAACGACACGGAGGTGTTACGCACCTCGAAGATCGGGTCCTCGACGGTCGAGACGTCTGTGGGTTGCATCGTCGTCATGGTTACTCCTGGTAGGGTGCGGTGTCGTCCTCGATGGACTCGGCGTGGCGCGCACGGATGCGCGGGTTGAACAGTTTCTCGGTCCCCTGTGCGAACAGCACGAGGCCGAACGACAGCAGGATGATCGCGAACATCGGGATCAACAGCCAGTGGAGCACGTCGAGCGAGTAGATGGCGCCGCTGGTGTACGCGCTGTTGAGCATGATCCCCCAGTTGGGGTTCGACGACGGCAGGATGCCGAGGAAGTACAGCGCGACCGACCCGAAGATCACCCCGCGGGCGGAGTTGACGAAGTTGATCAGCACGAACGGCATCACGTTGGGGACGATGTCGTCTTTCAGGATGCGCGAGACGGGCGCGCCCATCACCCGCGACGCCTCGACGTACGAGTCGTCCCGGAGCGACAGCACCTGCGAGCGGATCGCCCGCGCCAGCCCCGCCCACGCGTTGATCGTGAGGATGATCCCGATCACGGCCGGGTTGCGCGGTTCGAGGATCGCCGCCAGCAGGATGATCAACGGCAGGCCGGGAAGCGTCATCGCGATGTCGGTGACCGTGGTGAGCACCCGGTCGACCGCGCCGCCCTTGTACCCCGAGACGACGCCGATCAGCGTCGCCAGCACCGTCGAGAACACCGCTCCGGCCACGATCAGCTGGATCATCGCCGGCGTCGCGTGGACGATGGCCGAGAGGATGCTCTCGCCGAGGTTGTTCGTCCCCAGCGGGTACGCCATGTCCTGGAACGCGCCGGTCAGCCGGGGACCCTGCCCGGAACTGGGCGTGGCGACGATGGTGGGGCCCCAGTCTGTGGCCGACACCCACGCCACCGCGGCCAACACCAGGTAGAACAGGACGATCAGCGACCCGAGCCGCGTCCGCCAGTCGCTCCACGCGACCCGCATCGGGGTGAGCACCGCGATGTCGAACCACTCGCGGTACACCTCCCACTGGGTCGCCGACCCGTCGGCGGCCGACTCGTCGGCGGGACCGAACGTCGAACTCCGTTCGGACATCTAGTACGCCTCCCTCGCGTCGTCGTCGCTGATCCGGGGGTCGATCCGACTGTACGTCAGGTCGGCGATGAGCACACAGATCATCACCGCCACCGCGATGACGAGGAAGCCGCCCATCATCAGCGGGTAGTCGCGCGTGCTGATCGCCTCCAGCAGGTAGTAGCCCAGCCCTGGGTACGCGAAGATCTGTTCGAGGATGACCGACCCCCCGAACATGAATCCGACCGAGATCATGAACTGGGTGTACATCGGGAGGATCGCGTTCCGCCCGACGTACCGGACCGCGATCCGCCGTCCGGGGACGCCGCGGAGGTGCGCCACGCGGATGTAGTCCTCGCCGATCTCCTGGATCGCGTTGCCGCGCATCGTGATCGCCGTCCCGCCGAACCCCGTGATCACCAGCGACGCGACCGGGAGCACGGCGTGGTACAACACGTCGCCGACGTACGACAGCGACAACGACGGCTCCAGCCCCGACGAGACGTTCCCCGACTGGGGGAAGACGCCGAACTGGATCGACAGGAAGTACACCAGTAGGATCGCCGCGATGTAGTAGGGCACCGAGTTCAACAGCATCGACACCACCGTCGACCCGACGTCGAAGTCGGTCCCCTCGGCGTACGCCATGGCCGCCCCGAGGACGATGCCGATCGCGAACGTCAGGAGGATGGCGATGGTGAGGAGGAGTACGGTCCACGGGAGCGCCTGGACGATGATCTCGCTGACCGGCCGTCCGTACCAGATCGACTGGCCGAGGTCGCCCTGCAGGATGCTCGTCACGTAGTCCCAGTACTGGACGTACAGCGGCGTCGAGGGGTCGACGTTGGTGTACGACTCGACGAGCGCGTTGAGTTGGGTCATGTCGACGTTGCTCGACCCGCCGCTCTGCATCACCTGTGCCCTGATGGCGTCGCCCGGCCCGCCCGGGAGCGCCCGGATGAGCGCGAACGTGATGGTGATCACGGATAGCAAGGTAACCGCGGCCTGTCCTACTCGTTTCAATGCGTACATCTATCGTTGAGTTTACAATCGTATCGCGGCATAGTTGTTTCGTTGTCCCTTCTCGGACGGCGGCGTCGGGCGTGATCCGAACCCGCCGGATCAGGCCGTCTTGGCCGTGAGATTCCCGTTCCGGGGGAACCACCACAGCGGCCACTTCGACTGATAGCGCGGGTCGTCGGGCGCCGGGACGTTCCAGTCGTCGGTCGTGAACCACACCTGGTCGTTGATCTCCTGGATCGGGAGCATCGGGATCGACTGGTTGGTGATCCACGCCAACTGGTCGGTGAGGTCGGTGTTCTCCTCCCCCGACGAGACCAGCAGATCGCTCATCAGGCTCTCGACGTCGACCGACTGGAGTTCGCCGTCGGGTTCGCCCACCGGCGGCACCTCCAGCGTCGACGGCTCGAAGTTCATGAACGAGGCGTCGATGTTGTAGTACATGTCGAACACGTAGTAGGGGCTGGTCCGCTGGAGCGTCCACCCCGTCGACGCCGCCTGGAAGTTGCCCGCGAGGTAGTGGTTCGACCAGTAGGCGGTCGCCTCGATGGTGACCATCCGCGACTGGATCCCCTCCTCTTTGAGGTTCGAGACGATCGTCTGGTAGACGGGGTGCCAGTCGGTGTAGCCCGCGGGCACCTTGATCGGCATCGACAGCCGCGAGCCGTCGGGGCGCAGCCACTGGCCGTCTTCCTTGGTGTACCCCTCCTCGCGGAGCAGCCGCCGGCCGCGCTCGGGGTCGCGGTAGCGGTGGAGCTGTTGGGCCATCTCGTCGGACACCTTGTTGGTCCACCGGTCGGTGGGCTCGTTCTGGCCGTCGATGTTGCCGACCAGCCCGCTGGGCGCCTCGACGGGCGCGGCGAACGTGCCGTAGTTGGTCGCACACGCCTCGCGGTCGATGAACTCCGCGATGGCCTGTCGGACCCGGATGTTGCCGAAGTCGGGGTCGTCCATGTTGAACGGCAGCGAGTGGCCCCACTGGGCGGGCAGAAACGCCACCTGGAGCGCGTCGGGTCTGTCGTTGCGGACCGACTCGGGGGCGGTGTAGTTCCGGATGCCGTCGACTTCCATCCCCAGTAGGACGCTCGACGTGTTGGTCGAGACGCGTTCGAGGTCCCAGTACTCCCAGTTGATGTTGTCCGCGTCCGGGTGGTGTTCGTACTTGCTCATCCGGAGGCGGTTGGCCGTCACCTCCTCGAACTGGAACGGGCCGTTCCCCTTCGGCTCCTCGAACGCGTCGTTCCGGAGCTCCTCGCGGAGGCTCGCGAGGGTGTCCTCGCTGGAGGCGTCCTCCCACCGCTCGACGTAGTCGCGGTACATGCGGTAGGGCGTCTCCAGCCAGTAGTAGTTGAGTGCGTCGCGGAACAGGTCCCGGTTGACGTTGCCGTCGAGCGTGAGTTCCACCGAACGGTCGCCCGTCCGTTCGATATCGGTCCACAGCGTCGACAGCGAGTCGCTCACGATGTCGTCGGTGACGAGCTTGGTGTACAGGTCGTCCGCGTCGACGGGGTCGCCGGGGTCGCCGTTGTGCCACGTCAGCCCGTCGCGCACCTTCAGCACCGCGCTCCCCTCGCCGAACTCCTCGACCGACACCGCGTACGACTCGAACTCCTCGCTGTCGATGAAGTAGCGCTGGAGCTGGTCGCTCTGCATCGCGTGCGAGAACGGCGTCGTGAGGTTGAGGTGGTTGTACTGGTAGTTCGTCGGGTTCACCGTGATCGGTTCGACGAACGAGTCGACGACGGGTTCGCCGCCGCCGGTCGTGGTGTCGGCCGATCCGTCGCCGGCGGTGTCGTCCGTCGACCCGCCGTCACCGCCCCCACCGTCGCCGGAACAGCCGGCGAGGAGCATCGACCCGCCGGCCGCCCCGGCCATCCCCGACCGGATCAGCCCTCGGCGGGAGAGAAACCTGCGACGCGCGCCGCTATCGCTGCCTTTACTGGGCGATGGCATACCACACGGTAGCATATTCGGGATGAAAAATGTTATGATAGTTCGACGTGTTCATCCACCGTCGATTCGGTCGACGAGCGGACACGCGGGCTGACCGTCTCTCCCGGCCGCTGTGCGCGTCGCGTCCGCGACTCCGGAACGCCCGTCTCACTCCCCGCCGACCCTGGGGCCGTCCGACCGGAGCGACGCGCGACCGCCGCCCGACCCGACGGGCGCGTCGAGGCCGTGCCAGACGCCGTCGTCCGTCACGTCGTAGGCGGCGCCCGACGCGTCGCCGACGTAGAGGCGCGCGACCGACGCGGGGTCGAGGTCGAGCGTCACCGACCCGTCGTCGCCGACCGACAGTTCCTCGGTGACGGTCTCGTAGTTGGTCGGCTCCGTCCACGACGTGCCGAACAGGTGCGGCAGCGGCCGCTCGTCGGACGTGGTACGCATCCGCACGGCAATGACCGACTCGCCGGCGTACTCGTCGCCCACCGAGAGGGTGACCGACGACGACTCCCAGAGGTTGCGGTTGGTGGCGAACACGCAGAGGTCGCCGTCGCCCGCCGCCCGCATCGCCGCGGCGTCGACGTACGGCACGTCCTCCATCCGGCGGATCCGGGGACCGGTCTCGGGGATAGTCCGCCCGGCGCCGGTCGTCTCGACGCCGACCGCGTGCCACTCGGCGTCGCCCCTGAACATCTCCGAGTAGAGTCCGAACACCGCCCCCGCGGGCGCCAGCGGGTTGGGGTCGGAGGGGAAGTCGACGAACGCCGGCGGGAACATCCGGACCGGCACCCACGTCTGGGAGGCGGCGCGGACGAACTCGCTGTGTCTGATGAACGCGTTGAGCATCCCCGCGATGTACGACCCCCCGGGCATCGTCTCCGGGCCGGGGTACGGTGCGCCCGCGTCGACCGTGGGGAACAGGCCGTACTCGCTGACGTTTATCTCGAAGTCGTCGAGCCCGTAGTCGAGCGCCTCCGTCCCCAACTCCTCCATCAGCACGCCGAACTGCGTGGGGAACATGATCAACACCTCGTTGTACTCCACCGGGCCGGCCTCGTTCGCCTCGTACCAGGCGTCGCGCTCCTCCTGGCTCTCGATCCCCCAGTTGTACCGGTGGACGTTCAGCCCGTCGAGGCGGTCGCCCGCCAGGTCGAACAGCGTCGAGTTCCACTCGTCGGGGTCTGGCAGGTTCGCCTCCTCGTACATCGGGTCCATCCCCGACGCGTACACCGTGATGGAGTCGTCGGCCTCCCGCATCGCGTCCGCGTACGCGTCGAACCCGATCCGCTCGTCCGACCCGGCGGCGTACTCGGCGGGGTCGGCGGTGGAGCCGCGCTGCCAGGGTCCGTACACCTCGTTGCCGACGCCCCAGTACTCCACGTCGTACGTCTCGGGGTGGCCGTGCTCCGCGCGGAGGTCGGCCATCGACGCCCGCGGCACGTCGATTTCGAGGGTGTGCTCGCCCGCGCCGAGCGTCGCCGTCGACGACCCGACCACCGTCTGCTCGTCGGCCGTCTCGAACGAGAACTCCCCGTCGGGGAGCGTGTAGCCCACGAGCGACAGCGTGAGTTCCTCCCCCTCGGTGACGGTGACGGAGACCGAGGCGGTGCCGTCTTCGACCTCGATGGGGTCGGCCGTCACCGCGTCGCGGACATCCTCGGGCAGCGAGTTGATCCACGTGTCGCGGTCGAGCACCGCGTCGCGTTCGGCGTGGGCGTACTGGACCAGCCGCTCCTGGCGACCGTAGAAGTCGTCGTCGCTCTCGCCGAGTTCCGTCTCGGGGTCGCCGACGACGAAGTCGAGTTGGTAGGTCCCCTCGTCGGCGGTGTCGTCGCCGACCTCGCCGTTGCAGTACTCCACCCAGTCGGCGGCGTCCGCCGGGAGGATCTGCCGTTCGGACGCCCACGCGGGCGGGTAGTCCCACCAGCCGACGGTGATGTGTGGAGTGAGGTCCGCCACCTCGCAGAGTTCGAGGTACTCGTCGGTGCCGAAGTAGTTGGGGTCGACCCCGCCCCACGCGTGGTTGAACCGCGACTCGCGCTCCGCCAGCGGGCCGACCCCGTCGCGCCAGTTGTACTGGCTGGTGAAGTTGCCGCCCGGCCACTTCAGCCACGTCGCGTCCTGGTCGCGCATCAACTCGACCGTCGAGGGGTTGAACTTGCCGCGTACCGCGTCGTCCGCGGCGAGCATCACCCAGTCGAGGTCGACGTGGCCGCTCCCCCCGGCGGTGAACTCCAGGTAGTACTCGCCGTACGGCGTATCGACGTTGGCGATCGCCCCCGCGACGTACGGGTCGCCCGCCGCCGAGTCGAGTTCGAGCGTCACCTCCTCGCGCTCCCACTCGCCGGTCACGTCCACGTCCGCCGTCGCGAGCGTCTCGCCCACCTCGAACGTGTCCTCCGAGGGCTCGCGGAGCGGCTTGAGCGCCACTGTGACCGTCTCGACGCCCGCCCCGCGGACGGAGACGGAGAGGTCGTACCCCAGCGTCCGGAAGTCGGGCAACACGACCTTCTGGCCGATCCCCCCGCGACCGCCGTCGAGCGTCACCCGCTGGAACCCCGTGGTCTCGGTCGCCGCGACGCCGCCCTCGCCGAGTTCGAACCCGACGCTCCCGCCCGACCCCTCGACGGGTTCCCACGGGAACGGCACGCCCTCCCGCCGGGGGATGCTCGCGGGGTCGAAGAACGTCTTCGGGCCGAAGTAGTCCTCCTCCGACCACGACCGGGGGTAGAAGGAGTTGTTCTTGACGTGCTCGGAGTACACCCCCGGGTAGATGGTCCCCTCCTCGTAGTGTTCACACAACCGGCCGAACAGTTGGTCCGACACCGCGAGGTCGGTCCGGTCGCCCGGCGAGACGGCCACCGTGTTCTCCACCCCGCTGTCGCCGCTCGGCGGTGCCGCCGACACACCCCCCGACGCGGCCGCCCCCGCGAGCGCGAGCGACTGGGCGGCGAGGAACCCCCGCCGGGCGAGGGGTAGCCGTCCCCCGTCCCGTTCGCCCTGATCGGCCGCGTCGCTACCGCTCCGCTCGTCGCTTCGGTCTGTCACCATGCGCCACGGTAGTCGGTGACCCGGTACAAATATCTTTTCTATTGATATAACTAACGTTGGACAGGGAGCATGTCCCCGTCGACGGGCCGGCTCGCGACGGCCGGTCCCCGCGGCTGGAAGATGAAACTAACCGAACACAATCGTTATATATCTTACTACACAGTATTAAAAGTAGATCATGAGCGAAGTCCGATTCGACCACGTACGCAAGGTGTACGACGAGGAGATCGTCGCGATAGACGACTTCTCCCTCGAGATCGAGGACGGGGAGTTCGTCACCGTCGTCGGCCCGTCGGGGTCGGGGAAGTCGACGCTGTTGCGCATGCTCGCCGGACTGGAGGAGATATCCGGCGGGGAGATCAGCATCGGCGACCGGATGGTCAACGACGTCCCCGCCCAGGACCGCAACGTGGCGATGGTGTTCCAGAACTACGCGCTGTACCCCCACATGACGGTCCGGAAGAACATGTCGTACGGGCTGAAGCTCACCTCCGATCTTTCGGACGCCGAGATAGACGACCGGGTGGAGGAGGCGGCGGAGATGATGGGCATCGAAGACCAGTTGGGGAAGAAGCCCGCGTCGCTCTCCGGCGGCCAACAGCAGCGGGTGGCGACCGGCCGCGCCATCGTCCGCGAACCCGAGGTGTTCCTGATGGACGAGCCGCTGAGTAACCTCGACGCCAAACTCCGCGCGCACATGCGGACGGAGCTCCAGCGGATCCAAGACGACCTCGACACCACGACGGTGTACGTCACCCACGACCAGGAGGAGGCACTCACCATGTCCGACCGCGTGGTGATCCTCGACGCGGGCGACCTCCAGCAGGTCGGCACGCCCGACGAGGTGTTCAACAAGCCCGCGAACCTGTTCGTCGCCGACTTCATCGGGTCGCCGTCGATGAACTTCTTCGACGTGGAGTTCCACGGCGACACCCTCGAAGGCGAGGCGCTCTCGTACGACGTGTCGCCGAAGACCGCCGAACGGGTGCGCGAGCGGGCCACCTCCGACGACCTCGTGCTCGGCATCCGGCCCGAACACGTCCGCTTCGCCGACGCCGAGTCGGTCAACGCGATATCGGCCGAACTCGACGTGCACGAACCCGTCGGCGACGACAACTACTTCTACCTCCGGTCGAACGACGTCGAGTTCACCATGCGCGCGATGGGCGATTACGACTACGCCGAGGGCGACGGGATCGCCGTCACGTTCGACGAGGAGAAGATGCACATCTTCGACCGCGCGAGCGGCAACAACGTGATGACCGACACCGGGCGGACGACCGAAACGACGTACGAGCCGACCGTACAGCAGACCCAGCAGACCTGAGACGCCGGTCTCGCTTCCGACCCCCCGTCGCCCCGTCGGCTGGAACCCCGCTCCGGTCCCCCTCTCCGCTCTCTCGTTCCCCGCTCCGGTCAGCGCCGCGACCCCTCGTACGGCGACCAGCCCTCGTCGGCCGCCTCGTACTTCGGCGGCGGCCCGCGGAGGGTTTCGAGGTGGAACGCGGCCACCAGCCCGCCGAAGACGACGACGAACCCGATGGTCAGCGCGCCGGTGACGACGAATAGGAGGAACGTCCCCATCCCCACCATCACCGCGCCCACCGCGTTCCGGCCGGTCCAGCGGACCGCCGCCCGAACCGCCGGCTCCAGTTCCTCCCCGTCGGCGAGCGCCGCGAACGTCGGGACGAGGACCAGCGCCGCGTACACCGCGGCGTACGTCGCCAGCACGCCGAGGACGAGCGCGACGGTCGAGCCGACGAGCAGGTAACGCCGGGCGTACAGCGCCGCCACCGCCGCGAACGCGAGCGGGACGCCCGACAGCAGCGCCGCCGACAGCCCGTGTCGCCTCACCGTCGCGACGACGCGCCCGCGGTCGACGGTGTGCCCTTCGCGGAGCGACGCCACCGCGGCGTACGCGCCGAGCGTCGACGGGCCGACGGTGACGACGGGGAGCGAACAGCAGAACCACGCTACGCTCACGAGTACGAGCCGCGGGCCGTGGTCGTAGAAGAACCGCACCGCCGAGACGAACGACCGGTACACCGCCCGCGTGTCGACGTCCCTGGTTTCCATTTCCGAAACGACGGGCGGGGGAGGTTAACTAGGTTGTGCTCCCGCGGCAGAGCAGGTCAGGTCACGCCCTGCATCTCCACCGCCGTCATCAGCTGTTCTTGGAGCAACAGGAACAGGATGAACAGCGGTCCCGACGCAACCACCGCCGACGCCATCGTCAGTGCGGGCTGGTAGGTGAAGTTGTCCTGCAGGACGACCACGCCGATGGGGAGCGTGTACGCCGCCTCGCTCTGGAGGACGATCAGCGGCCAGAGGAACTGGTTCCAACTCCAGACGAAGATGAACAGCGCCAGCGCCGTCAGGATCGACTTCGACAGCGGCAGGATCATCCGGGTGTAGATCCGGAAGTTGGAGAAGCCGTCGAGTTGGGCCGCCTCCTGCAACTCGTACGGGATGTCCCGGAAGAACTGCGCCAGGAGGAACACCCCCAGCGGCCCGGCCGCGAACGGGAGGATGACGGCGAGGTAGCTGTTGAGTAGCCCGAGGTCGGACACCACGAGGTACAGCGGGATGATGTTCACGAAGCCGGGAACCATGAAGCTCGCGATGATGAGCGCGAGGAGGTAGCGTTGGCCCGGCCACTCGAGTCGCGTGAGTGCGAACGCGATCATCGAGTCCACGAGCAACACGAGCAGCGTCGTCAGCGACGAGATGATGAGCGTGTTGATCGACCACTGGATGATCTGCGACCCGGTGAACAGTTGGATGTACGACCCGAGCGTGACCGGGTCGGGGATCCAGTTCATCCCCTGGGCGACGGCGTCCTGTTGGGTCATGAACGACGTCGAGATCATGTAGATGTAGGGGACCACGAACAGGAACGCCGCCCCGTACATCACGAGGTGGACTAGGGCGCTCCGAAGGGTGATCCCGCCGATGTTGAACGGTTCGGACCGGCTCGTCGTCGTGTTACTCATTGTCGCCTCCGAGGAAGTAGTAGTTCGCGATGGAGACGGCGACGAGTATCCCCGTCAGAACGTACCCGATCGCGGCCGCGTAGCCGAAGTTCCGCTGGTTGAACGCCGCCTGGTACAGGTACATCACGAGCGTCTCCGTCGTCTGGTTCGGGCCGCCCGACGTCATGATGTACGGTTGGCCGTACACTTGGAACGCCCAGATGAGGTTGATCACGATGACGAAGAAGATGGCCCCGCGCATCTGCGGGACGGTCACGTCGCGGAACTGCCGCCACGTCCCCGCACCGTCGAGTTTGGCCGCCTCGTAGAGGTACTCCGGCACGCTCTGTCGCGCCGACAGTAGGATGACGAAGCTGAACCCGACCAGCCACCAGACGGTGGTCATCGCGATGGCGGGCATCGCGAACAGCCGCGACTGGAGCCACTGGGGCGGGTTCGACATCACGGCCCCGAGGTAGTAGTTGATGACGCCGTACTGGGTGGAGTACATGTCGATCCACACGAGCGCCGCGACGGACACCGTCAGGATGTACGGGCTGAAGAAGATCGCACGGAGGAACCCCTGTCCCCTGATGTCGCGGTTGACGCCCAACGCGAGCCCCAGCCCGACCACCACGATCGACGGCACCGTCAGTAGCGCGAAGTAGAACGTGTTGCCGAGCGCGTTCCAGAACTGCGAGTCGTTGAGAAGCGTCGTGTAGTTCTCCAGCCCGAGGAAGACGGACTCCGCGGGAGCGAGCGCGTTCCACTCGAAGAGGCTCATGTACCCGCCCATCACCAGCGGGTACAGCAGGAACACCCCGAAGAGGGCGAGGTACGGGAGCGAGAAGAGGACGCCCTCGACGAACTCCCGACGTGACCGACTGTCGGAACTCAACTTCCCTACGACCCCGCCGAACCGATCGGTGACAGACATTATCTGTGAGTTCCCCGTCGATTACCCGAGGTTGGAGTTCCAGGTCTCGACGCCCTGTTCGATCGCGGCCTGGGGCTCGCTGTTCTGCGAGTAGGCGTCGGTCACCCACGTCCAGTTGGTCCCAGCGTACAGGTCGGAGTTGGGGAGCTGCGGCCAGTACGCCAGCTGTTCGTCGTTCGCCATCTCCATGAAGCTCTCGAGCGTCTTGCCCCAGATGTCGGCGTTCTGGAGTTCGTCGCTGTTGAGGATCGGGTTGTACGCCGGCAGGTGGCCGGCCTCGGCGCCCCACGAGGGGTTCTCCTGCGTGATCCACTCGGCGGCGTCGACGGCCGCCTGCACCCGCTCGTCGCTCGCGTTCGACTGCTGGGGGATCACGATCGTGTGGCTGTCGGCGGTCGACCGTAGCTGGTCGGCCTCCGGGAAGACGCGGGGTTTGTCGAAGCCCCACTCGAACTCCTGCTCGCGCATCACGTTGACGTACCACGTCCCGTTGACGGTCATGGCGACCGAACCGTTCCGGAAGCTCTGTGCCACGCGGTCCTCGGAGATGTCCGGCTGGTCCCACCCGCGCTCCCCCGAGACGCTCGCGAGGAACTCCAACGACCCCGTCCCCGCCTCGTCACCGAAGGTAGCCTCGGTGAGGTCGTCGTTGAACATCGACCCACCGTACTGGTTGAGTCCCATGAACCACTGCCTGAACCCGCCGCCGCCGCCCCAGTAGGGGTCGGGGCTGAACGGGAGCGCGTCCGTGTTCTCGAGGATGGCGTTGCACGCCTCCTCGAACTGGGAGTAGCTCTCGATCGGCGGCTCCACGCCCGCCTCGTTGAGGACGTCGACGTTGTAGTAGAGCCCGACCGGGTGGGAGTCCATCGGCACGGCGTACTGCCCATCGTCGATCTGACAGGCGCTCAGGATCGAGTCCACGTAGTCGTTCGAGGAGACGTTGTCCTGGATGTCGACCAGCGTGTCCTGGAACCGGCGCAGGTACGACGCGTGCGAGATGGCCATGTCCGGCGGGTCCCCGCCAGTCATCGAGGTGAACAGGCGGTTGTAGTGTTCCTCCCACGGGGTCCGCTGGCGGTTGATGCTGATGTTGTCGCCCAGCGGCTGTTCGTCGTTGAACTTGTCGATGATGGACTTCATCACCTCCCCGTCGCCACCGCCGAACAGCGTCCAGTAGTCGAGTTCGATGTTCCCGTCGCCGCCGCCGCCGCCGCCACCGCCACCGCCGCCCATACCGACACAGCCAGCGATACCGCCGAGACCGGCGACACCGGTCACGCCGGCTGCTTTCATGAATCGACGCCGGTCGACGCGGCTCGGTGATGCGTCCCGATTCGACGTGTCATCGGCCGCACCATTCGTGTTACCGTGTGACATCACACTAGAGGAACCCCTGTTATTATAATAAATGTTCCCCTCCGACCCGGGTCGACGACGGGACCGTCGGGGAACTGCTATCGGGGGCCGCTACGGGCGTCTCGTGGCCCCACTTGAATACTTCCCCGATATCGAGAGATAGTTTATGGGTGTTCCCGTACGGACCCACCTCGTCCCCGGACCGCCGCGCCCGGTCCGCCTCCCGGCCGTGTTCGACCCCCGACTGCTCTGGCGATGGGAGACTGACACGAGGGCAAAACGTGATATGCGATGACGGGTCTTACACCTGTGTGCACCACACGACACTCACGCGGGAGCCGACACGCGAACTCGCCGGCAACTGGGAGTTCGCGACCGACCCCGACGACGTCGGCCGGTCGGAGGCGTGGTACGACCCGGACGCCGACTGGTCGGGGAGCCGCGACGTGTCCGTCCCCCACTCGTGGCAGGAGGAGGCGGACCTCCGCGAGTACACCGGGGTGGGCTGGTACCGACGGTCGGTCGACGTCGACGCCGTCGGCGACGACCGTCGGGCGCTGCTGTACTTCGGCGCGGTCGACTACGACGCCACCGTCTGGGTCAACGGCGAGCGGGTCGGCGGGAACCGCGAGGGCTACCTCCCCTTCCGGTTCGACGTCACCGACGCGCTGGTCGACGGGGAGAACTCGGTCGTCGTCCGCGTCGACGACCCCGAGGACATCTCGGAGATCCCTCACGGGAAACAGGGCGAACCGTGGTACACCCGCGTCAGCGGCATCTGGCAGCGGGTCGACCTCGCGGTGGTGCCCGCGACGCGCGTGCGCGACGTCCGCGTCACGCCGGACCTGACCGACGACACCGCCTCCGTCGAGGTGCGCGCGACCGCTCCGGACGACGCCGGCGCGTTCGACGGTCTCTCCGCGACCGTCCGGGTGCGCCCGGCGGGCGGTGACGCGACCGGCGAGGCCGACGCCGCCCGCGGGTCGCGTTCGCTCGACGCCGACGGGACTGCGACCCTCACGCTCGAGTTCGACGACCCGACCTACTGGACGCCCGACGACCCCCACCTGTACGAGGTGGCGGTCGACCTCGAACGCGACGGCGACCGGGTCGACGCGTACGACGACACGTTCGGCATGCGGAGCGTCGAACGCCGCGAGGGCGACATCTACCTCAACGGCGACCCGCTGTTCGTCCGGGGGGCGCTCGACCAGGCGTTCTACCCCGACACGTTCTACCGGCCCGCCGACCTCGACACGTTCGAAGCCGAGATCCGAGCGGCGAAGGAGATGGGGTTCAACATGCTCCGCAAGCACATCAAGCCCGCCCACCCCCGCTTTCTCGAACTCGCCGACGAGATGGGGATGCTCGTCTGGGAGGAGCCGGCGAACCCGAGCGTCTACTCCGAGACGTCCCGCGAGGCGGTGCGAGAGCAGTTCGCGCGCATGGTCGAGCGCGACTTCAACCGGCCGAGCGTAATCGCGTGGAGCCTCTACAACGAGGAGTGGGGGATCGGCGGGCTCTACGAGGAGGGGGAGTCGCTGTGGACCGACGCCGAGAAGCAGTCGTTCCTCGCGGAGTTTTACGCGTCCGCGCGCGAGCGCGACCCCACCCGCCTCGTCTGTGACAACTCCGGGTGGGCGCACGTCGTCACCGACCTCAACGACTACCACGAGTACTTCGTGGTTCCGGACCGCGCGGGCGCGTGGCGCGACAAACTCGACGACATCGTCGACGACCCCGCCGGGAACTACGGCGGCTACGACGCGTACGGCGGCGACGGCCCCGCGCCCGACGAGACGCCGCTTCTGGTCTCGGAGTTCGGCACCTGGGGGCTACCGTCGGTCGACGCGCTCGAAGCCCACTACGGCGGCGACCCCCACTGGTACCGCCACGAGTTCCTCTCGGGGCTGAAGTCGCCCGCGGGCGTCCGCGACCGGTTCGAGTCGAGCCACCTCGCGGAGACGTTCGCCGACCTCGACGGTCTGGCCGACGCGTGGCAGCGCCGCGAACTCACCTCGATAGCCGACAGCATCGCGGACATGCGGGTCCACGACGGCGTCGCGGGCTACGTCGTCACGGAACTGACCGACATCGAGTGGGAGTTCAACGGTCTCCTCGACTACCTGCGCGAGGAGAAGGTCCCCGCCGAGCGGTTCGCGCGCGCCAACGCGCCGGTCGCGGTCCAGGTCCGCCCCGACGCGCACGTCGCGTGGGACGACGAGGTGGTGAACGCCGACCTCGTGGTCGTCAACGACACGGGCGACCGGGTCGAGGCGACCCTCCGCTGGGAGGCGTTCGGCGAGACCGGCGAGACCGAGGTGAGCGTCGGTCCCTTCGCCACCGAACGACTCGCGAACGCGGTGTCGGTCGACGCGCCCGCGGTCGACGGCGTCCGCGCCGGGTCGGTCACCGCCGAACTCGCCGACCCGGACGCGGGCGACGCCCGCGGCCCGGACGACGTGCGGGGCGAGGCGTCGGTGACGGTCGTCGCTCGCGACGCCGGCATCGCGCTCGGCGTCTACACCGACCACGACGGCCTCCGCGAGGCACTCGCGGCCGCCGACGGGCCGACGGTCGTCGACCTGAACGAGGCCGACGCCGCGCTCGTCACCGCGCTCGACGACGAGGTCCGCGCGTTCGTCGAGGGCGGCGGTACCGCGGCGCTCCTCCCCGACGCCGACGGCCGGATGAACGGGACCGACGAGTTCGGCTTCACCGAACTCCCCGCCGAGGAGAGCTGGAACCTCTGTGCGTCGTTCGTCTCCCAGACGCTGCTCTCCGACGTCGACGCGGTGCCGGGGTGGGCGTTCGAGGGACTGTACCCGTACGCGTACGTCGCCGACCCCGCCGGCGACGACGAGGTGTTCGCGGGCTACACCGAGGGGTGGGTCGCCAACTCGGGTGCGGTCGCGCTCGCGCGGTCGGTCGGCGACGGCCGGCTGGGCGTCTGCACCCTCCGCGTGGCCGACGGCTACGGCTCACACCCCACCGCGACCGCGGCGCTGTCGGCGTTCGTCGACCGACTCCGCGAGTAGCTCGGTAGCGCGCCGTGAGGGCTGCGGTCGGCACGTGGTCGGCGCGCGGACGCCGTCGGTCGCGGCGCGACCCGAGCGAGACGCGGCGGAGTCGAACCGCGGGTCGGCGTTACTCGACGGAGACGGCGGCGACCGTCGCGGGGTCGAGGTCGGCGACCAGTTTCCCGTCCTCGACGGAGACGTCGAGTTCCTCGGCGGTGAACTCGTCGGCGTTGTCGGCGGTCACCGCGACGTCGAGTTCGGCGTCGGCGAACAGCACCTCGGCGTCGACGTCGGCGGCGTCGACGTCGACACCTTCGAGCGCGACTTCGACCGTCTGCCCCTCGCGGACGTCGAGGTTGGTGAGCGTGAGGAACGTCCCCCCGTCGCCGAGCGACGCCGACGCGCCCACGAGCGGGAGGTCGTCGTCCTCCCCCTCGACATCGCGGGTGGGGGCGTCGACGGACGTGGTGACCGCGTCGTTCCCCTTGTGGGGGGCGTACAGGTCGAACACGCGGTAGGTCGGACGCGCCCACGCGTCGTCGCCGTCCGTCTCGACGAGACACTGGAGCACGTTGACCGTCTGGGCGATGTTCGACATGGTCATCACGTCGCTGTGGTGGTTGAACACGTCGAGCACCGCGGCGGCCGACAGCGCGTCGAGCGCGGTCCCGGGCTGTTCGAGGCCGTTCTCGGAGACGGCCTCGGTGTGCCACGTCCCCCACTCGTCGATGATGATGCCGATGTCGCGGGTCGTCGCTACGGCGTCGACGGCCGCGGCGATGCGCTCGATGTGGTTGTCCATCTCGAGCGCCTCGACCAGCATCCCCTCGTAGTCGTCGGCGCCGGTCTCGTCGTCGACGACGCTCATCGTCCGCCCGTAGTAGTGGTGGAGCGTGAGGTGGTCGAGCGGGAACGCCTGCCCCCACGCGGAGTTGCCGACCTCCTCCATGAACCGGCGGTTCCACTCGTGGTCCTCGAACCCGCAGGCGATGAGTTCGAGGTCGCGGTCGAGCATCAGGTTGTCCATCGTCCCCACGTAGGTGGCGAACCGGCGGTACTCGCGGGCGTACTGCTCGGGACTCATCCGGCCGCCACAGCCCCAGTTCTCGTTGCCCAGCCCCCAGAACTTCACGTCGTAGCCGTCCTCGTGGCCGTTCTCCCGGCGGCGGTCGGCGAGTTCGGTGTCGCCCTCGTAGTTGCAGTACTCCACCCAGTCGGCCGCCTCCTGGGGGTCGCCCGACCCGACGTTCGCGGCGAGGTACGGCTCGGTGTCGAGCCGTTCACACAGTTGGAGGAACTCGTCGGTGCCGAACTCGTTCGACTCCTCGGGGCGTTCGTCGGTGTCCTGCGCCCAAAACAGGTTGCGCCGGCGGGGTCGGTCCTCGACGGGGCCGACGCCGTCCTCCCAGTGGTAGTCGTCGGCGAAACAGCCGCCGGGCCAGCGCAGGACGGGCATCTCCAGGTCCTCCAGCAGCGAGACCACGTCGTCGCGGTAGCCGTCCTCGTCGTCGTTCCCGCTCCGCCAGACCCCGTCGTAGATACACCGGCCGAGATGCTCGGAGAAGTGGCCGTGTACCTCGGGTTCGATCCGGTCGATGACCGCCTCGGTGTGGACTGTTACCTGCGCGTTCGTCATACGGTATCCCGTGTTCGCTGCCGGCGGTATAAATCGACCGGTTGTTCGTGTAATACCCCGCGGGCGGCGCCGTTCCGGGGTGACCGAAAGAATCGATCGCGGGGTTCCGGTGCCGACGCGCGGGCGTGGGTCGGGGTCGTCGGTCGGGGCGCCGCCGTCAGGAGTCGAGCAGTTCGACCGGGTTCTCCAGCGTGCCGATCCCCTCGATCTCGATCGCGACGTCGTCGCCGTCCTCGAGGGTGACGTCGTCCGGCGGGATGATCGACGTGCCGGTCAACAGCGCGGTGAGTTCGGGCACCTCGTTGTACCGCTGGAAGAACTCGTTGAGTTCGTCGACCGACCGGACCATCTCGCTGGTCGAGGTGGACTCTTGGAAGACGGTGTCGCCGTCCCGGGAGATGGTGAGTTCCATCCGCACGTCGTGGGGGTCGCCGATCGTGTCGCCCGTCGAGATGCACGGGCCGAGCGCGCAGCTCTTGGCGTAGATCTTGCTCTGCGGGAGGTACAGCAGGTTCTCGCGCTCGATCGACCGGCTACACACGTCGTTTCCGACGGTGTAGCCCACGATGTCTCCCTTGTAGAGGATCATCGTCAACTCGGGTTCGGGCACGTCCCACTCGGAGTCGCCCCGGATCCCGACCGCCTCGTCCGGGCCGACCGTCCGGCTCGGGGTGGCCTTGAAGTACACCTCGGGGCGGTCGCCCTCGTACGCGTTGAGGTACGACTCGGCCAGCCCGCCGGAGCTGTCCTCCTGGCGCGCCTCCTGGCTGATCGAGTAGGTGACGCCCGCCCCCCAGATCTCCTCCGGGTCGAGCGGTCGGATCAGGTTGGCTTCGAGGACGTCGCGGTCGACCGTCGGCGCGTCGTCGGTCCACGCGGCGGCGACCTCGTCGACGCTGTCGTCGGTGAGCGCGGCGGCGGACGCCAACTCGTGGAACGAGGTCGGTCCCGGCTCCGTGGCGGTCAGGTCGTAGGCCGTCTCCTCGTCGCTCGCCACGAGGGAGACATCGTCGTCACGTTCGATGCGATAATATCGCATGTCCCTCCCACATACGGGCGGTCACAAATATCTTGCTCCCCGTAGCGGTCCCGCCGGCCGGCCGATGCTTCCGGGAGGACCGGAACGGGTCGAGGGTTGAGAATTACAGCGATATGTTTGTAATCGACGGCGGACTCGACCGCGAGCGAACCGGAAACGGGGGCGTATTTGCCGGGACCTGATTCCGGTGATAGCGGACGGATGCTGGGCCGCGTCACACCCGTGCACGCGGGGTTCACCCCCTCAGGACGGCCGTCCCCGTCGAATCGCCGGTCGTCGAATCCCGATAGATTTAATGCCGCCGTGGAACCCCTTCCCGGTAGATGTCCGACGTAAGTATCACCGGCGTCGAGACGTACATGGTCGCGAACCCCTGGAAACCGTGGGTGTTCGTGGAGTTGGAGACCGACGCGGGGGTGACCGGCCTCGCGGAGGCGACGACACACGACAAGCCCCGGACGGTGGCCGCGGCGATCCAGGAGATGTCGGATTACTTCATCGGGAAGGACCCGTTCAACACCGAACAGATCTGGCTGGAGATGTACCGCGACGAGTGGTTCTCGAAGGAGGTCATCAACACGACCGTCTGTTCGGCGGTGGACATGGCGTGTTGGGACATCAAGGGCAAGGTGCTCGACGAACCCGTCTACGAACTGCTCGGCGGGAAGGTCCACGGCGACCGCCTCCGCACGTACGCGAACGGCTGGTACACCGACACCGGCGGCACCCCCGAGGGGTTCGCCGAGGCGGCCGAGCGCGTCGTCGACGACGGCTACGACGCGATGAAGTTCGACCCGTTCGGCACCGCCTGGCAGTCGATGACGAAGAAGGAGAAGAACCACTCGGTCGACATCGTGCGCGCGGTCCGCGAGGCGGTCGGCCCGGACGTCGACCTGCTGATCGAGTGTCACGGTCGCTTCTCGGCGGGGCAGGCGGTCGACATCGCGCGGAAACTCGACGAGTTCGAGCCGACCTGGTTCGAGGAGCCGTGCCCGCCGGACTCGATCAACAGCCTCGCCGAGGTGTCGCGGCGGTCGCCCATCCCGGTCGCGACGGGCGAGCGTCACATGACCAAACACGACTTCTTCGAACTCGTCACCCGGACGGAGATCGACGTGTTCCAGCCCGACCTGATGAACACGGGCGGGATCACCGAGGGGAAGAAGATCGCGGGGCTGGCGGAGGCCGACCACGTCGACATCGCCCCGCACAACCCGCAGGGACCGGTCGCGAGCGCGATCTACGCGCACTTCTGTGCGTCCGTCCCGAACTTCCGGATCCAGGAACTGTTCCAGACGTACGACGTCGACTGGGTCGACGACCTGCTGGTCGACCCGCTCGTCATCGAGGACGGCTTCATGGAGATCCCGGAGGGGCCCGGCTTCGGCATCGAACTCGACCTCGACGTGGTGCGTGAACACGAGTACACCGAAGACCAGGTCCACACGATCAACCTGTTCGAGAAGGGCTGGGAAGGCCGCGAGATGAACTGACCCGACCCGCGCGGTCTACCTTCGCGCCCTCGCCCCTTTGTCCGCCGTCCGTCGCCCTCTCGTCCCTTCGTCCGCCGTCCGTCGTCCCGACCGCGAACCGCCGGCGCGTCGCGTCGCTACTGGTACTTCATGTTGACTTCGATCACGTTCGCGGTCCGCAACACGAGTTCGGGGATGTCGTCGAAGAACCGCTCGTCTTGCATCCCGTTTTTGGGTCCCGAGACGCTGACCGCGCCGATCGGATCGCCGTCGTCGTCGGTGAGCGCCGCGCCGACGCAGTGGACGCCCTTGAGTCGCTCCTCGGTGTCGGTGGCGAACCCCTGTTCGCGGACCGTGTCGAGTTCCTCGAACAGGTCCGCGCGGTCGGTGATCGTGTGCTCCGTGATCCCCGGGAGGCCGTGGTCGTCGACGATCTCCTCGACCCGGTCGTCGGGGAGTTCCGCGAGGATCGCCTTCCCGGCGCTCGTGGTCTGGAGGTTGACCCGCTTGCCGATGTGGGTGTCGAGCCGGAACGTCTCGCGGCCCTTCGCCTTGGCGTAGAAGACGCCGCGGCCGAACTCCTCGATCATGAGGTTGGCGTGCTCGCCCGTCTCGTTCGCCATCTTCTGGAGTTCGGGTTCGGCGGTCCGGTAGAGGTGGTCGTTGTTCCGGCAGTAGCCGCCGATCTCGAGGAACTGGCTGCTGAGGACGTACTCGTCGCCCTCGCGGCGGACGAACTCGTTCTGTTCGAGCGTCCGGAGGTGGTCGAACGCGGTGCTCGTGGGCACGTCGATGTGGTCGGCGACTGCCGACACGCCCGCGGCGTCCAGTTCCCGCAGCGCCTCGATGACGCGGATCGTCGTCTGCGTCGCCCCGACCGGCGCGGACCCCGTTTCGGCTGCCATGATTCGCCGTACCTTGCCGACCTCGACCCATAACCGTTCCGGTAGAGCCGGAAGCGAGGGCGGGGGCCAGGGGGGTCGCGGGCGCCGAGTAGGATGCGGCGGCCGGGGTGGGAAAGCGTTTAGCCGCGAGGCGTCGACCGTCCGGAAGTGACAGCCTTCGAGACGGAGAAACTGGACCGGCTGGACCGCTACTTGGACGACGCGGGGGCGGCGGAGCTGTGGCTGCTCCGGCCGCGCAACGTGAAGTGGCTGACCGGCGGAACCGACACGGTAGTCGAGCGGGGGACGCCGACGGGCGTGGCGGCGCTCGGCTACGACGGCGAGTCGGCCCGCGCCGTCGCGCCGAACAACGAGGCCGACCGCATGCGCGAGGAGGAACTCCCCGAGGGCGTCCCCGTCGAGACGTACACCTGGCACGAGCGGTCGCTCCCCGAGGCGGTCGCGGAGGCGGCGGCCGAGGGCGCGGCCGCCGACGCCGACGTGCCCGGTCTCGGTGTCGCCGACCTCGCGCCGCTACGCCTGCCGCTCACGCCGGGGGACCGCGAGCGACTCGCGGCCGCGAGCGAGGCGACCGCCGACGCCGTCGAGACGGTCGGGCGAAGCGTCGCCGCCGCCGACACCGAGTACGAGACGGCGGGTCGGCTCCGCGAGGAACTCCACGAGCGGGGGCTCGAATCGCCGGTCGTGCTCGTCGGGGGGAGCGACCGCGCCCAGCGACACCGTCACTTCACGCCCCAGGCGGTCGAACTCGGTGCGTACGCGGTCCTCACGGTGGTCGCGGAGACGGCGGGGCTGAACGTGGCCGCCACCCGGACCGTCGCGTTCGACCCGCCCGAGTGGCTCGGCGAGCGACACGCCGCGGCGAGCCGCGTCGCCGCCTCCGCGGTCGGCGCGACCCGCGAGGCGGCCGCGGCGGGCGGTACCGCGGGCGACGTGTTCGACGCCATCGAGGGCGCCTACGACGCGGTCGGGTGGGGCGACCAGCCCGAACGCCACCACCAGGGCGGCGCGATCGGTTTCGAGTCGCGCGAGTGGACCGCGACGCCGGGGGCGGCCGACCCGGTGACCGCGCCGTCGCCGTACGCGTGGAACCCCACCGTCGAGGGGGCGAAGTCGGAGGACACCGTCCTGGTGGGCGCGGACGGTACCGACGGCGGCGACGGCGTCGACGTGCTCACCGACACCGGGGAGTGGCCGACGAGTTCCTACGACGCGGTCGACCGCGAGTTCGCCCTCGACCTGCCGGACGTGCTCGTCCGCGGGTAGTCGTCGGCGGACGACGGGCCGCCGCGTTCGCCCGCCCGGGTCGTCCGTCCGCCCGGTCGCGGCTCACAACCTATTTACTCGGGCTGGTCGATGGACAGGTACGACCGTGACACATCTCCTCACGCACGCGGAGAGCGACGCGGAGTCGCGCGCCACCGTCGAACTCGACCCCTCGCGGGAGGGCGACCCGGTGGCGCCGGAACTGTACGGGAAGTTCGGCGAACACCTCTACTCGTCGTGGAACGTCTCGAACGTGCTCGAAGCGGGCTGTCTGTTCAACCCGACGCTCGCGGCCTGGAAGTTCCAGGAGTACGAGTACGACGTCGACGGCGGCCGCGGCGGCGTCTCCGACCCCGACGAGATAGCCGACCGGGTCGAGACGTACGCCGACACCCACGGCGTCCCCGGCGCCGACCGTCTCGTGAGCGCGTACCGCGACGGGGCGGCGCTGTGGTGGTTCCCGTACGCCGAGACCGGCGGTGACGACGACGGCGGTGACGAGGACCGGGTCCGGACCAGCCCCGACGTGGGGACCGCGGGCGACCGCGCCCAGCGAGTCGAAGTCGACGGCGGAGGCGACCCGGACGGCGACGGCGCGCGCGCGGGCCTCGCGCAGTGGTGTCACCTCCCCGTCGGCCGGACCCGCGGGTTCGAGGGGCGCGTGACGCTCCGCGCGGCCGCCGCGACCGCCCCCGCGTCGGTTCGCCTCGCGCTCCACCCCGTCGACGACGGCGAGTTCGGCGACCCGCTGGCGACCGCCGAGGTGGCGGCGAGCGAGGCGTACGAGACGGTCGACTTCTCGCTCGACTTGCCCGCCGAGGCGGCCGACGCGAGCGAGGAGGGACGGCCGTTCGGGTTCAGCCTCACCGTCGCCGCCGACGCCAACCTGGTGGTCGACCGGGTGCTGCTCCACCCCGACGACCACCACGGGACGACCGACCCCGAGGTGGCGGACACGCTCGCCGAGATGGACCTGTCGGTGCTGCGGTGGCCGGGCGGCAACTTCGCGTCGGGCTACCACTGGCGCGACGGCGTCGGCCCGGTCGAAGCGCGGCCGACGAAGCCGAACCCCGCGTGGGACGCCGTCGAGACCAACCTGTTCGGCACCGACGAGTTCGTGCGGTTCTGCGAGCGGGTGGGCTGTGAGCCGATGATATGCGTCAACGGCGGCGACGGCACCGCCGCGGAGGCCGCGCGGTGGGTGGAGTACTGCAACGGGTCGACGGACACCGAGATGGGCGCGCTCCGCGCCGAACACGGCCACCCGGAGCCGTACGGCGTCGACTACTGGGAGATCGGCAACGAACTGTACGGCGAGTGGCAGAAGACGTGGACGACGCCCGACGGCTACGCCGACCGGTTCAGACGGTACGAGGCGGCGATGGAGGCGGTCGACCCCGACATCGAGGTGTTCGCGTGCGGCAACCGGCTGACCGACTGGAACCAGCCGTTGGTGGAGACCCTCGACGACGGCGACTGGCTCACCGACCACGTGCTCGTGGAGTGTCACGCCGACGTCGACACCGACCCGGTCGAACTGTTCAACGCCCACTCGGGGTTCGCCCGGAAACTGGGCGAGCAGTACCGCGAGGTGGCGGCCGACCTGGCGGCCGCCGGCGTCCCGGGCGTGCGACAGGCGATAACCGAACTCCAACTGTTCACGCGGTTCGATGAGGCCGAGGAGGGCGACGCGGACGGGGCGGACGACGGAAGCGACGCGGACGCGACCGACCGAGACGGGACGGCCGACCCCCCGCTGGAACGGGAGACGCTCCCGACGAACGAGAGCATCACCGAGGCGGTGTTCGACGCCACGGTCGTCCACGAGTGCATCCGGACGGAGGGCGTCGAGATGGTGACCCACTCGGGCGTGGGGAACCACGGCGGCGGCCTCCGGAAGTCCCGCGGGAAGGTGTGGGTCGACCCGTGCTACTACGGCCAGCAGTTGGGCGCGGGGCTGGCGGGCGGGACGCCCGTCGGCGTCGACCTCGCCTGTCCGACGTTCTCGACGGACACCCGGTTCGGCTCGGAGACGAACGACCTGTTCGGCGAACTCGACCCGGTCACCGACGCGCCCGCGGTCGACGCGATGGCGGTGGTCGACGCCGCCGCGGGCGACCTCGCGGTGATGCTGGTCCACTGTGACGCCGGCGCGGACGCCATCGAGGTGACCGTCGAGGCGGGCGACCTGCTGGCCGACGTCGACTGCGTGACCGTCGACCGCCTCGCCGCCGACACGATGTACGAGCGGAACACGTTCGAGGAGCCCGAGCGCGTCACCCCGACGACCAACCGCGCCGTGGTCGACGACGAGGGTCGGCTCACGGTGTCGCTCCCGCCGTACTCGCTGGTCCGGGTCACCGCCGACTGCCCCGAGTGAGGCGGACGCGGACCGTGCGGGGACGCGACTGGTCACGCCGGCGTCGGCGCCCGAACCGCGACGCCGCCCGCCGTCTACAGCGGGTCCGGCGTCTGCGCCTCCGCGACGGCGATGCTCGCGAGGTTGACGATGTCGCGCACCTCGTCGCCCCGCTGGAGCACGTGGACGGGCGCGTCCATCCCCGTGAGGACGGGTCCGACCACGTCGGCGCCGCCGAGGCGGTGGAGGAGTTTGTACGCGATGTTCCCCGCCTCCAGGTTCGGGAACACCAGCACGTTCGCCGGCCCGTCGAGGTCGCAGAAGTCGTAGGTCCCGTCGAACATCGACTCGACGACGGCGGTGTCCGCCTGCATCTCCCCGTCGACCGGGAACTCCACCTCGGGGTCGGCGTGGAGGCGCTCGACCGCCTCCCGGGGTTTGGCGGTCCCCTCGTTGTCGACCGACCCGAAGTTGGAGTACGACAGCAGCGCCGCCCGCGGGTCGACGTCGAACCGGCGCGCGAGCGCCGCGGTCCGTTTCGTCACCTCCGCGAGGACGGCCGCGTCGGGGTCGAGATTGACCGTGGTGTCCGCACAGAACACGACGCGGTCGTCGAACGCGAGCATGTACACGCCGGCGATGTAGTCGACGCCGGGGGCGGTTCCGATCACCTCCAGCGGCGCGTGGAGCGCCGACGCGTAGTTGCGCGTCAGACCGGTGAGCATCGCGTCGGCGTCGCCCGCGTCGACCATCGTGCTCGCGAAGTAGTCGCGGTCGGTCTCGACCAGTTCGGCCGCCTCCGACCGGGTGACGCCCTTCCGCTTGCGCTCGTCGTACAGCCGGTCGGCGTACGCCGCCGAGCGCGGTCCCTTCGGGTCCGCCACGTCGGGGTCGAAGCCGAGTCCGAGCGCGTCGACCCGCGCGCGCACCTCGTCGGGGTCGCCGACCAGCACCGGTTCGGCCAGCCCCTCGTCGTGGACCCGGTAGGCGGCGCGGACCACCTTCTCGTTGGTCCCCTCGGCGAACGCCAGCCGTTTCGGCTCGCGGGACGCCTTCCGGTGGACGATCTGCATCATCGCCCGCGAGGTCCCCAGCCGCGCGCGGAGGTCGTCGGCGTACTCGTCGGGGTCGAGTTCGGTCCGGGCGACGCCCGTCTCCATCGCCGCCTCGGCGACGGCGGGCGCTACCTCGAAGAGGACGCGGGGGTCGAGCGGTTTCGGGATGACGTACTCCGGGCCGAACCGCAGCGGTTGGTCGCCGTACGCTTTGACGACGGCGTCGGGGACGTCCTGTCGGGCGAGGTCGGCGAGCGCTTCGGCGGCGGCGCGTTTCATCTCCTCGTTGATGTCGGTCGCGCGCACGTCGAGTGCGCCCCGGAAGATGAACGGGAAGCCGAGGACGTTGTTCACCTGGTTGGGGTAGTCCGACCGGCCCGTGGCCATGATCACCGTGTCGTCGCGGGCGTTTTTGGCCTCCTCGTAGCCGATCTCGGGGTCGGGGTTCGCCATCGCGAAGATGACGGGGTCGTCGGCCATCGACCGCACCATCTCCGGGCTGACGACGCCGCCGACCGACAGCCCCACCAGCACGTCGGCGCCGTCGACCGCGTCGGCCAGGTCGCCGGGTTCGACCCCCGCGGCGAACGGTTCCGTGCGGTCGGTCAGGTCGTCCCGGTCCGCCGAGAGCACGCCGTCGATGTCGGCCATGGTGACGTTCGCGGGGTCGACCCCCATCGAGACGTAGAACTCCGCGGTCGCCGTCGCGGCCGCGCCCGCCCCCGAGAACGCCACCTCGATGTCGTCGATCGCCTTGTCGGCGATGTCGAGGGCGTTCAGGAGGGCGGCGCCGGAGATGATCGCGGTGCCGTGTTGGTCGTCGTGGAAGACGGGGACGTCCATCTCCTCGCCGAGCCGCGATTCGATCTCGAAACACTCGGGCGCGCCGATGTCCTCCAGGTTGATCCCCCCGAACCCCGGTTCCATCGCGGCGACCGCGGAGACGAACCCGTCGACGTCGTCGGCGTCGAGTTCGAGGTCGAACACGTCGATGTCGGCGAACCGCTTGAACAGGACGCCCTTCCCCTCCATCACCGGCTTCGACGCGGTCGGACCGATGTCGCCGAGACCGAGCACGGCCGACCCGTCCGAGACCACGCCCACGAGGTTCCCCTTGGCCGTGTACTCGTACGCCCGCTCGGTGTCGGCCGCGATGTCGCGACACGGCGCCGCCACCCCCGGCGAGTACGCCAACGACAGGTCGGCCTGGCTGTTCGTGGGCTTCGTCGTCGATATCTCTATCTTCCCGGGCGGGTCGGCCCGGTGATACTCCCGCGCGTCGTCGTCGAGTTCGCTTCCGTCGGACATGGGCTTACTGCCGATTCGTTCTCCACGTCAGAAAATAGCTCTTGCCGTACCCGCGTCCCGCGGGTTACCGTCGATTCGGGTCGGCGTCGCGGTCGGAGGCGGTGGGCGGTGCGATCGAGTGCGGTCGGCGGCCGACACCCGCGACGAGGGACCGTCCGCTACTCCACGACGGTCGCGGAGTTGCCCCGCGGGGCGTAGCCGAGTTCCCGCTGGGTCTCCGTCAACGACAGGTAGCGGTCGTCGTTGGCGGAGATCAGGTTGACCGCGAGCGGGTTGGTGTCGAGCGTCGCCTCCACCGACCGCCGGACGCCCGACCGGCAGTCCTCGGGGCTGAGCCACATCGCGCGGGCGTAGCGGGCGAACGCCTCGTCGTCGTCGTCCTGTCTGTCGCGGAGTTCATCCTCGGTCAGGAGCCAGCCGATGCGGAGGTTGACCACCTCCATCCCGTGGCGGGTCGCGTAGTAGTTGCCGAGCGCCTCCCCCGCCACCTTGCTCACGCCGTAGTAGGAGTCGGGACGGTGGGGAGCGTCCGGGCGGACGGTGTCGGCGTCCTCGCTGAGCGTCTCCGGGCGGTCGACCTCGCCGACGTTGTACATCTGGTGGACGTGGTTGGTGCTCGCGAACACGACCCGGTCGACGTCGTTTTCGAGCGCCGCCTCGTAGACGTTGTACGTCCCGTCGACGTTGACCGGGAGGACGCTCTCCCAGTCGGCCTCCGGCGAGGGGTTGCCCGCGAGGTGGACCACGGCGTCGTGTCCCTCGAACGCGTCGCCGAGGGCGTCGCGGTCCTCGACGTCGAGGACGACGCTGTCGAGTCCGTCGCGGTCGCGGTGGGTGATCGGGGTCACGTCGTGCGCTTCGAGTCCGGACAGGGCGGCGGAGCCGACGCTTCCGGCGGCGCCGGTGAGAGCGATTCGCGCCATACGTCCCCCTCACGCCCGGGGAGGATAAAGGTGGATGAGGCGGACGCGAGCGACCGCCCCCTGTGCGCGGCGGCGGCGTCCGCGCGGCGACTCCCGACCGGTGGCTCGGGTCGCTCTCGACACAACCCCATCCAGCCGACGTAACTGATACGATACTACTCGAAGAAGAACACAGATATCTTATACTCCGAGATCACAGCATCGCTCGCCCACATCCGGGGAGTGCCGGCCCCCGGCGGTCCGGGGAGAGGCGGGTTCCGGACGACCGCCCGGGTCGCCTCCGGTCCACGCCTACGCGGCCGTGAGGTGGCGTCTCGGGCGCCGAACGGCAGTTTCGGCGCCGTCGAGGCTCCCGCCGTCGGCGTTCCGGTCCCGGCGGTTCCGCGGGCGCCGTCGCCGCTCCCGAATCGGGGGTATGGCGACCCGTACGTGCCTTCAAAGCCGTTGATCGAACGAGTGGGAGCCGATTGCCGGGGTCGGATCTCCGCCGTTCCCGCCTCGGACGTGCCGCGGACACCGTTCCGCTCTACGCGGTGTTCGTCAAGCGCACCTATCAAAACACTACATATGATACAGAACGTATCTGTCGGTGCAGTCTAGCCGTCGTCCGTCCCCGTTCGGTTCGCCGGGGAACCGTTCTCGCCGACGCCGTCGACCTCTACGAGGTGAGGTCCTGTACGCCCATAGTCGGCTCGTGGTAGACGCCAACCGGCAAACGTGTATTCTTCTCATAGTCTATATATTCAAGTTCGATACGACCCTCCCCTCCGTCGAACCGCGGGTCGGACGGGCCGCCCTGCGGGACGCCCGGCCCGACCACCGGCCGGTCGGTCCGGGAGCGAACGACTCTTGGTCGCGCCGCGGTAGGCACACCTATGGACAGACGTGGACGCGATTCGGGGGTCGGACCGCACGGACGTGGACGACGAGGGGGACGATGAGCCGGCGGGACGACGGGTCGCCGTTCGCCCCGCACACGCCCGCCGAGACGGCGGCGATGCTCGACGTCGTGGGGGCCGAAACCGAGGCGGACCTGTTCGACGTCCCCGACGAGGTGGCGTTCGACGGCGAGTTCGGGATCCCGACGCGCGACGAGCGAACCGTCGTGACCGACCTCGCGGACACGCTCGGCCGGAACGACGACCTGACCGAGTTCCTCGGCCGCGGCCACTACGGCCACTACGTGCCGGCGGTCGTCGACGACCTCTCGTCGCGCTCGGAGTTCCTCACCAGCTACACCCAGTATCAGCCCGAGATCACCCAGGGGTTCCTCCAGGCGCTGTTCGAGTACCAGTCGATGCTGGTGGACCTGACGGGGCTGCCGGTCGCCAACTGCTCGATGTACGACGCCGCGACCGGGCTGGCGGAGGCGGCGCTGCTCGCCGACCGGGTCCGCGAGACAACCGGGTCGACGCTGTTGGTGCCCGAGGACCTGCGCGACGGCAAGCGCGGCACGCTCGACAACTACGTCGACGGCGCCGGTCTGACGGTCGAGACGTACCCGTACGACGACGCCAACGTCGACGTGGACGCGCTCTCCGAGCGTCTCGACGGCGACGTCTGTCTCGTCTACGCCGAGAACCCCACCGTCACCGGCGCCATCGAGGAGTCGCTCGACGCGGTCGGCGACCTGGCGGCCGACCACGACGCGCTGTTCTGTCTCGGCACCGACCCGGTCGCGCTCGGCCTCCTCCGGGAGCCGGCGGCCGTCGGCGCGGACGTGGTGGTCGGCGAGGCGGGGTCGCTCGGGCTGCCGACGAGCTACGGGATGGGCGTCGGCCTGTTCGCCTGCCGGGAGTCGTACCTCCGGCAGGTGCCCGGGCGGCTGGTCGGCGCGAGCGAGGACGCCGACGGCCGCCGGGCGTTCACGCTCACGCTCCAGACGCGCGAACAGCACATCCGGAAGGAGCGGGCGACCAGCAACATCTGCACCAACCAGGCGTGGGTCGCGCTCCGGGTCGCGATGCACCTCGCGTGGCTCGGCCCCCGCGGGCTGGCGGACCTCGCGGAGGACTGCGTCCGGAACGCCCGCGAGTTGGCCGCGGACCTCGACGACATCGGCGGCGTGACGGCGCCGCTCGCCGACCGCCACCACTTCCGCGAGTTCGTCGTCCGGACCGACCGGCCCGCGCCCGCGGTCGCCGACGACCTCCGGGGTCGGGGGTTCGCGGTCCACACGCTCGACGACCACCGGCTACAGGTGTGCGTGACCGACCTCAACGCCGGGGAGACCGACGAGTTCGTCGACGCGTTCGAGGGGGCCGCATGACCGTCGCCGAACCGCGTTCGGCGCGCACGCTCGACACGGGGGTGGCTCGCGTGAACCACGCCCGGACCGTGATCCGGTCTCCTTCACGCTCGACACGGAGGTGGCTCGCGTGAACCACGTCCGGACCGCGGTCCGGTCTACTTCACGCTCGACACGGGGGTGTCTCGCGTGAACTACGACCAGGCGCGGTACGGCGACGACGAGCGGAACGAGCCGCTGCTGTCGGAGAAGCGGGCGGCCGAGGTGGACCCCGGCGAGGGGTCCGCGCTCCCCGACGAGTTGACGCGCGACTCGCTGGAACTCCCGGCGCCGTCGGAGCCGGAACTCGCGCGCCACTACACCCGGCTGTCGCAGATGAACTGGAGCGTCGACTCCGGGCCGTACCCGCTGGGGTCGTGTACGATGAAGTACAACCCCACGTTCACCGAGACGGTCGCCGCCGACCCGAACGCCGCGGTCCACCCCGACCGCGACCCCGAGACGGTCCAGGGGACGCTCGAACTCCTCTACGGCCTCCAGGAGTACCTCGCGGACATCGGCGGGATGGACGCCGTGACGCTCCAGCCGCCGGCGGGCGCGGCCGGCGAGTTCACCGGCATCACCGTCGCGAAGGCGTACCACGAGCGCAACGGCAACGACCGCTCGGAGGTGATCGTCCCGGCGTCGGCGCACGGCACCAACTTCGCCACCGCCGCGATGGCGGGGTACGACGTGGTCGAACTCCCCTCCGGCGAGGACGGCCGCGTCGACGTGGAGGCGCTGGAGGCGGCGGTTTCGGACGACACCGCGGCGCTGATGCTCACCAACCCCAACACGGTGGGGCTGTTCGAGCGCGACATCGTGGAGATAGCGGATATCGTCCACCGGGCGGGCGGCCTGCTCTACTACGACGGCGCGAACCTCAACGCCTTGCTGGGGCGCGCCCGGCCGGGCGACATGGGGTTCGACATCATGCACTACAACGTCCACAAGACGTTCGCGACGCCCCACGGCGGCGGCGGTCCCGGCGCGGGACCGGTCGGCGTCGTCTCGGAGTTGGCCGAGTTCCTCCCGCGGCCGCGTGTGCGAGAAGCCGACGACGGCGACTACGAACTGTTCGACCCCGCCCGCAGCATCGGGAAGGTCCACGGCTTCGCGGGCAACTGGCTGGTGCTCGTGAAGGCGTACGCGTACATCCACCGCCTCGGCGACGAGGGGTTGCTCGACGCCAGCGCGAAGGCGGTGCTCAACGCCAACTACCTGGCCGAGCGGGTGGCGTTCGACGTGCCGTACGGGCCGTTCCACCACGAGTTCGCGGCGACCGCGGGCGACCGCGACGCCGCGGACGTGGCGAAGGCGATGCTCGACTACGGCGTCCACCCGCCGACGACCAAGTGGCCCGAGATGGTGCCCGAGGCGATGTTGACGGAGCCGACGGAGGCGGAGAGCCGCGCCTCGCTCGACGACCTGGCGGCCGCGTTCAACGCCGCCGCGGCCGACTCCGAGGGGGCGCTGGCGGACGCGCCGCGGAAGACGGCCGCGCGCCGCATCGACCAGACGAGCGCCGCGCGGGACCCGCGGCTGTCGTGGCACGCGCTCGCCGACGCGGGGTCGACGGCCGACGAGTAACGAGTAGGCGCCCGGGTTCCGCCGTTCGGTGCCCGGCTCAGTGGACCACGGTCACGGGCACGGGCGAGCGCCGCACCACCCGTTCGGCGACGCTGCCGAGCAGGAGGCGGTCGAGCCCCGTCCGGCCGCGGCTCCCCATCACCACGCCGTCGACGTCGTTCTCGTCGATGTACTCCAGTATCCCGGTCGCGGGCTGGCCGAGCACCTGGACCGCCTCGACCTCCACGCCCATCTCGCGGACGGAGTCGGCCGTCTCCGTCAGCATGTCGTCGGCCGCCTGCTTGACCGTCTCCTCCAACTCCGAGGAGTAGTAGACGTCGCCCTCCTCCTCGTCGCCCGCGGAGATCCACCGCTCGGGGTTGACGACGTGGAGGAGGACGAAATCCGCGTCCGGGTAGACGTCGAGGGCGTGTTCGAGCGCGGCTGTCGACTGGTCGGAGTCGTCCAACGGAACGAGGATCTGACGGGCCATGCGCGGAGGGTCGTCCTCCGCCACTACGGGCGTTTCGGTCCGCTGGTTCGGCGTCGCGACGCGCGTCCCCGCCGTCGGGGGCGCGACGCCCGGAACAGCCGTGCCGTCGTCAGCCCTGACCGGTCTCGACGTCGACCGACTCGAACGTGACCTCGACCGTCTCGCCGTAGCGGTCGCCGTTCTGCTCGTCGTGGCGCATGAACGTCGGCGGTTCGACCGTGACGTGCAGGTCGTACTCGCCGCTGTCGGGCAGTTCGACGTTCGACCCGTAGTGGTAGACGCCGGGGTGCCAGAGGAACTGGAGGTCGAACGGGCCGTGCTCCTCGCCGTCGCGTTCGAGCGTCGCGCTCACGCCGCAGTCCGGGACGAACCGCTTGTCGCCGGCGTCGGCGACGACGACCTCCAGGTGGCAGTTCTCGTCGTCGGGTTCGACGAACTCGAACTCGCCCTCGTCGACGAGTTCGTACATTCCTTCGGCCTCCTCTTGGGCGTAGCCGACGACGTACTCGCCCGCCTGCTTCTTGCCGCCGTCGTGGGCGACGGTGTTCGCCATGTACGACACCGAGGTCTGGTACGCCTCGCCCTCGGTCTTCGACTGCTGGATCTGGTTCTCGTCGACTTCGTCGCTCGGCTGCTTCTGGGGGTTGTCGGGCATGGTGTGACCGGTAGTTGTGTCTAGCTGACGTAATATGTGACGGCCGTTCGCGCGCCGGCCCGACGGCTCGCCGGGTCGAGAGCGGGTCGGGTCGCGGACGGTGACGGCCGAGCGCCCCGGCGCCGGCTCAGGCGTCCGCGCGCGACGAGTCGATGTCGGCGCCGTCGTCGATCAGGATGAAGCCGTAGTCGCACTCCGCACACCGCCACTTGGACTTCTCGCCGAGGTGGAGTTCCATGCTGGCGCTCCGCCAGAACGTCTCCTCGCCGCCGCAGACGGGACAGTCGTGTTCCATCTCGAGGCTCATACCACCGCGTGCGGTCGCGCGGGGTTTCAACACTCCGGTTCACCCCGGTCTCTCGCGTTCGGCGGTCCCAACTCGGCCCGGTCGCGGCGGCGGTGACCGGGCCGTCGCCGGACCGACGCGCTCTTGACCCGGGCGGGCCGACCCGTCGGCGTGTCGAGCGGCCGCCGTATCGCCGTCGAGTCGGTCGGAGCCGGCGCGCTCCTCGCGGTCGCGGGGGCGCTCGCGTGGGTCACCGGTCGCCCGCTAGTGTTCCCCAGTCTCGGTCCGTCGGCGTACGTCCTCGCGACCGACGCGGAGTCGACCACCGCCAGCCGGGTGCTCGGCGGCCACGCGGTGGGGGTGGTCGCGGGACTCGTCTCGTATCACGCGCTCGCGGGCGGCGCGTTCGCGCTCGCGGCCCACCCGCCGGCCGACCCTGCGGCCGCGCGGCTCGCGGTCAGCGCGGTGTGTGCGGTCGGACTCACGACCGCCGGAACGGCGGCCGCTCGCGTGCGTCACACGCCAGCGTGCGCGACGACGCTCATCGTCGCGCTCGGCCTCCTCTCGACGCCCGCGGACGCGCTCGTCGTCGGCGTCGGCGTGACCGCGCTGTACCTCTCGGCGGTCGCGGGCCGGCGGGCGCTCGGGGTGGCGCGAGCGCGCGGACGGAGCGGTACAGCAAAACCCCCCGCCGACGAGGGGCGGACGTGACGTTCGAGACGACCGTTCGACCCCGGTACCGCGACCTCGATACGATGGGGCACGTGAACAACGCGGTGTACGCGACGTACGTCGAACAGGCGCGGATCGACTTCTTCCGCGAGGAGGTGGGACGGAAGCTTGAGGAGTCGCGGGCGGTGCTCGCGTCGCTCTCCATCGAGTTCGAGCGGCCGGTCGACTCGCTCGACGACGTGACCGTCTCGCTCGACGTGACCGACGTCGGCAGTTCCAGCGTGACGTTCGCCTACGACCTCCGCGCGGGCGGCGAGCGGGTCGCCACCGCCGAGTCGGTCCAGGTCGCACTCGACGACGACGGCCGGCCGACCCCGCTTGACGACGGCCTCCGGGAGGCGTTCGAGCGGCACCGCGCCGAGTAGCCGCGGTCGCGGACGGTCCGGCTCCCCCGTCCGTTCGGCCCGCCCGTCCGCGCCTACCGGGCCGAGCGGTCGCCGACCCCGCCGTCGGTGGCAGCGGGCGCGCGACCGCCGGCGCTCCGGGCGTCCGCGTCGCTCGCATCGTCCGTGTCGCCCGCGTCGTCCGCGTCGAGCAGGCTCCCGACGGTGTCGCCGATCCCCTCGACCGCGTCGGCCTGCTCCCGGTTGGCGGCGGCGACGGCCTCGGTTTCCGCGCCGATCCCGTCGGCGCGCTCCGAGACCGCCTCGACCATCGAGGTGATCTCGGCGGTGGTCGACGCCTGGTCGCCGGCGGCGGCCGACACCTCCTCGATCCCGTCGGCGGTCTCGGCGACGAGGTCGACGATCCCGTCGAGTTTCTCCATCGTGGTGTCGACCCGGTCGACGCCGTCGTCGATCCGCTCGCGCGTCCGGTCGAGGCTCTCGACCGTCTCGCGGGTGTCGGTTCGGATCTCCTCGATGGTGTGCTCGACCTCGCTCACCTGTCGCTGTGAGTCCTCGGCGAGTTTCTTCACCTCCTCGGCGACGACGGCGAACCCCTCGCCGGCCTCGCCCGCTCGCGCCGCCTCGATGTTGGCGTTGAGCGCGAGCAGGTTGGTCTGGTCGGCGATCCGCTCTATCACGTCGACGATCTCGTCGATCTCGCCCACCCGTTCGCGGAGGCGGTCGACGTCCGTGGCGACGGTGTCGGCCGCGTCGCCCACCTCCTCCATCACGTCGATCGCGTCGACCGCCGACGCCTGGCCCTCCTCGGCGAGGTCCTCGGCGGCGGCGCTGGTCGACGCCACCTGCTCGGCCGTGGCGGCCACCTCCTCGACGCTCGCGGACATGGTGGCCGCCTCGTCGGCCGCCTCGCGGGCGCCTTCGGCCTGTTCGCGCGCGATGTCGCTGATGTGGTCGGTGCTCTCGGCCACCTCGGCCGCCTGCGTCTGGAGGTCGTCGACGGTGTCGTGAACCTCGGAGACGACGCGCTGCTGGCGTTCGTACTCCTCCTCGCGCGCGCTGTACGACTCGATGTACGTGTCCATCGCCACCTGCTGGTCGAGGTTGAGCAGACGGAGCACCGACATCGTCCGCTCGACCACGTCGTCGACCGCGGCCGCAACCGCCTCCTGGCTCCCCTCGCTCGCCTCCTCGTCGTCGTACTCCGCCTTCACGTCGTCGGCGATGGCCTCGACGATCCCCTCGTAGTAGACCGCGTACGCGCCGAGGTAGATCTTCGGTCCCAAGTCGAGCATGTCGTGGATCTTTCCGATCCGCGCGCGCCGCTCGAAGTAGTCCCGGTCGTACGTCCCGTTCCCGAGGTCGCGGAGGTAGGCGGCCTGCGACCGCTTCAGCGCGGCCATCGGCTTGTCCGACCGCCCGAGGATCGCGGTGGTCTCGTCGTGTGCGTGGATGGTGTCGTAGAAGTCCTCGACCAGTCCGTCCGAGATCCGTTCGAACAGGTCGTCCATCGACCCGAGCCGCCGCGCGTCCTCGCGGTCGAACCCGGTGAACCGCTTGCGCCAGGCGATCTCAGCGTCGTCGAGCCCGATCGACGCCGCCAGTGCACCGCCGTCGACCGTCCGTCGCTCCCGTTCGGTGATCCCCGCGTCCTCCGGCGCTGTCCCGTTCATTCGACCGATCGAGTCGGCCGAGCGTCTAAACACTCACCCTCAAAGTATCATAAATGAGGACGTGGTGCGGATCGCCGCGCTACTTGTAGCCGTGGCTCGCGTCGTGGTGCGTCCGAACGGTGTCCATCGCTGCCACGTAGGTGTCGAGGTCGACCGAGTCGGCGTCCCAGTCGGTCTCGTTCGCGCGGCGGAACCGGCGGCGCCAGTCGCGGCCGATGGCGCGTTCGACCCCCGACCCGTGGACCAGGTCGCGGAACGTCGGGCGGAACTCCGGGTCGGTCCGCGCGCGCTCCACCTGCGCGGGCGAGACGGCGCCCGACTCGACCGCCCGGACGACGACGCCGTTGGCGAGGTCACCCTCCGCGAGTTCGCGCTCCCACGTCGTCAGCCAGTTACCGATCCGGCCGAGCGGTTCGACGGCGCGAACCGCCTCGCGGACCGCGGGTTCGTCCGCGGGGTCGAAGCCGGGCGAACAGATCAGGTCGACCGTCGCCAGCGCGTCCATGCACATCGTCGGCGACTGTTCGGCCAGACACTCCTCGTAGTCCGCGTGCGTCGGGTCGTCGGCGGTGCGGGCGGTGTGCCGCTGTGCGTCCGCGGTCGCGGCTAGGTTCGCTTCGAGCGTCTCCCGGTACGCCTCGAACCGCGGGGCGTCGCTGAGTCGCGTGAGGAGCGTCTCCCACGCCGCGGCCGCGAGTCGGACGGCCGGGTCGTCGGCGTCGCTCCCCGTCTCGGGTCGGCCGTCCGCCGGGACGCGCGCCGCCGCCTCGAAGGCGGTGTGGTCGTCCCTGCGATCCGACAGGTCGTTCAGTATGGTGACGTACAGCGAGACGAGGAGTCGCCCCTCGTTCGTGAGTTCGCGGCGGTCCGGCGGGACGCAGTCGAGTCCGAACGTCGGCAGCGTCGCGTCCAGCCACCCCCAGATGTAGCGGTCGCGACACCCCAGCGCGTCGTCGTAGATATCGACGAGTCGTTCGACCGACCGCGGCAGGTCGCGGTCGCGCAGTTCGTCGGCCTCCGGGATCGTCGCCGCCGCCCCCCCTCGACGGTCTGATGACATCTACCGGAGAGTTCGTCTTCCCGTAGATAAATCATCCGCGTGGGTCGCCGGGATTGATAATCGGAGCGGCTCGCGGTCGCGGGTCGGGTCGCCGTCGGTCGGTCGGAGCGCGGAGGGGCGAAGCTACTTGCCCGCGGCGACACAACGGGCGGGTATGTCGCTGACGCTGTACGCGCTCGACGGCTGTCCGTGGTGCGAGAAGGTGCACGACGCACTGGAGGAGAACGACCTGGAGTACGAGACTGAGTGGACCGAGCCGCTCCACTCCGAGCGGAACGAGGTGAAGCGGGTGAGCGGCCAGCGTGGCGTGCCCGTCCTCGTCGACGACGACCACGGCGTGACGATGAACGAGTCGGCCAACATCCTCGAGTACATCGACCGGACGCTCGCCTGAGTCGGATGCCAATCTACACCGGCCGCGGCGACGAGGGGAAGACCGACCTGCGGGACGCCTCGCGCGTGTCGAAGACCAGCCCGCGCATCGAGGCGTACGGCACCGTCGACGAGGCCAACGCGCTCGTGGGGACGGTCCGACCCACGGGGTACAACGACGTCGACGAGCGACTGCGCGAGGTGCAGAACCGCCTCCACGTCGTCCAGGCGGACTTCGCCAACCCCGACCCGAACCCCGACGCCGACGACGCGCCGGTCGTCCGCGCGGCCCACGTCGAGGAACTCGAAGGCTGGATCGACGCGATGGACGAGGAGTTGGAGCCGCTTCGGAGCTTCGTCCTCCCGACGGGGAGCGACAGCGGGGCGAAACTCCACCACGCGCGCGCGGTGGTCCGCCGGGCGGAGCGGCGGTCGGTCGCGCTCGCGGACGACGAACCGGTCAACGGCGAGGCGGTCCGCTACCTGAATCGCCTCTCGGACGCGCTGTTCACCGCCGCGCGGCTGGTGAACGCGCGCGACGGCGAACCCGAGGAGGAGCCGACGTACTGAGGCCGGGGCTCGGAGAAGGGAAGGGTTAAGTTTCGGAGCGGGCTACGTCGCTGTGCGGGTCGGTGGTCTAGTCCGGTTATGACGGCTCCTTCACACGGAGCAGGCCGGCGGTTCGAATCCGCCCCGACCCAGTTCTGAGGCGACGCATCGCGAGGAGCGTAGCGACGAGCCGCGTCGCCGGGGCGGGGTGGCGGATTCGAAGCAGGGAGTGGAGCGAGCGCCAGCGAGCGAAACGACCGCGGTTCGAATCCGCCCCCCTCGGCTCCGAGACGACGCACGGTGAGGAGCCGAGACCGTACCGCCCACCGTTCGACCCGATCACACGACGTTTTAGTCGATTCGAATCCGGCCCGAGCCGCGCGAAACACGCTCCGAGCCGACGGCTCCCGTCGCACCCGAACACCACCGCGACGCGACCCGAATTAGAAGACTCTAAATTTTTGCTTCGGTAGCAACTGTTATGCAATTCGAGCCACCACACACGGGTGAGAATGAGTGGCAGGCTTCGCTCCGTGCGGTCCCTCGGTTCGGCGCGTCGCAGTCGGCGGGGAGGCGTGGCGTCGTGACCCCGCTACAGCTACCGGCGGGGACGTTCGGTCCCACCGTCCAGGAGGTCCTCGACATCCTGATCGGCTCCTGGCGGGAGGGGTTCGTGCAGGTGTCGGGGTTCGTGGGCGCGACCGTCCTCCTGTTCAGCCTGGTCCAGTACGCGTTCGACGGGCGGCTCACCGGGTGGCTGGAGGAGCACGAACGCGCCCAACCGCTCACGGGCGCGCTCCTCGGGCTGACGCCCGGCTGTGGCGGCGCCATCGTCGCGATGCCGCTGTACATCCGCGGGACGGTGAGCTTCGGCACCGTCGTCGCGGCGCTGGCGGCGACGGCGGGCGACTCCGCGTTCATCATCCTCGCGCTCGCGCCGGAGGCGGCGCTGTACGCCTACGGGCTGGCGTTCGTCGCCGCGGTGCTGTTCGGCTACGCCATCGACCTGTTCGGACTCGGCGTGGGCTGGGTCGACGACGCGGTCGACCGGATGAGCCGCCCGATGACCGACGGCGGCTTCGCCACCGCGAGCGTCGCCGAGGGGGGACCGAGCGTCCCCGACTACGAACGGCCCGACGACGACCACGCTCACGACCACGGCGGCGACACGCCGGGCTACCTCCCCGAGTCGCGACTGCTCGAACGTCTCAGTCACGCGGTCCACGTCCTCTGGTGGGTCGTCCTCGCGGGCGCGCTGGTCGCGGGCGTGCTGTACCTCGCCCGGGGCGCGGAGGAACCCGCGTGGGTCGTCGCCCCCACGTACGACGGGCTGTTCACGGTCGCGGGTCTCGTCGGCACCACGCTGTCGTTTTACCTCTACTTCGTCGGCCGCCACTACATCGGCGAGGGGGAGACCGGCCGCCTGCCGGACTCGTTCGGCAGCGTCTACAAGACGTTCCAGCACGCCGCCACGGAGACCGCGATGGTCACGGTGTGGGTCATCGCCGGCTACCTCCTCTACGAGTACGGTCTCCTCGTCTTCGGGTTCGACATCGCCGCGCTCGCGAACGCGGCCGGCGTGTGGGCGCCCATCGCGGGTGCGACGCTCGGGCTGATCCCCGGCTGTGCGGCCCACATCGTGTTCGCGCAACTGTACGCGCTCGAGGAGGCGGTCCCCTTCTCGGCGCTGGTGGCGAACGCGATCAGCCAGGACGGCGACGCGCTGTTCCCGCTGTTGGCGATCGATACGAAGGCCGCCATCGTCGCCACCATCTACACCACGATCCCGGGGGTCGTCGTCGGGGTCGCCGTGTACTACTTCTGGCCGTACGCCCAGTTCGGATTCGGGGTGCTCTGAGATGTACGACCGGATCCTCCTCCCGACGGACGGCGGCGACCACGCGGCGGCCGCGGCCGCCCACGCGCTCGACCTCGCGGCGACGTACGGCGCGACGCTGCACGCGGTGTTCGTCATCGACACGGGAACGAGCGCGCTGGCGGTCTCGAAAGTCGAGGTCCGCGACGTCCTCGAGGAACTCGGCGAGGCGCGGAGTCGCGAAGCGCTCGACGCGATCCGGAGCCGCGCCGCCGACGCGGGCGTCGAACTCGTGGTCGACGTACTGGAGGGCGACCCCGACGAGCGGATCGTCGACTACGCGACCGACCACGCCGTCGACCTCGTCGTGATGGGCACGCACGGCCGGACCGGGCTGGAGCGCTACCTGACCGGCAGCGTCGCCGAAGGGGTGGTTCGGGACTCGCCGGCCCCGGTGATGACGGTGAGCACGCCCGCCGACCGCGACGCGTCGCGGTCGGAACGGGAGCCGTAGGTGTGGCGGGCGGTCCACCGAGTCGCGCCGCTTCCACGGCGGCGGCGCCCCCGTCCCCACGGCCGACACGGGAGGCTGCCGCCGCGGCGGTCGCGCGAGGTCGCCCCGGTCCGTCCCGCCGGGGTCGCGGGTCGCCATCCGGCCGCGAGGGCGGACCGTCCGTGACTCCTCACGCGGAGTCGGGGCACTCCGCCAGCCGTCCGAACCGCTCGGGCGGCCGGCGGTGTGCTGTCGCGGACTCGAAGCCGGCACCCAACTCGAACAGCCGCGGCTCCGCGAACGCTCGACCGAGTAGCTCCACCCCGACCGGGAGCCCGTCGTCGGTGAATCCCGCGGGGAGCACGATGGCGGGCAGGCCGGTGTGGGCGGCGAGTTCGCAGTTCATCTCCGCGAACGGCTGGTGGTCGGGGAGCGCGACCGGCGGCACCCGCGAGGGCGGGTAGACCAACGCGTCGAGGTCGTCGTCGGCCATCGCGGCGAGCACCTCCTCGCGCAACTCCTCGCGCCGCCGGAGGCGTCTGAGGTACGCCGGGTTCGAGTCGAGCGCCTCGGCGTCGACGTCGAGGATATCCGCCCCCTCGAACCGCTCGGCGACCGAGGGCTCCAGTTCGCCGGTGGCGTAGACGGCGGCGAGCGAGTCGTGGGGGGCGGCGTCGCCGAGTTCGGCGAGGTAGCGGTCGAAGTCGCGCGCGAACTCGAATCCGAGGACGCGCGCGCTCTCTAGCCGGCCGAGGTCGACCGGGTCGACCGGGTCGACCACGGTCGCGCCCGCGTCCGCCATCTCCGCGAGCGCGTCGTCCACCACGCGGGTCACGGCCGCGGCGTCGGTCCCGGTCGTCCCGTCGTCGTCGCGGCGCCCGAACAGCGACCGGACGACGCCGACTCGCGCGCCCGCCAGCCCGTCGGGGTCGAGGTGGGCGGCGTAGCCGTCGTCGGGGACGCGGCCGACGCCGCGGGCGGTCACCGGGTCCGCGGGGTCGTACCCCGCCATCGCGTCGAGGACGCGCGCGGCGTCGCCGACGGTCCGAGCGATGGGTCCCGCGGTGTCTTGGGTGCCGCTCAGCGGGACGATGCCGGTCCGGCTCACCAGCCCCCGGGTGGGGCGGACGCCCACGCAGTCGTTGAACGCGGGCGGCGAGCGCACCGACGAACAGGTGTCCGAGCCGGTGCCGACCGCGGCGAGGTTGGCGGCGACCGCGGCCGCGGTCCCGCCGCTCGACCCCGCGGGTCGGCGGTCGAGGTCGTACGCGTTCCGGGTCGCACCCCCGAGCGAACTGACCGTGTCGACGCCGAACGACAGTTCTTGGAGGTTGGTTTTGCCGAGGACGACCGCGCCGGCCGCCCGGAGCCGTTCGACCACGAACGCATCGCGCGGCGGCCGGGAGTCGGCGAGCGCGACCGACCCCGCGGTGGTCGGCAGGTCGCGGGTGTCGTGGTTGTCCTTGAGAAGGACGGGCACGCCGTGGAGCGGCCCGGTGAGCCCCTCGGTCTCGAACCGCTCGTCGAGGTCGCGGGCGCGTTCGCGGGCGGTCTCGTCGGCCACGAGCACCGCGTTCAACTCGGGGTCGTACGCGTCGATTCGAGCGAGGTAGCGGTCGACCAGCGCCTCGCTGGTGACGCGGCCGGCCGCCATGGCGTCGTGAATCTCCGCGACAGTGGTCTCCAGCGGGTCGAAGTCGTCGGCGTGCGGCGTGGACATGGGGAGCTCGTACGAGGATTCAGTACCGGAAACCTCAACGTTTCGCCCGCGGAAAGAAACGTGCGTCCGTGACGGCCGAGACGAACGCCGAGTGTGTTCGCTACCACGCGTTGGAGGTGAACGATCCCCCGATCGATAGTCCCGTAGCTACTCGTCCGGCTACTGCCGTCTCTGCTCGTTCCGGTCCCCCGAATTTCACTGGAGCGTAGGACTATCGAAATCACGTCTGCGACGACTAACTGAACTAAACGACGAGTGTCTGCGACTGGCCGTGACCTCGTATCCCGCGAGCGTCGGCGTCGCCCGCGGGTGGACCGGGTGGACGGCTCCCGGGTCGCTCCCCCGTTCGGAGACACGCTCGACGATCGGGTCCGGAGAGAGGGCGGAAGGCGGGTCCCACCCCCGAACCCGCGGCGAGATGCGGAAAATCGGCGTCACGCGCGAGCGGTAGCCCCGCCCGCGGCTGCCGCACCCGACCCGGGACGGCCGCGGGACGGCGGCGGTTTCGACGGCTCCCGGTCGCCGGGAGTCGGACCAACCTTCAAGACGCGGGGTGGCGTACCATCACGGAGAGTTATGGACATCGAGGATATCGCCGTACCGGAGTTCGTCGAGGTCGAGGCTGGCGAACGACTCGGGAAGATCCGCTCGCTGTTCGACCGCGAGCGTCCCAAGGGGGTCGTCGTCATGAACGACGGCGAGTACGCGGGGGTCATCGGGGAGCGCGACCTCGTCCGGTCGCGCATCGAGGACGACACCAAGGCGGCGGCGCTGATGAAGGCCGCCCCCGAGGTCGACCTCCACGAGGACGTCCGCGAGGTGGCGCGCGTGCTCGTCGAGGGGAACGTGAAGGTCGCCCCCGTCTACGAGGGGTCGAAGCTGTACGGGATCGTGACGGCCGACGCCATCCTCGAGGCGGTCCTCGAGAACCTGGACGCGCTCGACGTCGACGACATCTACACGGACGACATCATCTCCATCGCCGACGACTCCCGGGTGGGGCAAGCGATCAACCGGCTGCGCGAACACGGCATCTCGCGGCTCCCGGTCGTCGACGACGACGGCCGGCTGACGGGGATCCTCACCACCCACGACATCGTCGACTTCGTCGTCCGCGACAACGACCGCCAGGGCCGCGGCGACCGGTCGGGCGACCTCGACCGCCTGCTCGACCTGCCGGTGTACGACATGATGAGCAGCCCCGTGTTGACCACCACCGTCGACATGTCGGTCCGGGAGGCGGTCGAGACCATGTTGAGCGAGGATATCAACGGGCTGGTCGTCACCCCCGAGGAGAACGACGACCTCGTGATGGGCGTCGTCACCAAGACCGACGTGCTCCGCGCGCTCACGTTCACCGAGGAGGACGCGATGGACGTCCAGATCACGAACGTCGACCTCCTGGATACGATCTCCCGCGAGGACATCCGCGAGTCGATCACGCAGGTGTCCGGCAAGTACCAGGAGATGCGCGTGCTCCACGCGCACGTCCGGTTTCACGAACACAAGGAGAAGCTCCGCGGCACGCCGCTGATCCAAGCGCAGATCCGCCTCCGCACCACCCACGGCCAGGTCGCGGGGTCCGGCGAGGGGTACGGCTCCGAACACGCGTTCCACGTCGCGCTCGACAAACTCGAACGGAACGTGCTCGAACTCAAGGGCGTCACCGCCGACGAGCGCTACCGCGGGCAGTTGCTCCGCAAACTCGGCGAACTGTAGGGTAGCCGCCGGCCGGCGGGTCGCGACGGCCGCCGCCTGCCCGGCGTGGGACGGCGGCGACGGGGCGAAAGCGCCCCGTCCGGCCGCGCGCTCCCGGTCCGGGCTTAGCTTACGACGGCACCGTGTACGTGAGCGTCCGATAGAGGGTTCCCTCGACGGGGTCCTCGACGCGCACCAGCACCGTCCGCTCGGCGTCGCCGTCGGTAGCGGCGGTGTACGTCAGCGTGTACGTCGAGGTCAGGATACCGCTGATCTCTTCGAGCACCGCGCTGAAGTCGGGGCTGTCGAGGTCGATCCACGTCCCGCCGACGTTCTCGGCGAGCACCTGCTTGTCGCCGTCGCCGTAGTAGTCGTCGTAGAAGTCGCCGTACTCCTCGCTGAAGTCGCGCGAGACGGCGATGTACGTGTACCCCGCGAGCAGACTCTCGACGTCCGCCATCGTGAGGTCGGTGACGCTCTCGTCGTTGGAGTACGCGTCGGGGTCGTCGACCTGCGCTGCCGCGTCGGTGATGTCGACGACCACCCGCTGGGCACCCGGCCGGTAGTCGAGTTCGGTCGCGCGCTCGACCGCCTCGAAGTCGTTCTCGCGGAAGTCGCCGCCGCCGCTTGCGACCACGTCGTCGAGAGCGGCTTCGAGGGTCGCCACGTCGCCGGTGAACTCCTGGTCGAGTTCGACGTCGTCCTTGAACGTGATCAGCGCGTAGCGGCTGTCGATGTCGCCGGAGTCGAGGTCGTTCGCGAACGTACGGATGTTGTCGAGCACGCCCTCGATGAACGACCCCATGCTCCCGGTGTCGTCGAGGACGAACACGATGTCCGCCGCGCCGCCGCCGCCGGTGGTCGACGACGACACCGAGGCGTCTTGGACGTAGCCGCTCTCACAGACCTCGAAGGCGTCCGCCGGGAGGTCGCCCGCGTCGCCGGCGTCGGTCAGCACGCGCGCGAACACCGACACCTCCGGGAACGACGACGACTCGACGCTCAACAGGTCGACCAGGTCGGACTCCGTCACCTCGGCGGGGTCGACCGGACACTCGACGCGCTCCTCGCCGCCGTCTTCACACGGGAGCGTGACTTCGAGGGTGTGCTCGCCGGGACCGAACGTGCCGGTGGCCGAGTCGGTCAGTTCCTGGTCGTCGGCGGTGTCGAAGCTGAACGTCGACGCCGGCATCGAGTACACCGCGAGCGACAGTGAGAGCTCCGCGCCGTCGGCGACGGTGAACGACACCGATGCCGTCCCGCCCTCCACCGCGATGGGGTCGGACGTGACCGCCCGCCGCGTCTCGGTGTCGAGCGAGTTGATCCACGTGTCGCGGTGGGTCACCTCACTCCCCTCGCCGAGCGCGTACTGTATCAGCCGCTCTTGGGCGCCGTAGAAGTCGTCGTCGCTCTCGCCGAGTTGCTCCTCCACCTCACCCGCCACGAAGTCGACCTGATAGTAACACGGCTCCGCCGCCGCGCCGACGCCGGTTCCGGCGAGTCCGAGTCCCGCCGCCGCTCCTGTTCCACCGAGTAGTCGCACGTAGTCACGTCGTCTCATGGTGTGGGTGACGTCCGACCGTCGGCCGAACGCCTAGGGGCGGGTTCGTCAGTTGGGTAATAGTTATACACAGCCGGTACGCCCCGGCCGAAACAGTACCGTAATCATGCGGGTAGTTACCACCCGAACTCGGTAACCCGTCGTGTGGCCGTTCCAGCGGCCGGTCGTCCGGCGGGTCGACCGGCGACGGCGCCGGGTCGGCCCACGCGGGTCGCTCCCGACGGGTCGGCGATCGGCGGGCGCACCCCGAACGAGCGTGCGTTTCCCCGGAACCGGGGGGTATCCCCGGACGGATGGAGCGGATCGCTGGTAGGCGTACATTGAATGGGAGGGCGGAAGGTTAGCCGGCGTCGACACCGACCGTGTCGACGAGTACCACATGAGACGGAGACAGTTCCTCACGACGGCGACGGGCCTGGCCGCGGCGACCACCGGTCTCCCGGCGGTCACCGCACAGGAGAGCGACGAAGAGGCACCGGTCAACCCGAACGCGTACCTGACCAACGAGCAGTTGGAGCGCCGACTGGCCCTGCTGGACCAGAGCGACCTGATCACGGTCAGTCAGATCGGCGAGTCGGCCGGACTCGGCGCGCCGGTCTGGGAGGTACAGTTGGGCGAGGGGGACACGAACGTCCACCTCATCACGCAGATCCACGGCGACGAACCCGCCGGGACGGACGGCATCCTCGTCGCCCTCCGGCAGATGACCGCCGAACCGGACCGCTACGAGGACGTCCTCGACGAACTGAGCATCACGATCGTCCCCCGCATGAACCCGGACGGGGCGATGTACGGCGAGGACCTCGACGGCGACGACGACCTCGAACGACTCACCAGGCGTCAGAACACCCAGCCGTGGGAGCGAGGGGACTCGCGGCACGAGCCGTACTACCACTACGGCTCCGAGGGCCAACCGAGCGGCTACGACATGAATCGCGACTTCAACCTCCGGTCCGACCTCGACCGGTTCCGCGACGACGACGGGTTCCTCCCCGCCGACTGGTGGAGCGGCTCGGAGGGCGACGGCGAGACGTCGTGGCAGCTCGACATGCCCTACGAGGGGCACACGCTGTCGGCGAGCGGGCTCCGGCTCACGCCCGAGGTGCGCGCGGTGACCCGCTCGTTCCTGCGCGCCGACCCCGACTACGCCATCACGCACCACCACCAGGGCATCCCGACCGACCCGGGGTCGGAGCCGCCCGAGCCGTCGATCATGAGCGTCATGGCGGCGTTCGGACCGTCGTATCTCGACCAGGCGCCGTTCTACGACGGCGAGGGACCGGTCGCGGACGCGGTCAACCCGTTCATCGACCGCGAGACGAGCGAGCGCTCGCTGCGGCTCAACCGCCTCGTCCACGACCGCCTGGCGGAGGTCACCGACCCGTGGGACGACTTCGACACCGTCACCCGCTACGGCTACGCGACGCTGTGGGGGTCGTACCTCGACGCGCTCTGCCCGCGGACGAACGCCGCCGGGATGCTGTACGAGATATCCGGCCAGTCGAGCTCCGTCGGGTCGCGCGCGTACGGCCAGAAGGTCGAGGCGTCGCGCGTCGGCTTCCTCGAGACGTTCGAGGCGCTCGCCGACGACCCCCAGCTCTCGTCGGTCGACGCCGAGAGCTACTTCGACATCCCGCTGAGCGGCGAGGAGTTCCCCATCGACGAGGTTCCCGGCGAGGGCGGCGAGACTGTCGTCCCCTACCAGGTCGACTTCGTGGTCGGTGAGCCGAACGAGACGCTCGGCGAGAGCGACGACGACTTCTACGGCCGGCAGGAGCGGCTGATCCAGTACGTCAACGGCGACGCCGACGGCGTCACCACACGCGACACGTGGATCAACTCGCTCCCCTCGGAGATACGCGACTGTGTCTCGTCCGACCCCATCGCGGTGAGCGACGGGACGGCGTCGGTGGCGTTCACCGTCGCGGAGGGGTGTGAACTCCAGTTGTCGCTGGTGTCGTACACGCTGCCCGGCGGGGAGTTCTCGTTCGACACCGCCGACGAGCAGGAACTGGTCGACGCCGCCACGACGACGGTCGGGTCCGGCGAGTACACGCTCGACGTGACCCTCCCGACCGGGACGGCCGAGGGTGCGGCGGCCGACCGCGGCGTCGCGCCCGCCCGGGGCGTCTCGCCGGTCCGCGACGAGCCGTCCGCCCGCGGCAGAACGTCCCCCCGCGGCGGGTCGTCGCTCCGCCGGCTCTGAGTCGGCTCCGGGTCAGCGACCGGCGAGCCGTTCGGCGATGCGGCGGGCGCCCTCGGCGGCCGCCAGGTCCGGCTCGTCGGGCGCGACCACCGAGACGTCGCGGTCGAGTTCCGCCGAGAGGCGGCGCTCGAACTCCTCGGGCAGACCGGGGATGCACGCCATCCCGCCGGTGAGCGCGACGGAGTTGTCGAGCGCGAGCTGGTAGGGCTTCATGTAGTCGTTCGCGAGTTCGGGGAGGAACTCGTTGGCCACCTCGTCGACCGCGGCGTCGAGGTACCAGTCGAGCGCGTCCATCACGGACTCGGCGATGGTGAACTCGTGGGCGCCGCCGCCGGGCTGTTGGATCACGTCCGAGAACGGCTCGAACGACTCGAAGTCGCCGTGGCGCTCCTTGTACTCGCGGGCGGTCGTCAGGTCGACGTGGACGCGCCCTTGCGTCTCCTCTTCGACGTTCGCGACGATGCGACGGTCGACGTCGTTGCCGGTGACCGACCCCGTCGAGAAGGGGACGAGTTGGTCGCCGCGGCGGTACGCGCACGCTTCGAGGTTGGTCGACCCCATGTTGATGGAGACGAACACCTCGTCGATGGCCTCAACGCCGTCGCCGAACGCCGGGATGGCGCCGCAGAGCGACTCGGGGTACGAGCGCATGTCGGCGCCGCCGATGGCGGAGCTCTCGATGACGTCGGTGAGGTTCCGGAGGCCGGCGTCGTTCTCCATCGTCGGGATGGCGTAGACGACCACCGACTCCTCGGGCACCGCGTTCGCGCGGATGAGTTCGCCGAAGAACCGGTCGGCGAGCGCCGCCCGGTCGTCGTCCTCGGGGAGGCCCGACCGGAGCATGTACTCGACGCTGTCGGGGTACTCCGCGGCGGCCTGCTCGCCGAACAGCACCTTCTCGTCGCCGGTGATGGCGTCGTCGTAGGTGGCGAGACAGGTGAGCGAGCGGACCGTCCGCAGGTCGCCGTCGTCGGGGTACCGGAGCACGGTCCGCGTGGAGCCGAGTTTCACGCCCACGGGGGCGGGACCGTTCGATTCGAAGCTGTCGGGGGAGTTGGATTCTGCTGCCATGGTTCTGAGTCGTGGTCGTTGGTGGTCGCTATCGGAGCGCGGCGAGGCGGGCGACGAACAGGAGGCTCGTCCGGTGGTGACCGACGCCGAGCGGGTTCCCCGCTCCGGGGGCGAACCCGCCGAGGTGGGCGGCCAGCGCCCGTTCGGCGTCGGCGCCGAGCCAGTCGACCCGCCGGTAGAACGCGAGCGCGTCGCGGGCGTTCGGCCGCCCGCCGACGCCGACGAGGTACGACAGCCAGTCGAGCACCAACCGCGTCCCCACCTCCGAACCGGGAAGGTCCGGGAGGTAGGGCCGGTCGGCGCCGCCGGCCGCCGCCTGAAGCAGGAACGCGTCCTCCATCTGCGTCGCCCGCACGCACGCCTCCGCTCGGCCGAGGAAGTCCGCCGGGGTCACCCAGTCCCACTGGGTCTCCCCGTCCCCCTCGTCGGCGCGCGACGGCGCCGCCGCTCCCGTCAGCGCCCGCAGTTCCTCCGGGTCGTACTCGCTCGGGTTGAGCATTCGTTCGTCCGCACTCCTGTGCCGCTACCTGCCCGGTCGGGGATCCGACGTATATCCCTTCGGCTCAAAATATCGGAAACGAAAGTCGGGGCGGGGCGCCGAGCGGCTGCGGTCGCTCACCCGAGCGTGAACGTCACGCGCTCCGTCTCGCTCCCCTGGGTGGTCCGCCCGGTCACCTCGACGCCGTCGAGTTCGCCCGTCGCCGCGACGTGCGTGCCCGCACACGCCGTCCGGTCGAACGGGTCGTCGGGGTCGCCCACCTCGACGATCCGGAGTTCGGCGATGGAGTCGGGTAGCAGGTCGATCCGGGTGCGCTGGGTGTCGAGTTCCGCCTCCGCCCGCTCGCGCTCCATCGTGTAGTGGCGGACGGGCAGGTCGTCGTCGACCAGTTCGTTCAGCCGCGCCTCCACGTCCGCGAGGTCGGTCTCGGAGAACTTGGGGTAGCTGGCGTCGAGGCGGGCGCGGTCGGCGTACAGTTGGTTGCCAACCGTCTCGGCGTCGAACTCGTCGAGGAGGACGGCCGACAGCAGGTGCTGGGCGGTGTGATAGCGCATGTGCGCCGACCGCCGCTCCCAGTCGAGTTCCCCGCGGACGGTCGTCCCCGCCTCGGGGGTCGGCCCGTCGACGGTGTGGTAGACGGTGTCCGTCTTCGCTACGTCGGTGACGGCCGCCTCGCCGCCGTCGAACGCGAGCGTCCCGGTGTCGTGCGGCTGGCCGCCGCCGGTCGGGTAGAAGTGGCTCCGGTCGAGCACCACCCGGTCGTTGAGCGTCCGCTCGACGGTCGCCTCGAACGACCGGACGGAACTGTCCGCGAGGTAGAGCTGCTCGGTCACGTCCGGAGGGAGCAGCGGCGCGCACTTAGCGGTTCGCTCGCCGACGCGGGGGGCGGCCGCGCGCCGGTCGCCCCACGTTGCCCCCGGGCCGACGACCGAGCGTGCGAGCGCGCCGGTTCCCGGTCGGGTCGACGTGACCGCCCGCCGATAGATCCGGCCCGGAGCCGACCGCACGCGCGCGCGAACGAGGAACCGTTAGGATTGTCGTAACGCCTAAGAACGAAACACCCGTCGGTTCACGTAATGAGAACGACACACGTCTCTTCCGATCCCGATTCCGACCGTCGACGGAGGTGGGGCCCGTGGGCGTCGAGATAAAGGGCTCGCGGGTGCCCGACGAGGAGTTCGACGAGATGAAGCGGTTCGTCCGCGGCTACCTCGCCGCCTCGGTCGAGAGCGAGGACGACGGCGGGCGGATGCGGTGGTACCCGTGGCACTCCGCTGAGTACCGGTTCAACCACATCCTCAACGTCGTCGACATCGCCGAGCGGATCGCCGACCGCGAGGGCGGCGACGCCGACGTGGTGCGGGTCGCGGCGGTGTTCCACGACGTGTCGAAACTGGAGGCCGAACAGGACGCCCACGCCGCCGAGGGCGCCCGGGTCGCCCGCGAGTTCCTCTCCTCGCAGGGCGACTACCCCGACTCGTTCGTCGAGGCGGTGTGTTCGGCGATCGAGGCGCACTCGTATCAGGGTCCGCTCGGCGACCTGCCGCTGGAGACGCGCTGTCTGATCGAGGCGGACCTGCTCGACAAGATCGGTGCGAACGGTACCGCCTTGATGCTGCTCCGGATGGGGTACGAGGCCCGCACCCACATGGACGCCGCGCGGATGGTCCAACGGGTGTACGAACGCGGGAAGGACCACGCGGCGCGCGTCGAGTCCGACACCGCCGAGTCGATCGCACACGAACGGCTCAAGCGCGTGCGCTGGTTCCGCGAGTGGCTGGAGGGGGAGGTCACCGCGATGGAACACGACGCCGACGAGTTCGGCGCGAACCACGGCAACCACGGCTGACAGCGGGCGCGTCCGCCCGCCGCTCGGACGCCGCGGGTCGCCCCGGCTCAGACCGTATCGAGGACGCCGAGCACGCGCGCTTCGGTCTCGCGGTCGGGACCACGCTCGCGGCCGTCGCGCTCGGAGTCGCGGTGTTCGGCGAGCGTCCGCTCCATCGCCTCCCGGAGCGGCGTCGACTCCCACCCCAGCGACGCCAGCTTGGTCGTATCGAGCACGTGCGGGTACTCGCGGTACAGCGGGAAGTCGGTCGACGAGAGGCCGGCCGTCGAGAGTTCGCGGTCGCTCGCGGGCACCACCTCGCAGTCGGCGCCCGCGACGTCGGCTATCAGGTCGACCATCTCCGCGAGCGTGACCAGCCGTCGGTCGCCGACGTTGTACGCCTCGCCGGGCGTCCCCTCCTCGGCGACGACCCGGAGCGCCGACGCCACGTCCTCGACGTACGCGCGGTGCCAGAGGTTGGTGCCGTCGCCCGGGACCACCACCCGGTCGTGGGCGTCGACGCGCGCGAGCCAGTAGTCCAGCCGCTCGGTGTAGTCGTGCGGCCCGTAGACGATACACGGCCGGACCGACATCGCGTTCACGCCGTCGTCGGCCGCCCGCGCGACGACCCGGTCGCCCTCGGCCTTCCGCGGGCCGTACGTCCCGTCGGAGTCGTCGGTCGCCTGCTCGTCGGTGCAGTCGCACAGCGCCGTCTCGCCTTCGCGTTTGGGTATCTCCTCGGCGGCGTACGCGCTCCCCGACGAGATGTAGACGTAGCCGTCCACGTCGGCGAAGACGTCGACCGCAGTCTCCACCTCGCCCGGGTGGTACGCCACGCAGTCGACCACGATATCGGGTTCGACCGACAGCTTCGCCGTCCGGAGGTCGGTCTCGTCCGTGCGGTCGCCCTCCACCCGGGAGACGTCGTCCTCCGCGAACGGGTTCTCGTGGTTGCCGCGGTTGAACGTCGTGACCTCGTAGCCGTGCGCCAGCAGGTCCTCGACGACGTGCCGGCCGATGAACCGGGTGCCGCCGACGACGAGGGTCGTGTCGGTGTCGCTCACGCCCGACCGTGGGCGGGCGGCGTCGAAAAGCCCGCGGTCCGCGGGCCGGTTGCCGCGTGTCGTCGGGGCCGGCGCCCGTCGGCCGACCGCCCGGTCGGCGACCGACGGGGGCGGGCGACCGGGCCGGACCGCCGCTCGGCGGTGAACACGGCGTGAGACCGAGGGGAGACGTAACGGTCGAAAACGGGGGCGCGACGGCCGAACGACCGGCCGGGCGGAGGGCGGGTCGGCCGCCTCAGATGATCTGCGTCCAGTAGGGCTGGATGAGGAAGAACACCGACTCGAAGGCGGCGTAGAGGAACACCAGCACCGACATCACGATCGAACTGTTGGGGCGTTCGAGCTCCATCCCGTTGCGGGCCTCGACCCGACGGGCCTCGTACTCGAAGAAGTCCGACAGCACCATCCCGAGCACGAGCACGGACAGCACCATCCCGGCGTGCGGGTGGACGACCAGGTACGCGAACGACAGCAGGACCAGGAGGACGTTCACGGCTTCGAGCGGGAGGTACCGCGAGAGCGCCTCGTCGTCGTCGCCCTCCTCGGCCGCCGACTCGTACGAGCGCTGTGCGAGCACCCGCAGCCCGAAGTTCACCAACACCAGCACGAAGATGACGAGCGGCAGGAGCCCCGCGACGGACTCCAGCGCCCCCACCGGGACGAGGAACTCCAGCGGTAGCGGTTGCATGGTTCCACCTCGGTCCACGACTCATTAGTAGCTTTCCAATCCGCGCGGCGGCGTCCCCGCCCGCTACCGCCGCGGCGGGAACCGGCGCCCCACGTCGAGCAGTTCGACGCTCCCCGCCGGGGTCACGTCGAGCGTCGCCGCCGGCGACACCGGCCGGACGACCCGGTCGTCGGCGACCAGCGACACCTCGGTGTCGTCGCGTTCGACCCGGAGGCGCACGCGCCCGTCGACGACGCGCGCGTCCCACCGGGTGGCGAACGGCGAGACGGGGACGACCGCGAGTCCCGTGCCGGGTTCGAGAAGCGGCCCGCCGGTCGCACGGGCGTAGCCGGCGCTGCCGAGCGGCGTCGCGACTACCACCCCGTCGGCGCGGAAGCCGTCGAGCCGCCGGTCGTCGGCGCGGACGGAGTACTCGGAGATGCCCGCCGGCTCGCTCGTGATCAGGCTCACGTCGAACAGCGCGCGCGCCACCCGCTCGCCGCTGTCGGAGACGGCCAACACCGGGTGGTCGACCGCGGCGGCGTCGCCGGACGCCACCGCGTCGAGCGCGGCGCCCACCTCCGCCGCGCGGACGGCGTGACGACCCCCGGCCGCCTCGGCGGCGCCGGCGTCGGCGGGCACTACGGGCAACAGCGGCGCGGCCGGTCCCGACAGCGCGGCGTCGACGAGCGCCCGCTCGCCGACCGTCACGAGCGCGTCCGCGTCGGGCGCGTCCGACGGTACGACCGTCCACCCGGCCTCGTCGACGCGGCGGCGGACCGCGGCGTCGTCGCCCGTCAGCGCAACCCGGAGGTCGCTCATCGTCCCCGGTTCTCCCCCGGCGGACTTAACGCCCGCGGGTCGGTTCCGCGGGTGGGCGGCCGTCCGCCGTGGGTCGATTCGGCGGGCCGGTGGCGGGTCCCCTACCCCGCGACCCGGACGAACTCGTAGCCGTACACCCAGTTGAGCATGAGGTAGGTGACCACCCCGAGCGTGAGCGAGAGGATCCACGTCCCGGCGGCGATACGGCCGACCCGCCGGTGGGGCGTCTCCGTCCGGAGTTCCTCGGGCGTGTGGGTCCACCCGAGCACGATGGCGTACAGCACCACCGGCACCGACACCACCGACAGCAGGATGTGGACCGCGAGCATCCCGATGTACCCCCAGTACACCGCGTCGGCGTACGCGCCGAGGAACATCCCCGACTCGATGACGATGTGTTTCTCGCCGGGACCGCCGCCGACCTTCGTGAGATAGAGGACGAGAAACAGCATGATCAGCCCGAACGACGCGCTCATCGCGCCGGCGTGCTTCCGCACCTCGCCTCGTCGGATCCACCGCCAGCCGAGCACCAACGACACCGTCGTCACCGCGTTCACGGCCGCGATGGCGTGACTGAGGAGGTTCACCTCTCCCTCGGTCAGCGTGGGGAAGCCGGGGACGACCCCCGCGAACGTCCCGAGGACGAGCGCGTACCCGACGACCGACAGCACGGCGACGGTGGCGCGCGGGTGCTCCTTCACGCTCCGGAGCGGTCCGGACGCGTCGGCTGTTGCCATGGCCGCGCTTGGACGCGACCGACCTTGCGTCTTCGGGTTCGGCGCTCGAATCGCCCCGCTCCCCGGTCACAGAACGTCGGCCCGCCAACACTTACGGGGGACGAGCGCGAGGTAGTTACTGACGTGATATCGGAGGGGTCACGCGGGGCCGTCGCGGACGCACTCGACCGTCTCCGCGACGAGTGGGGTCGATTCCCCGTCAAGCGGACGGCTCGGGAGGTCGACCCGGAGTCGTGGGACCGGGACCGCGAGCGGTTCGACGCCGGCACCGTCGGCGCCGCGGGCGCGTGGGTCCGCCGCGACGACGGCCGGGCGCTCGTGGTCCGCCGCGACGACGAGACCGGGTGGTCGGAGCCGGGCGGCGAGCAGGCGTCGGGCGAGCCGCTGACCCGGACCGCGGTCCGCGAGACCCGCGAGGAGACCGGCGTCGACGCCGCCCTCACCGGCGTTCTGACCGCCCGTCGGGTGGTCGAGTCGGCGCCCTCCCGGCCGTCGCTCCACCGGTTGGTCGTGGTGTTCGAGGCGGCGTACGACCGCGGCGACCCCCGTCCCCGCGGCGACGGGACGGACGCGGTGCGGTGGGTCGCCGACCGCCCCGACGACGTGCCGTACCCGGCGGTCGGGGCGTACCCGCCGTAACCCCCGCCGCGGCCGCCCCCGTCCGCCGCCGCGGGCGCCCCCGCGGCCCAGCCCCGGTCCGGTCGCGCGGGCGGACACACGAACGGCAGTTCGGGACCGAACCGGGCGGGTCGGCCGGACCGCCGGGCGGAGCGGGGAAAGACATACAACGCGATGTGACCGACTCCGTGGCGTGCTGTCCCGCCAGCGTCCCGTTCGCCGGCCGGCCGTCCCGCGTTCGGAGGAGCGAGTTCGTGGGTAGCGTGCCGCTCGCGCCGCTGGAGGCGGTCGCGGCGTGGATGCTCGACTGGTGGGAGCTGTGGACGCTCATCGTCGCGGGCTTTCTCGGCGTCCGCATCGCGCCGCGGATCGCCGCCCGGACCCAGCGGGTCGGCGACCTCCCCGCGCCCGTCGCCGACGCCGTCGCGGCGGTCGGCGTGCCCGCCGACCGGGTGGTCGTCGTCGACGCCGACGACCGCGTGGTCGCGTACGCCGCGGGGTTCTCGTCGCGCGACGGGCGCGTGTTCGTCTCGACCGGGTTGCTCGCCGCGCTCGCGCCCGCGGAGGCGGCGGCGGTCGTCCGCCACGAGTACGGCCACCTCGCGCGCCGGCACGTCCCGTTCCGGGTGGGCGTCCCCAGCGCGTACGCCGTCGCGTGGGCGGTCGACGCCACGCTGTACGGGACCGCGGGGCTGTGGGCCGGCGCGGCGCTCGCGCTCCCGCTCGCGTACCTCTCCGCGCGGGTCGCCCGCTGGACCGAGTTCGACGCCGACGCGTTCGCGGCGCGGGCGGCCGGCGGCGCGTTCGCCGACGCGTTGACCCGGCTGGCGGAGGCGGGCCACCTCCCCGACGACCCGGACCCCGGACCGCTCGCGCGCCTCTCGCTTTCGATGCACCCGACGCTCGCCGCCCGCCTCTCGCGACTCGGCGCCGACCGGCAGGAGCCGACCCCCGCCGCGCGGCGCGAGCGGGCCGACTGACCGCGACCCCCGACCGGGCGCGGAGTACTCAGACCACGCCCGTGAAGGCGGCCACCTCGCGGGCGGCCGACTCGCTCATGCCGTCGCCGAGGATGGTGTAGCGGTCGCGTATCTCGTGGGCGGTGGTGAGCGCCTCGATCACCGTCTCGGGGTCGACGCCGAGTTCCCGCGCCGTCGTGGGCGCGCCGATGTCCGCGAGGGCGTCGCGGATCGCGTCCCACTGGCCGCTCTCGCCGGTGTGGAGGTACTCGACCATGACCGTCCCCACCCCGACCTGGTGGCCGTGGAGCGCGGGGTTCTCGGCGATCCGGTCGAGCTGGTGGGAGAACAGGTGTTCAGCGCCCGACGCCGGCCGCGACGACCCGGCGATGGACATCGCCACCCCCGACGAGACGAGCGCCTTCGAGACCACCCACGCCGACTCCTCCAGCCCGGGTTTGATCGAGTCGGCGTTGCCGACCAGCATCTCGGCGGTCATCTCGGCGAGCGCGCCCGCGTACTCGCTGTACTCGACGTTCTTCAGCCGGTGGGCGAGCCGCCAGTCTTTCACCGCGGTGTAGTTGGAGATGATGTCCGCACAGCCCGCGGTCGTGAGGTCCCACGGCGCGTCCGCCATCACCTCGGTGTCGGCGACCACCGCCAGCGGCGGGTCCGCGGCGACCGAGTGGCGGCTGCCCCCCTCGGGGATCGACGACCGGCCGGAGACGATGCCGTCGTGGCTCGCCGCCGTGGGGACGGAGACGAAGCCGACGCCGAGTTCGTCGGCCGCCATCTTCGCGATGTCGATCGGTTTCCCGCCGCCGAGTGCGACCAGATAGGTCGCGTCCGCGGCCTCCGCCGCCTCGACGACGGTCGCCACCTCGGAGAAACTGGCCGACTCGACCGTCGTCACCGCGGCGTCGTCGAACTGCGCGCGGAGGCGGTCGCCGACGAGTTCGCTCGGCGTCGGACTCGTGACCAACAGCGGCCGGCCGGCGAGCGACAGTTCGGCCACCGCCTCGCCCACGTGGTCGAGCACCCCGTGTCCGACGAGGACGTTCCGCGGGAGCTTGATCCACGTCGTCTTCCCGAACATACCTCGGAGTCGCCGCGCCGGGTGAAAGGGCTTCCCGTCCGCCGTAACTGGTCACTACCTCTGTGGACCCGGCCGCACACACCGCCGTATGGACATCTCGGCACACCTGCAACGTCCGGTCGACTGGCTCGTACTCACCGGCAAGCGCCGGTTCGTCACGCTCGTCCTGTTCGTCGCGGTGGTCGTCACGCTCGTCGGTCTCGGCGTCGTCGCGTCGGTGGAGATGCGACAGCTGCTCAGCGAGCAGAACACGGTACAGACGCTGTTCAACACGCTGTTGAGCGGGATCATCCTGCTGGTCTCGATCGTCGCCTCGATCAACTCGCTGGTGGTCTCACAGGAGTTGACCCCGCTCGGCAACCAGTACGAGCGCATCTCCGACTCGTGGGAGTTCCGCCAGCAGACCGCGACCCGGCTCGGGTCGGACACGTCGTCGGCGCACCCGAGCGTGTTCCTCGGCGCCATCGTCGCGGCGACGCGGACGAAACTCGACGACCTCGACGTTCCGGCGTCGCTCTCGGAGGAGGCGCACGGCGACTTCGAGGCGTTCATCGACCGGACCAACGAGGCGCTCGACCGGACCGAGAGCGTCCTCGACTCGACCACCGGGTCGTTCGACGTGGCGCTGTTCGCCTCCGCGTACGACCCGACGGCGTATATCGAGGAGGCGCGCCTGCTCGGGGCGAGCGACGCCGACCTGCCCGACGAGACCGAAGCCCGGATCGAGGAGGTGATGGACGCGCTCCGCCACTTCGCCACCGCCCGCGAGTACTTCAAGACCATCTACTACAAGCGGGAGTTCTCGTACCTCTCGCGGGACCTGCTGTACACGGGACTGCCGTCGATCATGTTCGTCTCGTACGTCCTGCTCGCGGTGACCTCGGAGTCGTTCGCCGGCACCACCTTCGGCGTCGAGAACCTGGCGCTGTTCTTCGGGGTCGCGTACGCCGTCGCGCTGCTGCCGTTCATCGTGCTCACGTCGTACATCCTGCGCGCGGCGGTCATCGCCGAACACACCACCGCCTCCGGCGGGTTCATCATGGACGAACGGAGCCACCAGCCCCTCTCGGAGGCGCGCGCCCCGGCCGCGGAGCGGTCACGGCCCGACGACGACTGACCCGCCCGCCTCCGGCGGCCTCAGGCGACTCCGCCCAGCGCCGCGAGCGCCGCCAAGAGGCCGAACGTCCCGGCGGCGTCGACCAGGAAGGCGACGCCGAACCCGCCGAGGACGACCGCGGAGACGGCGGCGACCGCCGGGGCGAGCGCCTCAACCCGGTCGCGCGCGGCCGCGATAGCGGTCGGAAAGCCCGTCACCCACAGCACGACGCCGGCGAAGAAGCCCGCAAGCAGCGCGGGGCTGCCCGTCTCGACCACCAGCGCGCCCGCCAACCGGTCGACGCCCGCGGCGGCGAACACGTCGATCCGTCCCGGCCGGAGCAGGCCGACGCCGACGGTGAGCCAGAACAGCGCCTGAAACGGGTTGGTGAGCGCGAGCACGAGCGCCTTGCGGAAGCCCGCCGACGACGCCGGCTCCCCGTCGTCGGCTCCCTCCTCGGTTCCGGCCGCCGCGCCGGCGTCGAGGAACGACCCGCGGAGGTCGCGCGCGGTGCCGTACGCGAAGTACAGCATTAGGAGGCCGCCCGCGGCCACCATCGCGCCCCGGACCGCGGGGTAGCGGTCGACGAACTCGACGACGCCCGCGAGCGCGAGCACGAAGAAGGTGAAGTCGGCGGTGGCGGCGCCCAGCCCCGCGCGGACGCCCGCGGCCCGGCCGCGGACGGCGCTCTCCTCGGCGATCACCGCGTTCATCGGGCCGGGCGGCGCCGCGAGCGCCAGCCCGAACGCGACCCCCGCGGCGGCGGTGACGGCCAGCGTGGTCACGTGGTTGGGGATGCGGACGCCCGTGTTAAGTCACACGGGGGCGTGCGAACGCGTCCGAGCCGCCGGGGGCGGCCCGTCAGTTCCGGCGGAACGACCGGACCAGCCCGGCGACCAGCGCGAGCGCGAGGGCGCCGAGCACCGCGAGCAGCGCGGCCTGCGGGACGACCCCGAGCACCGTCAGCCCGAACGCGAGAAACACCACGGCCGCGCCGAGTTCGATCCGCTCGGTCGGGACGTGACGCTCGATCCGGCCGCCGATCACCGCGTCGATGCCCGTCCGGAGCGCGAGCGCGGAGAGCACGCCCGCGAACACCGCGACCGGCGCGTCGGGGAACGTCGCGGCGAGGTTGATCGTCAACAGCTGGGTCTTGTCGCCGAACTCCGCGAAGCCGATGAAGACGAACGCGGTGAACAGCCCGCCGTGCGCGCCGAAGTGGCGGTACGACCGCTCCGGGAGGAGTCGGCCGGTCAGCCCCACGTCGATGCCGCCGCTCGTCAGCGCCGCGCCCTCGCCGTCGTCGGCGCGGAGGCTCCGGGCGGCCGACACCGCCGTCCAGAGCGCGAAGCCGACGAACAGCAGGCCGGTCACCAGCGTGATCACCCCGGCGGGGAGCGCGGCCTGGATCCACTGGCCCAACGCGACTTCGAGCGCGCTCCACGCCGCGAACGCCGCGACGGCGCCGGCGAACACGCGCTTGGCGCTGTAGCGGGTCGCGAGCGTGATCACCACCAGCTGTCCCTTGTCGCCGAACGTCGCGAGCGTGTTCGCGAGGAACGACGCCAGAAACGGGCCGAGCCCGGCGTAGCGGTCGACCACCGCGTCCAGCCCGCTCTGGAGCGGGAACGCCACGTGCGCGAACGGGGCGGCCGACGCTACCACGCGGAGTCACCCCGACCGCAGTCCGGGCGCCGACCCCGGTCCCGGCTCCGGTTCCGCCCCCGACTCACGCGCCGGATACCTCCTCGTCGGGGACGCCGTTGTCCGCCTCCGTCGCCCGGACGCGGACCGACGCGGCGACCGACTCGGGCAGGCTCTGCTCGCCGCCGTCGACGGCGACGGTCACCATCCCGAACGGCGCGACGTCGACCACCTCGACGGTCGTTCCGGGGACGATGCCCGCGCGGTCGAGGTACTCCAACTCCTCGTCGTCGCGGTCGCTGACGCGCGCGATGACCACCCGGTCGCCGACCGCCGCGGTGGTCAGGGGACGCGAGCCGTCGTCGGCGGGCGGTTCGAGGTCGATCCCGGGGATCGGGTCGCCGTGGGGGTCGACCGCGGGGTCGTCGAGCGAGGCCGCGACCCGCCGCTCGAACTCCTCGCTGATGTGGTGTTCGAGCGTGTCCGCCTCGTCGTGGACTTCGCTCCACGAGTACCCCAGGTGTTCGGCGAGGTACGCCTCGATCAGGCGGTGGTGGCGGAGCACTTCGAGCGCGAGCGTCCGGCCGTCGTCGGACAGTTCGACGCCCTTGTACTTCTCGCGGTGGATCAGCTCCCGGTCGGCCAGTTTCTCCAACATGCTCGTCACCGTCGGCGGGGTCTTCCCCAACCGGTCCGCGATCGCCGACGTCGACACCGGCGGTCCCTCCTCGGATTCGAGGACGTAGATGGCCTTCAGGTAGTCCTCCATGACGTCGCTCATCGTCTCGTGTCGAATTAGACGACGCTAAAACTTATAATCGGCGGCTCGAACAACCGCGTCGACCCGCGTCGGGTCACGCCTCGCCGTGTTGCCGTCTCGTCCGCCGGTAGCCCGTGACGCCGAAGTAGAGTCCGACCGGTATCCCGAGCAGCCACAGCGGGTCGGTGAACAGGTCGGCGAGGTACGCGGCCGGGTCCGTACCCCCGACGAGGGCGAGGACGGTTCCGATGGCGACCAGTACCGCGAGGTAGGCGGCGCCGACCACCGCCGTGTCGCGGACGAGCGAGCGGTCCACGACGGCGGTTCGGTCCCCGTCCGGAAAGCTCTCTCCCCCGGTTCAGATCCCCTTGCCCATCAGGTGGCTCCGGAGCACGTCGGGCGTCTTCGCGCCCGCGTCGGGGTTGACGACGACGACGCGGTCGCCCGCGAGCCGCCCCTCCTCGGCGAGTTGCCACGCGCCCGCGAGCGCGACGCCGCCGGCGCCGCCCACCTCCAGCGCGGCCGACTGGGCCGCGGTCACCGCGCTCTCTAGGGCGTCGTCGTCGCTCACGGTGAGCGCGCCGCCGTCGGCGGTCGAGAGCGCGTCGAGCGCGAGTCCGCCGCCCGCGGGTGCCGCTATCTCCAACTCGCCGACGATGGTGTCCGGCGTCTCCCACGCCTCGACGGCGTCGGCGCCGTCCGTCCACGCCGCGACGACGGGCGCACACCCCTCGGGCTGGACCGCGTACACCGTCGGCACCGCCTCGGCCAGGCCGGCGTCGCGGAGCTGACGGAACCCCTTGACGACGCCGACCAGCAACTCGCCCGTGCCGACCGGGAGCACCACCGCGTCGGGCGTCTCCACCGCCTCGTGAATCTCGAACGCGAGCGTCCGCGCGCCGTCGTGGCGGTACGGCGTGGTGAACTCCTGGAGCGAGTGGTACCCCGTCTCCAACTGCTCGTCGACGGCGGCGGCGGCGTCGCCGTACCGGCCGCCGACGACGCGCATCTCGCCGCCGTGGACGTTCACCATCGCCTTGTTCGAGAAGGCGGTCCGCGAGGGGACGAACGCGTACGACCGGAGGTCCGCCGTTCCCGCGTAGGCGGCGGCCGACTGGCCGGCGTTGCCCGCGGCCGCGAGCGCCAGCGGCTCCAGGTCCCGCTCACTCGCGGCGGTGACCGCGAGGCTCATCCCGCGGTCGAGGAACGTCCCCGTCGGGTTGCGCCCCTCGTCTTTGACCCACAGCGCGTCGACGCCCGCCTCCTCGGCGAGCGCGTCCGCCCGGACCAGCGGCGTGTCGCCCTCGTCTGCGGTCAGCCCCGCCTCGGCGGGGAACGGCAACAGCGCGTCGAACCGCCAGTGGCCCGGGCCGTCGCCGTCGAGCGCGGGCCCGTCGAGCGCGTCGAGGTCGTACGTCGGGTCGAGCGGCCCGCCGCAGTCGGGGCAGCGGCCGTGCTCGCTCGCGTCGAACGACTCCCCGCAGGCGGCACACGTCAACCCCGCGAACGCCTCCGTCGTCTCCATGGTCGGACCGAGGCTCCCCCGGCGCAAGGGTGTAGTGGTTTGGCCCCGCGCCTCCCGGACCGCCCAGCGCGCCCGGCGGTTCGGACCGCCCCTCCCACGTCGGCCGCGCGGCCGCCGCGGCCGTCCGCGGCGTCGGGTGGCCGACGCGCGCCGGTGTGGTACGCCGTCACGCGGGTACGCATTTGTACGCCCCGTCCGAACGCCCGCGTATGCCAGACAGCGTCGTCGTCGCCGGGGCGGGTCTCGCGGGTCTCGTCGCGGCGCGACACCTCGCGGACGCGGGCGCGGACGTGACCGTCTACGAGCGACGCGACGCGGTCGGCGGGCGGGTCCGCTCGCGCGAGCGCGACGGGTTCGTCCTCGACCGGGGGTTCCAGGTGCTGTTTACGGGCTACCCGGCGGTCGAGCGGGAACTCGACCTCGACGCGCTCGACCTCCGGACGTTCTCGCCGGGTGCGGTCATCTGCTCTGCGACCGACGGCACCCGCTCGGCGCTCGCGGACCCGCTGCGCGACCCCGGGAGCCTGGTGGAGTCGGCGCTCAACCGCCGCGTGACGACGAGCGACAAACTCCGGACGCTCGCGCTCCGGCGCGACCTCTCGAAGCGGCCGGAGTCGTGGTTCTTCTCGGGCCCCGACGAGTCCATCGAGGAGTTCCTCCGCGGGTGGGGGTTCTCCGAACAGTACCGCCGGAACTTCGTCGCCCCCTTCTACGGCGGCATCACGCTCGACCGGTCGCTGTCCACCTCGAAACACGTGTTCGCGTACACGTTCCGCGCGCTCTCCGCGGGCGACATCGCGCTCCCCGCCGACGGGATGGGCGCCGTCACCCGCCAACTCGCCGACCGCGCGCGCGCCGCCGGCGCCGAGGTGGTCCTCGGCGAGGCGGTCGAGGCGGTCGACCCCGCAGAGGGGGGCGTCCGCGTCGAGATGGCGGGCGGCGCCGTCGACGCCGACGCCGCCGTGGTCGCCACCGACCCGCCGACCGCCCGCGAGTTGACCGGCGTCGAGTCGATACCCACGGAGGGCCGGCCGTCGGTGACGCAGTACTACGCGCTCCCCGACGACTCGACGCTGTCGACGGACCGGAAGATCCTGCTCAACGCCGACGACGACGCGCCCAACATCGTCGTCCCGCTGACCGACGTCGCCCCCGAGTACGCGCCCGACGGCTCCCAACTCCTGTGTGCGACGTTCCTCGGCGAGGAGGCGACCGAGCGCGACGCGGACGCGCTCGCGGCCGACACCCGCGCGGCGCTGTCCGCGTGGTTCCCCGAGCGTAACTTCGACGGGTTCGACCGCCTGCGGACCGAGCGGCTCCGGTTCGCCCAGTTCGACCAGCCGCCCGGGGTCCACCCCGACCTCCCGGACGTGACCGCCCCCGACGGCCCGGTGTTCCTCGCGGGCGAGTACACCGCGTGGTCGTCGATCCAGGGCGCGATGGCGAGCGGGCGGTCGGCCGCGGAGGCGTTGCTCACCGAGCGAGGGCTGACCGGGACCGGTCCGGACGGCGAGCGGGCCGACGGGAGCGAGAGCGAAGAGCCGGTCGACGCCTGACCGGGACCGCTCCGACTCCGACGGTGCGCCCGCTCTCACGCCCCGTCGGCGCGCCCTCGCGTCCGCTCCTCCCGCTCGCCTACCACACCCCGTCGGCCGAGACGACGACGTGGAGTTCGCTCGGGCTTCCGGAGTGGACCTCCGCGGTCGCGTCGCGTGCCGCGGCGGCCGCGCGCACGTCGTCGGGTATCACCGCGGGGTCGGTCGGCACTCGGACGCCCGGCAGGAGCGCGAGTAGGCGGTCGAGCGGTCCCTCGGGGTCGCCCGCGAGTCCCCGCACGTCCGCGGGGACGGTCACCAGCAACACCGTCTCGCCGTCGCCGGTCCCCTGCCGGTCGACAGCGTAGCCCGCCGCGCGCAGGTCGGCTTCGAGCGCGTCCCACTCGACCCGTTCGCCCGCGCCGCCGCCCGGCGGGTCGTCGTCGCCTCGGGTCACAGTAGTCGCCTGAACGCCCCGAGCGGCGGGAACGTCAGCGTCTCGTCGTCCTCCTCCGCGCGGACGAGCGGGCGGAACGCGTCGGCGTCGGCGACGAACGGGCTCCGGAAGTCGCGGGCGGTCATCCCGTTGACCTCGGCGCCGCCGGCCAGCCGGGTGAATGCGGGCAGCATCAGCACGTCCGCGCCGCGGTACGCCGCCTCGGCGTAGAGGTAACACGGCCGGCGCCGCCCCTCGACGTCGATGGCGGGGTGGTCGTGGCCGACGACGTACAGCCCGGCGTCCTCGTCGTCCGGCGGCGCCTCGTGGCCGTGCCGGACGACGACCGGGCCGCGGGTCGCGTCACCGCCGTCACCCGCGTCGTCGGCCGGGCGGAGTTCGTACGCGTCGCGGACGGCTCCCGACCACGCTCCCTCGAGCATCGTGTCGTGGTTGCCGCGGAGGACGACCGGCCGCGCGCCCGCCTCGCGGCAGGCGTCGCCCAGGTCGCGGAGCGAGCGCTCGGCGGCGGCGCTCGCGCGGTCGAACGCGTGGAGCACGTCGCCCGCGAACACCGCCTCGGCGGGGTCGAACCGGTCGAGCAGCGCCGCCAGCCGCCCGCGGAGGTCGCCCGCCTCGTCGAGCGGGACGGTCACGTCCGACGCCTCCGCGCGGCCGACGTGGAGGTCCGCGACGACGAGCGCGTCCGCCGCCCGGAGGTAGACGGCCCGGTCGCGGAACGCGGCGTCGAGCACGCCCCGCGGTTTCGGCCGGGCGACGTTAGGGCTGTCGGGCGAGGACGCCGCCGCCGAGCGGTCGAGCGACCGGCGGCGCGGCCGCCGCGCGGACCCGCATCGCGGGCCGCGGGGCGCACACTACTTGTGCCCCCCGCCGGTACACCGGACGATGCACGTCGTCATCCTCGGCGCGTACGGGAGCGCGGGCGCGGCCGCCGCCCAGCGGCTGGCCGACCACGTCGGCGAGGGAGCGCCGCTCGACCGCCTGACGCTCGTCGACGGGGGCGACCCCGGCGGCGGGCTGTGTATCCTCCGGGGCTGTATGCCCTCGAAGGAGGTGCTGTCGGCGGCCGAACACCGCTACCGCGCCCGCCACGACGAGCGACTGGTCGGCGACCCGCCCGACATCGACTTGGAGCGGACGGTCGAGCGGAAGAACGGCCACACGTCGTCGTTCGCCGCACACCGCCGCGCCGCGGTCCACGAACTCGCGGAGGAGACGGGGGTGGAGTTCGTCGCCGAACACGCCCGGTTCGTCGGCCCGCACGAACTCGAACTGTCGGGCGGCGACCGCATCGACGCCGACTACGTCGTCGTCGCCACCGGGTCGACGGTGAACGTGCCCGACATCGAGGGGCTCGACGACGCGGAGTATCTCACCAGCGCGGACGTACTCGACGCGACGGACCTCCCCGAGTCGGGCGTCGTCGTCGGCTTCGGCTACGTCGGCGTCGAACTCGTCCCCTACCTCGCGGAGGCGGGGGTCGACCTCACCGTGATAGAGCACGACGAGCGCCCGCTTGACGACGCGCCGCCCGCCTTCGGCGACGAACTGCTCTCCGTCTACCGCGAGGAGTTCGGCGTCGAGATCCTCTCGGAGACGTACGAACGGCGGGTCGAGTCGCTCGACGACGGCGGCGTCCGCCTCCACACCGACCGCGACGACGACCGCGCGACCGTCGAGGCCGACGGGCTGTTCCTGTTCGCCGGCCGGCGGCCGAACCTCGACGGGCTGAACCTGGACGCGACCGACCTCCACCCCGGGCCGGCGTGGGTCGACGCGACCATGCAGGCCGTCGACGACGACGCCGGCCGGACGTACGTGGTCGGCGACGCCAACGGCCGGCAGCCGCTGTTGCACGTCGCCAAAGAGCAGGGGTTCACCGCCGCCGACAACGTGCTCGCGTCGGCGCGCGCCGAGGCGGACGCGGACGGCGCGGACCCGGCCGCCGCACCCGCGTCGGACCCGAGTCCGAGTTCGGCCCCCGAGCCGGAGCTCGCGGAGTACCACCCCACCACCCACTTCGTGATGTTCGCGGCGGCGGCGGTGTACCCGTACGCGCGGGTGGGAGAGACGGCGGCGTCGGCGCGCGACGCCGGCCGCGAGGTGGTCGTCGCCGACCGCCGGGCCGACCAGGACGGCGTGTTCAAGACCAAGGCGGCCGCCCGCGGCCGGGCGCGGCTTGTGGTCGACGCCGCCGACGGGACCGTCCTCGGCTACCAGGGGTTCCACTACCACGCCGACGCGATGGCGAAGACGATGCAGGTGGTCGTCGAGTGCGAACTGGACGTACGCGACCTGCCCGACCGGGCGTTCCACCCGACGACGCCCGAGATACTCGACGGCCTGTTCCGCGAGGCGAGCGGGGCGCTCGACGGCGGAAACGGGTAGTTCGGCGCGGTCCGCCCCCGCCTCGGCGGCAGTAGCGCGGTGCGGCCCACGTCGCCGCCGACCGCCGACGACCTCCCGTTCGAGAGCCACCTCGTCGAGCGCCGGCGCTACGAGGACGAGACCACGCGCCACAAGCGCGTTCACGTCGACGTGGTGGACTGGACGGCATCGACACCGAGACGGTCGAGAGCGACGTCCTCGACGGCGAGACCGTCGAAGTCGACGACGAGTCGCGAGCCGACACCGCCGCCGGCACGGCCACGGCGACCGGGAGACCGGCACCGAGAGCGCGACCGGCGCCGACCGGACCGGCGCGGTCGCGCTCTCGGAGGAGTCGCCCCGCTCACGGCCGACCAGATAGCGGAGGTCGACGACCGGCGTGTGGCCCTCGACCACTCCGCCGGCCGCTCGGGCGTCGGTGTCGGCGTCCGTCTCACTCGGCCGCCGGGAGTCTCAGCCTGACGACGCTCCCGCACGGCCCGTTCTCGCCGATGTCGACCCGGCCGTCGCAGTCCTCGACCACCCAGTTGACGAGCCACAGCCCCAGCCCCGACGAGTGGTGCAGCGGCGTCTCGTGGCCGCGTTCGAGCACGCGCCGCTCCTCGTCGGGGATGCCGGGACCGTTGTCCGCGACGGAGACGACCACCGTCTCGCGGTCGCGCTCGACCGTCACCCGGACGTGCGGGGCGTCGCAGTCGTTGTGTTCGACGGCGTTCTCGACGAGGTTGACGACGGCCGCCGACAGCAGCCGGCTCCCGACGACCGGCGCCGACGGCGGGATGGCGGTGTCGACGCGGACGCCGGGGTAGGCGGCCGCCACCCGGTCGGCCGCGGACCGGGCGAGCGGGGCGACGTCGACCCGCTCGCTCGCCAGCCGCTCGGTGTCGAGCAGTTCCTCCACGAGCCGGGCGTTCTCGCCGGCATGCGCCAGGTTGCGCGCCCGCGAGCGGATCGCGGCGACGGCGTCGTTCGAGCGCACCCGGCGGTCGTCGAGCATGTCGGCGTACCCCTCGATGACGTTCGCGTCGTTGCGGATGTCGTGTCTGAGCACGCGGTTGAGCACCCGCAACTGCTGTTCGAGCCGTTCGGTGTGGTCGCGCTCGGCGTTCAGCCGGCGCATGGTGGCGATCCGACGCGCGTCGTACGCCCCGACGAGGAAGCCCGCGGTCGCGCCGACCGCGGCGCCCCCGCAGGCGACGTACGTCGGGTCGGCCAGCGTCGCCGCCTCCTGCTGTTGGTGGAAGACGACGAGCCCCCCGAGTACGCCCCCCAGCAGGCCGGCGCCGACGGTCCACTTCCCGACCCGGAGGACGCCGTCGGGACCGAGGTCGCTCCGCCGGAGCCGGACGGTGTCGCAGGCGAGCGCGGCCGCCAGCCCGAACGGGAACGACACCCCGAGCGCCCCGACCGGGTCGTCGATCGGCTCGTGTGCGGCGTGGACGACCCCGAACGCGAACGTCGCCGCGGCGGCGGTGCCGACGAGTGCCAGACCGAGCGTCCCGCTGGTCCCCCGGCTCCCCCCCGCGGCACCGGTCGACTCCGTGATCACTGCATCCGCCCGATGAGTTCAGTTACCAGGTGGTAAACTTTCCTATCCGGTTCGATGATATTACGCACTACTGCCCCGACTCGCGGTGGCCGGTGCGGGACGGCCGGCCGTCGAGCGGTCGGCGACCGGGTCGGAAGGCGCTTGTCCCGCCGGTCCCTCGGCGGGCGTATGGACGCGACGACCGCCGGACGCTACCGCGTGGTGAGCGTGCCGGGGACCGACGAGCGGTCGGACGCGAGCGTGGAGAGCGACGACACCGACGAGGCCGACTGCACCGACGACGGCGACCCCCCGGTGGCCGTCCTGCTCGCGCTTCCGGGCGACGGGTCGACGGACGACGCTCCCGTCGGGAGTGTCGGAAGCGTCGGGTCGGACGGTGGCCGCGGCGACGGGGCGGAGGGCGACCTCGCGGCGTACGAACCGGTGCGGGTCGCCGCCGACGGCTACGAGGAACCGCTCGCGGCCGACGTGGCCGACCTGGAGCCGGGGTACGTCGTGGACGCGACCGTCGAGTGGACCGACGGCGGCGCGCGGTTCGCGGCGGTCGACGTCGACCGACCCACCCGCTACCTGTTCGCCGACGGCGTGACCGACCTGTTCGAGGCCGCCCGCGACGCGTGGGACGACGCCCGCGCCGCGGGCGACGCGATGGCCTCGCGGGTCACCCGCGACACCGACGGCGAACCGAACGGCGCGCTGTACGTCTTCGCCGACGCGGGCGGCGACGGCGGCGGGGTCAACTCGCCGGTCCGCCGGGCGGCGACCGCCGGGACGGCCGGCGGCGGCGGCCGCGACCTGTTCGCCGAGTTCCGCGACGGGACGACACCCATCGACCCGCTGGTCGAACGGGCGAACGAGGGGGCGGGCGACGGCCCCCGCGAGGTGTTCGTCCTCCGGCCGGCCGACGGCCGGTTCGTTGTCGTCTACATCGCCTTCGAGCGGGACGGTCTGCTCGCGCAGACGGTCCGCGACACCTACTTCTGAGCGGCCAGCGTCCGACTGTAGAGCGGTCGCCGCCGCTTGACGCGCTACTCCAGGAGGACGGAGAACCCCCAGGTGGCCCCGGCGGGCATCCCCGCCCCGGTCGTTCCGGTCGACTCGGCCGTCCCGTCCGTGGTCGCGGTCGTCCCGTTCGCCGGCAGCCCACCGCCCGTGGAGGCGCTGATGACCGTCTCGAAGCGGTGTTCGCCCGCCGGCAGGCAGGCGTCCTCCTCGGTCGGCGCGCCGTACAGATCGAGTTCCGACGAGTGCGCCTCGCCGGGGTCGAGCGTCACGGTGCGGTACTCCTCGGTGACGGCGATTCCCTCTTTGAGCCGCCAGCAGCCCGCCTCGGCGGGGTAGTCCTCCCCGGGCGGGAGCAGGATCAACTGTTCGGACTCGGCGGTCACGTACTGGAAGACGACCGCCCGCGCCTCGCCCAGCGTGACCGGTTCGTCGGCGCCGTTCTCGACGGTGACGCGCAGTCGCGGCGGGTGGTCGTCGGTCGCGGCGTCTCTCACCACCTCGACCGTGGGTCGGATCGGCAGTCTCGGCCGCTGGTCGACCGACGCGAGCGTGACCGCGGGACCGCCCGTCCCCTCGGGTCGGGTGTCGCCCGCGCCGTCGGTTCCGGCTCCGTCGCCCGGCGGCGATAGCGTCCCGGTTCCGGTCCCTGTCTCGGTCGGCGTCTCCGTTCCCGTCTCCTCGCCCCCTCCGTCGCCGCCCGTACAGCCCGCGAGCAGCGCCGCGCCGAGGAGGGCCCCGGTTCCGACGAACCGACGTCTGGTGGTCACAGCCGTCGTGACGCCTCGGAGAGAGATAACGCTGCCTTACACACAAACCGCTCTTTGTGTCACGGGGCGGTGGGGGTGTCCTAAACGAGTGGGTGCTTACGCCGAGTCCATCGGCCGACTCAGTACCTCGAAGATATCCACTGCCTTGAACTCCTGATACCGCTGTTTCCCAGTCGTCTCTACGAGGACGTCCTGATCGACGAGTTCGGAGATCGCGTTTCGCGCAGTCTGTCCTGAGACCGCCAGTAGGTCCGCCACGTCGTTCGCAGTTACGTACGGTCGCTTGAACAGCCGCATCGCGAGGCGATCGGCGGCCGTCTTCTCGCGTCCGTATCGACGCTCGTACTCGCGCCGAAGGTCACGAAGTTCACTGGTCCGTTCGACCGCCTCCGCCGCTTGTGTTCGGATCCCTTCGACGAAGAACCGTAACCACGGCAGCCACTCTCCGTACTCGCTGACCTCTCGCATCCGATTCGCGTACTCGATCTTGTGCTGATTGAAGTATGCGCTCGGATACAGGAGCGGACGAGTCAGATAGCCGCGTTGGACCAGTTGGAGAGTGATCAGGATGCGTCCGAGGCGACCGTTCCCGTCTTCGAACGGGTGAACGGTCTCGAACTGATAGTGAACTATCGCGAACTCCAGTAAGTCGTGGTAGCTGCTGTTCGTGTTGACGTACTCCTCTAGGTTCGCCATCAACTCCGGGATACGGTTCGGTGCCGGCGGCACGAACGGCTCACTGAACGCCGAAGCCGGCGGAAGATTCATCGGCTTCGCCCTGAACTCGCCCGGGTGTTCGCAGTGACCGCGAACCCCATCCATCAACATCCGGTGGAGTTCACGTATCAGAGCGAGGGATATCTCCCCGCCCTCCGTCACGCGGTCTGCCCCCTCGGAGATCGTCCGCTCGTAGTTGAGTGCCTCTTGTACGTCCTTCTGGACGGTTCCCCCGCCGCCGAGTTCGCGTGTTCGGAACACGTCCTCGAGTTCGATGTCGGCCCCTTCGAGGACCACCGATTCGACCGCTTCTCGGCGGACCATCGTCGTGTACAGCAACGGACTCGTCTCCGTCTCGTCCCCGATGCCCTCCAAGCGGCCGAGCTGATAGATCGTGTCTTGCAGTAACTGCTGAAAATCAGCGTCCAGATCGAACGACTGCTCAGGTGGGAGCGCGTCCGGTAGGTAGTAGGGCCGCTCCCCGTAGGGCACGTATCGTCCCGGGGCGTCTTCCGGCAACGACTCGTCCACCATTTTGCTTGGAGCTGTCTATCTAGTCATTACACAAAAAGATGCCGTTCTATTTGGGTTAGAAATATCTGAAGACGGTTCTTTCTTATACGTGGATGTCTCGAATCAGACTCTAACACAAACCCGCGCGAATTCCCTCCGGTTCGTCTATTTGGGGAGACGGTTCGTCGGGACCGAGCGCGGACGCGGCCACCGACCGAGTATCTCCGCCCGTCCGGGCGGCTCACGCCGCGGCAAGCGGGGAGGGACGGACGAATCAACATGGGCCCTGAGGGGTTCGAACCCTCGACCACCCCGTTATGAGCAGGGCGCTCTGACCACTGAGCTAAGGGCCCTCCGGCGACGCTACTGGCGAGCGAGTGAAGTAAGTTCCCATCCGGGAGCGGTCCGGGGACCGGCGTCGGGGCTGAGAGCGAGGAGTGAGGCGCCGAAGCCAGGACTCGAACCTGGGACCACCTCGTTAACAGCGAGGTGCTCTACCAACTGAGCTACTTCGGCGCGCACTCGTCCGTACCGCCGTGTATCTGAAATGGCTTTCGTTTCTCCCCGACGGCCCGCGGGCGGGTCGGCCGACGACCCGACCGCCGCAGACCGACGCGGATCGATGTCCGCCGACGCGGGCGAACCCGGCCGCCCCGGGCGCGAGAGCCGGCGCGGACGGCCGCCGGCCGCCCCGGACCGACACGCTGGTAAGCCGGCCGGCGGAAGGGCGCGGCATGACCGACGACAGCGACGCCGACGCCGGTGGCGACGGCGATGCGTTCGCCGCGGTGGTCGCGCGGGTCCGCGACCGGGTGACGCCCGACGCCGCCGAACGCGAGCGGTTGCGCGGGGCGGCCGACGCGCTCGCGACCCGCGCGGCGGAGGCGGTGGCCGACCTGCCCGCGCCCGCCTCCGAGGCGGACGTGCTCCGGGTCGGGTCGACCGCGCGGGGGACGTGGCTCGCGGGCGACCGCGACATCGACCTGTTCGTGCGGTTCCCGACCGCCCTCGCGGACGACGAACTCGCCGAGTACGGCCTCCGGGTGGGCCACGCGGTGCTCCCCGAGGGCCGCGAGGAGTACGCCGAACACCCGTACGTCACGGGGGCGTTCGAGGGGTTCGACGTCGACCTGGTGCCGTGTTACGACGTGGCCGACGCCACCGCCATCCGCTCGTCCGTCGACCGCACGCCGTTCCACACCGCCTACCTCGAGGCACACCTCGACGAGTCGCTCGCGGGCGAGGTTCGGGTGTTCAAACGCTTCCTCAAGGGTGTCGGCGTCTACGGCAGCGACCTCCGCACGGAGGGGTTCTCCGGCTACCTCTCGGAACTGCTCGTCGTCCACCACGGCGGGTTCCGCGCGACCCTCGCGGCCGCCGCCGACTGGACGCCGCCGGTCGAACTCGACCCCGAGGGCCACGGCCGGGCGACGTTCGACGACGACCTCGTTGTGATAGACCCCACCGACCCCGGGCGGAACGTGGCGGCGGTGCTCTCGGGCGACAACCTCGCGCGGTTCCAACACCACGCCCGCGCGCTGTTGGCCGACCCCGACGAGTCGACCTTCTTCCCCCCCGAGTCGGAGTCGCTCGGCGCGCGGGCGGTCCGCGAGCACGTCGACCGCCGGGGCACCTGTCCCGTGGCCCTGGCGTTCGACGCGCCCGACATCGTCGACGACCAACTGTACCCGCAGTTGCGCCGGTCGCTCGACGGCGTGCGCCGGGAACTGTCGGGGCGGGGGTTCGACGTGCTCCGGACCGCGACGTTCGCGGCCGACTCCGCTGACGGCGACGGCGCGTCGGGGGCCGACGGGGCCGAGGCCGCCGGCGCGGACGGCGGCGACCGCCGGGCGGTGCTGCTGTTCGAACTCGCTGGCCGGACGCTCCCGGCGGTCGAACGGCACGAGGGACCCCCCGTCCACGTCCGCGACCACGCCGAGGGCTTCTACGCGGCGTACGCCGACGGCGACGCGTACGGGCCGTTCGTCGCCGACGGCCGGTACGTGGTCGAGCGCGAACGCGACGAACGCGACGCCGTCGCGCTGCTCGACTCGCCCGCCCTGTTCGACGCCGCCCTCGGCGCGCGCGTCGAGACGGCGCTCCGGGGTGGGTACGACCTGCTCGTCGGCGACGGCGTTGCCGACCTCGCGGACGGGTTCGGGACGGAGCTTCGGGCGTACTTCGAGCCGGCGGTCTGAGCGACGCGAGCGGTCGCTCGACCGCGGGCCGCCGGACCGGTCGACCGACGCGAGTCAGTCTCAGTCGAGGTCGAACGCCGCCCGCAGGTCGTCGACCAGTTCCCGGGTTTGGTCGTCGGAAGCGTCGTCGCTGTCGATCGGCGGCCGGCCGTCGAACGTCTCGTGGACGATGGAGACGCCCTCCGAGAGCGTGTCGAGCCCGTAGCCGCCTTCGAGGACGAACCCGAGACCGGCGTCACAGTCGTCGGCGAGCGTCCGCATCCGGCCGGCCATCAGCGCGTACCCCTCGGTGGAGACGCGCATCCGCGAGATGGGGTCGTGGCGGTGGGCGTCGAACCCCGCGCTCACGAGCAGGAGGTCGGGGTCGAACCGCTCGACGGCGGGGGCGACGGCGTCGTCGATGACCGCGAGGTAGTCGCCGTCGCCCGCGCCCGCCCCCAGCGGGGCGTTCAGGGTCGTTCCCTCCCCCGGCCCCTCGCCCGTCTCGTCGAGTTCGCCCGTCCCGGGGTACAGCCCCGACTCGTGGACGGAGGCGTAGAACACGTCGCCGCGGTCGTAGAAGATGTCCTGGGTGCCGTTGCCGTGGTGGACGTCCCAGTCGAACACCGCCACGCGGTCGGCGTCGCCGTCGTCGAGCACCGACTGGGCGGCGACCGCGACGTTGTTGACGAAACAGAACCCCATCGCGTCCTCCTCGACGGCGTGGTGGCCCGGCGGCCGGCCGAGCGCGAACGGCGTCTCGCGCCCCTCGGCGCCCGCGAGCGCCTCCTCGGCCGCCCACTGGGCGAGACCCGCCGACGCGAGCGCCGCGTCCCACGTGCCGTCGCTGGCGACCGTGTCGGGGTCCCAGTTGCCGCCGCCCGACTCGCAGAAGTCGCGTATCTCGGCGACGTAGTCGTCGTCGTGGACCGCCGCCACCGCGGCGTCGGTCGCGGGCGCGGGGTCGACGTACTCGACGCCGTGCTTCCGTTTGAGCCCCTCGCGGATCGCGCGCAGGCGGTCGGGGTTCTCCGGGTGCCGCTCGCCCGTATCGTGGTTCAGACAGGCCTCGTTGTAGCCGAAGCGCATCTGATCTACTCGAAGAGCGCGAAGTACGTCTCGATGTCGTCGGCCTGTACGGTCCGGCGGTCGGCGTGCCGCGCCAACAGCGCGGCCGCCCGCGCGACGTTGTCGGCGTAGTCCTCCAACACGTCCGCGAGCGCCACCCGGGCGTCCATCGAGACGCGGTACCGGCCGTCGATGTCGAGGCGGGCGATGCGGTCGACCGGCGCGATGGGGAGCGTGAGGTCGTCGCGCTCGATTACCCGTTCGACGCCGAAGTCGCCCGGCATCAGCGTCTTGCGCCCGTCGGCGGCGGCGTGTTCGGCCGCGTCGGCCGCCAGGTCCGCCCCGTGACGCTGGATGCGCCGCGCCAGTTCCTCGGCGGCACCGGCACTCACCCGGAGGTCACCCGCGTTCCGGCGGATGACGTCGTCGACGGGCGAGAACGGCAACTCGACACTCATACTCTCATGCCGGTGTGTAGCGTGTATAACGCTTTCCGTTGCCGTGGTTAGGGGTTCCGTCGGCGGGGCCGCCGGTCGCGGCGCGGTCGCTGCGCTCGCGCGCTTCGGAGCGGCTGGGTCGGCGGGCGGCGCGTTCCGTGGCCGGAGCGCCCCGAAACGGCTCAGAACACGTCGTCGGCGTCGATGGTGCCGTCGCGCTCGCGCCCGCGGACCGTCACCTCCTCGCCGAGTCGGAGGTTCGCGCCGGTGTTCACGCTCCGGGTCTCGGTCCCGTCGTCGAGCACCACCGGGTCGCCCGCCTGCACGACGGTCCCGGTGAACTCGACTTCGCCGGCGGCGTCGGCGTCGTCCGCGTCGGTCTCGGCGGTCGCCGCGGCCGCGCCGCCGGACCCGCCCGCCCCCGCCGACCCGCCGGTGTCGGCGTCGGCCGACTCGCTCGACCCGTCCGACCCGTTCGACTCGAACGCGTCCAGACCGCCCTGTCCGGGGTCGCGGTCGCCCGTCGCCTCGGCCGACCCGCCGCCGCTCGCGCGTTCGAGCACGGAGACCGTCGAGCGCCACCCCGCGGAGGCCTCGATGTCGTCCTGCCAGCCGTCTTGGATCTCCACGTCGGTGAAGACGACGCGGTCGGCCAGGTCGATATCCTTGTCCGCCTTCTCGCCCCACAGCGCCACGCGGATCTCGTCGGTGTCGTCTTTCACGCGGACGTTCCGCACCTGCCCCTGCGAGCCGTCGTCGCGGTCGAACGTCCGCTTCTCGCTCGTCTCGATGACGCCGCCCGCGATGTCGACCGTCTCGTCCATCTCCAGGTCGGCGATGTCGGTCGTCTCGGGGACGTACTCCACGTCGGCGTCCACTGCCTCGATCGACCCCCTGTTGCCGACGTGGAGTTCGAGCGAGCCGTCGCGTTCGCGGACGTAGCCGTCGACCACCTCGACCGTCTCGCCCGAGGCGAGTTCCGTCGCGCGGTCGGCCCGTTCGTCCCACAGCGTCACCCGGATTCGGCCGGTCTCGTCGCCGAGCGTGAGGTTGGCGACCCGACCCTCGGTGCCGTCGTCGCGGTCGAACGTCCGCACGGAGTCGGTGTCGAGCACGCGCCCCACCAGCGTCACGTCCGACGCGCCCAACTGGAGGTCCTCGACGCGGTACTCGTCGAGCGCCTCCACGTCCACCTCGGCGTCGTCGTCGGGTTCGGCCTTGTCGACCGCGACCTCCAGACCGTTGTACCCCTCCTTCGGGCGACCCATGACCCGGAGCACGTCGCCGGGCTGGAGTCGATCGGCCGCGTCGACGGCCATCCCGTCCCACATCGAGATGGTGATCCGGCCGGACTCGTCGGCCACCTCGACGTTGAGCACGTGGCCGTCCTCCTCGTCGTCGCCGTCGCGTTCGAACGTCCGCACCTCGCCGACGGTCATCACCTTCGCGAGGAACTTCACGTCGTCCATCCCGGGCTTGATGTCGGCGACGCGGTTCACCTCCTCGTCGCGCAGTTCGTGGGCGATGAGCATGGCCGCCGTCTCCTCGTCCGCGAGTCCTCCCATCTGCTCGACCTTCTCCTCGACGGCGGCTTCGAACTCCTCGAAGGGGACGTCCGCCTCGACGTCCTCGTACACGTCCTCGATCACGCCCATGGCTCTGTCCCGTTCCAGGCGGACGCGTCGCTTAAGGGTTGTCTTCCGCCGAACGGGCCGCCGCAGTCGGGCGATCCGGGCGGACCGCTCGCCGCACCCGTTCCGTCCGTCGCGCCCGTCACCACCGCCGCCGTGTCGCTCGCGTCGCCCGCGTCCGGGGTGGATCGTGTCTCGGATGCTTCTGGTGTCTCTGGTGTCTCGGATGTCTCGGCGTGCACGCGGCGAGTGGTCCGCCCATCGGTCAAGAACGTTCGGCCGCGCGGCTCAGGCGGACGCGCGCGTCGCCTCGGTCCGCTCGCCCGTCGACTCGTGGTACACCACCGTCTCGCCCGGGACGCCGCCGGCGAACGTCACCAGCTCGCGGTAGCTCCGGTGGACGACCCGTTGGGTGCAGGCGGTCCCGCGGTCCGACTCGCTCTCGGTGGCGACGACGACGGACAGCGCGTCCGCCTCGGCGTCGTACTCGGCGGACGCCAGTGCCGCCTCGGCGCAGCCGTCGGCGCCGGCGAGACAGCCCTCACACCGCACGGTCGACCCGCCGTACGTGACCGCGGCGAACCCCTCCTCGCCCGCGTCGCAGTCGCCCGTCCGCGCGAACGACCGGTCGGTCACGCGCGGCGGGCCGCCGTCCGTCGGCGTCCCCGTCGACGGCGACCCGTCTCCCCCGCTCTCGTCCCCGCTGCCCGCACAGCCTGCGAGCGCGCCGCCGACTGCCGCGCCGACGCCCGCGAGCAGCCGTCGTCGGTTCACGGTCGCGCGTCGACCGGCGGGCGGAAAAGGCCGCCGGCGGCGCTCGCGCCCGCTCGCGTCTCCCCGACTCGCGCGCCCGACTATCGTAACCGTCTTATGTGGGTCCGCAGTAGGTAGGGGTGAGTCCTGGTAGGGTAGTGGACTATCCTCTTGGCTTGCGGAGCCAGGGACCGGAGTTCAAATCTCCGTCAGGACGTTCCCTTCGGTCACGACCTGACGTGCCCCACGCTCGCTCACTCCGTTCGCTCGCGTGGGACTCCGTCAGGACGCTACATTTTACCGGCGCAACGCGACGAGCGGAGCGAGGAGCCTGCGCCGGTTTATGCGCCGCACACGGAGATTTGAGCAGACGAGACGAGCGGAGCGAGTCTCGGCGAGTTCAAATCTCCGTCAGGACGCTCACTGCGTTCGCGACCTGACGTGCCCCACGCTCGCTTCGCTCGCGTGGGACTCCGTCAGGACGCTACATTTTACCGGCGCAACGCGACGAGCCTGCGTCTCGCGACAACTCGTCCGACGGGTGGATACAGCTCTCCGAACCGCCCGCAGCCACCGCGCTATCGCTCGATCACCCCTCGTCTCCGACCTCGATGCCGACCGCCCCGAGGTCGTCGCGGTCCAGGTGGCCCTCGTCGACGGGACTGCCGACCGTCGCGCCGGTCACGCCACCCGGCGGGCCGAACGCCAACGACCCCACCCCGACGCCGGTGACGGGGAGTTCGACCGTCGCGGGCGCGCTCTCCAGCGCGCGGCCCCGGGAGTCGTTCGCCAGGTTCGCCACGCGGAACTCCCCCAGGTCGACGGACAGGTCTAACCCCGCGCGCGCCGAACCGCGGGCAGTGACCGACACGGAGCGACGGACCGAACGCGACGTCGACCCCCCCGAGTTCCGCCCGGCCCTGCGCGCCGGCCTCGCGCTGTACGCCGACGGCGAGTACCGCCCGGCCCACGACCCGTGGGAGGCGGTGTGGCTCGGCCTCGACGCGGACGCGGACCCCGTGGACGAACCGCTGCTCCACGGGCTGATCCAGTTCACCGCCGCGCTCCACCACGCCCGGACCGGCAACTGGAGCGGCGCGACGGGGCTGGCGCGGAGCGCGGGCGACTACCTCGCGGGCCTGCCTGCGGACGCGCGGGGACTCGACTTGGACGCCGTCCGCGACTACGCCCGGGGACTCGAACGCGACCCCGAGCGGGTCGAACGCGGCCCGCCGCCCCGCGTGACCCACGAGGGCGCGTACGTGACGTACGCCGACCTCTCGGTCGAGGCGGCGGCGCTCGCGGCCGAGGCGCTCGCGGCGGGCGACGGGTTCAGCGAGGCCGCGGAGGGAGTCGTCGCCGACGCCGCCCGCTACGCCCGCGAGGAGCGCGGGACGGGCCGGTCGACGTTCGCGGCGCTACTCTTCGACCTGCTCGCGGGCGACCCCTCGCGGGCGTTCGTCTTCGACAGGCTGGAGCGGCAGGCGGCGAACCGGCGGCGGAAGGAGGAGGACGTGAAGGGGCTGTTCTGACGGCGGCCCTACGAGCGCGCGTCAGGCGGCGTCCTTGGGCTCGCCCTCGAAGGTGTAGTCGGCGGAGTTGTCCTGCGGGTCGTAGCCGAGCACCTCGCGGGCGCGTTCGAGCGAGTAGTAGCGTCGGTCGTTGTTCGAGATGCCGTACACCACCTCGTAGTCGTACTCCGCTTCGAGACACCGGCCGAACAGGTGCGCGCAGTCGCGGTGGGAGAGCCACATCGCCTGCCCGCGTTCGTACTCGCGGGGCGGGTGGTCCTCGGTGAGGTTGCCGATGCGGACACAGGCGACCGAGAGCCCGTACTCGTCGTGGAAGTAGCGGCCGAGCGTCTCGCCGGCCGCCTTCGAGACGCCGTAGAGGTTCGACGGCCGCGGGAGTTCCGAGCCGTCGAGGCGGTAGTCGTCGTTCGTCCGGTAGAGGTCGGGGGTCCGCTCGTCCGTCTCGTAGGCGCCGACCGCGTGGTTCGAGGAGGCGAAGACGACGCGGTCGACGCCCGCGGCGGCGGCGGCGTCGAACACGGCGTGGGTGCCGTCGATGTTGTTCCGGAGCACGGAGTCCCACGGCGCGTTCGGCCGGGGGTCGCCCGCGAGGTGGACGACGGCGCCCACGTCCCGCACCGCCTCGCGGACCTGCCACTCGTCGGTGACGTCCGCGACCACCGTGTCGTCCTCCGAGACGCCCGCGGGGAGCGCGTCCGCGCTCACGGGCTCGCGGTCGAGCAAGCGCCAGTCGTACTCCCCGCTGATGCCCGAGAGGATGGCCCGTCCCACCCGCCCGCCCGCACCCGTGAGGAGTACCGGGTCGTCCATTCGATCCGGGGTGGGTCGCCGGCCGGTAAATAACGGTCGGTCCCGGCCACCCGCCGGATCGCTCGACAGGCCTTTCCGCCCGCCGGGCGAGCGATGCCCATGCCTACGGACGCCCAGCAGGCGTGTTTCGAGGCGGGGATCAAGTTCGGCTCGCTGTACCACCAGTTCGCGGGGACGCCCGTCTCGCCCGACAGCGCCCGCTCGCTCGAACGCGCGATGGCCGATGCGATCGAGAACCAACCCCACTGCGAGTCCGTCACGGTCGCCGTCGACGACGACGCGGTCCGGGAGGCCATCGACCACGACGAGGGGTACGCCGAACTCACCGGGCACCTGATGACCGTCGAGATGCGCGTGCGCTATCGCGGCGTGACCGTCCGCACGCGGATGGCGATGGAGGACGGCTACCCGCGGATGCGACTCGTCGACGTGGTCGACGACGGTACTTCGACCGACGACGACGGCGCGGGCGACGACGGGTCGGCGGGGGCGGCCGACGGCGACCGCTGACGGGTCGACGCTCGCGCGGACGGCGGGTGCGGATCCGGTCGAAACGGCTTGAGAACCCGCGTTTCACTTTCACTTTCACGCGACGGTTTAAAGCCGGGCGGGGCGAAACGCGTGAGCATGAGCCAGTCCAGCTTCGACGACGACGACCTGTTCGGCGAGGCGGCCGACGAGATGCGCGACGAGGTGGAGGGGCACCTCCGGGCGGCGCGGGCGAGCCTCCCCGAGGCCGACGACGTCTGGGAGACCGACGCCGACAACGTCCTCGGCGCGCTCAACGGGCTGTCGGCGGCGCTCGACACCGGCGACGCCGTCGAGGAACTCCGCGCGGCCAAGAAGCAGTACGTGCTCGGCGAACGCGCCGACGCGTTCGAGGACGCCGACGACCTCGCGGAGGAGATCGAGCAGCTACAGGACCTCGTCGAGACGCTCGACGGGGCCCACGAGCGGGTGAACGAACTCACCACCACGGTGCCCGGACTCCGGAGCGACCTGGAGGAGGCGCACGGCGAGGCGGGGACCGACGCCGAGACCGACGAGGAGTCGGACGAGGGGACCGAGGCGGACGCCGACGACGCGGACGCTGACGAGGCCGAGGCGTAGCGTAGCGGGTCCCACCCGCTCGGCCCGGCCGGGCGTCAGCGCCGTCCCCGGTCGCGCTCGCGCACCGCGTCCAGCACCGCCGCGAGCGACTCGCTCGCGCGGTCGAGCAGTTCCGCCCCCAGCTCGGCGTCGCCCGCGCTGGGGTCGCCGACGACGCCGTTGTCGGTGAACTCGTCGCTGTCGTGCGCGAGGTTGACCCCGCGGACCCACTCGCCCCAGCGGGGGCTACCGCCGTCGCCGGCCGACCCTACCTCCGCTTCCCGGACGAGGTCGGGCGCCACCCGTCGGAGCAGCGCCGTCTCCAGTTTCCCGCCGTGGCCCATGTCGGACGCGTGCTCGCCGACCGCCTCGAACCACGTGAACGACACCGCGTACGCGCCGGTCGACTCGTCTCTGGAGACGCGGCGGGCCACCTCCGCGAGCGCTTCGACGTTGCCGCCGTGGCCGTTCACCAGCACCACCCGGTCGACGCCGTGGCTCGCGAGGCTCTCGACCGTCTCGCGGACGTACGCCCGGAACGTGTCGGGCGAGACCCACAGCGTGCCGTCGAACGCGCGGTGCTCCTCGCTCACGCCGACGTGGACCGGCGGGGCGACCACCGGGTCGGGGTCGCCCGCCTCCCGTACCCGTTCGGCGGCCGCCTCCGCCACCGCCACCGCGGTGAGCGCGTCGGTGCCGAGCGGCGCGTGCGGGCCGTGCTGTTCGGTGCTCCCGACGGGGAGGAGCGCGGCGTCGGGGGCGGCGTCGCGCACCTCCGTCCACGTCGCCTCGGTGAGGTTCATGCGCGAGCGTGTGGCCGGGCGGCCTTGTAGCTGTGCGCCTTCGACCTCGGCCGTCCGTCGGGGGTCCGCCGGGAGGCGGCCGGGCGGCGGACCGACCGCACCCCCGGCTGCCGTCGAGCGGAGCCGCACCCGTGGGGGTTATGGCGGGTCCGGGCCAACACGCCGCCGATGGGACTCCTCGAGGACAAGGCGCGCGCGCGGCTGTTCTACAAGTACCTCTCGACGGTCTACGACACGATCAACCCGTTCGTCTGGAACGACCGGATGCGCAACCAGGCGCTGGAGTGGTTCGACGCCGACCGCGACGACCGGGTGCTCGACGTGGGGTCGGGCACCGGCTTCGCCACCGAGGGGCTGCTCAACCACGTCGACGAGGTGTACGCGCTCGACCAGTCGGTCGACCAGATGGAGCACGCGTTCGCCAAGTTCGGCAAGCGCGGGAAGGTCACGTTCCACCGAGGCGACGCCGAACGGCTCCCGTTCAAGGACGACACGTTCGACAAGGTGTGGTCGTCGGGTTCGATCGAGTACTGGCCCGACCCGGTCGCGGCGCTCCGGGAGTTCAACCGGGTGACGAAGCCCGGCGGCACCGTCCTCGTCGTCGGCCCGGACTACCCGAAGAACCGCGTGTTCCAGCGGCTCGCCGACGCGATCATGCTGTTTTACGACGCCGAGGAGGCCGAGCGGATGTTCCGCGAGGCCGGCTTCGAGGAGATGGACCACTACGTCCAACAGCGCGCGCCCGGCACGCCCCGGGCCATCACGACCGTCGCGCGCGCCACCGACGCCGACGCGGCCGACGCGGCCGACGGGCGCTCGGAGTCGTCCGCCAGCGGGCGGCTGAGCCGCATCCCCTTCCTCTGACCGGCACCCCGGGCGGCTCCGCCCCCGCCCGCAGTCCCCCGTCCCAGCCGTCCGCGACCGCGCTACCGCGCGGTGGTGACGAGGCTGACCACCCGCCGGTCGCCCGCGTAGACGGTCACGCGCACCCGCGCGCCCGGGCCGAGCGCCGGGTCGTTGGTCGACGCGAGCCGGACCGACGCCGACTCGCCGGCGGTCCACGCGGGGTCGGCGGCCGCGTTGAACGGCCCGGTCGGCCCGCCGCGGAACCCCTCGGCGGCGAAAAAGGGGACCGGCGGCTGGTGGCGCAGGCGCGTCCCGTTCACCTCGACGACCACCCGGAGGTCGCGCGCGTCGAGCGTCCCGCCGCCTTCGTGGCGCAGCGTGACCGCGTCGCCGTCGACGCGGAGCGAGAGCGCGGTCGCCGCCGCCGGCCGGTCGGGCGCGGTGACGCCGACCGCGGCGACGGTTCCGGCGAGCGCGACCGTGACGAACACGAGGAGGACGACCCCGACGACCGGGGCGGACCCACGGCGTGACACGGGGGTCGTGCTCGCCCGATCGGTGATAAAGTCGAGCCGCGTCCGGCGGTCACGCCCACCCGAGCGCCGGGACCGACGGCCGGGACCGCTCACGTCCGCTCCCGTCGACCGGCCGTCGCGCGGGCCGGCCGGGCCGCCGAGCCGGGGTCACTGCGTCCCGCCGGAGGTCGGGGTCGTAGCGGTGCCGTTGTCGCCGACCTCGCTCGCGTCGAACGTGTCGGCGACCGTCTCCGGTTCGACCGGCGACGTCTCGACGATGACGGCGTTCGGGGTACCGATCTCGACCGCGGTGACGTAGTACGTCCCCCGCGGCGAGAGCGCCCAGAGGACGCCGTCCTCGCCCGTCCGCCCGACCGTGGTGCTGTCCTCGCCGCGGCCGAGTTGGACCGTCCCGTCGACGGGTTCGCCGGTCGAGGCGTCGGTCAGTTCGAGTCGGATCGGCCCGCCCGCGTACGACCGGTTCACCGAGAGGGTGAGCCCGTTCTGGGTGTTGTTCGCGACCGTCGTGCTCGGGAACGTGGTGAGGTTGATCCGCTGGTGCTCCTCGAACACGCGCTCGCTCCCTCCGTCGACGAAGGCGGTGAGCTGTCCCCCCGGGTACGCCACCCGGTAGATGAACGTCCCGCCGCGGCCGGAGCCGCTCGTGGCGGTCCGCGCGTCCCATATCTCGGGGTAGCTCCGCGCGGTCACGGCCTGGGCGACGGCGGGCTGGATCGACGACCCGTCGAGGTTGCGCAGGTCCCCCCGGTACGTCTCGCGGACGTACTCGCCGTCGGTGACGGTGGTGACGACGACGTTCGTACCGGTTGCGGAGACGTACAGTCGGGTGGCGTCGCCCGACCCGCGGAGCGCGGCGACCGCGCGGTCGGTGACCGGGCCGCCGAACGTCTCGAGGTCGTACAGGAGCGACTGGGTCCGCCCGGTGTTGAGCGAGAACCCCTCGACGTCCTCGGCGAGCGTCGACAGCAGGCGGACGCGGTTGGCGAGCGCGCCCGCCTCCGCGCGGATCCGCGCGCGTTCGACCACGAGGTCGGTCGCGGTCAGTTCGCCGTTGGCGTACGACCGGACCGTCGACCGCGAGCGGGTGCGGAGCGTGACCGCGCGGCGCTCGACGGCGTTCATCCCGTCGAGGATCGCCTGGCTCCGCGCCTCGGCGCCGTCGGCGCTTCGGACCCGCTCGCGCACCGCGATCGTCTCCATCCGCTCGGCCGAGCGGTTGGTGCCGAACGACACCGCGACGCCGGCGTCGATAGTGACCGAATCCATCCGCGTGACGGGCGTGGCGCCCGAGGGGAGCCAGAGCACCCGCGAGACGTTCACCGTCCCGGTCACGTTCGTCGCGTTGACGGCGGCGACCGGGACGGGGTCGGCGACGCTCGCGTCGGTCGGCGGCAGCGGGGCGTCGACGCCGGACGAGTCGGCGGCTGGGGTGGCGTTGCCGTCGGCGTCCGCGGCGACGCCCGGCACCGACGCGCCGACCGTTCCGGTTCCGACCGCGGCCGCGTTCCGCGCCGGGGCGTCGGGCCGCACCGTCCCGGCGAGAGGGGTGACGCCCCCGACGACCGCGACACAGACGAGGAGGAGGGCGGCGAGAACGGGGGAGGCTCTCATACGGCCGGGTACCCGCGCCCGGCATAAAAAGACCCTGCAACCCCGTCTCGGGGCTTCTCCCCGCTCCCGGGCGAACGATGGAAAGCGTTTTGCCGGGTCACGGTGACCGAGTTCACGATGCGGTACGTCGCCCTCCTCTTCGCCGCCCTCTGTCTCCTCGCCCCCTCGACGGCGGCCGTCGCCGCCCCGCCGTCGGCGGCCGGCGGCGCCGACCACGACGCGCTCGCGGGCGCGTCCGGCCCCTCCCCTCAGCAGGTCCAGTTGTCCTCGTTCGGTCGGCCGACGACCGAGTTCGTCGTCTCGGTCCACGACGACCGGAGCGCGCGGTGGAGCGTCACCACGACGTTCCCGTTCGAGACGGACGCCGACCGCGCGGCCTTCGAGGCGTACGCCGACCGGTACGAAGCCGGCGAGGCGGTCGGCGGGCCGAGCGCGGTCGTCTTCCGGAACGCGGCGGCCGTCGCGGAGAACGCCACCGGCCGCGAGATGGCGATCCGCGACGTCAACCGGTCCGCCGGGCTCGTCAACGAGACGGCGGGCGTGCTCCGGCTCAACTTCACGTGGACCGGGTTCGTCGGCCGCGACGACACCGGCCAACTCGTGCTCGCGGACGTGTTCCGGACGGCCGAGAACACGACCTGGTTCCGCACGCTCCAGTCGGGGCAGCGGCTCGTCGTCGCGCCGCCGGCGGGGTACATCCCCTCCGACGTCGACGTGCCGCCCCGCTACCAGATCGACGACCGCCGGGTCGTGATCACGGGCGCGGCCGTCCTCGACGCCGACCAGCTTTCGATCCGGTTCGCCCCGACGGCGACCACGCCCGACCCGTGGGGACTCGACGACCAGGGGCTCCTGCTCGTCGCCCTCGGCGGCGGCCTCCTCGCGGCGGCCGTCGCGGTCCTCCTCTACCGCCGACAGCGCGCGGGCGACGGGGAGGGGGAGAGCCGGACGCCCGCGGCGGCCGCCGGCCCGGTGAGCGGCCGACCGACGGACGGCGGGGCCACGTCGCCGGCCGGCGACGACGCGCCCGCCGACCCCGCCGGCGGGAGTGACGCCGACGCGGCCGACACCGGCGGGACGGACGCTGACGGGGAAGACGAGACGGACGTCGAACTCCTCTCTGACGAGGAGCGCGTCGAACGCCTCCTCGACCGCAACGGCGGGCGGATGCGGCAGGCCGCCATCGTCCAGGAGACCGGCTGGTCGGACGCGAAGGTGTCACAGCTCCTGTCGGCGATGGCGGACGACGAGCGGGTCGAGAAGCTCCGACTCGGCCGCGAGAACCTCATCTCGCTGCCCGACTACGACGACGCGGCCGACGCCGACGGGGCGGACGGACCGGGCGGGACCGACGGGACCTGACCCGCGCCGCGGGTGCCGAAACTGTTTACCCGCGACCGCGGGTACGGGCGGTCGATGAAGGTCCTCGTCGCCGTCAAGGAGGTCGCGGAGGCGACAGACGGGTTCGAGATCGACGGGGTCGATATCGACCGTCGTCACTTGGCGTACGGCCTGAACGAGTGGGACGAGTACGCCGTCGAGACCGGCGTCAGGGTCGCCGAACAGTTCGACGACGCCGCCGACGACGCCGACGCCGCCGGCGCCGACACCGAGGTGGTGTCGGTGACGATCGGTCCCGAGCGGGCCGAGGAGACGGTCCGGACGGTGCTCGCGAAGGGAGTCGACCGCGCGATTCGCGTGTGGGACGACGATATCGCGGCCGCCGAGTTGGACGTGGCGGCGAAGACGCGGCTGCTCGCGGCGGTCGCCGCCGAGGAGGAGCCCGACCTGATTCTGACGGGCGTGCAGGCGAGCGACGACGAGTTCGGCGCGACCGGGGTGTCGCTCGCGGACGAACTCGGCGTCGAGTGGGCGGCGGTCGTCAACCGGGTCGAGGTCGACGACGCGCTCGCGCGCGCGCGGGTCCACCGCGAACTGGAGGGCGGCGTCGAGGAGTTGAGCGAGGTGGACCTGCCGGCGGTGCTCACCGTCCAGGTCGGGAGCACCGACCCCCGGGCGGCCAGCCCGATCGGGGACGGGCCGGACGCCGAACCGATCGAGCGGCGGGGCCTCGCCGACCTGGGACTCGACGCGGGGGCGGTCGAGTCGCCGTTCCGGCGGACGGGCGCGTCGGTGCCGGACCGGGGCGTGTCGACCACCTACTTCGACGGCGACACGGACGAACGGGCGGCGGGGGTGGCCGACCTGCTCCGCGACGAGGGAGTCGTCGACGGATGAGCGCCGGCGCCGACGCCGAGGGCGGCGTGCTCGCGGTCGTCGACCACCGACGGGGGGAGCTTCGCGACGTGAGCTTCGAGATGGTCACGGCGGGGCGGAGCCTCGTCGACGCGGTCGGCGGCGAACTCCACCTGGCGGTGGTGGCAGGCGACGTCGAGCGGTTCGCGGAGATGCTCGACGTCGAGGGGGTCGACGCCGTCCACACGGTGGCGGACGGCGAGGAGTTCAACCACGACGTGTACGCGACGACGGTCGAGGCGCTGTACGCCGACCTCGAACCCGAGGTGTTGGTGATGCCGGGGTCGGTCAACGGACTGGACTACGCGCCCGCGGTGGCGAACAGGCTCGACCTGCCGCTCGCGTCCGGCGCGGTCGCGCTCTCGACTGACGGCGGCGACGTGGAGGTGACCCGTCGGATCTACCGCTCGAAACTGGAGGTCACCGTCGCGGTCGAGGAGACGCCGTTCGCCCTGACGGTCCGCGACGGCGCGTTCCCGGTGACGGACAACACGGGCGAGGCCGAGATCCGGCCGTTCGAGGTGGCGGTCGACGAGTCCGCGCTCGGGTCGCGGGTGTTGGGGTTCGAGGAGGTCGGCGAGGCGATCGACGTCACGTACGCCGACCTCCTGATCGCGGTCGGCCGCGGGATCGGCTCGGAGGAGAACCTCGAACTCGTCGAGCGACTCGCCGAGGTGACCGGCGGGACGCTCGTCGCCTCGCGGCCGGTCGTCGACAGCGGCTGGGTCGAGCGGAGTCGACAGGTCGGCCAGTCCGGGCAGTACGTCCGGCCCACCGTCTACCTCGCGGTCGGCATCTCCGGGGCGGCCCAGCACGTCGGCCAGATGGAGAACAGCGAGACGGTCGTCGCGATCGACCGGGACCCGAGCGCGCCCATCTTCGACGTCGCCGACTACGGGGTGGTGGGCGACCTGTTCGAGGTGGTGCCCGCGCTCGTCGAACAGTTCGAGGGCGACGAGACGGACGCGTAGCCGACCCCCGCGGGGTCTCGCCGCGCGTGACGGGGCCGCGACGGTCGGCTGAGGGCCGCTCCGCCGGGTTCGCGGGCGGCGCGGACCCCGTTTCCGAAACTGTTTACCCGCGACCGCGACACGGGTGGACGATGAAGATCCTCGTCACCGTCAAGGAGGTCGCGTCGGCGGCCGACGACTTCGAGATCGAGGGTACCGACATCGACGAGCGGTACCTGGAGTACGACCTGAACGAGTGGGACGACTACGCCGTCGAGGCGGGCGTGCGGATCGCCGAGGCGACCGACGACGCGGAGGTGGTGTCGGCGACGATCGGTCCCGAACGCGCCGATGAGACGGTCCGGATGGCGCTCGCGAAGGGGGTCGACCGCGCGGTCCGCGTGTGGGACGACGATATCGCGGCCGCCGAGTTGGACGTGGCGGCGAAGACGCGACTGCTCGCGGCGGTCGCCGCCGAGGAGGAGCCCGATCTGATTCTGACGGGCGTGCAGGCGAGCGACGACGGCTACGGCGCGACCGGGGTGTCGCTCGCGGACGAACTCGGCTTCGGGTGGGCGGCGGTCGTCAACCAGTTGGACCTGGACGACGACCTGACGACCGCGAGCGTCCACCGCGAACTGGAGGGCGGGGTCGAGGAACTGACCGAGGTGGACCTGCCGGCGGTGTTCACCATCCAGACGGGGATCAACGAACCGCGGTACGCCAGCCTGCGCGGCATCCGGCAGGCGCAGTCGAAGGAGATCGCGGTCCGGGGGCTGGCCGACCTGGGACTCGACGCGGGCGCGGTCGACTCGCCGGTCCGACGGACCGGGATGACCGAACCCGAGACGCAGTCGGACGCCACCTACTTCGACGGCGACGCCGACGAGCAGGCGTCGCGGGTGGCCGAGGTGCTCCGCGATCGGGGGGTGGTCGGCGAATGAGCGCCGACGGGGACGTCGCGGTGCTCGGGGTCGCCGACCACCGCCGGGGCGAACTGCGCGACGTGAGCTTCGAACTCGTGACCGCGTGTCGCGAACTCGCCGACGCGGTGGGCGGCGAACTCCACCTGGCGGTGGTGGCGGGCGACGTCGAGCGGTTCGCGGAGATGCTCGACGTCGAGGGGGTCGACGCCGTCCACACGGTCGACGAGGGCGAGGAGTTCAACCACGACCTGTACGCCGCGGCGACCGCGGCGCTGGTCGAGGAACTCGATCCGACGGCGCTGGTGATGCCCAACTCGGTCAACGGGTTGGACTACGCGCCCGCGGTGGCGAACGCGCTCGACCTGCCGCTGGTGTCGGACGCGGTCGGACTCTCGTACGACGGCGGACTGGAGGCGACCCGCGAGATGTACGGCTCGAAGGTCGAGACCACCGTCGCCGTCGACGAGGAGCCGTTCGCGGTCACGGTCCGCGGCGGCGAGTGGCCGCCCACCGACGCGCCGGGGGAGGCCGAGATCCGGCCGTTCGCGTTCGACGCCGACGAGTCGGCGTTCCCCTCGCGCGTGCTGGGGTTCGAGGAGGTCGGCGGCGGCGACGTCGACATCGCTGACGCGGAGTTCCTCGTCTCCATCGGCCGCGGCATCGAGGAGGAGGAGAACCTCGACCTGATCTACGACCTCGTGGAGGCGACCGGCGCGACGCTGTCGTCGTCGCGACCCCTCGTCGACAACGGCTGGCTCGACCCCGCCCGGCAGGTCGGCCAGTCGGGCAAACAGGTGACGCCCGACGTCTATCTCGCCATCGGCATCTCCGGCGCGGTCCAACACGTCGCCGGCATGAAGGGCAGCGAGACGATCATCGCGGTCAACGACGACCCGAACGCGCCCATCTTCGACATCGCCGACTACGGGGTGGTGGGTGACCTGTTCGAGGTGGTGCCCGCGCTCATCGAGCAGTTCGAGTAGTCTGAGTCGTTCGAGGCGGCCGGGCCGCCCGCGCGGTTCGCGACCGCCCGACGCCGCCGACCGCCGGCCGAGCCGTCGCCGTAGGGGACGGGGACCGCACCGCCCGTCCGGGTTCGATTCGGCTGCCCGCTCGCCGCCGTCGTCCGTCCTCGCTTCACGTCGGTTCTCGCCCGTCGTGCCGCTCATCGCCGTTCGCGGGTCCACGCTCGATCCGTCGTCGACGCGCCCGCGAGCGGCGCGCCTCACTCCGGTAGCCTCTTGCATACCGCGCCCCGACCGCCGCCAATGGAGTATCTGGAGCGTCGGGTCGCGATGGTCGACGACCGCCTACGGGAGGTGACCGGGGCGGTCGACCCGGCCGAACTCTCCGGCGAGTTGGAACACGTCGTGCTCGCGGGGGGGAAGCGCGTCCGGCCGACGGTCACGCTCCTCGCCTGCGAGGCGGCGGGCGGCGACATCGAGACCGCGGTCGACTTCGCCGTCGGGGTCGAACTCGTCCACAACGCGTCGCTCGTCGTCGACGACATCATCGACCGCTCGGCGGTCCGCCGCGGGACGCCGAGCGCGTGGGCCGAGTACGGCTACGGCGCGGCGCTGGTCGCCTCCGACGGCCTGTTGGGCGAGGCGTTCGCGCTGTTCTCGCGGGACGAGCGGGCGATGCAGGTGGTCGCGGAGTCGATGGTCGAACTCGGCGAGGGCGAGGCGGTCGAACTGGTCGACCGCCCCGCGAACGAGGCGGAGTACATGGAACTCGCGCGCCGGAAGACGGGCGCGCTGTTCCGCGCGGCCGCCGAACTCGGCGCGGTCGCCGCCGACACCGACGGGTTCGCGGTCGAGGCGTTCGGCGAGTACGCCGAGCGGGTGGGCGTGGCCTTCCAGATACGCGACGACGTGTTGGACGCGACCGCCGACGAGGAGGCGTTGGGCAAGCCCACCGGGCAGGACGAGGCGGTCGACCGGCCGTCGCTGCTACAGGTGACGGACCTCACGCCCGAGGAGGCGAACGACCGCGCGCGCGAGCAGGCCGACCTGGCGCTCGAAGCCTTAGAGACGACGGGCGTCGGCGAGTCGGACGCGCGGGGCTACCTCCGCGACCTCGCGGAGTTCGTCGTCGTCCGCCAGCGCTGAGTCGCCGAACTCAGAACTCTTCTGCGGTGTCGACGCCGACGACCACGCCGAGTTCGCCGGGTTCGAACCGCTCGTCGGCGTCGACCGCGTCGGCGAACAGCAGGCGGGCGTGCTCGGTGTGTGCCGCCTCGACGGCGGCGGTGAGGTCGTCGCCGAAGTCGAACCCCGCCCCGTCGAGCAGGTCGTCCCACCGCCCCTCCTCGACCCGGTAGGCGCGCACCTCGTCGACGGTGACGTGGTCGGCCGACCGCTCCAGTTCGCCGTGCCGGCCGATGAGGACGGCGTTCACCTCGACGAGCGCGTCCGACAGCGTCTCGGGGTCGACCCCCCGTTCGTCGGCGACGCGTTCGACGATCCTACCCCCGATCGGTGCCTCCGCGGTGTCCGGCGTCTCGTCGTTCGACACACCTCGGGTCTCGGACGCGGGCGGTTTCGACCTTCCGGCCGCGCGCCGAGAAACCGCGGAACGAGCAGAACGAGCGGATCCGATTGCGGCGCGGAGGCGGTGCGGTGTCGTGCGGTGCCGCGGCGGTACCTCCGCCGACCGCGAGCGAGGGCCGGAGGCCCGAGCGAGCGGCCCTTTCGAGCGTGAACGGGTTTTGGCGGGGGTCGACGAGCGAGCGCGGCGAAGCCGCGCGAGCGAGGAGGCCCCCGCTAAAAGTGGTTCAGTAGAACTCGCGCACGAGGTCCGTCGCGCCGTCGGGCGCGCCCTCGTCGACCTCGCTCATGTTCGAGTCGAGTCCGTGCTGTTTGCCGTACGGCACCGACTCGTCGTCCTGGTAGAGCACGCCCATGTACTCCTTGTCGGCGTCGAGGACGCGCTCCTTGGCGGCCTCGCGGTCGTTCGGGTCGTAGTCCTCGTCGGCCAGGTCGACCAGCGAGTCGCGGAAGTAGTCGTACGTGTCGACGTCGTTGAACGTCACGCAGGGGCTGAACACGTTGACGAAGCCGAACCCGTCGTGTTCGATCGCCTTCTGGACGATCTCCTGGTGGCGCAGCGCGTCCGAGGAGAACGACTGGGCGATGAACGTCGCGCCCGACGCGAGCGCGAGCGCGAGCGGGTTGACGGGGGGCTGTTTCGGCCCCTCGGGGGTGGTCGCCGTCTCGAAGTCCTCACGCGAGGTGGGCGACGCCTGCCCCTTGGTCAGCCCGTAGATCCGGTTGTCCATGACGATGTAGGACATGTCGACGTTCCGCCGGACGGCGTGGACGAAGTGACCCGCGCCGATCGAGTAGCCGTCGCCGTCGCCGCCCGCGACCATCACTTCGAGGTCGGGGTTGGCCATCTTCACGCCCGCGCCGACCGGGAGCGCCCGGCCGTGCACGCCGTGGAGCGCGTAGCTGTGCATGTACGTGCCGATCTTGCCCGAACAGCCGATGCCGGCGACGACGAAGGTGTTGTCGGGGTCGTTCCCCGTCTCCGCGAGCGCCTTCATCATGCCGTTCATCGTCCCGAAGTCGCCGCAGCCGGGACACCACGTGGGCTGTTTGTCGGACTTGAAGTCGGTGAATCTAACGTCTGAGCTCATTGGTCGGCCTCCAGGGTCTCCCTGTCGAGGGTCTCCTTGATCCGGGTTGCGAGTTCGTCGGCCTTGAATCGCACGCCGTTGTACTTGTTCACGCGCTTGACGCGGGTGAGGGTGTCGTGTTCGAGCACGTCCGCGAACTGCCCCGAGGCGTTACACTCGACGACGATGACGTCCTCCGCCTCGTCGAACGCCTCCGAGAAGTCCGGCCGCGGGAAGATGTACGGACACGACAGCACGCGCACGTCGACGCCGTCCTCCTCTAGGAGTTCGAGCGCCTCGCGCAGGGCACCCTCGTTCGACCCCCACGAGACGACGAGCGTGTCGGCGTCGGGGTCGCCGAACTCCCGCGCCTCGAACCCCTCGCGCTCGCGGGCGGTCTCGACCTTCCGGTTGCGCTTGTCGACCTGTTCGACCCGCATGTCGGTGTCCTCGGTCCGTCGCCCGAGTTCGTCGTGTTCGAGACCGGTGGACATGTGCGCGCCGCCGGCGGTGCCGGGGGTCGCACGCGGGCTGACGCCGTCGTCGGTGAGTTCGTGCGGCTTGAACTGCTCGGCGTCGGTCTGGTGGTCCCCGACCGTCTCCTCGTCGACGAGGTTGCCGCGGTCGACCTCCACCGCGTCCATGTCGAACGTCTCGGGTTCGAACGTCTGTTCGGTGACCGCCATCGCGAGGTCGGCGGCGATGAACACCGGCGTCTGGTACTTCTCGGCGAGGTTGAACGCCTCCACCGTCTTCCAGAAACACTCCGCGACGGTGGTGGGCGCGACGACGAACCGCGGCACCTCGCCGTGGCCGCCGTACAGCAGCATGTTGAGGTCGCCCTGCTCCTGTTTGGTCGGCATCCCCGTCGAGGGACCCGACCGCATCACGTCGCAGATCACCAGCGGCGTCTCCGAGGTGGCGACCAGCCCGAACGTCTCGGTCATCAGGTCGATCCCCGGCCCGGAGGTGGCGGTCATCGACCGCGCGCCCGCCCGCGCCGCCCCGAGCGCGAGGTTGATCGCCGCGAGTTCGTCCTCCGCCTGGACGACGTGCCCGCCGAACTGCTCGATCCGCCCCGTCAGGTACGTCATCACGTCGGTCGCGGGCGTGATCGGGTAGCCGGCGTAGTACTTACAGCCGGCGGCGATCGCACCCATGCCGATCGCCTCGTCGCCGTTGAGCAGGACGTAGTCGTTGTCGGTCGTCTCCAGGTCGTAGTCGAACGAGAGGTCGCCGTGCTCCTTCTCGACGTACTCGACGCCGTTACGGGCCGCCTGCTTGTTGTTGTCGACGATCGCCTGCCCCTTGTCGCCGAACCGCTTCTTGAGCGCGGAGTCGAGGTTCTCGATCGGGAAGTTGGTCACCTCGCACGCGGCCCCGAGCGCGACGACGTTGCGCATGATCGCCCCGCCCGCCTCCTCGCCGAGTCGCTTGAGCGGCACGTCGAGGCCGGTCATCTCGCCGGGAATCTCGACGTCCTGCATCGTCGTCCGCTCGCCGTCGTAGATCACGACCGAGTCGTCGTGGAGTTCGTCGAGGTTCTCGTCGATCGTTCGCGGCGTGAGCGCGATCAGTACGTCGAGGCGGTCGACCACCGAGTCGACGCGGTCGACCGACGTCCGGACCTTGTAGGCGGTGTACCCGCCGCGGATCCGGGACGCGAAGTCCTTCGACGTGAAGACGTGTCGACCCGCCCGGGAGAGTGCCTGCGCGAAGATCTTTCCCGTAGAGTCGATGCCATCGCCAGCCTCCCCGCCGATGGCCCAGTTGAAGTCCGCTGGCATACTAGTCTGCCCTACCCGGGGTCGGAGGAAAAGCCTTCTGAAAGGGGGAGACACCTCACGCGCGCCGATTTCGGTATTCGCTCCCGAAGTAACGACGATCCGACAGCCCGAGCCGAAATTCCGAAAGAAACCCGGTCGTTCTCCCCGAATTTCCCGCGTTTCGGCAGCCGCCCGCGCCGCCTCCCTGGGACGGCGGTCGCCCGGGCGCCCGGACGGCGGGCGTCGCGACGGCGCCGACCCTCGACCTGCCGGGGACGCCGCGGCGCGTTCCGACAGTTTCGGGTGGCCCGCGCGACAACGCCCGGTATGGACGCTACGATCGCCGTTCGCTCCGTGTCGACGGTCGGTTCCGACACCGTCGCGGTCACCTTCGAGTCGCCCCCCGGGTTCGACGCGCGGCCGGGCCAGTTCGTCCGCCTGTCGGCGTCCGTCGACGGCGAGGAGCACGCGCGCTTCTACACGGTGTCGTCGCCGGACACCGACGGGACGTTCGAGACCACCGTGGGTCTCGACGGCGGCGAGTTCTCGGCGTACCTCGCCGACCTGACGGCGGGCGACGAACTCGACCTGTCGGGACCGTTCGGCGAGGAGTACTACGAGGGGGAACCCCGTGCGGTCGTCCTCGCGGGCGGGGCGGGCGTCGGGCCGGCGGTCGCCATCGCGGAGGCCGCCCTCGACGCGGGCAACGAGGCGGCGGTCGTCTACCGCGACGACACCCCCGCCCACCGGGAGCGACTCGACGCCCTCCGCGACCGCGGCGCGTCGGTGGTCGTCACCGACGGCGACGTCGCGGCCGGCGCGGCCGACGCGGTCACCGGCCGCGAGGGCGAACGGGCGTTCGTCTACGGGTTCGCGTCGTTCGTCGAGGAGGCGACCGCGGCGCTGTCGGAGGCGGGCTACCCGGTCGAGGAGGCGAAAGTCGAGAGCTTCGGCTGAACGCGAGTCGACCGCTCAGACCAGCGACGCGCCGTCGAACTCGGCGCGCGCGTAGTCGATGTCCATCAGGTCGAGGATGGTGGGCGCGATGTCGAACAGGTCGGCGTCGGCGATGGTGGCCTCGGGGTCGTCGACGTACAGCGTCGCGTTCGAGAAGCTGTGCATCCCGTTGCGCGGGCCGTGCGAGAACACGCCGTCGTCGTGCGCCTTGAACTTCGCCTTCAGGTCGAACCCGTGGTTCGGGATCATCACGAGGTCGGGCGCGATGTCGTCGTGGTCGCCGCGGAACGCCTCCTCCTTCTCGACGACGCGCTGTGCGACCTTCTCCCCGTCGGGGCCCTCCAACTGTTCGAGCGCCGCCTTGAGTTCGTCGCGGGTCGACTCGTACTCCGACTCGGGGACGCTCCCGCGGGGCTCGCGCCCCTCGAGGTTGACGTAAAAGCGCCCCGGGATCAGCGAGTACGCCGTCGTCTCGTCGGCGATGTCGTCGAGTTCCTCGTGGTCGTCGTCCTCGAAGGTGAGCCACCCCTCCTGTTCGAGCCAGCGGTTCATCTCCACCTCGTAGTCCTCGTAGGTGAACCCGTGGTCGGAGGCGACGACGAGCGTCACGTCGTCGTCGAGTTGGCTCCGGAGGCGGCCGACGTACTCGTCGACCTTCTTGTAGAACGCCATGAACTCGTCGTAGTACTCGCCCTCCTGGTGGTAGTCCTTGTACAGGAAGTGGTTCACCCGGTCGGTCGTCATGAAGACGCCGAAGAACAGGTCCCAGTCGTCCTGCTCGAAGTAGTGGCTGAACGCCTCGTAGCGCGCGTCGAGCGTCTTGTTGGCGTTCTCGATGAACTCCGACTTGTCGTCTTTGTGCCCGAGCTTCGCGTTCGTGTCGATCCGGTAGTCGATCGACTTGAGGTACTCGCGGAGCTCGTCGGGCTGGGCCGCCTTGTCGATGTCCGGCGAGAGGAACCCCGACACCATCCGCTGGACGTTCCGCTGGGGCGGGAACGTCACGGGGACGTTCATCACCGACGCGTCGAGTCCCTCCTCGACCACGCGGTCCCACACGCGCGTCGCCTGCACGTCCCGCCCCATCGGGACGTAGGTGTCGTACGAGCCGACTTCGCGGTCCTGGAAGCCGTACACTCCGGTCTCGCCGGGGTTGACGCCCGTCGTGAGCGCCGGCCAGCAGGCGGACGACTCCGGCGGGACGATCGAGTCGATCGCCCCGCTGGTACCCTCCGAGTCGATGGCGGCGAAGTTGGGGAACTCGTCCGGATGCTCAGAGAGCAGCGAGTAGGGGACGCCGTCGATGCCGAGGAACGCGACGCGCGGGTTGTCGTCTCCGCGCAGCCGATCGAACAATCCCATGACCGGGGCTACTGAGGCGACGGGTAAAGTGTTTCAGGTTCTATGCCGGCCCCGGTGGGCTTTAGCCGGCTGCTACCCAGGTGAACGACGATGGGAGACCCCCCGGCCGACGCGACCGACTCGGAGCCGGACCCGCTCGGGACGTTCCGCGGCTTCCTCGCGCTGTCGGGCGACGTGCTGGTGCTGTCGGTCGCCATGTTCGCGTTCAGCCTCGGTTTCCAGATGACCGGCCGGTACATGCCCGTCTACCTCGACGCCCTCGGTGCGAGTTCGGTGGTGGTCGGGCTCTACCGAACGGTCGGCGACCTCATCGGGGCGGTGTACCCCTACCCCGGCGGGGCGCTCTCCGACCGGATCGGCTCGCGGACCGCGCTCACCGCGTTCGGGCTCGCCTCCACGGTCGGCTTCCTCGTCTGGTGGGCCGCGGGCGACCTCGCGTCGGTCGCGGTCGGTCCCACCTCCCTGGCCGTGGTCCTCCTCTTTTTCGGACTGTTTCTCTCGCAGGCGTGGAAGTCGTTCGGGCTGGGCGCGACGTTCGCGGTGGTCAAACAGAGCGTCCCCCCCTCGCGGCTCGCCGCCGGGTTCGCCAGCACCGAGACGTTCCGCCGGACCGCGTTCCTCCTCGGGCCGCTGCTCGCGGCGGGCGTGCTCGCCGCCTACGCGTTCGAGTCGGGGTTCCGAGTGCTGCTTCTCGTCGCGGCGGGGTTCGGCCTGCTCGCGACCGTCGCCCAACACGTCCTCTACGACGCGAGCGAGGACAGCCTCGGGACGTCGTTCGAGGGACTCGACTCCGTGCGCGCGGACCTGCGCGCGCTCCCCGACCCGCTCCGGCCCCTGCTGGTGGGGGACACGCTCGTCCGGTTCGCAAACGGGATGGTGTACGCGTTCTTCTCGCTCGTCGTCGTCAACGAGTTCGGCGTCGGCGTCACGCTCCCCGTCGTCGGTCGGCTCCCGCCGGCGGCGTTCTTCGGCGTCCTCCTCGCCGTCGAGATGGCCGTCGCCCTGCTGACGATGGTGCCCGTCGCGCGTCTCGCCGAGCGGGTCGGTCTCAAGCCGGTCGTCGCGCTCGGGTTCGCGGTGTACGCGGCGTTCCCGGTCGTCCTCATCACCGCGCCGCGCGACCCGGTGTCGCTCGCGCCCGTCGGCGAGGTGTCGGCGGCCGCCGTCCTCGTCGTGCTGTTCGCGTTCTCGGGGCTGCGGTTCGCGGGCCTGCCCGCCCACAAGGCGCTGATCGTCGGTCCCGCCGAGTCGGGCGCCGGCGGCCGCGTCACGGGGTCGTACTACCTCGTCCGGAACGTGGTCGTCATCCCGAGCGGCCTCGTCGGCGGCTACCTCTACGACGTCTCGCCGACGGCCGCGTTCACCCTCGCCACCGTCGTCGGTCTCGTCGGGACCGTCTACTTCCTCGCGCGCGGCGAGGAGTTCGAGGCGTACGCCTGAGCGGTCGAGTCCGCCGACCCCCGCCGCCCGGACGCGGCCGGGACGGTCGCGTCCCGACGAGGCTATGGGCGACCACGCGTAACCCCGACCGTGAGCCGGGATACCCAACGCCCCGACCGCCCGCCGGGCGGCGGCCTGCTCTCGGCGCTGTCGGTCCGCCGGAACGCCGCGGTCGGTCTCGCCGTCGGCCTGTCGCTCGCGGTCGGCGTCTACGCGGTCCGCGTGTTCGAACTGCTCGGCCCGTTCGTCGGCAGCCGCGAGTACCCGGTGTTCGGCGCGGAGGGGTACTTCCTCCTGCTGGCGTTCGTCCTCGCCACCTCGACGGCGCTCCTGGTGGCGACGCTGCTCACGGTCGTCTCGGCGGTCCGGCTCGCCCGGTCGACCGCCCGAGAGCCGCGGTGAGCGGGACCGGGAGTCGCCCGGCCCGTCACTCGTCGAACGACAGCGGGTCGCCCGCGAGCTCCGACAGCCGCTCGGCGCCCGCGCGGGTCCCCTTCGCGATCAGCACGTCGGCCGCCCGCAGCGGCGTCTCCGGCCCCGGCGAGACCACCCACTCGCCATCCCGGTCGTCGCCGGCCGGCCGGCGGACCGCGATGACGCGCATCCCCGTCTCGTCGGTCACGCGGCGTTCGCCGACCGTCCCGCCCGCGAGCGCCGAGTCGGGCGCGACCGACAGCCGGACGATCACCTCGTCGGACTCCTCGACGGCCTCCGCGAGCACCGGGTGGGCGGTCAGCCCGCGGAGGACGGCCTCGCTGATCTCCAGGGCCGCGTCGCTGATCACCTCCGTCGCCGACGCGAGGTGGACCAGCCCCCGTAGCTGGACGGGGTCGTCGATGCGCGCGGCCGCCCGGAGCGTCCACGCCTCGAACCGCGACTCCAGTTGGTCGACCTCCGCCTCCAACTCCGCCACCTCCTCGGCGACGCCGCGGCTGTCGAACAGCAGCGCGCCGTACGCCAGGTCGACCGCGAGTTCGCTCATGTTCTTCATCGTGACGATGGAGTCGACCGCGCGTTCGAGGTCGTCGACCGTCGCGGGCGCCGCCGCCGGCGGCTCGTACGCCCCGCCGGTCGCCGTCTCGTACACCTCGCGGAGGTCCGCCTCGAACCCGCGGAGGATCAGCGCGTCGCCCGCCCGGAGCGTCGTCTCCCGCCCGGGGTTCGTGACCCACGACGCCTTCCCGGTCGCCTGGTCCCGGCGGACCGCGATGACGCGTACGCCCGTCTCCGTCTCCATGTTCACCTCGCCGAGCGTCCGCCCGGCGTACGGCGAGTCGTCCGCGACGGTCGCACGCACCACCGTCTCCACCGCCTCGGGGAGCGCCGCCCGCATCGCGTCGGGCAAGCCCACCTCCTCTAACACCACCTTCGCGATGTCGCCCGCGGCGTTCGACACCTTCTCGGACGCCTCGATGACGCCGAGGACGGGGGCGAGTTCCTCGGCGTCCTCGGGCGAGCGCGCCGCCATGAGCACGCTCATCCGCCCCTGCAACTGGAGCACGTCCATCCGGCGTTCGAGCGTCAACACCTCCGCCGCGAGGTCGTCGCTGCCGTGGAGCACCGCCGAGTACGCCAGGTCGATCAGCAGCTCCGCGGTGTCCTTCATCTCCGAGAGCACCGCCTTCACGCTCACCGGTTCGTACTCGACGCGCTCCCCGCGGTACATGCCGGGTGGGTTCGCGCGGCGCCCGCATAAGGGTTCCTCGGTCGCCCGCGTCGCCCGGTCCGTCACCCCGACCGACCGTCCCGCGGCACCGCGACGGGAGCCGCCGTCCCGGCTACTCCCGGGTCGCGTCGCGGAACAGCCGGTAGGAGGTCCGCCCGACCGCGACGGCCTTCTCCTCGCCGTCGGGGTCGACGCTGGTGACCATCGTGTCGGTGTAGCCCATCGACCGGCCCGCCCGGAGCACCTCCGCCTCCACGCGGAGGTCGCTGGTCGCCGGCCGGAGGTACGTCACGTTGAGGTCGGTCGTCGCGAGCGACCCGGTCGTGGGGTCGTCGAACGTCGACCGGAGCGCGAACCCCGAGGCGGTGTCGACGAGCGTCGCCGCGATGCCGCCGTGGATCGAGCCGACGGGCGAGCCGGGGTTGACGAGTTTCTCGTCGTACGGCACCGACATCACGACCCGCCCGCGGTCGAGCTCCTCCACCGCGAGGTTCAGCCAGGAGAGGAAGCCGTGGCTCTCGATGAACGACTGGAGCAGGTCGACGTGGTCGGCGTCGAGTTCGGGGAACGGGTCGTCGGGGTCGTCGGTCGCGGGTCCGTCCGGCGTTCCGGGGCCGCCGGGACCGTCGGGGTCGTCCATACCGGACCGGCGGCCGGCGCGCACTTGACGGTTCTGACGGGCGTCAGTCGTCGTCCGAGTCGGCGTTGGCTCCGGAGTCCGTCTTCGACGGCGACTTGCCGAGGTCCTCGACGGGGATGTCGGTCACGTCCCGCCCGCTCGGGCTGTCGCCCTCACCGAACCCCGCCGACAGCACGCGCGTGAGCGCCTCCTCGACGCCCTCGTCGGTCTCGATCACGTCGTCCGGTTTCACCTCGATGACGAACCCCGAGGTGATGTTGGGCGCGGTCGGCATGAACAGGACCTCCCGGCCGTCGTCGGTGGTCTGGCCCGTCTTGAACGCGGTGAGCCGCATCCCGTTCCACGGCGTGATCTTCACCGGCTTCTGGAGGTCGTCGGTGCCGCTGAGTGCGGTCTCGACCGCGAGCTTCGAGGCGTTGTAGATGACCCGCAGTCCCGGCACGCGGTTGATCAGGTCGTCGAGCATCCCCTCGGCGAGCCGTCCGGCGGTGGTACGCATCAGGTAGCCCGCCGAGAACACGATGAGCACGAACACGACCAGCGCGATCATCACCTCCGCGAAGTCGTAGAAGGGGGCGACGTTCGCGGGGGGGTCCTCCGGGCCGATCGTGGGGATGAACGGGAGTTGTGCGAGCGCGTCGTACAGCCACGTCGCGACGAAGATGATGACGAGGATCGGCGTGACGACGATGAGCCCGCTCGCGAAGTCGCGCTTCCACGATGACATTCGGTTCTCACCTCCTCCTGTGCGGCCGGGCCATATCAGCCCTTCCACATCGGTTCCGCACGGGTTGACCCGTCGGTCGGCCGCTCACACGCCCGCGGCGGCACGGAGCGCGAACGTCAGGTTCTCGCGGCGCTCGCGCACCCGCCGGTAGAAGTACGACAGCCACTTCCCGCCGTAGGGTGCGTACTGCCACACCTCGTACCCCTCGCGGGCGAGTCGTCGCTGGGCCTCCCCGCGGACGCCCATCAGCATCTGCACCTCGAACTCGCTTTCGTGTTGGTCGTGGAGTTCCTTGGCGTACGAGATCATCTTCGGGTCGTGGCTCCCCACCGCGATACCGGCGTCGCGCTCCTTGAACAGGAACTCCAGGTCCTCGCGGTACGCCTCGTTCACGTCCGTCTTGTCGGTGTACGCCACCGCCTCCCCCTCGTCGTACGCCCCCTTGACGAGCCGTATCTTCCCGGGCACGTCCGCCAGCCGGTCGAGGTCCGAGCGCGTCCGCCGGAGGTTGGCCTGGACGCACTGGCCGACGCCGCCGTCGTGTTCGCGCGCCAACTCCTCGAACGCGTCGAGCGTCACGTCGGTGGTGTCGGCGTCCTCCATGTCACACCAGACGAACACGCCGTGTTCGTCGCCCGCCTCGACGACCCGGCGGAAGTTGTCGACGAACGTCGCGTCGCTCACGTCGAGTCCGAGTTGGGAGGGTTTGACCGAGACGCACGCGTCGAGGTCCGTCCCGCCGATGTCGGCGACCAGTCGCTCGTACACCTCGGTGTCGGCCGCGGCGTCCGCGGCGTCGTGGTAGTGCTCGCCGAGCAGGTTCAGGATGACTTTCACGCCCTCCTCGTTCGTCTCGCGGGTGTGTTCGAACGCCGCCGCCGGCGTCTCCCCTGCGACGAACCGGCTAGCGATGGGGGGAATCACGTCCGTCCCTTGCGATCCCCCGTCTCTTGAGTGTCGCGGTCGGGGTACCCCACCCACCCCCGTTCGGTGTCGCCGCGCTCACGCCCAGCCCGTGCCCCCGTCTCCATCGCTCTCCGCCGGCCTGCCGACCCGCGCCCGACCCGTCCCCTGTCCCGCCCCACTCACGCCCGACGGGCCGAGCCGTCCCCCGTCTCCGCCGCGTCCCGTCGAATACGGGCCGGGGCGGCCGCGGACCACGGGGTTAATCACGGGTCCGGTGCAGGCGAGGACATGGCCGGACTCGGAACGCTCGAACTCGTCGCGGGGGCGCTGTGGGCGATGCTGCCCGCGTACGTGCCGAACAACGCGGCGGTGCTCGCGGGGGGCGGCCGCCCCATCGACGGCGGGCGGACGCTCAACGGGCGGCGCCTGCTCGGCGACGGCAAGACGTGGCGCGGCACGGCCGTCGGCACCGCCGTCGGGGTCGTCCTCGCGCTCGCGCTCGACGCCGTCGCGCCCGCCGCCGGCGACGCGGTCGGGTTCGACCTCCCGGGGTTCCCGCTCGCGGCCGCCGTCGGGTTGGCGTTCGGCGCGATGTGCGGCGACGTGGCGGCGTCGTTCCTCAAGCGACGGACGGGCCGCGAGCGCGGCGCGGCGTTCCCCGTGCTCGACCAACTCGACTTCGTGGTCGGCGCGCTCGCGCTCGCGGCGCTGTTCGCCCCCGCGTGGTTCGGCGCGACGTTCTCGCTCGCGCGGGTCGCGGTCGTGGTCGTCGTCACCCCGCTGCTCCACGTCGGGACGAACGCCGTCGCCTACTGGCTCGGGCTGAAGGACGAACCCTGGTAGCGGGGGGTCCCGCGGAGCCGAACGACGCGACGCGGTCGGGATCGAGCCGCAGGGGTCGGCCCTCTCGCTCCTCAGACCCAGATTTGATACCCGGGACGACGCGCTTTAGCGGGCACGCCCCTCCCGTCGGGACGTGACGATGGGGGGGCCGACGGACGACGAGGCGACGCTGAGCCTCCGCGAGCGGGTGCGCGTGGCGCTCCCACATATCGCGATGGCGAGCATGCTCCTCACCACACTCTGCGTCGCCGGTATCGCGGGCACCGTCGCGACCGGCATCGGCGGTCCGGTCCCGCCCGAGGGGCTGGTCGCCTCCGTCCAGAGCGACGGCAACGACGTCGCGGTGGTCGTCGAACACCCAAACGGCTCGCTGCCGGCAGCCGACCGCGTGTTCGTCGTCGACGGCGACGGCGCGCGCGTGCCGTGGAACGACACCCGGAGCGCGCCGGGCGTCGCGCGCATCACCGGGCGGGGGACGGCGCTCGGCTGTCCGCGCCAGGGGAGCACCTACCGGGTCGTCTTCGAGGGGCGGACGGGGACGGAGACGGTGCTGACCCACGAGGTGACCCAGCCCATCCCCGCGAGCGCGGTCCAGCGGTGTGAGGCGTCCGAGTGAGCGCGGCGTCGGAACCGGTGGTTTTTCGCTCCGCGACCCCGCCGCTTCGGTGATGACGAACCCGGACGACGCGGACGAGGCGGGCGGCAGCGGCGACGCCGACGGCGGGAGCGCGGACGGCCGGGGCGGCGACGCCGCCCTGGTCGCGGCGCTCCGCGACGCCGAGGCGGTGCTGTTCGGCGAGTTCGAACTCTCCCACGGCGGCACGAGCGAGTACTACGTCGACAAGTACCGCTTCGAGACCGACCCTCGCTGCCTGGAACTCATCGCGGCGGCGTTCGCCGACCGGGTCGGCGACGCGAAACTCGCGGGCGTCGCCCTCGGGGCGGTCCCGCTGGTCGCGGCGACCGCTGTGGAGACCGGGCGGCCGTACGTCATCGCGCGCAAAGCGGCGAAGGAGTACGGCACCGGAAACCGAATCGAGGGGGAGTTGACCGACGGCGAGGCGGTGGTGGTGTTGGAGGACATCGCCACCACGGGCCAGTCCGCGGTCGACGCCGTCGAGGCACTCCGCGAGGCGGGTGCGGTCGTCGACCGGGTGTTGGTCGTCGTCGACCGCGAGGAGGGCGCCCGCGAACTGCTCGCCGACCACGGCGTCGAGTTGGAGGCGCTGCTCACCGCCTCCGACCTGCTGGCCGACGCCGACCGGTAGGGGACACGTCGCGCGGGCGGTCCCGCCGATCACCTCGGCCCCCTCGCTCTCGCCACTGTCACGGCCACCCTCGCGTTCCCTCGCCCTCGCTGCCGTCACCGCCCTCCCCGCACCGACACCCACGTACCTGTCTAGTTCGTGCGGACGGTCGTATCGAAGTGTTCATACTCGCGCGACCGTGAGGATCCGGGAAATGAACCGGGCCGAGAAGGCCGCCCTCCAGTTGCGGGCGGTCGCGGTGTTGCGGACGCTCAAGGAGACGCGGACGTACGACGAACTCGCGGCGCTGACCGGACTCCCGGCGGGCGACCTGAACCGCTACGTCAACGGGCACGTCCTGCCGGGCGCCGAGCGGGCGAACGAGGTGGTCGGCGGCGTCGGCCGCGAGACGCTGGCGGCCGAGCTCGAAGCCCGCGTCGCGTTCGACGACGAGGGGTACGTCGACAACTCCGGCGTCGTCTTCGACCAGCCGTTCCTCGACCTGGTCGCGCCCGTCGCCGCCGAGTCGCTGGGGTTCGAGACGCCCGACGTGGTGTTGACGGCGGCGACGGACGGCATCACGCTCGGGGCGGCGATGGCGAGCCACTTCGACGCCCGCGTGGCGTACGCCAAGAAGTCGAAGGAGACGGCCGTCGAGGAGTTCATCGAGTCGCGCCAGCGGCTGGCGTCGGGGATCGAACTCACCTACTACCTGCCCGCGGGCGCCGTCGACGCGGGCGAGCGGGTGCTCGTCGTCGACGACCTGATCCGGTCGGGCGAGACGCAGGAACTCCTCCTCGACATCGCCGCTCAGGCCGACGCCGAGGTGGTCGGCGTGTTCGCGCTCATCGCCGCCGGCGTCGAGGGGATCGACCGCGCGCGCGAACTCACCGACGCGCCGGTCGGCGCGCTCGCGTCGTTCGAGTAAGCCCGTGCCGTCCGAGCGGTCGGACCCGCCCGGGTCGACCGCTCACCGGGTCGTCCGGACCCGCCGACCCGCCCGGCGGAGCGCGCCGACCACCCGGTCGCGCGCGGCCACGAGTTCGGCCGCCCCCCAGCAGAGACCGACGAGCAGCGCGCACGCCAGCCCCGCGAACGCCCAACTCCCCATCCACACCGGGCGGATCCACGGGACGACGTGCGACCACTGGACCGCGAACCCGGCGGCGGCGGTGTCGAGCGGCGTGCCCGCGAACACCTCTTGGACCGCCGCGGGGAACGTGAGGCCGTCGCCGGTGCCGGGCGTGAGACCCGCGCTCCCCGACAGCTCGTAGCTCCCCGAGGCGTTCAGGTCGGCCATCGTCGGGCCGTTCGACCCGCCGCCGTGGGCGACCCGTTCGGCCTCGTACGGTCCCCACGTCGCGTAGTACTCCCACACGATCTCGCCGCGCGGGGTGACCTCGATCACCCGGTGGTTGAGCGAATCGGTGATCAGCGTGTTGCCGTTGGGGAGGCGGTCGGCGTCGCGCGGCCACGACAGCCCGCCGCCGACGCCCACCTCCCAGACCTCGGTCCACTCGCCGTCGCGGAGCGCGTACTCGACGACGCGGTCGTTCTCGGAGTCGGCGACCAGTATCGTGGGGTCGCCCGACTCCGACACCAGCCAGTCGGGGTTGTGCTGCTCGTAGAGCACGTCGTAGTTCCCGTCGCTCCCGAGGCGTTCGGTGATCTCCCCGGTCGAGCGGTCGACGACGATCACCTGGTCGAAGTTGCGCGGCGAGACGAGGTAGCGGCCCTCGGCGATCCGGTCGACGTCGTTGACGTGGCTCCAGTCCTCCGCGTAGCCGCCGTCGGTCGACGCGGGGTAGTGGTTGCGGAAGTACCACTCCCACTCCACCTCGTCGGTCGTGCGGTTGTAGACGAACAGGCGGTCGTCGCTCCGGCCGGCCGACTCGTTCCAGTTGCGCATGTTGGCGACGAGCAGGTTCCCGTTGGGGAGCATGTCGACGTCGTGGGTGTCGCGGATGTCGAACTGCTGTTCCCACACTCGTTCGCGCGTCTCGGGGTTCAACTCGAAGACGACGGTGCCGAGCGGGGTGGTCGAGACGACGAGCAGGTTGCCGTTCGAGAGCGGGTCGACGTCGTAGAACCACGTCGCGCCCCGCTTGGTGCCGTCGAGCTCCCAGAGGGTCGACCCCCGCGGTCCGACGCCGACGAGACCCGCGGGCTTCTTGGTCGAGCCTTGCCCCTCGAAGTGGAACCCCTGTATCGAGACGACGGTCGTCCCGTTGGCCGGGTCGGTGACCGCCCCGGCCTGGCGGCCGACCGACGCCGCGGTGTCGCCCCGGTCGGGACCGACCGCCTGTACGGCGGCGGGCGCGACCAGGCCGAGCACGCAGATGAGCGCGAGCGTGCGCGCGGCCCACCGACCGGACTGGGAGGTGAGCGCCATCGTCCGCTCCGGGGGGAGCGGTCGGTGAAACTCTTGCGCTTCGACGCGGCGCGGCCGGTCCAGACTCGGCGGACGGGACGCCGACGGGTCGCCCGGCTCAGACGTTCGCCGCGAGGAAGCCGCCGGTCCGGACGACGAAGTAGACGACGAACGCGGCCGCGAGCGCCCAGTGGCCCGGCCGGGTCTCGTCGGCGCGGCCGGCGGCGAGTTTCACCACCGGGTACGAGACGATGCCCGCCGCGATGCCGTACGAGATGGAGTAGGTGAACGGCATCACGAGCACCGTCAGCCCGGCGGGGATGGCGGCGGTGAGGTCGTCCCACGCCACCTCGACGACGTTCCGGAGCATCACGACCCCGATGACGACCAGCGCGATGTGGGAGGCGTACTGCGGGATCCACGCCGCCAGCGGGACGAACGCGAGCGAGACGAGGAACAGCAGCCCCACCACGAGCGCGGTCAGGCCGGTCCGGCCGCCCTCCTCGACGCCGGTCGCCGACTCGACGTACGTCGTCACCGTCGACGTGCCGAGCATCCCGCCGACCGTCGTCCCGACGGCGTCGGCCATCAGCGGCCGGTCGATGTCGGGGAGGTTCCCCTCCTCGTCGAGGAAGCCCGCGGCCTGCGAGACGCCCGTGAGCGTGCCCGCGGTGTCGAAGAAGTCGACGAAGAAGAACGTGAACACCACCAGCGCGAACGTGAACGCGTCGACCCCTTCGAAGCCGGCGACGAACGCCCCGACCAGCGGCGAGATGTCGTACGTCGCGCCCGCCGAGAGGTCCCCCGTGAGACCGGCGCTCGGGGCGACGACCCCGGACGCGGTGAGCGCGTACCCCGCCGCCGACGTGAGCAGGATACCGAGGATGATCGCGCCCCGGACGCCGCGGGCGTACAGCATGAACGTGAAGAACAGCCCGAGCACCGAGAGGATCGCCACCGGGTCCGACGCCACCGCCCCGAGCGTGACCAGCGTCGAGGGGTCGTCGACGACGATGCCCATCGCCTCCAGTCCGATGATCGCGAGGAACAGGCCGATACCGGTACCGACCGCGAACTTGACGGGTTCGGGGAACGCGCGGATGATGTACTCGCGGGCGCCGACGGCGGTCAGGAGGACGAAGACGACCCCCTCGACCACGACGGCGGCGAGGGCGGTCCGCCACGGGACGCCCAGCGCGCCGACGACGGTGAACGCGAAGAAGGCGTTGAGTCCGAGACCGGGCGCCTGCCCGAACGGCCGGTCGGCGTACACCGCCATCACGAGCGTCGCCACCGCGGCCGACAGCAGCGTCACCACCGCGACCATCTGGACCGTCTCCGCGTACGAGTAGTTGCCAAGGATGATCCCGGGTTTCGGGCCGCCCTCCGCGCCCTCGGGTAGCCCGACGAGGATGCTCGGGTTGACCACGACGATGTAGCTCATCGTGAGGAACGTGGTGATGCCGGCCCTGATCTCGGTCGAGACGTCGGTGTCGCGGTCGGCGAGCGCGAAGGTGTCCCTGAGCGCCATACGGCACGCATGTGTATTCGTCTCTTAAGGGTTCGGTCTTCGGACGGCAGTCTTGCGTATGGGTGGTGATAGTACCCCGCAGAGGGCGGATCGAACCCCTGATATATGCACGTTCGTGCTAACCCGATGCGACCCGCGTGTCCGCGACGGCGCGCGGCGGCCCGTGACAGCCCGCGCGGTGGCCCGCGACGACGCGTCCGGCGCGGCCGAGCGCTCGGACCGGAACGGGTGGGAACTTGGTCGTCCGGCCGGCGGTGTGCGCCTCCGCGCGGCCGACCGGCGAGCGGAGCGTGACCCCCGGCAGGTCGCGGCCGCCCGGCGGTTCGTGGCCGCCGCCTTCCGCAAACACCTTATACGCAGGTGGCACAACCCACGAACGACGAACACCTATGCCGAGACCCGAAGTTCTCGAACGCGTCAAGGAGGCCGAAGCCGAGGCGAAAGAGATCGTCGCCGCGGCGGAGGCCGACCGCGAGGAGCGCATCTCGGAGGCCCGCTCGGAGGCCGACGAGATCGTCGCCGAAGCGGAGCGCGAAGCCGACGAGATGGAGGAACAACGGCTGGAACAGGCTCGCGAGGAGATCGAGCGGGAGCGCGAGCAGATCATCGCGGACGGCCACACCGAGCGGGCCGAACTCGCGGACGAGGCGCACGAGCACACCGACGAGGCGGTCGAGCTCGCGTTGACGCGGTTCGAGGAGGCGGTACATGCTCAGACCTGAGCGAATGAGCAAGGTCTCGGTGACGGGATCGAAGCGGGTGATGGACGAGGTCATCGGGACGGTGTACGACCTCCACCAGCTCCACGTCACCGACTACGACGACTCGTGGGCGGGGTTCGACCCCGGCCAGCCCGCCGAGGGCGCCGAGGACGCCGCGGACAAGCTGGTGACGGTCCGGTCGATCCAGTCGATCCTCGGCATCGAAGACGCCGCCGACGAGGAGGGCCAGCCGTGGGTCGTCACCGACGAGGCGCTCGACGAGGAACTCGACGAGGTCCGCGACCGGGTGAACCGGCTCGACGACCGGCGCGACGAGCTCCGCGACCGGCTGCGCGAGGTCGAAGAGCGCGCCGACGCGGTCGCGCCGTTCGCCGACCTCGGGGTCGACCTCGACCTGCTGCAGGGGTACGACACGCTCGCGGTCGCCGTCGGCGAGGGTGACCGCGACGAGGTGGAACGCGCGCTCGTCGACGCCGAGGAGGTCGTCAACTACGAACTGCTCTCGGGCGACGACGTGCTCGGCGTGTTCGCGTACCTCGAAACGGATGCCGACGCCGACGCGCTCTCGGACGTGCTCGTCGGCGTGGAGTTCACCACCTACGAGGTGCCGACGGTCGAGGGGTCGCGGGTCAGCCCCGAGGACCACCTCCAGGAGATAGAGGCGGAACGCCAGCGGATCGAGTCGGACCTCGACGACGTCGAGGACGAACTCGAGACGGTCCGGATGGACACCGCGAAGTTCCTGCTCGCGGTCGAAGAGCGACTCACCATCGAGGTCCAGCGGGCGGAGGCGCCGCTCTCCTTCGCGACGACGGAGAACGCGTTCGTCGCCGAGGGGTGGATCCCGACCGAGCGCTACACCGAGTTCGCGTCGGCCATCCAGGACGCGGTCGGCTCGCACGTCGAAGTCGAGGAGCTAGAGCGGGCCGCGTTCGGCTCCGACGGCGCGGTCCAACTCCGCGAGGACGTCCCGCCGTCGACCGCCGAGGCGTCGTCCGACCGCGAGGAGCAGCCGGACGAGGAGGAGGAGGAGCCACAGCGGGCGGTCGCCGACGGCTCGGGCGGGCCGGTCGTGATGCGGAACGACGACCCGCCGGTGGTTCAGGACAACCCCGGGCTGGTTCGGCCGTTCGAGGTGTTGGTGCGCGCGGTCGGTCGGCCGAAGTACTCCGAGTTCGACCCGAGCATCGTCCTGTTCTTGACGTTCCCGCTGTTCTTCGGGTTCATGATCGGCGACCTCGGCTACGGGCTGTTGTACACGCTCATCGGGGCGTTCCTCTACAGCAACTTCGACTCGGACGCGTTCAAGAGCATGGGCGGGGTCACCGTCTTCGCCGGCCTGTTCACGATGCTGTTCGGCGTGCTCTACGGCGAGGTGTTCGGACTCCACCTGGTCGCCACCTACTTCTGGGAGGGAGCGCTCGGGATGAGCCCGCCGATCCACAAGGGGCTCCAGCCGTACTACTCGGACTGGGCGACCGCGTGGCTCGTCCTCAGCATCGTCGCCAGCGTCGTCCACCTCGACGTGGGCTACGTGTTCAGCTTCGCCGAGAACTACGAGTTCCACGGCCTGAAGGACGCGATGCTCGAGAGCGGCTCGTGGCTGCTGATGCTCAACGGCTTCTGGGTGTTCGTGCTCAGCGGCTTCCTCGGCGGCTCGAAACCGGCGTTCATCTTCAGCGTCTTCGACGGCCAACCGATCGCGCTCGGCTTCGACGGCTTCTCGGTGCTCGTCGGCCAGCTCGGGTTCGGCGCGTTCCTCCTCGGACTGGTGCTGATCTGGATGTCGGGCGAGTGGGGCGAGGCCATCGAGGCGCTGTTCCTCCAGGTGTTCGTCAACGGCCTGTCGTACACCCGGCTGGCGGCGGTGCTGCTCGCGAAGGCGGGGATGGCGTTCGTCGTCAACCTCCTGTTCTTCGGCGTGTACGTCACCGGCGAGGGGTCGGAGGCCGAGTGGCACTTCGCGCTCTCGGAGATGCCCGAAGTCGGCGCGATGCACCACGGCCACGAGGTGACCGAGATCATGTTCGGCGGCCTGGTCCACGGCGGCGCGGCCGCCGTCGTCGGCGGCATCCTGATCCTGCTGTTCGGGCACCTGATCGTGCTCGTCCTGGGGGTCACGTCCGCCGGCCTGCAGGCCGTGCGTCTGGAGTACTACGAGTTCTTCTCGAAGTTCTTCGACGGCGGCGGCGCCGAGTACGAACCGCTCGGCTACGAACGCGAACACACCACCTCGGAGTAGTCCGTCCGGGGTCGACGGGTCGCGGGTCGGCGCCGACCCGCGACCCGACGCGACGGTTCTCTCTCGCCGATCGGTTCCCGTTCTCCGCTCGACCGCGTCACGTTCGTCGGAGCACCCGCGTCAGCCTCCCGACCGATTCCGCGATACTTTTAAGCGCAGGCGTCGAACGCAGTGCGTCTCGTTCCGCCCGTACGCGGCCGCGTCGGTCGATTTCTTTGGGAAGCTTTATGCCTTCCGTCGGCCCAACCACGGACTGTCCGAAGACTGCCAATCGGTCACTCCAACCCATGCTTGAGCTAACCACGGAACTGGGTAACGTCGTACTGCAAGATACCACCACGGGCGGTCCCGCGCTCACGAAGAACGCCATGGCGGCGCTCGCGGTCGGTCTCGCGGCACTCGCCGCCGGGTACGCGGAGCGCGGCATCGGGTCGGCCGCGATCGGCGCGGTCGCCGAGGACAACGACCTGTTCGTGCAGGGGCTGATCTTCACGGTCCTGCCCGAGACGCTCGTCATTCTCGCGCTGGTCACGTTCTTCCTGGGGTAACTCCACCCCGCTCTTTTCACCATGAGTTTGGATACTGTCGTCGAAGACATTCGGGACGAGGCCCGCGCGCGTGCGGAGGAAATCAGGGAAGAGGGCGAAGCGCGCGCGGACGAGATCGTCGCCGAGGCGCGAACGGAGGCCGAGCGGATCCGCGACGAGCGCCAGGAGACGGTCGAGAGACAGATCGAACAGGAGCGCGAGCAGACCGTCTCGAGCGCGACGCTCGAGGCGAAACAGGACCGGCTTGAAGCCCGCCGGGACGTCCTCGAGGAGGTCCGCGAGGCGGTCGAGACGGAGGTGGCGAACCTGGAGGGCGACCGCCGCGAGTCGCTGACGCGGTCGCTGCTCGACTCGGCGGCCGAGGAGTTCCGGACGGTCGAGTCGGTGTCGGTGTACGGCCGCGCGTCCGACGAGGCGCTGTTGACGCGCGTGCTCGCCGACTACGAGGGCTGGTCGTACGCCGGCGAACACGACTGTTTCGGCGGCGTCGTCGTCGAGAGCGAGGAGTCGCGCGTCCGGGTGAACAACACGTTCGACTCGGTGCTCGACGAGGTGTGGGAGGACAACCTGAAGCAACTGAGCGACGTACTGTTCGCCGATGAGTAGTCGCGCCGGTAGCTCGAATCCGGAGTACGTGAACGCGCGCGTCCGGTCGCGTCGAGGCGCGCTGTTCGACGACGACGACTACCGGAAGATGCTCCGGATGGGGCCCGCCGAGATCGCGCGCTACCTCGAGGAGTCGCCGGCGTACGAGGAGGAGATCAACGCGCTCGGCTCGCGGTTCTCGGGGGTCGACCTCATCGAGTACGCGCTCAACCGGAGCCTCGCGGACGACTTCAACGACATCCTCGACTGGTGTCAGGGCCGGCTGTACGACCTGGTCGCCCGCTACCTCCGGCAGTTCGACGCGTGGAACGTCAAGACGGTGCTGCGGGGGCTGTACGCCGACGCCGACCGCGAGACGGTCGACGTCGACCTGATCCGCGCCGGCGAGTTCGACGAGCGCCGCCTCACCAGACTGCTCGACGCGGCGACGATCGAGGACGTCGTCGAGGTGCTCTCGGATACGATCTTCGGCGACCCGCTCGAAGCGGCGTACGAGGAGTACGAGGAGACGGGCGTGCTCGTTCCACTGGAGAACGCGGTCGACCGGGCGTACTACGGGCGGCTCTCGACGCAGGACCTCCGCGGGGAGGCGCTCGTCGAGTACCGCGAGTTCCTCGAAGCGGAGATCGACTTCCGGAACGCGATCAACGCGCTCCGGCTCGCCCGGTCGGGCGCGGATATCGACCCGGCGGAGTACTTCATCGACGGCGGCACGCTCTTCTCGGCGGCGGACCTACGGGGGCTCGTGGGGTCGCCCGACGAACTCGCCGACCGGATCCGCGAGAGCCGGTACGGCGAGGAGCTGTCGACGCCGCTGTCGACGCTCGACGAGGGCACGAGCCTGATCGCGTTCGAGCGCGCGATGGAGGCGTCGCTGCTGGAGTACGCCGACTCGCTCGGCCGGATCCACCCCGTGTCGGTGACGCCGGTGGTGTCGTACATCCTCGCCAAGCAGCGCGAGGTGGAGAACATCCGCGCGATCGCCCGCGGCAAGGAGGCGGGGCTGAGCGAGGACGAGATCGAAGACGAACTGGTGATCCTATGAGCCAGGAGATCGCGGTCGTCGGCAGCCCGGAGTTCACGACCGGGTTCCGGCTCGCGGGCGTCCGGAAGGTCGAGTCGGTCCCCGACGACGAGAAGGACGAACGGCTCGACGACGCGGTCGAGCGGACGCTCGACGACGACGACGTCGGCATCGTGGTGATGCGGGACGCCGACCTCGATCACCTCTCCCGGCAGATGCGGCGGACCGCCGAGGGGAGCGTCGAGCCGGTGTTGGTGACGCTCGGCGCCGGCGCCGGCAGCGGCCTACGCGAACAGATCCGACGCGCCATCGGGATCGACCTGATGGGCGACGACGACAACGCGGACGGAGACGAAGCTAACTCATGAGTCAAGCAACACAGACCGAGACCACCGAGGGCACCGGACGCATCGACAGCGTGAGCGGCCCGGTCGTCACGGCCGTCGACCTCGACGCGCGGATGAACGACGTCGTCTACGTGGGCGACGAGGGCCTGATGGGCGAGGTCATCGAGATCGAAGGCGACGTGACCACCATCCAGGTGTACGAGGAGACGTCGGGCCTCGGCCCGGGGGAACCCGTCGAGAACACGGGCGAACCGCTGACGGTCGACCTGGGGCCCGGGATGCTCGACGCCATCTACGACGGCGTCCAGCGCCCGCTCGACGTGCTCGAATCCAAGATGGACAGCGCGTTCCTCGACCGCGGGGTCGACGCCCCGGGGATCGACCTCGACGAGAAGTGGGAGTTCTCCCCGACGGTCGAGGCGGGCGACACGGTCGAACCCGCCGACATCGTCGGCACCGTCCCCGAGACGGTCACCATCGAGCACAAGGTGATGGTGCCGCCCGACTTCGAGGGCGGCGTCGTCGAGTCGACGAAGGAGGGGAACTTCACGGTCACCGACCCCGTGGTGACGCTGGAGAACGGCGAGGAGGTCACGATGCGGCAGGAGTGGCCGGTCCGCCAGAAGCGGCCCGCCTCGAACAAGCGCACGCCGCGGACGCCGCTCGTCTCCGGACAGCGCGTCCTCGACGGGCTGTTCCCCATCGCGAAGGGCGGGACCGCCGCCATCCCGGGGCCGTTCGGCTCGGGGAAGACGGTGACCCAACACAGCCTCGCCAAGTTCGCGGACGCCGACATCATCATCTACGTCGGCTGTGGCGAGCGCGGCAACGAGATGACCGAGGTGATCGAGGACTTCCCCGAACTCGAAGACCCCAAGAACGGCAACCCGCTGATGGCGCGTACGTCGCTGATCGCCAACACCTCGAACATGCCCGTGGCGGCACGGGAGTCGTGCGTGTACACCGGGATCACCATCGCGGAGTACTACCGCGACATGGGGTACGACGTGGCGCTGATGGCCGACTCCACCTCGCGGTGGGCGGAGGCGATGCGCGAGATCAGCTCGCGCCTCGAGGAGATGCCCGGCGAGGAGGGGTACCCCGCCTACCTCGCCGCGCGGCTCGCGCAGTTCTACGAGCGGGCGGGCTACTTCGAGAACGTCAACGGCACCGAGGGGTCGGTGTCGGTGATCGGCGCGGTCAGCCCGCCGGGCGGCGACTTCTCGGAGCCGGTCACCCAGAACACGCTGCGGATCGTCAAGACGTTCTGGGCGCTCGACGCTGACCTCGCCGAACGCCGGCACTTCCCGTCGATCAACTGGGACGAGTCGTACTCGCTGTACCGCGACCAGCTCGACCCGTGGTTCAAGGAGAACGTCGCCGAGGACTGGCCCGAGCGGCGCCAGTGGGCGGTCGACACGCTCGACGAGGAGTCCGAACTCCAGGAGATCGTCCAGCTCGTCGGCGAGGACGCGCTGCCCGAAGACCAGCGGCTCGTCCTCGAAGTCGCGCGCTACCTGCGGGAGGGGTACCTCCAGCAGAACGCGTTCAACCCGACCGACATGTACTGCCCGCCCGAGGAGACGTACGCGATCCTCAGGACGATCCAGGTGTACAACGACGAGGCGTTCGACGCGCTCGACGCGGGCGTCCCGATCGAGGACATCACCGACATCGACGCGGCGCCGCGGCTCAACCGCATCGCCACCCAGGAGGACTGGGAGTCGTACGTTGAGGACCTGCGCGAGGAGATCAGAGAGCAGCTCCGCTCGCTCTACTAAACCCCATGAAAGAGTACAAGACGATCACGGAAGTCAGCGGCCCGCTGGTGTACGCGGAAGTCGACGAACCGATCGGCTACGACGAGATGGTCGAGATCGAGACGCCGAGCGGCGACACCAAACGCGGCCAGATCCTCGAAAGCGAGGACGGTCTCGTCGCGATCCAGGTGTTCGAGGGGACGACCGGGATCGACCGCAACGCGTCGGTCCGGTTCCTCGGCGAGACGCTGAAGATGCCCGTCACCGAGGACCTGCTCGGGCGGGTGCTCGACGGCTCGGGCCAGCCGATCGACGGCGGCCCGGAGATCGTGCCCGACGAGCGACAGGACATCGTCGGCGCGGCGATCAACCCCTACTCGCGGGAGTACCCCGAGGAGTTCATCCAGACGGGCGTCTCCGGGATCGACGGGATGAACACGCTCGTGCGCGGCCAGAAGCTCCCCATCTTCTCGTCGTCGGGGCTGCCGCACAACGAACTCGCACTCCAGGTCGCCCGCCAGGCCACCGTGCCCGAGGAGGCGGCCGAGGAGGGCGACGAGGCCAGCGAGTTCGCCGTCATCTTCGGCGCGATGGGGATCACCCAGGAGGAGGCCAACGAGTTCATGGAGGACTTCGAGCGCACCGGTGCCCTAGAGCGCTCGGTCGTGTTCATGAACCTCGCGGACGACCCCGCCGTCGAGCGGACGGTCACGCCGCGGATGGCGCTGACGACCGCCGAGTACCTCGCGTTCGAGAAGGACTACCACGTCCTCGTCATCCTGACGGACATGACGAACTACTGCGAGGCGCTCCGCGAGATCGGCGCCGCCCGCGAGGAGGTTCCGGGTCGCCGGGGCTACCCCGGGTACATGTACACCGACCTGGCGCAGTTGTACGAGCGCGCGGGCCGGATCAAGGGGGAGGAGGGGTCGGTGACGCAGCTCCCGATCCTCACGATGCCCGGCGACGACGAGACCCACCCGATCCCCGACCTGACGGGGTACATCACGGAGGGGCAGATCATGATGGACAACGCGCTCAACTCCAAGGGGATCGAGCCGCCGATCAACGTCTCGGGGAGCCTCTCGCGGCTGATGGACGACGGGATCGGCGAGGGGCTGACCCGCGCCGACCACGCCGACGTGAAAGACCAGCTGTTCGCGGCGTACGCGGAGGGGAAGGACCTCCGCGACCTGGTGAACATCGTCGGCCGCGAGGCGCTGTCGGAACTCGACAACAAGTACCTCGACTTCGCCGACCGGTTCGAAGACGAGTTCGTCGACCAGGGGTTCGACACCGAGCGCTCGATCGACGAGACGATCGAGATCGGCTGGGACCTGCTGTCGATGATCCCGAAGGCGGAGCTCAACCGGATCGACGAGGAGATGATCGAAGAGCACTACCGCGAGGAGACGCCCGCGGCCGACGACGAGGAGTCGGCCGAGGAACTCTCCGCGGACTGAGCCGAGCGTTCGACTCGACCGGGGGAGGTTCGGGGGGCGGGGGCACGGTCGGCGACCGGGTGACGCCCGTCAGAGCCGGTCGTGGCTCGCGGCTCGCCGGTCGCCGACCGCGTCCCGTCCCATGTCCGAGTACACCGTCCGACAGTTCACGGTCGCCTCCGCGTCCGGTCTCGCGTCCCGCCCGGGGTCCGCGCCGGCCGCGTTCTCGCCGTCGTCGCCGATCACGTACCTCGAGTTCCACCTCTGGTTCGTCCTCCCGCCGCTCGCGCTCCTCGCGCTCGCGGCGGTCGCCCGACCCGGACGGTCGCTGCGGCGGGTCCCGCCGGCGCCCGTCGGCCTGCTGGTCGCGCTCGCGTTAGTGTACACGACCCCGTGGGACAACTACCTGATCGGTCGCGGGGTGTGGGAGTACGCCGAGGGTGCCGTCGTCGGGGTGGTCTGGCGCGCCCCTATCGAGGAGTACCTGTTCGTCGTGTTCCAGACGCTCGTCGTGGCGCTGTGGCTCGCGCGGGTCCCCTCGCCGCCGCCGACGCCGCGGGGCGTCTCCCGCCGACAGCGGCTCGCCGGCGCCGTCGCGGGGGCGTCCGTCGGCGCGGTCGGCGCGGCGCTGTGTCTCGGTCCCCCGTCGGGGTTCTACCTCGGGGCGATCCTCGCGTGGGCGGGACCGGTGCTCGCGCTCCAGTGGGCGGTCGGCTGGCCCCACCTGGTTCGGCACGCGCGCACGGTCGCCGCCGGGGTGGTCGTCCCGGCGGCGTACCTGTGTGCGGTCGACCGGCTGGCGATCCGTGAGGGGATCTGGGTGATCGGCGACCGGTACAGCCTCGGGGTCGAGCCGTTCGGACTCCCGGTCGAGGAGGCGGTGTTCTTCGTGGTGACGACGCTGTTCGTCGTCCAGGGGCTGCTGCTCTGGCGGTGGGTGATGGCGCAGTGGGACTGAGTCCCCCCACCGGCGGCGCGACGGCGACGGCCGGCGCCCGCACGCGTCGGGTCGCGCTCCTGCCCGGCTGGGTCGCCGCGGTCGGTCTCGTGGCGGTGACGCTCGTCGGCCTGCCGAGTCGGTACCGGTACGTCCCGCTGGTCGTCAGCGCCGTCGTCTTGGGGCTGCCGCACGGCGCGATTGACCCGCTGGCGGCCGCGCGCGTCGCGGGGGCGTCCGCGGCGCGACGGCGGCACTGGTATCTCGGTGTGGGGATCCTCTACCTCCTGCTCGGCGTCGCGTACGCCGTCGTGTGGGTCGTCGCCCCGGTCGTCGCCGCGGCGGCGTTCATCGCGCTCACGTGGTTCCACTGGGGGCAGGGCGACCTCCACGCGATGCGGGCGTTCGTCGACCGGGCGTACCTCCCGACGCGCCGCCGGCGCGTGCTGTTCGTCGCCGCCAGAGGCGGGTTCCCGATGCTCGTACCGCTGGTCGCCTGGCCCGACCAGTACCGCACCGTGGTCGGGGGGTTCGTCGCCCGGTTCGGCGGCGGCCCGGTGCCGTCGTGGCCGTTCGACCCGGCGGTGCGGGCGGCGCTGGGCGCGGCGTTCGCGTGTCTCGTCGGCTGGGAGGTGGCGTCGGGGTGGGCGGCCGCCCGGTCCGGCTCCGCATCCACCGACGCCGGCCGGTCCGCGTGGCGAGTCGACGCCGCCGAGACGGCGCTGCTCTCGCTGCTCTTCCTCGCGGTCCCGCCGGTGACGGCCGTGGGCGGCTACTTCGTCTGCTGGCACTCGGTTAGACACGTCGTCCGGTTCGCCCGCCTCGACCCCGCGAGCGCGGCCGCACTCGACGCCGGCCGCGTGGTCGGGCCGCTCGCGCGGTTCGCCCGCGAGGCGGCGCCGCTGTCCGCGCTCGCGCTCGCGATGCTCGCGGGGGCGGCCGTCGTCGTCCCCCGGCCGCCGTCGACGCTGCCGGCGGCCGTCGCGCTCTACTTGGTGTTCGTCTCGCTGCTCACGCTCCCGCACGTCGTCGTCGTGTCGTGGATGGACGCCGCCGAAGGGGTGTGGCGGTCGGCCGCGGACGAGTGAGTCTCGCCCCGCGAGCCGTGGAACGCGTCGACGGCGCGGCGTCAGCTACTCCGCGTCCGGGGCGGGGAGTCCGCTCTCGCGCGCGTGCGCGAGAACGCGTTCGTGTTGGGGGCCACGGTCGTCGACCACCCGGTCGCGGTCGGTCCCCGCGAGTACGTCGACGGTCGCGAGGTAGCTCATCCCGGCGACGCGGTAGCGTTCGCCCGCCTCGACCGGCGCGCCGTCGACCGTCAGGGCGTCGGGGTCGGCGCCGGCCCACACCGCGGCGCCGTGGGTGTCGTCGAGGGTGCCGCGGGAGGCGCGCAACGCCGCGCGCAGGTCCGCCCCCCGCATCTCGAACGTCAGGAGGTGCGAGCCGAACGGGACGGTGCCGACGACGTCCGCGGCCGTGACCGCCGCCGGGAGCGGTTCGCGGACCGACGCCGCGAGCACCACGCCGGCGTCCGCCTCGGCGCGGACCCGGTAGGCGTCGGCGACGAACCGGGCGGTCCGCTCCGCCGACAGGGGCGCGTCGAGCGTCGCCACCCGTTCGCCGAGGCCCGCGCCGGCGAGACGCTCGCGGTACGTCGCCGCCACCTCCTCGTCGCGCGCGGCGTCGGCCGTCGCGTGGACCGTCGCGGTCGGCGGCTCTCCGAGGTCGACCGCCACCGCCTCGTGACCCACGCCGGCGCTCCGGGCGACGAGCGCGCCGTCGACGCGGTCGACGACCCGGTCGTGGTCGTGTCCGCCGACGACGGCGTCGGCGTCGACGCCCGCGGCGACGTCGGCGTCGAGCGCCCCGCAGTGCGAGAGCACGACGGTCCGGTCGACGCCCCGGTCGCGGAGTTCCGCCACCCCGCGGCGGGCCGCCGCGACGGGGTCGTCGAACGCCAGGTCGATCGCCGCGCAGATATCGGCCGTCTCCGGGTGACACACCCCGACGACGCCGACGCGCGCGTCGCCCGCGTCGAGGGTCGTCGTGGCGGGGAAGCCGAGAGCGGGGACGTTCGCGGCCAGCCAGACGCCGGGCGAGCGCTCGGCGATACGCCGGAGTGCGTCGACCCCCTCGTCGAAGTCGTGGTTGCCGGGGACGTGCGCGTCCGGGGTGACCGCCTCGAAGAACGGCAGCGCGTGCGCACGCCCCTCGTCGGTGGCGAACGCGAGCGCCCCGAGGGCGGTGGCGTCGCCCGCGTCGAGCAGGGGCGTCCGGTCGTCACCGAGCGCCGAGAGCAGGCCGGCGAGTCGACCCACCCGGTCGGGGTCGTCGTACGCCGTCTCGACGTCGTTGACGACGAGCAGCGAGGGGTCGTTCACGGGCGGAGCGACGAGGTGGGGACTAACAAGGGTTAACATCCTCCGCCGTCAATCGCCCCCAAGACCATGGCCGAGGACGTCAAGCCGACCCGCAAGAACCTGATGGAGATCGAAGACCGGATCGACCTCTCCGAGCGGGGCCACGACACGCTCGAACAGAAGCGCGACGGCCTGATCATGGAGTTCATGGACATCCTCGACCAGGCGCAGGACGTCCGCGACGACGTCGAGACCAACTACGAGGTGGCCCAATCGAAGATCAACAAGGCCCGCGCCATGGAGGGGGACGTGGCGGTCCGCGGCGCGGCGGCGGCGCTCAAAGAGCACCCCGAGATCACCAGCCAGTCGAAGAACATCATGGGCGTGGTCGTCCCGCAGATCGAGTCGTCGAAGGTGCGGAAGGACCTCGACGAGCGGGGGTACGGCCTGCTGGGGTCGTCCGCGCGGATCGACGAGGCGGCCGACGCCTACGAGGAACTGCTTGAGTCGATCATCCTCGCCGCCGAGGTGGAGACGGCGATGAAGAAGATGCTCACCGAGATCGAGACCACGAAGCGGCGGGTCAACGCCCTGGAGTTCAAACTGCTGCCCGACCTCCGCGAGAACCAGGAGTTCATCGAGCAGAAACTCGAAGAGCAGGAGCGCGAGGAGATCTTCCGGCTCAAGAAGATCAAGGCGAAGAAGGAGGAAGAGGAGAAACTCGAAGCCGAGGAGGCCCGCGAGGAGGCGGAACTCGGCGAGCAGAAGGTCACCGCGGACGACTGATACGGACTGACGTGGGCACCGGCGGCGGGCGCGGTCGTCCGTCCGCTCCCCGCCCCACCGGCTCCGTCCGCTCGGCCCTCGGCCCGTTCTCCGTTCGCTCGGTTCTCGACTCGTTCTCCGTTCACTTGGCCCGCCGGTCGTCGACGGTCGACCCCGTGTCGAGCTACAGGTACGACCCGTCGTACTCGCCGTCGGCCTGGTGGGTGTTACCGCAGTCGGCGCACTTCAGGCGGTCCATGCTGTCGACCGAGACGTCGGTCGACCCGCAGTTGCCGCAGTAGTAGCCGTACGCCTCCTCGCGCGCCTCGTCCTCGTAGGTGGGTGCGAACGGACCCTCGGTGCCCGACAGGAGGTCGTCGCCGACGTACCGCTCCCCGCCGTTCTGGGTCACCGTGTCCGGCAGGTCGTCCGGGTCGCCCGTCGAGGGCCGTTCCTCGTCCGACTCCGCGTCGTCGTCGGAGAGGTCGGAGGCGGGCGACCCGCTCTCGCTGGTCTCGGCTACGTCCCCGTCGGATACCGCCTCGTCGTCCGCCTCTTCGGCGCCCTCGGTGTACACCTCCTCGACGAGGTCGATACCGCCGACGTCGACCTCGCGCTCGTCGGTCCGGGCGAAGCCGAACGTGGTGAGGAAGTCGCCGCTCTCGGTGTTGGCGGTGACGACGAGCGCCCGGAGGGGGTCGGCGCCGCGGTCGTGCATCTCCGAGACCGCCCGCTCGACGAGCGCGGTCCCGACGCCGCGTCCGCGCTGTTCGGGGTCGACGTGGAGCCTGCGGACCGTCCCCTCGCCGTCGACGGTCCCGTCGATCACGCCCACCACCTGGTCGTCGAGTTCGGCGACGAACAGGACGGCCGTCTCGTCGTTCAGTTTCTCCTCGAACGCCTCCTCGCCGTACTCGGTTTCGAGTATGGTCTCGATCTGGTCGGGGCTGAGGGCGTACGAGACGGTCATCGCGCTCTCCACGAGCTCGTGGACCCTGTCGCCGTCTTCCGGTTCCGCGGTGCGGACGGCTGGCTCGTCGGTCATCGGTCGACGTTCGCTCGCCCCCGAATTGAGTGTGGTGGCCGTTCGTCGCCGCCCGTTCGTCCGGCCGGCGGGCCGTCCCCGCGTCGGTGGGTCTTTGCCCCTCGCCCCCGCACGCCCGACCATGACGTGTCCGGACTGCGGCGCCGAGGCGGCGGCGGTCACCTTCGCGGTCCCCCCGGACCTCCGGGAGGCGGCGCCCGACCGGGCGGCCGTCGCGGCGGTGTGCCCCCGGTGTCTGGCGGTCGCGCCCGCGGCGGCGTTCGGCGCGGACGAGTCGGACGGAGAGGACCCCGCGTTCTCGCGCGTCCACGAGCGGTTTCCCGCCGGCGCCGGCGGGGTCGCGTTCGCGCTGTTCGTCGGCACGCTGCCGTCGGTGACGCTCCGGAAGGAGTCGGCGAGTCGACTCCGCGCGGCCGCCGAACGCGAGGGGGTCGACGTCGACCTGGCGCTCGACCGACTCGCCGGGGCGCCCGGCGTCGAACCGCAGTTCGACCTCGAACGCCGGGCGGCGCAGGCGGACGCGCTGCTGGAGTGAGGGTGCGAGCGACGCCCGGGGAGACGGTTTAAACGCCCGTCGAGTAGGTTTAGACGCCCGTTGAGTAGCGGAGGATGCCGGCGATGCCGCCGAACGCGTCCATGAGCTGTTCGCCCTTCTCGAAGTCGGTGGAGATGAACTTGGTCTCGGTGCCGCGCTGGTCGGCGATGTTCATCAGGTGGTCGACCACGTCCTCGCGCTCTTCGGGTTCGGCCTCCTCGCGGCACTCGCTGCAGGTGTGCTCGGGGGTGGCGTGGCGGCGCTCGACCACTTCGTACTCCTCGTGGTCGTTGGGACACTCGTAGACGACCACGTCGTGGTGGAGGTCCTCCGAGAGCAGCAGGCGGTCGACCGACCCCATCACGAGGTTCCGCCGGGTCTGTTCGAACCCGTAGGTGGCCTCGCCGCCGGTGTTGAGGTTCTCGAAGAACTCCTCCATCTGGCGTTTGTCCTTGACGACCTCCTGGTCGGCGAGCACCTCCTGGCCGGCGTCGACCAGGTCCGACAGCCCGGACTCGTCGGTGTACGCCACGTCGAACTTCCCGAGCACCTTGTCCTGTAGCTCGTGGTGGAGGTAGTCGCCGTCGAGGAACTCGTCTTTGGTGGGGGAGGGACCGCCCACGAGGATGCCGTCGAGTTCGTGCCGCTTGGGGACGAACAGGTCGTTCGCCATCTCCGCGACCTCCTGATAGAAGTTGTCGATGGCCTCCAGCCGGAGACGGGCGAACCGCTGTGCGGACTGGCCGCCCTTCCGCTGTTTCCCGGGGACGAGCGACGACGCCGACTTGACGGGTTCGACCCGCTTGCCCTTGAGCCAGCCGACGTTGGCCTCCCGCCGGTCGAGGACGATGAGACCGAACAGCCCCTTGTCGGCCATCATGTCCTCGAGCGGCCCGGTCAGGAAGTTCGAGTCGCAGTGGTAGCGGAACGACTGGACGGGGTCCGGCGGCGACTCCAACACCCGGGTGACCATCTCCGTCTGGCCGCCGCCGGAGTCGACGGCGCCCGAGAAGATGACCATCCCGTTGTCCGGCGGGAACGTGTCGTAGTAGCGCAGGCGGTCCTTGATGGACGTGAGCGCGTCCTGGACGTTCGTCCGGGTCTGCTTCGACTTGATGTTCGACGCCTCGCTGTGCTCCTGGGTGACGTGTGCCACCACGTCGGAGACCTGCTTGTCCTCGGGGATGTAGATGGTGACGAGCTGGGTTCCCGACCCCTCGAACTCGTCGAGTTCGTCGAGGACTTTCAGGAACTCGTATCGGCGTCTGTCGTCTGACGGAGCTCCCTCTTCGGCGTCGCTACTCATTATACGGAACGTTGGCCGGCCGCGGTGTAAGTACCTGTTGAATACTGTGGTCGGATCGCACACGTCCGTAACCGCTATCCGCCCCGTTCGGCCGTCCCAGTCGCCGCTCCCGTCCGAACGCCGGCACGACCGCTCGACCGCCCGCCGCTCCCGTCGCACAGAGGCGGAGTCCCCGCGTCGGCTAGCCGAGACTCAGAACTGAGTTCTCGGCGCGTAGGTTTATACCCCGAAGTCGTCACCAACACGCAAATGCCGACGATGTACGCCGTCGCGAGCGCGAAAGGTGGCGTCGGGAAGACGACGACGGCCGCGAACCTCGCGGCCGCGCTCGCGGCCGCCGGCCATACGACGGTGGTCGTCGACGGGGACCTCGGCACGCCGAACCTCGCGGCGACGCTCGGGGTCGAGGTGCCCGAGGGGGGTGCGACGCTCCACGACGTGCTCGCGGGCGAGGCGGACCCGGTCGAGGCGACGTACGAGGGACCCGACGGGCTGGCGGTCATGCCCGGCGGGCGGACGCTCGACGCGTTCCGCGCGGCCGACCCCTCGGGGATCACGGAGGCGGTCGGGGCCGTCACCGGCGCGGAGTACGTCGTCGTCGACACGGGCGCGGGGGTCACCCACGAGAGCGTCCTGCCGCTGTCGGTCGCCGACGGGGTGGTGCTGGCGTCGACGCCGACGCGGAACGCGCTCGCGGACACGAGTCGGACGCTCGAACTCGCGGAGCGACTCGGCGGGCACGTCGTCGGGCTGACGCTGACGCGCGTGGGTGCCGACGGCGTGCCGGACGGCGCCGACGGCGGCGTCGACCCCTCGCCGCTCGACGTGCCGGTGCTCGGGCGGGTCCCCGAGGACCCGGTCGTCGAAGCGGCCGCGGCGGCGGGCGAACCCCTCTCGGCGTTCGCACCCGACAGCGACGCCGCGGCGGCGTACCGCGCGGTCGCGTCCGCGCTCGTCGACATCGACGCCGAGTCGTCCGCCGACACCGCCGCCGAACCGTTCGACGACACTGCCGCCGAACCGTCCGCCGACACTGCCACGGACGCGGACGACGCCGACGACACCGCCGCCGACCCGGCCGCCACCGACCTCGACCCGGTAGACGCCGACGCGGACGCGGGGCTGGGGAGGCGAGCGGACGCCGCTCCGACACCCGCCCCCCGTTCGGTCGACGGCGACGTGACGCCCGCGATAGTCCGGCTGGACGCCACGGCCGACGGCGGGAGCGGGGCGGAGACGGCCGCCGGCGACGCTGTCGACGGTGATACCGGGAGCGCCGACGACGCGCCGGCGCCCCGGTCGCTCGACGACGGCGCCCCACCGGCGATAACGCCGCTCGACGACGCCGACGCGGTCGTCGACGCCGACCCGGCGGACGGCGACGCGGACGCGGTCGACGCCCCGCGGACGGTGCTCGGCGAGGTGGTCGAGGGACCGGTCGCGGGCGTCGACGACGACACGGAGGCGGGCGACGCCCCGGCCGGCGGCGGCCTGCTGGGTCGGCTGTTCCGCTGACCGGCGGCTCCCCGGGCGGGTATCGGGACTTTCTTCTACGCGCGCGGTCGCACACCGGGTATGAGCCAAGCAGAGAGCAGTTCCGTCCCGCTGTGGTGGATCCTCGTCTTCGTCGTTCTCGCGCTGGGGCTCGGGGCGCTCGCGGTCGTCTCCTCGGGCGGGTCGCTGATCGCACCCGCCGAGGCCATCTTCCCGGCGTTCCCGGCCTGAGCCGGCCTCCCTCGACCTACATCGACTCCGGAGCGGCGACGCCGAGCACGTCGAGGGCGTTCGCGACGGTGTGACGCGCCGCGGCCACCAGCGCCAGCCGGGCGGTCCGGGTGTCGGGGTCGTCGGCCGACAGCACCGGACACTCCCGGTAGAACGCGTTGAACGTCTCCGCGAACGACCGGGTGTACGTCGCCACCCGGTGGGGTTCCAGGTCCTCGGCGGCCTCCTCGACGACCGCGGGGAAGCGCGCTATCTCGGCGACCAGCGCGCGCTCCTCGGGCGTCGACAGCGCGTCGGGGTCGACCTCGGCGCCGGCAGCCGCCTGCGACTCGTCGGCGTCACCCTTCTCCGCCTCCGCGAGGATGCCGCAACAGCGCGCGTGGACGTACTGGACGTACGGGGCGGACTGCGCCTCGAAGTCGAGCGCGCGCTCCCACTCGAACGTGATCGCCTTGGTGGGCTGTTTGCTCACGATGTCGTACCGGACCGCGCCGATGCCGACCTGGCGGGCGATCCGGTCGACGTCCGCCTCCCCGAGGTCGTCGTCGCGGATGCGGTCGTCCATCCGCGTCTCCACCTCCTCGCGGGCGCGGGCGACCGCCTCGTCGAGCAGGTCGTCGAGGTCGACGCCGGTGCCCGCGCGGGTGCTCATCCCCTCGCCGCCGGGGAGGTTCACCCACGAGTAGAACAGTTGCTCCAGCTGTTCGGTGTCGTTGCCCAGCAGGCCGAGCGCGTGCCTGAGCTGGTCGAACGCCAGCTTGTGGTCCTCGCCGATCACCGTCACCGCGCGGTCGTACCGCTCGAACTTCCACTCGTGGTGAGCCAGGTCGCGGGTCGTGTACAGCGACGTGCCGTCCGACCGGAGGAAGACGAGCTTCTTCTCGATGCCGAACTCCGAGAGGTCGAGCTGCCACGCGCCCTCTTCGAGCGTCGCCTCGTCCATCGCTTGGAGGCGCTCGGCCACCCGGTCGGTGCTCCCGTCGCGCATGAACCGCGTCTCCTTGACGAACTCGTCGAACTCGGCGGGGAGCCGTTCGAGCGTCTCGCGCATTCCCGCGAGCACCGTGTCGACCACCTCCTCGACCCGGTCGTACGTCGCCTCGTCGCCCTCCTCTAACCCCTGGAGGATCGCTTGGACCTCCGCTTCGGCCGCCTCGACCTCGCGTTCGTCGCCCTCTTCGAGCAACTCGCTGCCCGCGCGGTAGTAGCGCACGAGGTCGTAGTCGGGCTTGTCGCGCTCCGGTTCGGGCAGGTCCGCCTCGTCGAACGTCTCGTACGCCCACGTGAACACCGCGATCTGCCGACCGGCGTCGTTGACGTAGTAGTGGCGGTCGACGTCGTAGCCCGCGTACTCCAGCGCGTTCGCGGTCGCGTCGCCGACGATGGGGTTGCGCGCGCGGCCGACGTGCACGGGTCCGGTGGGGTTCGCGGAGGTGTGTTCGACCACCGCCGACTCGCCGCGGTCGGGGAGCCGACCGTAGCGCTCGTCTCGGGCCGCCTCCAGCGTGTCGGCCGCGTACGCGTCGTCGGTGAAGAAGTTGAGGTACGGCCCGCTGGTCTCGACGCGCGCGAGGTACTCCACGCCCGCAGGGTCGACGGCGTCGGCCACCTCCCCGGCGACCTGCGGCGGCGGCGCGCCCGCCTCGCTCGCCAGCCGGAACGCGACGCTGGAGGCGAGTGCCGCGTCCACGTCGCCCGGCGGCTCCTCGATGCCGAGGTCGTCGGTCGGGTAGTCGAGGTCGGCGAGCGCCCCTTCGAGCGCCGCCTCGACGTTCGACCGGAACTGCCTGAACATGCGCGGGGGTTCCGCCGCCGCCGATAAGGGGTTTCCGAACCGCGCCGGCCGGCCCCCTGCCGGCCCGCTCCGCGCCGGCTCCCCGTTCCGACCGGGGACCGACGGGACCGGTTCCGTCCGCTCGCCCGTCCGTCCGGCGGCGTCGAAACCCACGAGCCGGCGGGTGTCGGAACCGACGGCTTTTCCCGGCGAACGCTCCCACACCGACCCGGATACGCGTCACGCGTCCGTGACGGGCCGGCGAACCTACACCGTCGACCGTGACGAACCGTCTCAGTTCTGGAACGCGTCTCACATCCGCTACGCTTTTGGGTCCGGCGGTCGGAGTGGTGGCAATGTCAACCAGCGCATCGACCGTCGGCCACGACGAGGTGGCCGCGCTCAAGACCGTCGCGCTCCGGGGCGGGCTGGCCGAACCGGTCAAGGTGTCGTGTTCGGCGCTCGGCGACCGCCTCGGCGCGTCGAGTCAGACCGCCTCCCGCCGGCTCCAGCGGCTGGAAGCCGCGGGGTTGGTCGACCGCGACGTGGTGAGCGACGGCCAGTGGGTGTCGGTCACCGGCGCGGGCGAGCGCCGCCTCCGCGGCGAGTACGCCGACTACCGCCGGCTGTTCGAGGACGAGACGGGGCTGGCGCTGTCCGGGGCGGCCACGAGCGGGATGGGCGAGGGTCGCCACTACATCCAGCTGTCGGGGTACCACGAGCAGTTCGTCGAGCGGTTGGGGTACGAGCCGTTTCCCGGCACGCTCAACGTCGAACTCGCGGAGGCGAGCGTGCGCGCCCGCGCCGGCCTCGACTCCGTCGCGGGCGTCCCCATCGACGGCTGGGAGGACGACGAGCGCACGTTCGGCCCGGCGACGTGTTACGCCGCGGTCGTGGAGTCGAACGGCGGGGCGGTCGAACCGGCCCACGTCATCGTCCCCGAGCGGACCCACCACGACGAGGCACAGCTCGAAGTCATCGCGCCCGCGAAGCTCCGCGACGAACTCGGCATCGACGACGGCGACGACGTGACCGTCCGCATCGAGGACCTCGGCGACGGCGACTCGTCCGAGACGGGAGACGGCGAGCGGGAGACGGCGGGCGGGAGCACGAGCGGGGTCGCGCCCGCCGACGCGGAGGACGCGTGAGCCACCGCTCGCAGGCCAGCCGGTCCGACCGCGCGCTCGCGGCGTTCCGCGCGGGCGGCCCGGTGTTGGTCCACGACCACGACGACCGCGAGGGGGAGACCGACCTCGTCTACCCCGCCGACGTGGTGACGCCGGAGGCCGTCGCGCGGATGCGCAACGACGCGGGCGGGCTGGTCTGTGTCGCCCTGTCGGACTCGGTCGCCGACGCGGTCGACCTGCCGTTCCTCGAAGACGAACTCGCCCACCCGACGGCCGACGCCCACGACCTGGGGTACGACGACCGGTCGTCGTTCTCGCTGCCGGTCAACCACCGCGACACGTTCACGGGGATCACCGACGAGGACCGCGCGCGCACCATCACCGAACTCGCGTCCGCGGCGTCGGCGGTCGAGACCGGCGTCGGGTACGGCCCCGAGGAGTTCGCCGCCGAGTTCCGCGCGCCGGGGCACGTCCACGTCCTCCGGGGGGCGCCCGACGGTCTCGGCGACCGCCGCGGCCACACCGAACTCGGGCTGGCGCTGGCGGCCGCCGCCGAGCGACCCCCGGCGGTCGTCGTCTGCGAGATGCTCGACGACGAGACCGGCCGGGCGCTCGCGCCCGACGCCGCCCGCGAGTACGCCCGCCGCCACGAGTTCCCGTACGTCGAGGGGGCGGACCTGGTCGCGGCGCTCGACTGACCGGCGCTCGGCTCTCGATTCTCGGGTCTCCGCCCGCCCGTCAGTCGTCGTCGGCCGCCGGGTCGCCCGGCACCGTCGACGGCGTGGTCGCGTGACCGGTCCCCGCCATCGCGAACAGCGTGAACACGGAGAGCGGCCCGAAGAAGTAGTACGGGACGAACGCCCACGACGAGGAGAAGCCCAGCGCCGACGCCATGAACACCGCGCCGGCGTGCCACGGGAACAGCGGGCCGGTGGGCGTGCCCGCCGCCTCGACCGCCCGCGAGAGGTCCCGCGAGTCCAGCCCGTAGTCGTCGTACAGCCCGCGGAGGCTCACGCCCGGCACGACGATGCTCATGTACTGCTGGGCGGAGAACGCGTTGGTCGCGAGCGCGGCGACCCCCGTGCCGACGACCAGCGACCCGCCCGACCAGACCACGTCCGCCAGTCGGCTGGCGAGCGTCGCGAGCACGCCCGTCCCCTCCAGGAGTCCGCCGAGCGCGAGCGCCGCGACGACGACGGCGATGGTCCACGCCGACCCCGAGATGCCGCCGGTCGTCAGCAGGGTGTTCACCGTCTCGCTGCCCGTCGCGGGGTTGGTCCCGTTCAGGAACACCTCCCACGCGCGAGTGAACGACGCGCCCTGCGTCAGCATGGTGGTGCCGACGCCCGCGAACACGCCCGCGACCAGCGACGGCAGCGCGGGGTAGCCCCGCAGCGCCAGCCCGAACGTGACCGCCAGCGGGAGGAAGACGAGCGGCCCGAGCGCGTACGTCGACGCCAGCGGGCCGGTGATCGCGGCGGTGTCGCCGCCGGAGCCGGTGACGGCCCACAGCCCGAGCGCGGCGTAGCCGACGACCGAGAGGCCGAACGCGACGGCGGTTCCGGTCCGCATCGCGCGGATGTGGTCGTACAGGCCGGTGTTCGTCACCGCGGCGGCGAGGTTGGTCGTGTCCGACAGCGGGCTCTGCTTGTCGCCCGCGTACGCCCCCGAGACGATGGCGCCCGCGGTCATCGGCGCGGGCACGCCCAGCCCGTTGCCGATGCCGATGAACGCGACGCCGAGCGTCCCGACGGTGGTCCACGACGACCCGATGGCGAACGCGACGACCGCCGCCAGCACGGCCGTCACGGGGAGGAACACGCCGGGCGAGAGCAGCCCCAGCCCGTAGTACATCAGCCCCGGGATGGTGCCGGCGCTCGTCCACGTCGCGATCAGCCCGTAGATGACGAACAGGATCAGTATCGCCTGCAGGCCCATCCGCAGACCGCCCTCGGCGGCGTCGTACACCTCCGACCACCCGTACCCCAGCCGGTAGCGCGCGAACAGTCCGACGAGCGTGACCGACCACAGCAGCGGGCCGTGCGGCGCCAGCCCCAAGAGACCGGAGCCGACGCCCAAGGAGACGACCACGACCAGCATCGGCACCAGCGCCTCCGCGGTGCTCGGCCGCCGGTCGGGGTCGAAGTCGTCGTACGTGCGGGGAGTTCCGGTTCCCATCACCCCCGACTAATTCACTGAAGTAATTAAGCGGAGCGGATTTATTATTCCCGGTCGTTGGTTACCGTCGCGGCGGCGACACGCACGGTCGGCGAGCGGTCGCACGGCGGCCCGGCGGTCGGCCGCTCCCGTCTCGGTCCGCGGGACGGGCGGCACCCCCGGGCGGGTCCGACACGTCGAGTGCCGCATCTCCGGTATTTATTGTCGGTCGATTCCTGCGCTCGGGCATGGCTGGCTTCGCGGAGATGGACGTCGACACCATCTGGAAGAACGGCGAGTACCTCGACTGGGAGGAGGCGACCACCCACGTGCTCACCCACGGGCTCCACTACGGGACGGGCGTGTTCGAGGGTGTCCGCGCGTACGACACCGACGAGGGGACGGCGGTGTTCCGGTGGGACGAACACCTCGACCGGTTCTACCAGTCGGCGAAGCCGTACGACATGGACATCGAGTACGGTCGGGAGGAACTCACCGAGGCGGCGCTCGAAACCGTCCGCCGGAACGGCCTCGAATCGGCGTACATCCGCCCGATCGCCTACTACGGCTACAACAGCCTCGGCGTCTCCCCGCGCGACTGCCCGACCGACGTCGCCATCGCCGCGTGGCCGTGGGGCGCGTACCTCGGCGAGGAGGCGCTGGAGAACGGCATCGAGGTGATGGTGTCGTCGTGGCGCAAGCACGCGTCGAGTCAGATCCCCACGAACGCCAAGACCACCGGGCTGTACGTCAACTCGCTGCTCGCGGGCGAGGAGGCCCGTCGGAACGGCTACGCCGAGGCCGTCGTGCTCAACAAGGAGGGGAACGTCGCGGAGGGTCCCGGCGAGAACCTGTTTCTCGTGCGCGACGACACGATCTACACCCCCGGTCTGAGCGAGTCGATCCTCGACGGCATCACCCGCGATACGGTCATCACGCTCGCGCGCGAGCGCGGCTACGAGGTGAACGACACCGCCTCCATCTCGCGGGGGGAACTCAACACCGCCGACGAACTGTTCTTCACCGGGTCGGCCGCTGAGGTGACGCCGATCCGGAAGGTGGACAACGTCGAGATCGGCAACGGCTCGCGCGGTCCCGTCACCGAGGAACTCCAGTCGGCGTTCTTCGAGTTGGTCGAGCGGCGGACCGACGACCACGACGACTGGTTCACCTACCTCTGAGGCGGTCGGGTCCCGTCACCCGGCCGGCCCGCCCCCGCTTCGCCGAGGCGGGCGCCTGCCGGGAACGACGCGCCGACCCCGAGAGCGGTGGCTCCGCGGCGAGGTGACGCCTGGCGTCCCCGCACGTACGGCCGGCTGAACGCGGCGTGCGGACGGGACGAACGGGACGGCCGTCCGGTCCGTAGCCGGACCGCTCCGACCGCCCCCGCTCGCGGCTCCCGCGTCACCGCTCACATTACCGAGGCAGTTCCACTGCCCCGCCGTCTCGCGGTTTCACCGCTCGACCGGGAGGTCTACGACCTCGCCGTCCGCGTACACGGTCGGCTCGCGAACGATCCCGTCGAGGTGGAGCGGCGCGTCGGTGTCGCCGCCGATGCCGGCGTCGTCGCCGATGGCGAGGTGGACGGTGCCGGCGGCCTTCTCGTCGAGCAGCACCGACCCCACCAGTTCGTCGACCGCGACGTTCGTCCCGATGCCGAGTTCCGCGAGGTTGTACGCGTCGTCGCCCACCTCATCGGCGGCGGTCTCGACTTGCGCGCGGACCTCGTCGTCGGAGATGTCGGTCACGTAGCCGTCCGCCACCTCGAACCGGAGCCGCTCGCCCTCCAACAGCCCGTGGGGCATCATCGTCCCGTCGACGACGTAGGTGCCGTCGGCCGTCTCGGGGCTGACGAACACCTCGCCCGCGGGCAGGTTCGAGAACGCGCCGGGGTCGCTCACGTCGCCCGTGTCGCTCCGCCACGCCCGGTCGCCGGCTTCGACGGTGATGTCGGTGCCCGCCTCGGTCGTCACGCGCACCGTCTCGGCGTCTGCGACCTGCGCGAGTACGTCGTCGCAGGCGGCCGCGATGGCGTCGTAGTCGGCGTCGAGCCCCGCCGTGAACACCTCGCGGGTGATGCCGGGGAGCGTCGCGCCGCGCGCGCCCGCCTCGCAGGCCGCGCCGCGCGCGCGGGTGTGGCTCAGGCTCTTGGTCGTCGGCGCGAGGAACGCGTCCGCCGCCTCCATCGCGGCGGCGACGGGCGCGGGCGGTTCCCCGCCGTGTTGGTCGCCCGGCGGGTAGCGCACGACGCTCGCGTCGTCGGTCACGCCGCTCGCGACGCCGTACAGCGCCTCGCCGATCTCGACGCGCTCGTCGTCGGTGACCACGACGAGCGACTCCTCGGAACCGAGCGACAGACACTGCTCGACCGCCGTCTCGGCGGCCGTCCGGAGGTCGTCGTCCATACCCGCCGGTCGGTCGCCCGGGCGTTAGGTCTTCCTTTCGCGCCGGGCGGCCGTCCCCGACGCGGGGAGTTACTCGCGACCGGATTATTCCTTTTCGAGTAGGCACGTAACTATTAACCTACCAGCCCGGCGACTCACCACCAATGATACAGGTCGGCGTCAACGGGTACGGCACGATCGGAAAGCGGGTCGCGGACGCGGTGGCGGGACAGCCCGACATGGAGTTGGCGGGCGTGGCCAAGACCAGCCCGAACTACGAGGCGGAGGCGGCCGTCCGGAAGGGGTACCCGCTGTACGCCGCGATCCCCGAGCGCGCGGAACTGTTCCACGACGCCGGCATCGACATCGCGGGCGAGGTCGAGGACATGGTGATGCGAGCGGACGTGGTCATCGACACCACGCCGTCGGGCATCGGCGAGCAGAACCGCGAGTTGTACGAGCAGTACGACACGCCCGCCATCTTCCAGGGCGGCGAGGGCGCCGACGTGGGCGACGCCAGCTTCAACGCCCGCGCGAACTACGACCTGGCGACCGACGACGACGTGGAGTACGTCCGCGTCGTCTCGTGTAACACGACGGGGCTCTCGCGACTGCTCGCGCCGCTCGACGAGGAGTACGGCGTCGAGAAGGCGCGCGTGACGCTGGTTCGCCGCGGCGGCGACCCCGGCCAGACCTCCCGCGGCCCGATCAACGACATCCTCCCCGACCCGGTCCACATCCCCTCCCATCACGGCCCGGACGTGAACACCATCCTCCCGGACGTCGACATCGACACGCTCGGCGTGAAGGTGCCCGCGACGCTGATGCATCTCCACTCGGTCAACGTCACGCTCGAGGCGGAACCCGACGTCGAGGCGGTTCACGACCTGCTCGACGCGGAGTCGCGGCTGTTCCTCGTCCCCGAGGAGACGGGCATCGACGGCACGGGGAAGCTGAAGGAGTTCGCGATGGACACCGGCCGCCCGCGCGGCGACCTCTGGGAGAACTGCATCTGGGAGGACTCCATCTCGGTCGACGGGGCGGATCTGTACCTGTTCCAGTCGATCCACCAGGAGTCGGACGTGATCCCCGAGAACATCGACGCGGTCCGCGCGCTGTTGGACCGGGAGGACCGGGCGACGAGCATGGCGACCACCGACGAGACGCTCGGGGTCGGCCTCGAATCGCTGTTCGGCGGCGCGCGCCAGCGGGTCGTCCCCCGGGAAGCCGGCGACTGAACCCGGGCGCGTGTCCCCATCGCTTTTAGCACGCTCCGCCGGACATCGTACCCGATGGACGCACAACCCCAGACGGTCGTCATCCCGATCGAGTTTCCCGACCCGGACCCGCTCCCCCCGACGTTCATCGACGTCACGACACCCTGTCGGGTGGTCCTGCTCGGCGTGTACGAACTCCCCGACGGCGTCGACGACGACGAGAGACACCGCCGTGAGATAGAGGCGAAGAACACGCTGTACAGTCTGGCGTCGAACTTCGTCCGGGAGGGGGAGACCGCGGAGGTCGAACTCGTCATGGGGCACGACCTGACCGACGTCCCCTCCACCGTGGCCGAAGAACGGGACGCCGACGCGCTCCTGATCACCAACCCCATCACCACGCTCGGCCGGATCCTGGTCCCGATCCGCGACCGCAAGTTCGCCGATCCGGTCGTCGAGTTCGTGAGCACGCTCGAGGAGTCCGGACTCATCCACACGACGCTGTTGCACGTCGCGGACGACGACGACGCGGTGGCGGACGCCGAGGCGTTCCTCTCGGAGGTCAAGACCGGCCTGGTCGAGGCGGGCTACCCCTCGACCGGCGTCGACACCGAAGTCGTCGTCTCCGACGACCCGTCGTTCGCGGTCAGCAGCGCGGCCGACGGCTACGACCTGATCATCATGGGCGAGACGCAAGACACCGGGTACGAGCGGGTGTTCGGCGAGATGTACGAGTCGGTCGCCGAGCAGACTCACCTCCCGATCATCGTCGTCCGGGAGTAGACCCCACCGGTGTCTAGGCGGGACGGCACGCTTCCCGCTCGCACCGCTACCCGAGCGACTCGGTCGTCACCTCGCCCGACTCGGTGTCGACGAGCATCGCCGCCGGCTCCGCCTCTTGGCCGGGGATGGGGACGCCGCCGGGGTTGAGGTGGACCGTCCCGCCGCGCTCCTCGCGGACCCGCTCGTGGGTGTGCCCGCGGAGGACGTAGTCGTACGACCCGCACGCACACAGCGCGTCGACTATCGGCTCGCTCGTCCCGTGGTAGACTGCGAACTCGACCCCGTCGAACGTCAGTTCGCCCATCTCGCCGAGGTACGTCCCGAACTCGTCTATCGTCCCGGAGAGCGCCCACTCGCCGTCGTTGTTGCCGCGGACGGCGTAGAAGTCGAAGTCGGCGTCGAACGGCGCCGCCGAGAAGGGCGCCACCACGTCGCCGCAGTGGACCACCGCGTCCGCCCGGCTCTCGAACAGGTCGACCGCGCGTTCGACGTAGCGTGCGTTGTCGTGGGTGTCGGAGACGACGCCGATCTGCATGGGCGACGTTCCGTCCTCGTCGCTCATCAACCCCCGGGCGGTCACGTGCGGTTCCTCGCCCCGCGCCGCTCCTCGCCCCCGCGTCGCCCCGCGCCCCGCGCCACTCCGCGCCCGCACTGCCTCGACTCGGCTCGTCGCTCACCCCCTCGCCCCCCGGTCCCGCGGGGCTGGCCGCAGAAGATACGACGCCTGGTGCGTGAAATCAACGGCCGCGGGGGGGTCGCGCGGCCGGATCGGCGACAACTCTGATAGTGTCGGCGCGAGCAGGGGCGGGCATGTCGGGTGAATCCGGTGTCGCTTGAGAGCAACGCACGTCGGGTGGTCGATACGGCTCGGGACAGGGAGATCACGTTCATGGCGGCGAGCTTCGCCCACTACGCGCTCGCGTCGCTGATCCCGCTGTTCGTCGTCGTGATCGCGCTCCTCTCGTACGTCGGCGCGGCGGGTGCGGTGGTCTCCGCCGTCGAGTCGAACGTCCCCGAGAGCGTCGCGGGCGTCCTCCAGCCGCTGTTGTCCGCCGAGGCCGGCCACGGCGCCGCGGGTGTCGTGGGGTTGCTGCTCGCGCTCTGGAGCGGACTGAAGGTGTTCCGCGGGCTCTCGACGGCGTTCGCCGAGGTGTACGACACGGGCGACACGCCGTCGCTGGTCGACGAACTCAAAGACGGGGTGGTCGTCCTCGGGCTGATCTTGCTCGCGTTCGTCCTGCTGTCGGCGACGAGCATCGCGCTGACGTACGGGTCGTTCGAGGTCCCGTTTCCGCGCGTGGTCGGGAACCTGACCGCGTTGGTCGTGGTGGCCGTCGCGCTCCTCCCGCTGTACTACGTGCTCCCGCCGGTTCCGGTGACGGTACGGCACACGCTCCCCGGGGCGGTGTTCACCGCCGTCGGGTGGCTCCTCCTCCAGATCGCCTTCCGGATTTACGCCAGCGGCGCCACCCGGTATCAGGCGTACGGCCTCCTCGGCGCGCTGGTGCTGTTCGTGCTGTTCCTCTACTTCGCAGGGATCATCCTGCTCGTGGGCGCGGTGGTCAACGTCGTCCTCGCCCGGCCCACGCCGCTCGCGACGCTCCCGCGGAAGCGCTGACGGTCGGCGACCGACTCACACCCGACCCGGCCGCTCAGACCGCTCCGGCCGCTCCGACTCGTGGACCCAGCCGAACTCCCGGTGGAGGCGCGCCCACCCGTACCACCACACCAGCCAGTAGCCGACGAGGGCGAGCGTCAGTAGGTGGGCGGCGTAGAAGGGGGACGCGAGCGACGCCGGCAGGTCGACCGTGTGATTGGTCTCCCGTTCGACAGTGTAACCCTCGTCCCCGAGGGCTCGGAACGCGACGAAACCGCTATGTGGCTGACCGGTAACGAAGCGGTATGGTCCCCCTCCGCTACCCGGCGTACGTCGCGGTCGGTCTCACCGTCGCCGCGTACGGTATCTGTTACGCCGTCGCCGAACCGCACAGCCACGGCGCCGTCGTGACCGCCGTCCCCGGCGGGTGGCTCGCGGCCCACGGCCTGCTGAACGGCACGCTCGCGGCCGTCCGCGAGGCGACCGCCGGTGGTGGCGAGGCCGGTTCGGACGGCACGGCCGCCGACGGCTCCGGCGGCGGCGACCATACCGACGATGATGACGGAAGCGCGGACGACGGCGAGGGCGACGGGGAGGAGCCTCCCGGGACCCGTCCGTCACCCGTCGAACTCGCCGGCCGCGTTCCGTTCGAGTAGCTCGATCGCGGGCAGCGGTTCGCCCGTCAGCGCGCGGATGTACGCCCCGCCCGCGATGGAGACGTGCGAGAAGTCGTCCTCGCTCAGCCCGTACATCTCGATGGCGCGGGAGGTGTCGCCGCCGCCGACCACCGAGAAGCAGTCGGTCTCGGCGATGGCCGACAGCGCGCCGACGGTCCCATCGCTGAACCGTTCGTCCTCGAAGACGCCGAGCGCGCCCTTGACGAACACCGCCTCCGACCCGCGGATCACCTCGTCGTACTCGTCGACGGTGTCGCTCCCCACGTCGAGGAACGACCGCTCCTTCTCGTCGACGTCGTCGACCGCCACCTCGGCGCGGTCGCCGTCGTCGTCCTCGTACGCCAGGTCGGAGGCGAGACGAACCTGCCCCTCGCGGTCTTCGAGCACCGAGCGGATGGTGTCCTCGTTGTCGGCCCACTGGTCGTCGAACAGGTCGGTGTCCACGTCCCGGCCGACGGGGTAGCCCGCCGCGCGGAGGAACAACTCGCCGGCGACGCCGCCCAGACAGAACGTGTCGACTTTCTCGTCGAGCGCCTCCATCACGCCGACCACGTCGGTCGCCTTCGTCCCGCCGACCACCATCGTCACGTCGCCGTCGAACTCGCGGGAGGCGATGGCGGTGTTGGCCTCGTACTCCGTCTCCATCACCCGCCCCGCGTAGCTGGGTAAGACGAGCGGGAAGCCGACGAGCGAGGCGTGCTTGCGGTGGGCGGCGGAGTAAGCGTCGTTGACGTACGCGTCGAACTCGGGGGCGAGCGTCCGGACGAACTCGGTGTCGGCTTTGGTCTCCGGCTCCTCCTCGGGGAGTTCGTCGCCGCACATCCGGGTGTTCTCCAGGAGGAGCACGTCGCCCGCCTCCAGGTCGTCTATCGCCGCGAGCGCCGCCTCGCCGAACGTGTCGGGGACGAACTCCACGTCGACGCCCGCGTGTTCCGCGAGGACCTCGGCGTGGCCCTCGAGCGAGACGAAGTCGTCGTCGCCGGGCCGACCCTGGTGGGCCAACAGCGCGACGCGGTGGCCGTCGTCGGCGAGTTCGGCGACGGTCTCGGCGTGTCGGGAGAACCGCCGGTTGTCCCGGACCGCGCCGTCCTCGACGGGGGAGTTGAGGTCGAGGCGGGCGAGGACGCGCCGTCCGGACGCCAGGTCGTCGAGCGTCTGAAACGAGGGGGATGCGGATGCCATCGGGCGGAACGTCGCCCGACTCCCACTTAGATTGTGAGGCCGCGGGCCCGACCCACGGCCGGTCGCGGGTCGCGTCGGACGGTCGGCCGTTCCCCGCGCCCGCCCCCGGTTCAGTCGTCGCTCTCGGCGCCCGTCCGGGAGGTGCGCCGGGTCGCGCGCTCGATGAACTCCTGGGGGAGTTCGTCTATCTCGCCCGCCTGGACGCCCCAGAGGTGCGCGTACAGGCCGTCCTCGGCGAGCAGTTCGTCGTGCTGGCCGCGCTCGACGATCCGGCCGCCCTCCAGGACGACGATCTGGTCGGCGTCCTTGATCGTCGACAGCCGGTGGGCGATGGAGAACGTGGTGCGGTCGGCGGTCAGGTCGTCGAGCGACCGCTGGATCAGCATCTCCGTCTCCGTGTCCACGTCCGACGTGGCCTCGTCGAGGATCAGGATCTCGGGGTCTTTGAGGATGGCGCGCGCGATGGAGAGCCGCTGGCGTTGGCCGCCCGACAGCTTCACGCCGCGTTCGCCCACCTCGGTGTCGTAGCCGTCGGGGAGGTTGGTGATGAACTCGTGGGCCTCCGCGGCCTTCGCCGCCTCGACGACCGACTCCTCGTCGGCGTCGAACGTGCCGTACGCGATGTTGTCGGCGACCGTCCCGTAGAACATGAACGTGTCCTGTGAGACGTAGCCGACCTGTCGGCGCAGGCTCGGGATCGTGACGTCCCGGAGATCCTGGCCGTCGATGGTGATCGACCCCTCGTCGACGTCGTACATCCGGAGGAGCAGTTTCAGCACCGTCGACTTCCCGGCGCCCGTCGGACCGACGAGCGCGAGCGTGTCGCCGCCGGGGACGGTGACGTTCACGTCCTCGACGATGGTCTCGTCGTCGTCGTAGCCGAAGGTGACGTCGTCGTACACCACTTCGCCGTCGGTCACGTCGAGGGCGTCGGCGTCGGGGTCCTCGGCGATCCGGGAGGGTTCGTCCATCAGCCCGAAGATGCGCGCCGAGGAGGCGCGCGCCCGCTGGTACATGTTGATGATCTGCCCGAACTGCGCCATCGGCCAGATGAACCGCTGGGTCAGCGTGATGAACACGACGAACTGCCCGAGTTCGAGCGACCCCGTGAACGGTCCGGGCGGCCCGCTCAGCACCCACAGCCCGCCGACGAGGAACGTGAGCACGAAGCCGATACCCGCGATGACGCGCAGGCCGGGGAAGAACTTGATCCGGGTGCCGATGGCGTCCCAGTTGGCGTCGAAGTACTCCATCGACACGTCGTCGACGCGGTCGGACTCGAAGTCCTCCGTGTTCGACGTCTTGATGACGGAGATGCCGCCGAGGTTGTTCTCCAGCCGGGAGTTCATCTGCCCGACCGACGAGCGCACGTCGGCGTACTTCGGCTGGATGGTCTTGATGAACTTCCACGTGAAGAACGTGATGAGCGGCACCGGCACCAGCGCGACGAGCGCGAGCTGCCAGTTCATCGTAAAGAGGATCACCGCGATGGCGACCACCATCACCGACAGCCGGAAGAAGGAGTTCATCCCGTCGTTGAGGAACCGCTCCAGCCGGTTGACGTCGTTCGACAGCACCGACATCATCTCCCCGGTCTGCTTGTCGGCGAAGAAGTCCATGTTGAGCCGCTGCATCTTGTTGTACGTGTCGACGCGGATGTCGTGTTGGATGTTCTGGGCGAACGAGTTCCACCCCCAGTTGCGCGTCCAGTGGAACGCCGACCCGCCGAAGAAGCCGAGCGCGATGAGCCCGATGGCGAGGTAGAACTGCCCCTCGCGGGTCGCGGGTACCACCCCATCCAACATGGCGGGCGTCAACAGCGGCAGCGTCTGGGCGGCCGCCTCGGCGAACGTGAGGTTCGCCCCCTCGTTGAACAGCGCGTCGATGGCGACACCCAACACGAGCGGCGGCATCAGGTCGAGCACGCGGGCGACGACGCTCGCGAGCGTACCGACGACGAACTGGAGGGAGTTCTCCCGACCGTACTCGGCGAACAGCCGCCGCATCGGGTTGTCCGTCTCCTCACGGACGTCCTCGAAGGGGTCGTCTTCTTCGGCGGGGTGACTCATTGAGCAGAGGACACGAGACGGTCGCCCTAAAGGGTTCCCTTCGAATCGAAACACGCCGGTTCGCGGGGGTTCCCGCCGGCTCCGCGTCGGTTCGCGTCGCGCCCCCGAGCGTCAGTAATCGCCGCCGACCACCAGTCGGTCGCCCACGTCGATCCCCGTCCGATTCGCGTAGCCGTACGGCACCTCCAGGACGTACCGCCCCTCGCCCGGGTAGCGCCGCAGGCTGTCGGCGCCCTCGGGCGGGAGTTCGGCGTGGTGGATGCGGGTGACGGTGCCGTTCGCGGACGCGAACACGATGTCGAGCGGGAACTCCATCCGGCGCATCACGTACGCGTGGCGGCCGCCGTTCGGGTGGACGAACAGCATCCCCTCGCCGTCGGCGAGCGACTCGGTGTCCGAGAGACCGGTGTACCGCTTGGCGCGCGTGTCGGCGATACGGACCTCGACCGTCGCCAGCGACGACCCGTTCTCGTCGCGGACGGCGACGGTGGTGCGGTCGTAGTCGCCGCCCCCGCCGAGACCGGGGACCGCCGACCCGACGGCGCCCGGGGCGACGGCGTACACGCCCGCCAACACGAGAGCGACGGCGAGCACCGACACCGCTACGTCGCGTACGTTCACGACCGTACGAGGCCGTCCGTCACCGAAAGCGTGTCGGAGCGGGCGAGGAGAGGCCGACCGGATGGGGTCCCGGCGCGAACGCGGGGCGACGCGACCCCCGAGCGCCGGGTCGGAACGAAAAGCGTTATTCGACCGCGGCGGGTTCGAACGGGTGCGGGCTCGTGGTCTAGTGGTTATGACGCTTCCCTTACAAGGAAGAGATCGGTGGTTCGACTCCGCCCGAGCCCACTTCTGACGCCACCACTGCGAGGAGCGAAGCGAACGGAGTGAGCGGACGCGACGAGCCGGTGGCGTCTGCGTGGCGTTAGCGGAGTCGAATCAGGGAGTGGAGCGAGCAGCGCGAGCGGAACGACCGCGGTTCGACTCCGCCCGAGCCCAGTCGAGTGCCCGAGCGGTAGCGAGGGCCGAGACGTCCCGCGAGGCGGCGTCGAAGTAGACGACGAGCGAGTGCCAGCGAGCGACGTCGGCGTGGTTCGACTCCGCCCGAGCCCACTTCTGACGCCGCCACCGCGAGGAGCGGAGCGAACGGAGTGAGCGGACGCGACGAGCCCGCATCGGCTGGACGGCGTGGAACGTATCTCGTACGCGTTCTTCTCCGCTTCGCCGACGACGGCGGGCCACCGTCCGCGGCGTATTTAGATGGTTTTAGTAGATGGAACGAGAGGAACCGGTGTGAACACGCTACGAGCGAACGACGGCACGTCTCGGGAGCGCCGATGGTAGACGTCGCGCTCTCGGTGGGACAGGTCGTCGTCGCGCTGTTTCTCGTGGTTCTGAACGGCTTTTTCGTCGCTTCGGAGTTCGCGTTCGTCCGGATCCGGGGAACGTCGGTCGAACAGCTCGCCGCGGAGGGGCGACCCGGCTCGGGGGCGCTCCAGGGGGTGATGACGAACCTCGACAACTACCTCGCGACGACGCAGCTCGGCATCACCATCGCGTCGCTGGGGCTGGGGTGGGTCGGCGAACCCGCCGTGGCGGCGCTCATAGAACCCGTACTGGCTCCGATTCTCCCCGAGACGACGCTCCACCTCGTCGCCTTCGCTATCGGCTTCGGTATCATCACGTTCCTCCACGTCGTCTTCGGCGAACTCGCGCCGAAGACGCTCGCGATCGCCCAGACCGAGCGACTCTCGCTGTTCCTCGCTCCGCCGATGAAACTCTTCTACTACCTCCTCTATCCGGGGATCGTCGTCTTCAACGGGGCGGCAAACGCGTTCACGCGGTCGCTCGGCGTGCCGTCCGCCTCCGAGTCGGACGAGACGCTCGGCGAACGGGAACTCCTCCGGGTACTCGCTCGATCCGGCGAAGAGGGAGACATCGACGTGGCCGAGGTGAAGATGATCGAGCGCGTGTTCGATCTCGACGATATCGTGGTGCGGGAGGTCATGGTTCCGCGACCGGACGTGGTGAGCGTTCCGGAGGACGCCGCGCTGTCGGAGCTCGAGTCCATCGTCTTCGAGGCGGGCCACACGCGCTACCCGGTTCTCGACGCCGACGACGGGGACCAAGTCGTCGGATTCGTCGACGTCAAGGACGTGTTGCGAGCGGAGGTGGGCGACGGGGACGCCGAGGTAGTCGGCGACGTCGCCCGCGAGATTCTCGTCGTCCCGGAGACGATGACGATCGGCGACCTCCTGCGGCAGTTCAGGGAGGACCGCCAACAGGTGGCCGCGGTCATCGACGAGTGGGGAGCGTTCGAGGGGATGGCGACGGTCGAAGACATCGTCGAGGCCCTCGTCGGGGACCTCCGAGACGAGTTCGACCTCGACGAGCGCGAACCCTCGATTCGCCCGCGCGACGACGGGGGGTACGACGTCGACGGAGGGGTTCCGTTGTCGAGACTCAACGACGCTCTCGGTGCGGGCTTCGAGAGCGATGAGGTAGAGACCATCGGCGGACTGGTGCTCGAACGACTCAACCGCACGCCGGAAGTCGGTGACAGCGTCGAAATCACCGGTCACGTCGCCGAGGTGACGAGCGTCGAGGGGGCCCGAATCGTGACGGTGCGGATCCACGAGACGGACACCGACGAACCGCCGGAGGAGCGGGAGTAGAGACCGACTCCTCCCGTTCGGCCGCCGCCACCGACACGTTTTTGTGTCGATTCTCGGAGCAACAACGCGATAGATGCCCGAGTTCTCCGAGTACGACGAGGAGTTGCGGACGTTCGTGGAGTCGCTGATCGAGTTCGACACCACCGGCGGGGGGGAACTCGCCGCCCAGGAGTGGCTCCGCGAACGGTTCGAGGCGTTCGGCTTCGAGACGTACGAGTGGGCCGCCGACGCCGAGGCGCTCGCGGTCCACCCCGAGTTCCCCGACGACCCCGCGGAGATACAGGTCGAAGATCGGCCGAGCGTCGCGGGCGCCGTCGAGTTCGGCGACCCCGACGCCGGGCCGACGGTCGTACTGAACGGCCACGTCGACGTGGTGCCCGCCGACGAGACGCTGTGGGAGACCGACCCGTTCGACCCAGTGTGGGGCGAGGAAGACGGCGAGGAGACGCTGACCGCTCGGGGCGCGGCGGACATGAAAGCCGGGCTGAGCGCGTGCGTCTTCGCCGCTAGACTGCTGATGGACGCGGCCGAGGCGGGCGAGGCGTCGGGCCTGGACGGTCGGGTGGTAGTCGAGAGCGTCGTCGGCGAGGAGGAGGGCGGCGTCGGCGCCGCGACGGCGGCGCTCGACAACCCGTACCCGTTCGACCGCGACGCCGCGCTGGTCGCCGAGCCGACGGGGCTGACCCCCGTGGTCGCCACCGAGGGGAGCGTGATGAAGCGGCTCCACGTCGACGGCCGGTCGGCGCACGCCGCGCGCCGGTGGAACGGCGAGTCCGTCCTCCCGCACTTCGAGCGGATTCGACGGGCGTTCGAGCGACTGGAGGCCGAACGAGCGGAACGGGTCCGCCACCCGCTGTACGAGCGGTTCGACTCGCCGTGGCCGGTCAACGTGGGCGTGGTCCGCGCGGGGTCGTGGCCCTCGTCGGTGCCCGCGTCGCTCGACGCGGACGTGCGGATCGGGGTCGCGCCGGGCGAGACGCTCGAGGAGGTGGAGGCGGAGTACGACGAGCGGTTGGCCGAGGTGGTCGCCGACAGCGAGTGGCTCTCGGCGCACCCGCCGACGTTCGAGCGGACCGCCATCCAGTTCACGCCCGGCGAGACCGACCCCGACGCGGCGGTCGTGGGGGCGCTCCGCGAGGCGATGGCCGCCGCGGGGGTCGAGGGGGAACCGGTCGGCGAGACGTACGGCGCGGACTCCCGGCACTACATCCACGCCGGGATACCGACCGTCCTCTTCGGCCCGGGCGACATCGACGAGGCGCACTTCCCCAACGAGAGCATCGCGTGGCCGGAGGTGTCGACGGCGGGCGGCGTCGTCGCGGACGCCGCCCGGCGACTGCTGTCGTGACGCCGCGTCGTCTCCGGCGTCGGGCCGTCGCCGCGTCAGCTACCAGAAGCGGTTCTCGTCGAGGCGGGTGAGCGCCTCGTCGATGGTGTCGCGGTTGCGCGAGAAGGTGAACCGGACCCAGTCCTCGCCCTCGTCGGTGTAGAAACTGCTCCCGGGGACGGCGGCGACGCCCGCCTCGCGGATCAGCCGCAGGGTGAACTCGGTGTCCGGTTCGTCGGTCGGGTAGCGGGTCAGCATGTAGTAGGCGCCGTCGGGTTTCACGGGGTCGAGCCCCACCGAGCGCAGCCCGTCGTACAGCCGCTCGCGACGCCGCTCGTACGAGTCGGAGAGGTCGTCGTAGTAGTCGTCGGGCAGCGAGAGCGCCTCGACGCCCGCGCGCTGGAACGGCGTGGGCGCGCAGATGCTGGTGTAGTCGTGGAACTTCCGGAGCTCCGCCGACAGCGGTTCGGGCGCGAGCGCGAAGCCGACGCGCCAGCCCGTGACCGAGAACGTCTTCGACATGCCCGTACAGACGACGGTTCGCTCGGCGAGGCCGTCGACGGTGACGGGGCTGCGGTAGTGGTCGGCGTAGACGATGTGCTCGTATATCTCGTCGGTGATCACGACCAGGTCCTCCGCGACGGCCACGTCGGCGATCAGGTCGAGTTCGGCGGGCGTGAACACCTTCCCCGTGGGGTTCTGGGGGTGGTTCAAGATCAGAACGGAGGCGTCGCGTGCGGCCGCCCGGAGCGGTTCCTCCTCGACGGCGAGGCCGTCGGTGATGTCCAGCGGGAGCGGCCGGCCCTCGGCGAACTGGACGCCGGGGATGTAGCTCTCGTACGTCGGCTCGAAGTAGACGACGCCGTCGCCGGGGTCGCACAGCGACAGCAGCGTCGACATGATAGCCTCGCTGGTGCCGCAGGTCACCGTCACCTCCGTCTCGGGGTCGTACGCGACGCCCTTCCAGTCGGCGTACCGCTCGGCGACCGCCTCGCGGAGTTCGGGCAGCCCCCACGTGATGGTGTACTGGCTCGACGTGTCGATGGCCTCCTTCGCCGCGCGCTTGACCGACGCGGGGGTCTCGTCCTCGTCGGGGATGCCCTGCGAGAGGTTGACCGCGTCGTGGCGGCGGGCCTCGCGGGTCATCTCGCGGATGACCGACTCGTTCATGCCGCGCACCCGCCGGCTCCCGACCGGTTCGTCGAACGCGTCCGCGTCTCGGACTGTCATACCCCGACTACACCCCGGGGGGACCATAGGGGTCGGTGTTGGGGTAATCCTCCGGTCGACGTCGCGAACGCCGACCGAACGTCTACCGACGGGCGAACGCGGCGCCGAACCGATCGGGAACTGCGGGTCGAGCGTTCGGTTCGGCCGCCGCGGCGGGAACCCATCCGACACTCTTATCTCCCCCACCTAGAGTGAGTATCGCATGGCACATCACCACGACCGCGGGACGGGAGAGGGTCCCTTCCGGGGTGAGCGGGATGCGTGAGCGGTCCGACCCGCCGGCGTTGAACCGCCGGCGGTTCCTCGAAGGCGCCGCGGCGGCGGGGATCACCGCGTCGGCCGCGGGCTGTCTCGGCGGCGGTGGCGGCGGCGACGACCGCGTCCCGATGGACGTCGCCGAGTGGCCGCCCGAGGACATCGGCTCGCAGTTGAACATGTGGAACTGGTACGACAGCTGGGTCGAGTGGGCCAGCGGGGCGTTCGAGGAGGAGTTCGACGTGAGCGTGAGCAACACGGGCTACTCCTCGCCCGACCAGTGGTACTCGCAGTTGGAGGCGGACAACTCCGAGATAGACAACATCGCCGCCACGACCAACTGGGTCGAACGCTCGATCGAGAACGACTTCCTCCACGAACTCCCGGTCGACGTGATGCCCGCCTGGGAGAACATCACCGACCGGGTCAAGCAGGCGAGTTCCTACCAGCAGGACGGCAGCGTCTACGCCGTCCCGGAGGCGTTGGTGTTGTACCCGCTGACGTACAACGACGAGTACTTCGACTCCGCACCCACCTCGTGGGGCGTCCTCTGGGACGACGAACACGAGGGGGAGCTGTGCATGTGGGACAACGCCACCGTCTCGTGTCAGATAGCGGCGATGTACACCGGCCAGGACCCGATCGACCCCGACGACTTCGACGAGATCCGGGAGGTGCTGATCCAACAGAAGCCGCTGTTGCGCACCTACTGGGGCGACTACCAGCAGGGCATGAGCCTGTTCGTCAACGAGGACGTGGTCGCGGGTCCGCTCACGATGGGCCGGACGTACACCGCGCGGTTCGGCGAGGGGGCGCCCGTCCACTACACCGCACCCGAGGAGGGGGCGATGTACACCAGCGACCTGTTCGTCATCCCGCGGGGGGCGCCCAATCCGATGGCGAGCCTCCAGTTCACCAACTGGGCCAGCCAGCCCGAGAACGCCTCCCGGCTGTTCGAGACGATGGGCTACCTGCCCGCGGTCGACATCACCGACCAGCTCTCGGAGGAGGACGCCGAGTTCGTCGACTGGCCCGACGAGTGGAACCTCGTCTTCTCGGCCACGCTCTCGGACGAGGTCCGGTCGCAGTACGACGAGATCTGGACCGCGGTCAAGGCGGCGTAGGATGTCGCTGCTTCGCGTCCGCAGTCTGACCAAGGAGTTCGGCGACCTCACCGCGGTCGACGACGCGGGGTTCGACGTCGAGGACGGCGAGTTCGTCTCGATCCTCGGCCCCAGCGGGTCGGGCAAGTCGACCGTCCTCCGGATGGTCGCGGGGTTCGAACAGCCCACCGACGGCGAGATACGGCTCGCCGGCGACGACGTGGTCGGGTCGCCGCCGTTCGAGCGCGACGTCAACATGGTGTTTCAGGACCTCGCGCTGTTCCCCCACCTCACCGTCGCCGACAACATCGGCTACGGGCTCAAACAGCGGGGCGTCCCCGCCGACGAGCGACGCGAACGGACCGAGCGGATGCTTGAGATGGTGCGATTGGAGGGGTACGGCGACCGCAACCCCGCGGAACTGTCGGGCGGCGAACAGCAGCGGGTCGCGCTCGCGCGCGCGCTCGTGAACGAGCCGGCGCTCGTGCTGTTCGACGAACCGCTCTCCAGCCTGGACCGCAAGCTCCGCCAGCACATGCAGGGGGAACTCCAGCGGATCCAAGCGGAGACGAACACCACGTTCCTCTACGTCACCCACGACCAGGAGGTGGCGCTCGCGGTGTCCGACCGGCTGATCGTGCTCGACGACGGCCGGATCCAGCAGGTCGGCCCGGTCGAACAGTTGTACGAGGCGCCCGCGAACAAGTTCGTCGCGGACTTCATCGGCGACGTCAACGCCGTCGAGGCGCGAGTCGAGGCGGTCGAGACCGACCGGGTCGTGGTCGACGCCGGCTCCGGGCCGGTCGGGGTCCCGCGCGAGCGCTCGCCCGACGTGGCGGCGGGCGACGCCGTCGACGTCTGCGTCCGGCCGTATCTGGTGCGCGTCACCGCCGAGCCGCCGGCCGGCGACACCGAGGCCGACGCGGCCGTGGCCGCCGGCACGGATACCGACGCGGACGCCGGTACGGACACAGACGCCGACCGGGTGGCGGGGACGTTCTCGTCGCCGGGGACGGTGCGGAGCCGGAGCTACCAGGGGAGCGACTCGCTGTACGCCGTCGAGACCGAGCGGTGGGGGCCGGTCTCCGCGGAGGTGCGGACCGGTTCGTTCGACGTCGACGACGCGGTCACCGTCGCGTGGGACGGCGCGGACGTCCACCTCTACGAACGCGACGCGGCCACCGGGACCGGGGCGGCGGGTGCGGAGTCCGGATCCGGACCCGAGGCCGAGACCGGGCCGGGAGCGGGGGGCTGACCCCGTGGCCGAGGGTTCGGGGTCGACGGGGTCGACCCGCGCGGACGGGGCGGCGGCCCGCGACGGGCGGCTGGGCGGGCTGACGGCGTACCTCCGCGACCGGCCGCGGCTGCGGACGCTCGCGGTCGCCGGCCCGCCGTACGCGGTGCTGTTGCTGTTCTTCGCGGTCCCGCTGGTCGCGATGGTCGTCATCTCGTTTCAGACCGGCGAGATCGGCGGCGCGTGGACGCTGTCGAACTACACGGGGTTCGTGACCTCGTCGACGTACCTCACGGTGGTCTGGAAGACGTTCGTCGTCAGCGTGCAGGTGACGGCCATCGTCACCGTGGTCGGCTACTCGCTGGCGTACAGCATCGTCCGGTTCTCGAAACGGACGACCGCGCTGCTGCTGTTGGTCATCCTCCCCTTCTGGACCAGCTACATCATCCGGATGTACGCGTGGATCAACATCCTCCAGAGCGACGGCGTGCTCGACTCGACGCTCGAACTGCTCGGCCTGCCCGCGGTGGGGCTGTTGTACAGCGAGCCCGCCGTGATCATCGGGTTCACGTACGTCTGGCTCCCGCTGGCCGTGTTGCCGTTCTACGCGTCGTTGACCAACCTGAACCCGGCGCTGATCGAGGCGTCGAAGGACCTGGGTGCGGGACCGATCCGGACGTTCCGCTCGGTCACGCTCCCCATGACGGTCAACGGCGTGATCACGGGCGTCATCCTGGTGTTCATCCCGACGTTCGGCTCGTTCGTCACGCCCCGGCTCCTGGGGGGGACCAGCAACATCATGATCGGGATGGTGATCGAGAACCAGTTCAAGAGCGCGTTCAACTGGCCGTTCGGCGCCGCCATCGGGATGATCATCTCGGCGGTGGTGGTGCTGTTGCTGCTCGCGGGGACGCGGCTCGGCGGCGGCCTGCTCGGCTCTGGGGGTGAGGAGGCGTGAGCCCGCTCGACCGACTCTCGCGGCCCGTCGAGCGGTTCGCGCACGCGCACGCCTCGCGGCTGGCCGCGGCCGTGACCGCGCTCGTGGTGGCGTTCCTCTGGGTGCCCATCGCGGTGCTCGTGTTCATGTCGTTCGCCGACGGGGGCGTGCTGTCGTTCCCGCCCGAGGAACTCACCCTGCGGTGGTACGGCGCGTTCCTCTCGAACGACGCCGCGCTCGAAGCCATCGTGACCACGCTCACCATCTCGCTGCCCGCGACGGTGGTCACCGTCACCCTCGCGACGATGATCGCGTACGCCGTCGACCGGTACGCGTTCCCCGGCCGGGACGCGCTCCAGTTGCTCGCGACGCTCCCCATCGTCGTCCCGCTGGTGGTGACGGGCGTGGCGATGGTGCTGTTCTTCGACGGCACGCTCGGGCTGCCCGGCTACGTCTCGACGGTGCTCGCACACGTGATCCGGACGCTGCCGTTCGCCACGCTGGTCATCCTCCCGACGATGCTGACGTTCGACCGCGGGCTGGAGGAGGCGTCGAAGGACCTGGGCGCCGACGAGTTCGGGACGTTCCGGCAGGTCACCCTCCCCAACATCCTCCCCGGCATCGTCGCCGGGAGCCTGCTCGCGTTCACCATGTCGTTCAACGAGTTCGTCTTCACCTACTTCGTGAAGGGGTCGGGCGCGCCGACGCTCCCGGTGTACATCTGGAACCAGATCCGGTACGACGTCACGCCCGAGGTGAACGTCATCAGCGTCGTCTTCCTGCTCGTGGCGGTGGGGATGGTGCTGGTCGCCGTCTCGCTCACGCGGGTCGAACTGGTCGCGCGGCGGTGACGGCCGGACGCCGCTCGTCCGGCGTTTCGGTCCCGAGACCGCCACCCCGTGCGAAACGGTGATGTACGAGCGGCGAGACCGACACGGAGTGAGAAAGACCGTCATCGACCCCGGCGTGGGCGAGCAGTTGGACGCGTTCGACGACAGCGAGGTGGACGGGCTGGTCCACTCGAACGGCGTCGCGGTCGGGATGGACGGCTACACCCGGGTGTTCCTCTCGGGTGTCGTCGCCCTCGACGACGAGGAGAACGTCGTCGGCGTCGGCGACGTGGAGACGCAGACGCGGACCGTCCTCGAGACCATCGAGAGCTACCTCGCGGAACTCGGCGGGGGGATGGACGACATCGTGCGCGTCCGGGTGTACGTCGACAGCGTGGCCGACGAGGAGTTCGTCACCGTCCACGAGGTGCGCGACGAGTTCTTCGACCCCGAGCACTACCCCGCGAGCACGCTGGTCGAAGTCGAGTCGCTGGCGTTCGACGACCTGCTGATCGAGGTGGACGCCGACGCGGTCGTCCCCGACGACGGCTGGGACGTCGCCGCGCCCGTCGAGACCGACCCCGAGGAGTGACGCGGTAACGACCCGTTACCGTCCGCTCCGGCTCACTCGCTGAGGTGCGCGCCGAGTTCGTCGGGCGGCGACGGCGCCTCCCTGCGGACCGACCCGTCGGCGGCGACGACGACCTCGCGGTCGTCGGGCGGGGCGTACACCACCTCCGGGGTGCCCCCGTCGGCGCGGCGGACGCGAGTCGGCCAGTCGACCACCGTCACGTACCGCCGCCAGGCGTCGCCGTCGGCGTTGGCGGCCGAGAGCGCCTCCCGGACCGGGTCGCGGTGGGTGAACGCGAACGCCGGTGGGGCGACCCGACGGCGCTCGCACGTCTCACACGACAGTTCCACCAGCGCCTCGAACCCGGTGTGACACCGGTCGCAGGTGGTCGACCCGGTCTGGCGGTGGCACTCACACCGGCGGACGCTCGGCGTCGCGACGCCGCCGCAGTCCGGACAGAGCCCGTCGGTCATCGTCTGGAGGCGACGTTCGTACCCGAGCGTCGCCGGCGCGAGCAGCGTCGACGGGTCGCGGGCGTTCGCGCCCGCGGGCGGAAACGAGACGGCGAGGAGCGTGCCGTCGGGGACGTAGTCGAACTCCAGTAGGCCGACGCAGTCGGCGCAGTGGACGAACACGTGTTCGTTGGCGTACGACAGACGGACCTGCCCGCCACACCGCGGGCAGACGCGGCCCGTCCCGACGGGGTCGACCCTCGGCGACTGGGTGAGCGTCCCCGCGCGCAGGACGCGCACCACCTCCCGGCCCGGAGCGCGGAGCGCGTAGCCGCCGCGCAACTTCTCGACGAAGTGGCCGGTGAGCTGCGTCAGATGATAGTTGAACCGCCCGCTGTCGGGTTCGCCCACCGCCTCGCGTAGCGTCGAGTAGGCGACGGCGCCCCGGCCGGTCCCCCGACCCCGCGTCTCGTCGTACAGCGCCTGTAGGACCGCCAGACGCGTCTCGTCGCCGAGGAGCGAGAACATCGAGACGGGGTCGAGGTCGGCGGGTGCCTCGGCCATGGGCCGAATGGTGTGGCAGTCCGTATAACTATGTGGACCGATACCGCGGTAGCCACTGGCTTCTCCCCCGGCGACCGCGGGGCTGCGTGCGAAGACAGCATATCTTTGCCCGCGCGGACACTGTGTCGGGTCGTATGCCCACGGAGGGAGAGCCGCAGTTCGGCGGGAGACGCGCCGTCGTCGCCGTCGCTATCGTCGTCGTCGCCTGCGGCGTCGCCGCGTTCGTCGTCGGCGTCGGACCGTTCGGCGGCACCGACGCGGGGACCGGCGACGTTCCCACCGCGACCGCCAGCCCCTCGCCCTCCGGCGGGTCGGGCGGGTCCGGCGGCGGTGGGGGGAGCGGCGGTACCGGTGGCGGTGGAGGGAGCGGTACCGGTGGCGGCGGGGGTGGCGGGAGCGGTGACGGCGGCGACGCGGACCGGCCGCCGTACACGTTCAGCGTCGCGGCGATAGAGAACTGCGGGCGGACCTGCCGGGACGTGACCGTCGAGTTGACGAACAACCGCCGACAGGCCGCCGAGGACGTCGTGGTCCGCACCCGGATATTCGCGGGCAACACCACCGACGCCGACGCGCGGGTCTGGCGGGGGCGCGAGGCGGTCGGACGCCTCGACGCGGGGGCGACGACCACCGCGACCAAGCGCGTGAGCCTCGGCTTCGGCGCGGCGCTGTCGGTCCAGCAGAACGACGGTTGGATCACGATCCGGACGACGGTGGAGTCGGCCGACGTGACGCGGACGTTCACCGAACGCCGCGACGTGATCTGAGTCGGCGACGGCGGACGGGTTTCGAAATCCTTTTTTCACCCGCGCGGCTCGTTCGAGACGCGCCGCCTTAGCTCAGACTGGGAGAGCACTCGACTGAAGATCGAGCTGTCCCCGGTTCAAATCCGGGAGGCGGCATATTCTGCGGCTACGAACGGAGTGAGTAGCCGAAGAAACGACGCCGAACGAATTCTGAACCCTACCAGACGCGCGCAGCGAAGCGAGCACGTCCGGTTTCGGTTCAAATCCGGGAGGCGGCACGTTTCTGCGTCCGACACAGCGAACGAGCGACCCACGGGTCGCGTCGGAACCTTTACCGACGGGTGTGTGAACTGCTCACCCGTGAACCACCGCGGCGCAACCGGCGGCGGACGGGGAGGAGGCCGATGACCATCACCAGCGACTGGGGCGAGTGGTGGATCCGCGAGGAACTCGAAGGCGCCGCGGTCGAGGGCGTCTCGATGTGGTTCCTCGGCGTGACCGGGTGGGCGGTCCGGACGCCCGAGACCACCGTCTACATCGACCCGTACTTCAGCACCGAACGGGACCGCGAACACGTCGCCCGGATGCCCCCGGTGCCGATGGAGCCGGGGTGGGCGAGCGCCTGTGACGCGGTGTTCTGCACCCACGACCACCGCGACCACTTCTGGCCCCCCTCGTTCGGGCCGCTGCTCGACCACGGCGGGTCGGTCCACGCGCCCCCCGAGTGTTACGAGAACCACGACGTGAGCGGCGTCCCCGACGACCGGCGGGTCCCGGTCGACCCCGGCGACAGCTACGCGGTCGGCGACCTGACCGTCCACGTCCGCGGCGGGCGCGACCCCGACGCGGACGGAAGCGTCACCTACGTGATCGAGACGCCCGAGGGGACGATCTTCCACGGCGGCGACAACCGCCCCTGTGAGGCGTTCGAGGCGGTCGGCGACGAGTTCGACGTCGACCTCGGCATGCTCTCGTACGGCACCACCGGCCGCCTGCCGGGCGACGACGGCGAGCCGGTCCGACGGAAACTGTACAACGACGCACAGGACGTGATCGACGCGGCGAACGCCGTCGGCATCGACCGCCTCGTCCCGACGCACTGGCGGCGCTGGCGGTCGATCCAGGCCGACCCCGGCGCGCTCAAGACGGCGGCGACGACGTTCGACTACCCGCACGTGATCGAGGAGGTGGAGGTGGGCGACCGTCTCCGCCTCGACCGGCCGGGCGTCGTCACGCCCGCGTGGGTCGGCGGGGAGTGAGCGGCGACGACGCGAGCGGCGCCGACAGCGCCGTCGCCGGCGCCAACACGACGCCGGCGCCACAACACGACGCCGGCGCCAACACGACGCCGGCGACACCCGACGCGCGCGTCGGCGGGCGCGCGTGCCGTGGGGCCGTGGGAAACGCTCTTGGAGCGCCGCCCCGTCCCCGCGAGGAGATGCGCGACAGCCCGACCCGACTCGAGCGGCCGCTGCTGTACGTCATGAGCCTCTTCTATACGGTCGCGGGCGTAACTCACTTCCTCGTCCCCGGGGCGTACGAGCGGGTCGTCCCGCCGTCGTTCCCCCGACCGCTCGCGCTGGTGTACCTCTCGGGCGTCGCCGAAGTCGTCCTCGGGGTGGGCGTTGCGGTCCGCCGGACGCGCCGGGTCTCCGCGTGGGGACTGGTCGCGCTCCTGGTCGCGGTGTTCCCGGCGAACGTCTACATGGCGACCCACGATATCGCGGCCGAGATGGTCCCCGACCGGGCGGCGGGCGTCGCACGCGCGGCGGCGTGGCTCCGCCTCCCGCTGCAGGGCGCGTTGGTCCTCTGGGCGTGGTGGTACACGCGCCCGACGCTCGCGGGGGAGTGAGCGGGCCACGCCGCTCCGTGCGGCCGCCTCCACTCCGCCCACGAGCGTCGTCCGCCCGCGGGACGTTGCCCCTGCCGGCCCAAGCGCCTAACGCGCGAGGGGACGAAGGGCGCCCATGGTCGACGACACTCGCGAGCGCGAGCAGTGGTGGACGACGAACCACCGACTGATCCGCGATTGGGCCGACGTGCGTGGCGTCCGCCCCGTGGTCGACGAGGGCGACGGGACCGACAGCCTCCGACTCGAACGCGACCCCGACGCGGGGGTAGGCGACGGGTCGTCGTGGGACGCGTTCTTCGCCCGCTTCGACGCCGAGGGGAAGGCGTTCCTCTATCAGGCGTCCGGGACTGCCGAGGGGACGACCGGGTCGAACCAGCCGTGGGCGGTCGTCGACCGCGACTCGATCGACGACCGCGCGGCCGCGGCGCGGAACGTCGACGACCCCGACGCCGCCGGCGACTTCGGTCCCGTGAGCGACACGGGCGAGGGCGAACCGGTGGCGTCGAGCGACCGCGCCGAGTCGCCGACCGACCCCGAGTCCGCGACGCCGGGCACGAGTACCACCCGGAACGAGGCGGACGCGACCGGCACGGGGTACGAGGGACTCGTCGTCGACGAGATCAGGGAGGCCGGCGGGAGCCTCGACCCGGGGTCCGACGAGTACGTCACGTTCGAGAACGCGAGCGAACGACCGCTCGACCTGTCGGGCGTGGCGGTCCACAACGAGGCGGGGAGCCGCTACGAGTTCGACGACCTGACGCTCGACCCCGGCGCCCGCGTCACACTCCACGCCGGCGACGGCGAGGACACCGACGCTGACCGCTACTGGGGCGCCGACGACCCCGTCTGGGCGACCCGCGGGGAGACCGTCTTCGTCGAGTCGCCCGACGGCGACCGGATCGTCGAGGAGCGGTACAAGGGCGGTCGGGAGTAGCGACGGCGGCGGGACCGAGGAACCGAATACGCGCGCACGCTCCCGGTCGCGCAACGTCCGGTCTCCCGCGTTCGCGTCCGAGCGACCGGTCGGTCGGACGACCTCGTCGCTTCGTCACCGCGTAGGCGAACGCGTCGTCGACCGCTACCGGACCGGCCTCTCCGCCTTGAGGTGGGTCTCGGTTTCGCGTTCGACGAGCACGGACACGTCGAACCCGAGCGACTCGAGACGGCCGACGACGGCGTCGTACGACGCGCCGAAGTCGTCCGACGACGGCCGGTTCGAGCTGTCGTGGTGGACCTCACAGTAGACGAGTCGGCAGTCGTCGTCGCCGAGCGTCCGCTCCAGCCCGTCGATCACCAGCGGCTCGGCGCCCTCCACGTCGATCTTGACGACGGACGGGGCGGGGAGGTCGCCGCGCCGGACCAGTTCGTCGCCGCGTTCCGCGCGGACCTGCGCGTCGCACGAGTCGGCGGGGTCGATGGCGGCGACCCCGCAGACCTCGTCGACGGGCGACGCGAACTCCACGAGTCCGGGTTCGTCCGAGAGGACCGACTCGACCACCGTGACAGCGGCGTCGTTGAGTTCGAGGTTCCGGTGGAGCGCCGCGACGTTCGGCCCGAACGGTTCGACCGCGGCCACGCGGCCGTCGGTCACGGCTTCGGCGGCGAGACAGGAGACGATCCCGATGTTGGCGCCGACGTCGACGACCGTGTCGTCGGGTTCGAGTTCGCCGAGCAGGTCGGCCAGCAGCCGCCGCTCGTTCCCCCGTGCGTACAACACCGCGTTCGCTTTCGCCGCCGACGAGACGTCGAATCGACCCCGAACACCGTTCACGTCGAGTTCCATCGTCCCCTGCCGGACGGTCAGCCGCGTCTGTACGGGCCGGTAGTAGTTGTGGTACAGGTACTTGTTCGCCCTCGCGGCTAGCCCGCTCAGGCCCTCCCCGTCGAACACCTCGACGCTCCGCCTGTACTTCTCGCCGACCGAACTCTCCCGGGTGACGCTCATACTCACTCCTCCGTCTACCGATACTTAGACGTGATCAACCAATTATCGGAATAGATAATAGATTGCCGATCGACTGCGTTTTCGACGGCCTGTGGACGCCGACACTCCGGACGACGCCGACTACCTCCAGCGGAGAGACCTGAGTCGGGCGCTTCGCGACGGGGAAGCCTCGGTGAGGGGGCCCTCGGGGTCGCTCGTCCGCACGCCGGACCGCGGGCGGGAACCGGTCTCGACCCACTCTGCGGGCGATCCGGGCATCGTCACCGTCTCACGCGCCGCGTCCGGTCTCGCAAGGATTATACGGCGTCGTCCGCTCTGACCGGTATGGCAACTGGGAAAGTTGACTTCTTCAACGACACGGGCGGCTACGGTTTCATCGAGACGGACGATTCGGACGAGGACGTGTTCTTCCACATGGAGGACATCGGCGGCCCCGACCTCGAAGAGGGGCAGGAAGTCGAGTTCGACATCGAGCAGGCCCCGAAGGGTCCGCGCGCGACGAACCTCGAGCGCCTGTAAGGCCGCCGCGTCCGACGCGACGACGAACTACGGTTTCTCTCCTCTTTCACGACCGGACAGCGTCCCGCACGTCCCTCCCCACTCGGCGGGCGGGGGCGGCAGACGGCTTATCACCGCCGACGGCCAACGCCAGAACGTGAGTCCGGTCAGCCTCCACGACCCGAGCCACCGCGAGACGCTGTGGGAACTGGAGGCGGCGTTCGACCGCGGCGACATGGTGACCGTCTTCGGCGCCTGCACCGTCGAGTACGACGGGCGCGCCGCCTCCTCGCTCGGGGAGGGCGCGCGCCTGCTCGTGTTGAAACCCGACGGGTCGGCGCTCGTCCACACCGACGAGGGCCGCACGCCGGTCAACTGGCAGCCGCCGGGGAGCGAACACCGCGCCGCCGTCCGCGACGGCCGCCTCCGCGTGCGGAGCAGTCGCACCTCGCCCGACGAGACGCTCGACGTGCGCTTCACGTCCGTCTCGCATCTCGCGTCCTACCCCGTGACCGGCGGGCGCGGCGTCGACGTCGTTGGGAGCGAGGCCGACCTCAAACAGCGGGTCGTCGAGGAGCCGTCGCTGGTCGAAGACGGGTTCGAGCCGGCCGCGACCGAACGCGAGACCGCGGCGGGTCCGGTCGACGTGTTCGGGACGGACGCCGACGGCAACCCGCTGGTCGTCGAACTCAAACGCCGGCGGGTCGGCCCGGACGCGGTGGGCCAACTCGCCCGCTACGTCGGTGCGGTCGAACGCGAGGAACCCGACGGCGTCGCCGTCCGGGGGGTGCTGGTCGCCCCTTCGATCACCGACCGGGCGCGCGACCTGTTGGCCGAGGAGGGGTTAGGCCACGTCGCGGTCGACCCGCCCGACGACGCCGCGGGCGCGGCCGACGCTCCGGACGCCGCCGAGTCGGACGGGTCGGGCGCCGCGGGAGCCTCCGAGGGCGTCGGCCGGGGGGACGGCGACGCCGCGGCGACCGACGGGAGCGGCGCGGACGAGCGGACGTAGCGAGCGACTCTGACGGCCCCCCGCACGCCGGGAGTCAAAACGCAGGGTTTATTCGCCGGACCGCCGTTCTCCCGCTAAGTAACCATGTCCGACAAACCCGCGTCGATGTATCGGAACATCGACAAGCCGTCGTACACCCGTCGCGAGTACATCACGGGGATCCCGGGCTCGAAGATCGCACAGCACAACATGGGCGACCTAAAGGCCGACCCCGACGACTACCCCGTCGAGATCTCGCTGCGGAGCGAGGAGGACCTCCAGATCCGCCACGGCTCGTTGGAGTCCGCGCGGCTGTCGGCCAACCGCCACCTCCTGAAGGAACTCGGCGAGGGTAACTACAAGATGGTGCTCCGGAAGTTCCCCCACCAGGTGCTCCGGGAGAACAAGCAGGCGACCGGCGCGGGCGCGGACCGCGTCTCCGACGGGATGCGCCAGGCGTTCGGCAAGCCCGTCGGCACCGCCGCCCGCGTCGGCGCCGGCGAGAACATCTTCACCGCCTACGTCGACGTCGACGACGCCACCGCGGCCAAGGAGGCGTTCCGTCGGGCGTACAACAAGATGTCGCCGCCCTGCCGGATCGTCGTCGAACGCGGCGAGGACCTCCTCGTCCGGTAACCCGGTCGCCGACGACCGACACCGACTCCGGCTTCTCCCGCGCTCTCGCCGTTCCGTAGTGCCGCCGCCGCGCCGGCAGGTCTATGGCCGCTCGCGTGCTCCTCCCCCACATGAGCCGCGCGAGCGGAGTCCGGGTCGCGGGCGTCGGGCTGACTCCCTTCGGCGCACACGCCGGCCGGACCGGCAGGGACCTGTTCGCGGAGGCGGCGCTCGCGGCGCTCGACGACGCGGGCGTCGCCGCGGGCGACGTGGAGGGACTCGACTACGGCAACTTCATGGGCGCGCTCGCCGAGCGGCAGGGCCACCAGGCGCCGCTCGTGGCGGAGGCGGCGGGCCTGCGGTGTCCGGCGACGCGCTACGAGGAGGCGTGCGCCTCCGCCGGAGTGGCGGTCCGCGCCGCGGTCCAAACGATCCGCGCCGGCGAGGCGGACGTGCTCGTCGCGGGCGGGATGGAGCGGATGACCAACCTCCCGACGCCGGAGGTGACGGAGGCGCTCGCGGTCGCCGCCGACGAACTGTTCGAGGTGCGCGCGGGCGTCACCTTCCCCGGCGCGTACGCGCTGATGGCGCGGGCGTACTTCGAGGCGTACGGCGGGAGCCGGGAGGACCTCGCGCACGTCGCGGTCAAGAACCACGCCAACGCCCTCGACAACGAGTACGCCCAGTACCAGCGCGAGATAACCGTCGAGCAGGCGCTCGACTCGCCGACGGTGGCCTCGCCGCTGTCGCTGTACGACGCGTGTCCCATCACCGACGGCGCGAGCGCGGTCGTGCTCGTCTCGGAGGCGTACGCCGACGACAACGATCTGGACGCCCCCGTCGCGGTCACCGGCACCGGACAGGGCGCAGACCGGATGGCGCTCCAGGACCGCGCACAGCTCGCGCGGACGCCCGCCGCCGACCGCGCGGCCGAGGCGGCGTACGCCGACGCGGGCGTCGGTCCCGCCGACGTCGGGGTGGCGGAGGTCCACGACTGTTTCACCGTCGCGGAGGTGTTCGCGCTCGAGTCGCTCGGGCTGTACGAACCGGGGGAGGCGGTCGGCGCCGCCCGGCGGGGCGAGACGACGCGCGACGGCGCGGTGCCCGTGAACCTCTCGGGCGGGCTGAAGGCGAAGGGGCACCCGGTCGGCGCGACGGGCGGCTCCCAGATAGCCGAGTTGACGCGCCTGCTGCGCGGCGACCACCCCAACAGCGACGCCGCGTCCGACGCCACCGTCGGCGTCACCCACAACGCGGGCGGCACCGTCGCGAGTGCGGTGGTCCACGTGCTGGAGGTGGTCGAGTGAGCGGCTCCGGCGGGGGGGCAGACGGGGGCGGGGGCGGCCCGCCGCGCGCCACGGGCTACGACGAGTGGGTCGAGGCGCTCGCGGCCGGCCAGGGGTTCTACCTCGCGTGCTCGAACGGCCACGGCTCGCTCCCGCCCCGGCGGGTCTGCCCCGACTGTGAGTCGCGCGACCTCTCGGAGGAACCGCTCCCCGAGGCGGGCGAGGTGGTCACGTTCTCGGAACTCCACGTCGCCGCGCCCGCGTTCGCCGACGAGACGCCGTACGTGACCGCGATAGCCGACTTCGGGCCGGTCCGGCTCACCGGCGTCGTCCGCGGCGTCGACGCCGACGCGGTCGACGTCGGACTGGCGGTCGGCGCGACGGCGACCGACCCGAGAGAGGGAACCGACGGCGGGTCCCGCCGGCGGGTCGTCTTCGACCCGCGGTGAGGTGACTCGGGCCCCGGGGACCCACGGACGCGGGGTGAGCCGATTCCGTCCGGGTCGCTACGGCTCCGACCCCGACTCCTGTTCGACCGTCACCGACCGGCCGTCGGGCAGGTCGCCGCGCACCAGCGCCGCGAACTGGGGACCGAACTCGACGTGCGGCAGCAGCATCGCGTCGTCGAAGACGACGAGTTCGGCGTCCGCCGTCTCGGCGAGGTCGCGGCCCGCCGATAGCGGCGGGAGGTCGGCCTCCCGCCCCCAGACGACCGTCACCGGCGCGTCGAGGGCGGCGAGCGCGCTCCCGAGGTCGATATCGCTGTTGAGGTGGCCCGAGACGAACGACGCGGGCGCGAACTTGGCGTTCCGCTGGTGGGTGGTCCGCCACTCGTAGTCGGACCAGTCGTCGCCCGCCTTCTCGGGGTCCCAGTAGCCGTGGTCGGCGTTGAAGTAGCGGATGCCCGCGCGGGTCGTCAGCAGACCGAAGGCGGCGTCGCCCGCGACCGGCGCGCGGAGGAGTTCACGGAGCCACGTCTTGGGCGGTTCGGGGCCGGCGGTCCCGGTCGGACAGACCAGCGTGAGCCCCGAGAGGGCGAGGTCGTCGGCGACCGCCGCGACGTACGCGGCCGTCAGCGAGGAGGCGACCACGTGGGCGTCGTCGAACTCCGAGACGAAGTCGCGGACGAAGTCCTCGTACAGCGCCGCCGAGTAGCGCAGCGGCGGGCGGTCCGACCGGCCGAAGCCGGGGAAGTCGGGCGCGACGACGTGGTACTGCTCGCCGAGGTCGGTGAACACCTCGCGCCACTCGCCGGCCGACCCGGCGGCGTTCATCCCGTGGAGGAAGACGAGCGTCTCGTCGTTCTCCTCGCCGCGTTCGGCGTACGCCACCTCCATCCCGCGCCAGCGGTACGCCTCCTGTTGGCCGGCCAGCGGGGCTTCGAGGTGGCCGGCCCTCCGGCGGAGCGCGCGCGTCGCCGCCAGCGTCCCGACCGCACCCGCCGCCGTCGCCGCGAGCGTCGACTTGAGAACTGACTTCGGTCGCATGTCGTGCGGTTCGGTCCCGGACGACTTAGTTCGGGTGGCACGGACCCGGCGACCCGGCGACGACGGACCCGCCGGCGGGGGCCGACCCGGGACCGTCGGTCACTCGTCGCCCGAACGGTCGCCCGTCTCGCGCCCCTCGCCGACGCAGTCGGCCAGCGGGGCCAGCACCTCGTCGGCGACCGCGTAGGGGTCGGTCTCGCGGGCGCGCACCCGTTCGGCGAGCGCGTCGACCCCGCCGCGCGCGTCGAGTTCGCGTTCGAGGAGCGCGGCGGCGTCGCTCCGGAGGAGGTGTCTGATCTCCGCCGCGTGGCGCTCGCGCTCCCGGTCGGCCAGCCGCCCGGACGACTCCAGCCACGCCCGGTGGGCGTCGAGCGTGTCGAGCAGCTCCCCGACCCCCTCGCCGTCGGTGGCGACGGTCTCGAGCACCTCGGGGTCCCAGTCGTCGTCGGTCGCGTCGTCGGGTCGGTCGGCGTCGCCCGCGGCGCCGACGGGACCGTCGGAGCCGGCGGCGCCGTTCGCGTCGGCCCCGCGGCCGTCCCCGTCGACGCCGTGGTGGCCCGCAGCCGCGCCGACGCCGCTCGCGTCGCCGTCGCGCATGTGGAGCATCTCGCGGAGGTCGGCGACCGTCCGGCCCGCGCCGTCCATGTCGGCCTTGTTGACCACGAACACGTCGCCTATCTCGAGGATGCCCGCCTTCAGCATCTGGACGTCGTCGCCGGAGCCGGGCTGGACCAACACCGCGACGGTGTCGGCGGTGCGCACCACCTCCACCTCGTTTTGGCCCGCGCCGACCGTCTCGATCACGACGCGGTCCTTGCCGAACGCGTCGAGCGCCTTCACCGCGTCGGCGGTCGCCGTCGAGAGACCGCCGAGCGTCCCCCGGGCGGACATCGACCGGAAGAACACGTCCATGTCGCCCGCGTTCGACGCCATCCGGATGCGGTCGCCCAGCACCGCGCCGCCGGTGTACGGCGAGGAGGGGTCGACCGCGATCACGCCGACGGTCTCGCCGCGGTCGCGGTACGCCCGCGCGAGTTTGTCCACCAGCGTCGACTTGCCCGCGCCGGGCGACCCGGTGACGCCCACCACCGACGCGCTCCCCGTGTGCTCGTGGAGCCGCGAGACGATGTCGCGGTAGCCCGGCGCGCGGTTCTCGATCTTCGAGATGACGCGCGCGAGCGCGCGGTGCTCGCCGTCGAGGAGCGCGTCGACCAGGTCGGCGTCGCGGCCGTCGCCGCCGGTATCGCGTTCGGTTCCGGCCGCGCCGCTCGCCGTCGACGCCCCGTCCCGCTCGGTCGTCTCGCCGTCGGAGTCGCCGGGCGTCATCGGCGGTCGGGCGCGTGCTCGCGGACGAACTCGACCGTCTCCGACATCGGCGTGCCGGGTCCGAACACGGCGGCGACACCCATCTCCAGTAGCTTCTCGCGGTCCTCGTCGGGGACGATCCCGCCGACGAGGATCAGGGTGTCGTCGAACGCGCCGTACTCCTCGAGCCCCTCGATCACCTTCGGGACGAGCGTGTTGTGCGCCCCCGAGAGGATCGAGATGCCGAGCACGTCCACGTCCTCCTGGACGGCCGCCTGAACGATCTCCTCGGGCGCGCGGTGGAGCCCCGAGTAGACCACCTCGAAGCCGGCGTCGCGGAACGCCCGGGAGATGACGTGCGCCCCCCGGTCGTGTCCGTCGAGCCCCACCTTGGCGATGAGACAGCGGACCGTCCGCTCCTCCCGCTCCTGTGTGCTCATGTCACACGGTTCGCGTTCGCGGCGTTTGACTGTACCGGAGGGTCACCCGCGTGACGGCTCTCGACCCGCGGGGAGCGCCGACCGCGTCGGAACGCTTTTGAGACCGACAACTAACCGACCCCGCATGGCTCGACCACAGCCGCGGATGGGAACCGAGGGTGACGTGATCGGCGCGCGAATCCTGGCGTACATCGTCGACACGGTGGTGATCGGCGTCGTCGTCTTCGCGCTGGCGCTCGTCTTCGGCCTGCTCGGCGCCGGGTTCGGGAGCCGTGGCGTGTTCGGCGCCGGTCTGCTCGTCGCCGGGCTGGTCGGACTCCTCCTCCAGTTCGGCTACTTCATCTACTTCGAGGGGAAGTCCGGCCAGACCCCCGGCAAGCGCCTGCTGGACATCGTGGTGGTCCACGAGGACGGCAGCGCCTGCGACTACGGCTCCGCCACCGTCCGGAACCTCCTCCGGATCGTCGACCAACTCGGGATCGTCATCCCGTATCTCGTCGCGCTCATCCTCATCTTCCTCACCGACGACAACCAGCGTATCGGCGACATCGTAGCCGACACCGTCGTCGTGAAAGCGGAGTAACGGCGGTCGTACGGGCGCGTCGGCCCGCTCCCCGGAGGACTTTTCTCGCGGCCGTCCGACGCGCGAACCGTGTCCAGCCCGCCCCCACCGAACGGCGCGGACCTCCGCACGCTCGGCCGGAGAGCGGTCGCCGCCGCCGTCGACCACGCGCTCGTCGCCCTCCTCGCGGCGGTCGCCGGCGTCCCGCTGGCGGTGTTCGGGCGGGTGGAGCCGTCGCTGCTCGTCGGCGTCGGCACCGTCGTCTGGTTCGGCTACTTCGCGGGGCTGGAGGCGCTCGCCGGCCGGACGCTCGGCAAGCGCCTGCTCGGCCTGACCGTCGTCACCGACGCCGGCGGCCGCCCGGACGCCGCGGCCGCGGCGGTCCGGACGCTGTGTCGCGTCGTCGACTGGCTGCCGGCGGGCTACCTCCTCGGCGCGGCCGTCGTCGCGGTGGGCGCCGACGG
>NZ_ASGZ01000012.1 GCF_000495475.1 Candidatus Halobonum tyrrellensis G22 | reverse complement strand
TTCGGCGCGGAGGTCAAACGCCGGGTGCTCCTCGGGACGTACGCGCTGTCTGCGGGCTATCACGACAAGTACTACAAGAAGGCGCAGGACGCCCGCGCGTGGGTGAAACGCGACTTCGAGGGCGCGTTCGAGTCGGCGGACGTGCTCGCGACGCCCACGATGCCCGTTTTGCCGCCCGAACGCGGCGAGAGCCTCGACGACCCGCTGTCGTTGTACCTGATGGACGCCAACACGGTGCCGGTCAACCTCGCCAACCTCCCCGCCGTCTCGGTGCCCGCGGGCGAGAGCGCGGGGCTACCGGTCGGGATGCAGTTCGTCGGGCCGGCGTTCGGCGAGGAGACCGTGATCCGCGCCGCGAGCGCGGTCGAGGAGTAGCGTCGGGAGGGCGTCGGCCGTACGGCCGTCGCGTCGTCCCCACGCGACTACCGCGTCGTCCCCACGCGACCGCCGCGTCGCCTCGTCGTCGGCGGAACGGTAGTTTTTCGAGTGCGCACGTTCGACCCCGATTACATGTACCTGGTCATCGTCGGGGGAGGCAACATCGGCACCCCCCTGACCGAGATGGCGACCGTCGGGGGTAACGAGGTGGTCGTCATCGAACGCGACCCGGAGAAGGCCGAGCGGGCGGCCGGCAGGTTCGACTGTCTCGTGGTCAACGACGACGCCACCTCCAAGGAGGTGTTGGAGGACGCCGGCGCCGACCGGGCGGACGCGCTGATCTCGACGACCGACCACGACGCGACCAACGTGATGGTCTGTCTGCTCGCACAGGAACTCGACGTGCCCAACATCGTCTCGGTGGTCCACGACGAGGAGCACATGGGCCTGTTCCGCCGGATCGGTGTGAACACGATGGAGAACCCCCAGCGGCTGATCGCGGAGTACCTCTACCGCGCGGTCAAGCGCCCCTCGATCGTCGACTTCATGCGGATCGGCGAGCACGCCGAGGTGTTCGAGATCCGGATCGGCGACGAGGCCCCCATCGCCGGCAAGACGATACAGGAGGCGACCGACGAGGGGCTGATCGGTCGGGACCTGCTCGTGGTCGCCATCGAACGGTCCGGCGCGAACGACCCCATAACCCCGCGGGGGTCGACGCGGATGGAGGCGGGCGATCTCTGTACCGTCTACTGCGGGCAGGGGGCGACCCCCGAGGTGACCGACGTGTTCGGCCACTACGAGGACCACGCGGCGGGCGAGGTACCCCACCGACTCGACAGCCACGCCGACGGCGGGGAGTGATCCCGCGTCGATGGTCCGCGGGTCACGTCTCGCTAGAGTGACGAGTCACGCCGCGACCGTCGCGCGCGACGTCGGGTCGCTCCTGGTGATGCAGGCGACGATGATGACGGGCTCGGCCGCCGTCGCGCTCGCCTTCCGCGAGTGGTATCCGGCGCTGGCGTTCCTGCTCGCGGGCGGGCTCACGGTCGCCGTCGGCTTCGGCGTGCGGCGGCGGTTCGCCGACGCGTCCAACCCCGAGATGAAACACGGGATGGTGATCGCCGCGGCTGGCTGGCTCACGACCGCGATGTTCGGCGCGCTCCCGTTCCTCTTCGCCGCGTATCTCACCCCCGCCGAGGTGATGGCGACGTTCGTGCCGGCGGGCGCCGATTGGGAGGCGGCGACGGTCGGAGGCGTCACCTCGCAGTCGTCGCTGGTCTACTTCCGGAACCCGCTACACGCGCTGTTCGAGTCGATGTCCGGGTGGACCGGGTCGGGGCTCACGATGGCGATCCACGAGCCGTCGCTGCCGCACGCGTTCCAGTGGTGGCGGTCGTTCATCCAGTGGGTCGGCGGCGTCGGCGTGATCGTGCTCACCGTCTCCATCCTCGCCCGGCCGGGGAGCGGGAGCTACGCGCTCTACCGCGGCGAGGCCCGCGAGGAGCGCATCCACCCGAGCGTGATTTCGACGGTCCGGACGGTGTGGAAGATCTTCCTCGGCTACACCGCGCTGTCGGTGGCGGTGCTGTTCGTCGCGATCTCGCTCAGCGACTACGGCTCGCGACTGCCGCTCTGGGAGGTGGGTTGGCAGGCGCTCAACCACGCCATGACCGGGCTGTCGACCGGCGGGTTCTCCGTGACCGACAACTCGATCGCGACGTACGACTCGCCGCTGATCGAGGGGGTGCTCCTCCCCGTGATGGCGCTGGGGGCGATCGCGTTCCCGGTCCACTACGTCGTCCTCCGCGAGCGGGACCTCTCGTCGCTGTACGAGGACCTCCAGACCCGGTGGCTGTTCACCCTGTTCGCGGTCGGGACGGCCGTGCTCGCGGCGCAGAACGCCGCCACCGTCGCGACGGCCGCGGACGCGTTCACTCCGACCGGGTGGCTGGGTCTCGGCCCCGTCGTCGGTGCGGCCCGCGCCGACGCGTTCCGCGACTCCGCCTTCCAGTTCGTGAGCGCGCTGTCGTGTACCGGCTTCCAGTCGGCGCCGATCGGCGACTGGAGCGCGGGCGGGAAGGTGATCGTCTCGGGCGCGATGGTGATCGGCGGCGCCGCCGGGTCGACCGTCGGCGGGATCAAGATCGTCCGCGCGTACACCGTCGGTCGGGGGATCCGCTGGCAGATCGGTCGGGTGTTCCTCCCCGGGAACGCCGTCGTGAACGTACGGTTCGGCGGCCGGACGCTCGACCGCGAGGAGATGGACCGGGAGTTCGCCGAGGCGTCGATCGTGACCCTGCTGTGGCTGGGCGTGCTCGGGGCGGCGTCGCTCGTGCTCGTCGACCTCGCGGGTCCGGGGTTCACGTACGCCGACGTGCTGTTCGAAGTCGCGTCCGCACAGGGGAACGTCGGGCTCTCGACGGGGATCACCGGCCCCGGGATGCCGTCGCTCGCGGAGGGGATGTTCCTGCTCAACATGTGGGTCGGCCGGCTGGAGATCATCCCGGTGCTCGTCTTCCTCCGGTCGCTGCTGTTCGGGATGGACCCGTAACCGCACGCCCGTAGGTACCGGTTTCTTACCGGTCAGGCAGTCGATACCGCTCCCTACCCCGGCGCCGTAGGGCGATCCTCTCCCGGTCGGTCGTCGACGTGCGTACCGACCCCATCCACTGTGAACTCGGACGGTCTCGATCCGGCAACGAGGTAGTACGTACGTACCTCGCGGCCCGGGTCGGCGTAGGAGGCGTGTAACTTTCTTCCTATGCTACTCTGAAACGAATGCGATGTCAGACAACCCCATCAAGGCGTACCTCGCGGAGCACCCGAAGGCCTGCGGTATCGTGTTCACGATGTGCATGCTACTCGCGAGCGCGAGTAACGCGGCGGCGATCGCCAGCGCCAACAACGGCCCGTAATCACAGCGAGTCGAAGTCGAGTTCGTCCGACCAGCGGAGTTCTAAATCGACGAGAAGCGGGTACCGTCGTCCTTCGGAGACCTCCTCGAACTGTTCCCGAGAGACCCGGTGGTGCGGCGTGACCCCGCCGACGACGTACTGGGTGCCGTCCTCCTCGAACCAGTCGGCGAGGAGGCTCCCGACCCCGAAGTTCCGAGTGGTGTACACGGCGTGGTCGAACTCGACTACGTCGGGAGCGGGTTGGTCGTGCGTGTTCACGACGAGGGCCGTCGGCGTCCCGCTGTTGGCCTGACACAGCGTCACCCCGGCGTCGCCCACCACCGAGTACGACCCGCCGACGACGTGGACCCGCTTGGCCACGTCGAGGACGCCGTGGAGGTCGAACCCGTAGTCGAGTAGCCGCGCCATCGTCCGCCCGACGTTGGTCGCCATGATGTTGCCCACGTCGCTGGTCGTCACCAGCCCGCCGATGGCGCCCGCGCGGACGAGTTGCATCCCCTGGTCGTACGACGAACACGCGTTGAGGAAGAACGCCTTCGCCCCGGTCGACTCCAGCGTGTGGAGGTCGAGGTGGCCGTCGGGGCACTTCATCCCCTCGGGGTCGACGTGGCCGACGAAGTGGAACAGGTCGTGCTCCTCCGCGAGTAGCGCGCGCAACTCGTCGGTCGAGCGGTCGAGTTCGACGTCGATGTCGAACTCCAGGTGGTCGCGGAAGCCGTACAGCCGTTCGGTCTCCTCGCGCATCGACGCCTCGTTACAGACCACGGTCACGTCGATGACGGCCGAGTCGGACGCCCGCTGGTCGAGGCGGTGGCGGTAGGCGTCGACCGTCGGTTTGGACGCGCCGGTTGGGTAGCCGTCGCCGACCCAGACGTGTCCGGAGGTGTCCGTCCGCGCGGGCGAGACGACGCGTTCGTTCGCGCCCGCGCCGCCGTCGGCGTCCGACCCCGCGCGGAAGAACGACTCGATCGAGTCGTCGCCCGCCGCGGAGTCGCCGTGGTCGACCGTCGACGGGTCGCGGACCGACGCCATGTCGTTGACCACGAACGGGAGGAGTTCGGCGCTCTCGGGGGTTGGCTCCACGTCGGCCGTCAGGTGCCACCCCACTAAGTCCGACAGCGGGTCGACCGGCACGTCGAAGTACGCCGCCAGCCGTTCGTCGAGCGGCAGGTCGTACAGCCGCTCGGGGTCGATGTCGACCCGGCGCTCGACGGCCGCCCGTTCGTGGAGGTCGACGTCGTAAAAGCCCTCGGTCCGGACGACACAGTCGAGCAGGAACGCGTGTTCGAGCAGCCGCTGGACCGACTCGAACAGCGGGTCGGCGTCGAGCGGGTACGACCGCCCGGCGGCGCACACCGCCGGCTCGTCGCCCGGAACCACGGTCGCGCCGAGGTAGTACGCGAGCGTCGCGACCGTGTACACGTCGTTCCAGCGGTCGGGGACGACCACCTCGACGCCGGTGTCGGGTGGCTCGGCGAACTCGGGGACCGCCACCTCGTCGCCGAACGCGACCAGCGGCGGGTGCCCGCGGAGGGTGGGGAACGACCGCTCGGGCGAGGTGGTCGCGAGCGCCGACCCGAACGTCGACACCGCGCGCATCAGCCCCCGCGGCGTCTCGGGGACGGTGACGGTGCCCGCCGGCCGGATGTGGAACGACCGCGCGCCGACAGAGACGTCGCGGTCGCCGTCGAACGACAGTTCGGTCCGCCGGCCGTCGTCGACCACCCGGAGCGGCCCCTCCGCGCGGAGGTAGAGCTTCATCGGCGCGGCGGTGACCTGGAACTCGTACGTGCCCGGGCCGAGGTCGACCGTCTCGTCGGGCGCCGTCGTCTCGACGAGGTCACCCCCCTCGTGGACGCAGAGCACGAACGACTGGTAGAACGCCACCCGGTCGGTCCGCACGCGGCACGCCGACTCGACCGGGAAGGTGAACGCGTCGGCGGACGCCGACGCGCGCGGCCCGTCGGCGTCGAGTCGGAGGACGGCGTCCTCGATGTCGTCGCGCACCACCAGGTCCCCCCCGACGTCGGAGAACGCGATCAGTCGACTCCACCCCCCAGCGCCTCCATCGGCCGGTGAGTTCGCTCGGACGAACAAAGGGTTGTCGCCCCGGAGCGGCCGGGGACGCGGAACGTGTCAGCGCCGCCAGTACTCCGGCGTGAGACAGACGAGCACCGGGAGGATCTCCAGCCGGCCGAGCCACATCAACACCACCATCAGCAGCTTCCCCGCCGCCGAGAAGGACCGGTAGCTCCCCATCGGGCCGACGACGCCGAACCCGGGACCGACGTTGCCGAGCGTCGAGGCGGCGGCGCTCATCACCTCGTAGACGGACTGCTCGCCGCCGACGCGCGCGCCGTCCAACAGGAGGAGGAACGCGCCGACGAAGAACAGCACGACGTACAGCAGGGTGAACGCGAAGATGCCGCGCACCGCCCGCTCGTCGACCGCCCGGCCGTTGAGCCGCACCGGCCGGACCGCCTGCGGGTGGCCGGTCGTGAACAGTTCTCGCCGGATCGCCTTCACGATGACCAGCCAGCGCACCATCTTCACCGCGCCGCCGGTCGACCCCGCCGACCCGCCGACGAACATCGCGAACAGTAGGGCGTACTGGGACGCCTGACTCCACGCGTTGAAGTCGGTGCTCGCGTACCCAGTCGTCGTCACGATCGACACCACCTGAAACAGCGCGTGCCGCACCGCCGGCTCCAGGCTGCCGCCGACGCGCTCGGACCACGTCCGGAGGTACTCCGCGTCGTACGTCCCCCCGGCGGGCGCGGCGTCGACGAAGCCGCTCCCCGAGACCAACAGCGTCGCGAGCACCGCGGTGAGCGCCGCCATCACGCCCAGGTAGAAGCGGAACTCCCCGTCGCGCCACAGCCGACGGGGGTCGCCCGTGAGCGCGTGCCAGAACAGCGCGAAGTTGGTGCCCGCCGCGACCATGAACGGGATGATCACCCACTGGACCGCCGCGGAGAACGCCTCGATGCTCCGCGCCTCCGGGGAGAACCCCCCGGTCGGCATCGTCGTCAACCCGTGTGCGACCGCGTTGTACAGCGTCATATTCGGCGCCAGTCCCGGCAGTCCGACCGCCGGCCCGACGACGTGCATCCCGTACAGCAGGGTGATCTCCAGGGCGGTGAACCCGACGTACGCCCCCCACAGCACCCGGGCGGTCTCGGCGATCCGCGGGGTGAGTTTCTCGATGCCCGGGCCGGGCGCCTCCGCGTCCATGAGCTGTGCACCCCCGACGGAGAGTTCGGGGAGGATGGCGACGGCGAGGACGACGATCCCCATCCCGCCGAGCCACTGGGTGAGCTGTCGCCACAGCAGCACCCCGCGGGTGTGGCCGTCGAACGAGATGTCGCCGACGACCGTCGCGCCGGTCGTGGTGAACCCCGACATCGACTCGAACAGCGCGTTCGCGGGGCGGGCGAGCGACGACCCCGGCCGCGCGGCCGGCGCCACGCCGGGGACGCCGTACGCCTCGATCAGGTACGGGACCGCGCCGACGCACGCGACCGCCAACCAGGTGAGAGCGACCATGAGAAACCCCTCTCGGGCGCCCAGATCCGGGTCAGGGTCGAGCCGTTCGAGTCCGCCCCCGACCACCACCGCGAGCAGGACGGCGACGACGAACGGCGCGACCGTCTCGCCGTAGTACAGCGAGACGACCAGCGGCGCGAACAGCGGGACCGAGAGGTACCGAACGACGGTGCCGACCAGGCTCAGGCTGGCGCGGTAGTCGACGCGGACGTTCACGCCCGGAACGGGCGCGGGCGGCGGTTTGAACCTGCCGTTCTCCTCCGGTCGGTCCGCGGTCCGTCGGGCCGGCTCACGGGCTCACAGACGCGGGGTGACCTCGTCGGCGACGTCGGCGTCGGCGAACACGACGACGCGGTCACCGGGTTCGACGACCGTCTCCCCGCGGGGGACGACCAGGCTGTCGCCGCGGGTGATCGCGCCGATGACCAGCCCCTCGGGCAGGTCGGCGATCGACTCCTGGATGGAGCGGTTCGCGAGCGCGCTGTCGGCGTCGATCTCGATTTCGATCACCTCCGCGCGGTCGGACTCGATGATCGCGACGTTCTCGGCGCGGCCCTCGCGTGTAAAGCGGGTTATCTCCTCGGCGACGACCGCCCGCGGGCTGACGCCGATGTCGATGCCGACCGTCTCGAACAGGTCGACGTAGGCGGTCTGGTCGACGACCGCGACGGTGCGCTCGACGCCCAGCCGCTTGGCGAGCAGACACGACAGCAGGTTCTTCTCGTCGGAGTCGAGCGCCGCCACCAGCACGTCCGCCTCGCCGACGTGTTCGCGTTCGAGAAAGCCCACGTCGGTCGCGTCCGACTCCATCACGACCGTCCCGGGGAGTTCCTCCGCGAGCGAGCGGGCGCGGTCGGGGTCGCGCTCGACCAGTCGGGGGTCGAACCCGCGCTCCTCCAGCAGGCGGGCGGTGTGGTAGCCGATCTCGCTGCCGCCGACGACCACCACCTCCTCGTTGGTGCCGACGTGCTCGTGGGGGGCGACGTCGGCGGCGAACTCGCGGACGCTCTCGGGGCTGCCGATCACGACCACGCGGTCGCCGACGTCGATTGGGGTCTCCCCGCGCGGGATCACCACGTCGTCGTCGCGCAACAGCGCCGCGAACGTCAGCGAGTCGAACCGGTCGGCCTCGCTCACGGTCTGGTCGGCGATGGGGCTGTCCTCGCCCACCTCGAACTCGGCCATCTGGACGCGACCGTCCGCGAACGGGTCGACGTCGCGGGCGGCCGGCAGGCCGATCAAGCGAACGATGGACTCCGCGGTGAGGAGGTTCGTACACACCATGAAGTCGATGCCGAAGGCGGTGCCCGACCGCTGCCAGGTGTTGAGGAACTCGGTGTTCTTGATGCGCGCGATGGTGAACGCCTGACAGGTCGCCTTCGCGGTCGAACACGCGACGATGTTGGTCTCGTCGTCGTCGGTCGTCGCGATCACCATGTCGGCCTCGTGGATGCCCGCCTCCTCGAGCGTCGAGATGGCGGTGCCGTCGCCGCTGACGGTCAGCACGTCCAGCCGGTAGGTCAACTCCTCACACCGGCTCGGGTCGGACTCGACGATCACCACGTCGTGGCTGTCGTCGAGGTCCGCGGCGATGGACTCGCCGACCTGCCCCGCCCCGATGATCAGGACGCGCACGGCGGCGTCACCTCGGTCATGGACGTACGAGTCGAGCGGGGCGTATCAGGATTCCGGATCCCCGTGCGGCCCGCCCGCTCACCCGTCGGTCCCGGGAAGGGGAACCCCGCCGAGCGACGACCCGACCCGGTCGTCCCCGGTCGCGCGGAACTCGTTTTCGAACCGGCCGCGGTAGCCGAAGACCGGACCGACCGGGGCCAAAATCGGGGTGGTTATCTCCGCTTCGACCCGGAACTCGTCGGCGTCGTCGTCGTACCGGTCGCGGAGGGTGCCGCGCGCCGAGAGGAGGCCGGGGAGCGGGAGGAACCGGTCGCCGGCGCGGAGCCACTGGTCGCCGACCCGGAGCGCGAGCGCGTCGCCCTCGACGCCGAGGTGGACGTCGGCGACGACCGCGCCGTGGTGGCCGAAGTAGTCGGCGAGACAGCCCCGCTCGGGGTTCCACCGGAGGGTGTCGACGAACTCCCGCGGCGGGTCGGTGTCGAACCGCCGGCGGAGGAACAGCGCCTCCCGGCCCGCGTCGTCGACGAACGCCTCGGCGGCGACGGTGAAGGGGACGTGGGTCCCGGCCTCGGGGAAGAGGAAGTCGTCGAGCGTCCCGAGCCACAGCGCCGGCAGCGCGAGGGGGTTCCGGTCGACCCGGTCCATCACGCCGCGGCCGACGGCGGTCCGGCCGTCGCCCGCGGTGAGGCCGTACCGCTCGCGGATCGCCGGGTGGAGGTCGTCCCAGTCGTCGCCGAGCGCGCGCTCGAACAGCCCCGTCACCGTCGCCACCGCCGAACCGCGGATGTAGGGTGAGTGATGTGCCCGCGTACACGCCGGTCCGCCATTACTGTTCGGTGCCGACGACCGGAGCGTCGGCGTCTCCGGCCGGCGGTCGGCGCCTACCGCCGGAGGTACTCGCGCAGGCGGAGCATCGCCGCCTCGTCGACGCCGAACGCGCCGACGTCGTTGTCGGCGACGGTGTTGTCGAGTCGGAGGACGCGGTACTGGTCGAGACCGAACGGGACCCACGGGAGCAGTTCGGCCGCGCCGAACGCGACGGCGGCGGCCGGGAGCGGCACCGGCACGACGAGACGGACGCGCCGGACCAGCCGCGCGAGTTCCGCGAGCGTGAGCACCTCCGGCCCGCCCAAGCGGTACACCCGGCCGACGTGGCGGGCGTCGGTCACGCCGTCGGCGAGCATCGGTGCGAGGTCGCCGACCCACAGCGGCTGGAGCCGCATCGCGTCGCCGCCGCCGGGGAGGAACGCGACCCCCGGCGGGACGACCGACCGGACGAACGGGAGGATCGCACAGCCGTCGCCGAAGACGACCGACGGGCGGTACACCACCCACTCGAGGTCGGAGCGCCGGACCAGCCGCTCCGCGCGGCGCTTGGCCGCGAAGTAGGCGGTGTGGGCGCCGCCGTCGACGCCCAGCCCGCTGATCTGGACGAACCGGTCGACGCCGCGCTCCCCGCAGGCGCGGACGAGGTTGCGCGTCCCCCCGCGGTGGACGGCGTCGTGGCTCCGACCGCGCGGCTGGACGTGCGAGGGGAGCGCCACCAGGTTGACGACCGCGTCGTGGCCCGCCACCGCGTCCGAGAGGTGGTCCGGGTCGGTCACGTCGACGGCGGCGGTGTCGACGCCCGGCGGGAGTCCGCTCGGGTCGGGCGACCGCGACGCCGCGGTGACGGCGTGGCCGCGGTCGGCCAGCACCGCACACAGCGACCGGCCGACGAACCCCGTCCCCCCGGCGACGAACACGTTCACGGTCGGGGGTCGGCCGGCGGCGGGATAAGCGGGTCCATCGGCCGCGCCGCGCTCAGAGCTCCGCGGAGTTCGTGTCGACGTCGAGCCTGACCGGCCGGTCGCGCCCCTCCAGGTCGCGGACCGCGCGTTTCACGACCCGCTCGGCCTCCTCGCGCACCAGCGGCGTGACCTTGTCGAGCACCCAGCCGAACGACACCATCGCGGGCAGCGACACCGCGGAGGCGTCGGCCGACTCGGCGTCGAACTGCACCTCGAACCGCACCTCACACCCCGATTCGGCGTCGGCGGGCGCGTCCGCGGGGAGCGAATCGAGGGGGTCGATCTGCCACGCGCCGTGGGCGTCGATGTCCTTCACGACCCGCCAGTCGATCCGGTAGGGCGGGTCGACGTCGGTCACCTCCGAGTGGGCGGTGTAGGTGAGCTTCCACCACGAGAAGCGCATCGCGTACCGGCTCCCCGCGCCGCCGTCGCCGCCGGTCCGTTCGACCGAGTCGAGGTACTCCGAGTAGCGCTCGTAGCGGGGGAACTCCAGGAGGAACTCGTACACCGTCTCCGGGTCGGCGTACACGTCGGTCGAGACGACGAGTCGGTCCATGCGGGCGGGTCCGGGGCGAATCGGGTAAGCGTTCCGGGCCGCCGCCGTATCGTTCGGCTCGCCTAAACTCCGATGGCCTTTTGTCGGTTTAGGCTAGCCCAATCCGTATGGACCACGCACCGAACCGACGGCGGTTCCTCGGCGCGAGCGCCGGACTGGTGGCTGCGCTGGCCGGGTGTGCCGGCGGCGACGGGACGACGACCGACGCGGGCGACGGCGGCGCGGCGTCGACCGCGGCCACGGGGACCGACACGGCGACCGACACTTCGACCGAGACCGAGGCGTCGGAGACGGACGCGGCGTCCGGCAGCTACACGGTGTCGATGGAGCCGGTCGGCGACGTGACGTTCGAGTCGGTGCCGGAGGTCTGGGTGGCGAACAACGGCAGTTGGGGCGACATGGGTGTCGCGCTCGGACGCGACCAGCCGCTCGGTGTCTGGCTCCCCAGCCGGTGGCACACCCAGTACTACGACGACATCCCCGACGTGAGTGTCGACCAGGAGGCGCTCCAACAGCTGTGGGGCGACAGCGGCGTCGACAAGGAGCGGTTCTACGAGATGGACGCCGACGTCCACGTGATGGACCCCAACTTCCTCATGAACCGGGGGTCGTGGGAGCAGTCCGACATCGACGAGATCGTCGAGAACGTCGGCCCCTTCTACGGCAACAGCATCTTCTCGACGGGCTACGCCTGGCACGAGGACTACCAGTACTACACGCTGTACGAGGCGTTCGAGAAGGTGGCCGAGATGTTCCAGGAGACCGAGCGCTACGAGGCGTTCAGCGCGCTCCACGACGAGTTCCTCACCCGCGTCTCGGACGTCGTCCCCGACGAGGGCGCGCGGCCCGGCGTGGCGGTCATGTGGGCGAGCGGCGACGAACCGGAGACGTTCTCGCCGTACCTGGTCGGCGACGGGACGAGCTTCAAGCAGTGGCGCGACCTGCAGGTCGACGACGCGCTCGCGAACACGGACGTGCGCGACTTCCACGCCAACCGCGGCGAGGTCGACTACGAGACCCTCCTGGAGATCGACCCGGACGTGCTGTTGCTCCGCGGTCACGAGGCCCAGACCGCCGAGGAGTTCGACGACACGGTCGTCGAGTTCATGCGGAACCACGAGGTGGCGAGTTCGCTCACCGCCGTCGAGGAGGGCGACGTGTACCGCGGCGGACCGCTGTACCAGGGTCCCATCTCGAATCTCGTCTTGACCGAACGGGGCGCCAGCCAACTGTACGGCGTCGAGGAGGAACTGTTCGACCGCCAGCGCGTCGCCGACATCGTCACCGGCGAGTTCTGACCGCGGCGGTCGAGCGCCGCCGGCGCGGCCGCTACGGCCGGCTGAGGTGCCGATGGCGCGGTCGGCGTCAGTCCTCGAACGCGGTCGGATGGACGCCGTCGGCCGACTCGCGCACCAGCCGTTCGGTGCCGTCGTGGTCGCTGAGGTCGCCGGTCGCGAGGCCGGGGTTGACCGCCTCGACCGTCTCGGGGGGAACCTTCTCGGTCACCTCGAACTCCTCGACCGGGCGCAAGATTCCCCACAGCGACCCCGCGGAGTGTGCGACCACGGCGACCGGCGTGAGTGTGAGAAACAGCGGCCACAGAAGCGGACTCTTCCGGTAGGCGCGGACGCCGAGGAGCATGTAGACGAACAGCATCCCGAGCAGCGCCGTCGAGAGGAGCCCGTACGCCGTGGCGCTCGACGGGGCGTCGAACGCGCCGAAGGCGCCGAACGCGAGCGACGGGGCGTCGAGCGCGAGCAGCGACGCGGCGACGAGCACCGGCACGAACGGGGAGAACGCCCACGCGACGACCCGCGTAGCGTACAGCGGCCGGTACCGGAGCGGGAGGAGGTGGTCGTCGGCGACGGTCCCCGACATCCACCGCCGTCGCTGCCGGAGCATCGCCCGGATCGAGGGAGGCGCTTGGTTGCGGAACCGCTTGTCCAGGAGGCGGTAGTCGACGTCTCGGACCGACGCGGCGTACCAGAGGAAGTTGGTGTCCTCGGTGAGCGTCCGTCGGTCCCACCCGAGTTCCGACTCGACGTCGTGTCGAACCGCGAACCCGCCGCCCCACGCGTACAGCGGGTAGCGCAGGCGGTGGAAGCCGAACTGCTCGAACTGGTAGCCGACCCGGAACACCTCACAGAGGTACGCCAGCCGCGACCCGGTGTAGATGGGCTTCTCGGTGAACTGCACGACGTCGGCGTCCGGCAGGCCCGTGAACTCGGTGACGACGGTGTCCTCGTCGAGGTAGAGGACGTACTCCCTATCGCAGTCGACGTGCCGGCGCGCCCACTCGACCGCCCGGCCCTTGTTCGTCGCCCGGCAGTCGAACGCGTCGGGGACGACGTGGACCGTCGCGCCGTCGACGTCGACCCCGCGTTCGGCGACCACACGAACGTCCGCGACGCCGTCGGGAATCGCGTCGACGGTGCCCTGCACCACCGCCTCGGCGTCGACCGTCAGCACGCGGACCTGCACCTCGTCGAGCCCCCACGCCTCCTCGTCGCCCGCCCGCCACCCGCGGGCGAGTACGGTGGTCTCGACGAGCCACCAGAGCGCCGACAGCCCGTAGACGACGAGCAGCCCCCACAGCAGCAGCGCCACACCCGACCGGACCGACAGGAGTTCGACCACGGTCGCCCCTCGCGGGAGACCGTCGATAAGTCCGTCCGTCCGGTTATCGCCGGTGGTAGCGTCGGGGGCGCGTCGGTCGACTGGTGGCTCGCGTCGTCCGTCGAGTCCCCGGTCGCTCGGGGGCCGCCCTCCCGGCCGACGGTGCCGTTCGCCGGGCGTCCGCGCCCGTCGAGCCGGGGAACATAAGGTCGCGCGTCGTGTTTCGAATCGTAACGAATGAGTGCCGACGAGGAGAGCGTCTTCGACGTCTACCGCGACCGGGTCGACCGGCCGCTCTACCGGCTGTTCACGGAGTACGGTCTCGACGAGTGGCCGTGGCTGGTGGTCGGGATGGTCGGCAACGTCGTCGCCCGGGTGTCGAGTCTGCTCCCGGCGGTGGTGCTCGGGGCGGCCATCGACAGCGCGCTCGACGGCGACGAGGCGTACGAACTGCCGCTGGTCCCCGCGAGCCTCCTCCCGACGAACGCACCCGACATCGAACAGTTCTGGTTCTCCGTCGGGCTGATCGTGGCGTCGTTCCTCGTCACCGCGGTGCTCACGTGGGTGTACGGCGTCTCCGCCAACAACTTCGCCCACCGCGTGATGCACGCGGTCCGGACCGACTCGTACACGAAGATGCAGGATCTGGACATGTGGTTCTTCGACGACAAGCAGACGGGCGAGGTGATGTCGGTGCTCAACAACGACGCCACCAACCTCGAACGCTTCCTCGACGACGCGCTCCAGAACTCCGTCCGCATCGGCGTGATGCTGCTCGGCATCGGCGTCGTCCTCTTCTTGGAGAACGCCCAACTCGCGTTCGTCACGCTCGTCGCCGTCCCGGTGATGGTGGCGTTCACCTACTGGTTCATGAAGACGGTCGAGCCGCGGTACGTCGCCCAACGGGAGGCGGTGGCCGACCTCAACACCCGGCTGGAGAACGCGGTCGGCGGGATGGAACTGGTCAAGACCACCGGCACGGAGACGTACGAGACCGAACGGGTCGAGGACACCTCCTACGACTACTTCCGGAAGACGCTGGCGATGCTCCGGCTCAACTACGTCTACCGGCCGGGGATGGAACTGCTCGCTGGCGTCTCGTTCGGCGTCACGTTCGTCGTCGGCGGTCTCTGGCTCATCACCGGCGCCGCGCCGGGGCCGCTCTCGGGAGAGTTGACCGCTGGCGCGTTCGTCACGTTCATCCTGCTCTCCCAGCGGTTCGTCACGCCGCTCGCGGAGGTGTCGAACATCGTCTCGCAGTACGAGAACGCGAAAGCCTCCTGCGAGCGCGTGTTCGGGTTACAGGACATCCCCCGGCGGGTCACCGACGAGCCCGACGCCGTGGAACTCGACGACGTGGACGGACGCGTCGAGTACGACGGCGTGAGCTTCCGGTACGCCGAGAGCACGGACGCCGCGGCGGGCGTCGAGGGCGACGCCGAGACGGTGATCCGGGACGTGAACTTCGAGGTCGAACCCGGGAACACGCTCGCGCTCGTCGGCCCGACGGGCGCGGGGAAGTCGACGCTGTTGAAGTTGCTCCTCCGGCTGTACGACGTCAGCGACGGGGCGGTCCGCGTCGACGGCCACGACGTGCGCGACGTGACCGCCCGCAGCCTCCGGCGGTCGATCGGCTACGTCTCGCAGGACACCTACCTGTTCGACGGCTCGGTCGCGGAGAACGTCCGCTACGGCCGGTTCGACGCGAGCGACGAGGCGGTCCACGACGCCGCCCGCGCCGCCGAGGCGCACGAGTTCATCACCAACCTCCCCGACGGCTACGACACCCAGATCGGCGAGCGCGGCGTGAAGCTGTCGGGCGGCCAGCGCCAGCGGCTCTCCATCGCGCGGACCGTCCTCCAGGACCCCGAGATCCTCGTGCTCGACGAGGCCACGTCGTCGGTCGACACGGAGACGGAGATGCTGATCCAGCGGTCGCTCGACACCCTGGCCGCCGACCGCACCACGTTCATCATCGCCCACCGGCTGTCGACCGTGCGTGACGCCGACGGGATCATCGTGTTGGAGGACGGCGAGGTGGTCGAACGCGGCACCCACGACGACCTGCTCGCGGAGGACGGCCTGTACGCCAAGCTCTGGGGCGTCCAGGCGGGCGAGATCGAGTCGCTCCCCGAGGAGTTCGTCGAGCGGGCGCGCGCCCGACAGGCCGAGACGGTCGTCTCGGGGAACGACGACTGAGCGGCGACCCGGCGGCGGTCGACCGCGACCCGCCCGTCGCCGGGCGGCGGCGGACGGCGGTGGCGACGCCGGGGTTCACTTTTACCACGTTCCCCCGCAAACTCCGGGCATGAGCGACCTCCTCGCGGGCGCGAACGTCGCGCTCGGCGTCTCGGGCAGTATCGCGGCGGTCACGACCGTCGAGTTGGCCCACGAACTCCGGCGGCGCGGCGCGTCCGTCCGCGCGGTGATGACCGACGCCGCCCGCGGTATCGTCCACCCGTGGGCGGTCGAGTTCGCGACCGACCACGACGTGGTGACCGAACTCACCGGCCGGGTCGAACACGTCGAACTGTGCGGCCGCGACGGCTGGGCGGACGTGCTGTTGCTCGCGCCCGCCACCGCGAACACGGTGGGGAAGGTCGCCGCCGCCGTCGACGACACGCCCGTGACGACCTGCGCGACCACCGCGCTCGGGGCGGGCGTGCCGGTCGTAGTCGCGCCGGCGATGCACGAGCCGATGTACGACCACCCCGGCGTGTCGGACGCGTTCGACCGGGTGGAGTCGTGGGGCGTCCGCTTCGTCGACCCGCGGATCGAGGAGGGGAAGGCCAAGGTCGCCTCCGAGGGGGCCATCGTGACGGAGACGGCGCGCGCGGCGGGTGATTGCCCCCTGGACGGGCGGCGGGTGGTCGTCACGTCGGGCGCGACGAGCGAGCGGGTCGACCCGATACGCGTGTTGACCAACCGGGCGTCGGGCCGGACGGGCCGGGCGGTCGCCCGCGCGTGTCGCGCCGCGGGCGCGGACGTGACGCTACTCCACGACGGGCCCGACGTGCCGTACGCCGACGGCCGGCGGGTGGAGTCGGCCGCCGAGATGACCGACGCCGCCGTCGACGCCTGCGCGGGCGCCGACGCGCTGGTGTCGGCCGCGGCGATATCGGACTACACGGTCGCGGCGAGCGACGAGAAGATCCGGTCGGGCGCGGAGTCGCTGACGCTCGAACTCGAACCCACCCCGAAACTGCTCGACACCGTCCGCGAGGCGTACCCCGACCTCGCGATGGTCGGGTTCAAAGCCGAAAGCGAGGGCGACGACGACGCGCTCGTCGACCGCGCGCGGGCGACGCTCGACCGCGCGGGACTGGCGTTCGTCGTCGGCAACGACGCGGGCGTGATGGGCGAGGCGGGGACGCGGGCGCTCGTGGTCCGCGCCGACTCCGTCGCCGAGTACGAGGGGTCGAAACTCGGACTCGGGGTCCGCGTGGCCGAGGAGTTGGCCGCCGAGTTGTGACCCGGCCACCCCGTCAGTCGTCGTCCGCGGGGTCGTCCGGCCGCGACCCCGTCGTCCCCGGCCAGGTGACGCCCGCCTCGAACTCGACGCCCATCCGCTGGGCCGCCCGCGAGATCATGTGCCCGCCGGTCGGCGCCGTGAGGAACAGGAACGCGATGGTCACGAGCGCCTTCAGCCCGTTGCCGCCGGGACCGAAGTACACCCACGCCGCGAGCGCGTTACCCGACGCGCCCAGCGTCGTCGCCTTCGAGGTGGCGTGCAGGCGGTTGTACACGTTCGGCAGCCGGAGTAGCCCGACCGTCCCGATGGTGAGGAAGAACAGCCCCACGACCGTCAGCGCGATGACGAGCGCCGCGCGGACCGGTCCGACTGGTCCCGCGCCGCCGCCCGCGGCCGCGAGCAGGACCGGGTCGACTCCGGTCATTCGATGATGTCCCCCTCGGTGACGTACCGAGCGACGGTGACGGTGCTGATGAACCCGATGATGGCGAGCACGAGGCTCACGTCGACGAAGATGCCGCCGTTCCCGCCGGAGTCGGTGGCGCGGAGCACGGCGAACACCAGCGCGATGGCGACGACGTTCGTCCCGATGACGTCCAACGCGACCACCCGGTCGGGCGTCGTCGGGCCGCGGATCACCCGGTAGCCGACCGCGAGCGTCAACAGCGCCGACAGCGCGAGCGCGCCCGACAGCACCGTCGGCAGCGCGTCCACGACGGGACCCGCGCTACTCATCGGTCCCACCTCCCTCCCCGTCGCCGTTCGCCTCCACCCGGTCGGGGACGGGGTCGCCGGGTTTCAGTTCCTCGTTGAAGATGACGAGCGCGTAGTCCTCCCACGTGCGGATGGTGTCGAGGATGTCTTCGCCGTTGATGCTGTGGACGTAGAGGCTGTTGGCGTCGTCGTCGTAATCCATGGTGAGGGTGCCGGGCGTGAGCGTGATGCTGTTGGCGATGGTCGTCACCGCGACGTCCGAGCGGACCCGCAGCGGCACTTCGACCACCGCCGGGTCGATGGGGAGCGACGGCGCGATGACGATGCGCGCGACGTCGAGGTTGGCGACCAGCAGTTCCTTGAGGAACGCGAACGCGTAGAGGACGGCGTACGGCGCGACGCGGAGCGTCCGGGCGGTCGGCGGCCCGCGGTAGAAGTTGCGGAGGCCGTACGCCACCGGGACGCTCACGGCGAGTCCGATCAGTCCCTCCTCGGCGATACGGACGAGTCCCGTCTCCGGCGGCAACAGCGGGACGCCCCTGACGAACAGCCAGAGGACGGTGAACGTCAGCGCGTTGACGACCCAGCGGCGCATCAGTGCCCACCCCCCTCGCCGCCGGGCTGGGTGGCGGGGTCGAACACGGCCGAGACGTACCCCTGCGTGTCGGTCGCGGCGTGGGCGGCGTGTGCAGCCGCGTCGACGACGAACTCGACGCCGACGCCGAAGCCGACGATACACAGCGCGAGCGCGACCAGCGTCGTCACCTGGACCGCGAGCGCACGGTCGGTGGCGTCGCTTCCGCCCCCGTTGGTCCCGCCGTCGGTCGCCGCGTCGCCGCCCGCACCGACGCCGCGCCACCGCTCGGGGAGCACCGTCCGGACCGTCTCGGAGGGTTCACCCCAGAAGACGGCATTCCACGCGCGCGTCACGTACGCGATGGTGAGCACCGCCCCCCCGAGCGCGACGGCGAGCGCCACCCCCGCGCCGGGCGTCCCGCCCGCCATCGCCTCGGTCGCGGTCCGGAACACCAGCAGTTTGCCGAAGAAGCCGACCAGCGGCGGCACGCCGATCAGCGACAGCCCCCCGAGCAGGAACGACGCCGCCACGAGCGGCGTGCGCGCGGCCAGCCCGCCCAGGCGGTCGAGCCGGGTCGTCCCGACCGTGGCGTGGAGCGTCCCCGAGGCGAGAAACAGCAGCGACTTCGCGAGCGCGTGGTTGAACGCGTACACGAGCGCCGCCGCGACGCCGAGCGCCGCGAGCGTGCGCTCGGCGCCCGCGAACGCCACCGTCAGGTCGGGGGCGGCCATCCCCACCCCGAGCGGCAGGACGATGAACCCAACCTGCCCGACGCTGGAGAAGGCCAACAGCCCGTCGACGTCGTCGCGACCGACCGCGCCCACCCCGCCGTAGACGATGGACGCGCCCGCCATCAGCGCCAGGATGGGTCCGACGTACGCGAACGTCGCGGTGTTGGCGTACGCACCGCCCGCGAACACCGTGAAGAACAGCCGGATGATGGCGTACACGCCCACCTTCTTCACCACGCCCGCGAGCACCGCCGTCACGGGCGCGGGCGCCGCGCGGTAGGCCGCGGGCACCCAGAAGTGGAACGGGACGACGCCCGCCTTGAGCGCGAACACGGCCAGGAGGAGCGACGCCAGCCCGAGCGTCGGCGCGAGTTCGACGCCGTACGCCGCGGGGTCGGCCAGCCGCCGGGCCATATCCGCCATGTTGAGCGTGCCCGTCGTCGCGTACAGCCCGCCGATGGCGACGAGCATCACAGCCGACGCGAGCAGGTTCAACACGACGTAGTTGAGCGCGGCGCGGGTGTGCTCGCGGCCGGAGTAGAAGAGGACGAGCACGTAACTCGACATCAACATCACCTCGAACCAGACGAACAGGTTGAACAGGTCGCCCGTGAGGAACGCGCCGGAGACGCCCGCCATCATGAAGTGAAAGAGGGGGTGGTACGACAGCCGCTGACCGAACTCGTCGACGTACGTCGACCCGAAGACGACGGCCGCGAGACCGACGACCGCCGCCAGCCCGAGCATGAACGCCGACAGCGCGTCGGCGACCAGCGTGATGCCGTACGGCGCCGGCCAGTTGGAGACGTAGTAGGGGACGACCGTCGGCCCCGACAGCACCACGCGGTCGAACAGCACCGCGACGACCGCGAAGTACGCGACGCCGCCGAGCACGCTCGTCGCCCGCTGGGCGCGCGCGTCGAAGCGGGTCACGAGCGTGAGGACGGCGGTCGCGAGCGCGACCAGGATGGGGGCGACGACGACCGGACTCGCCACTACCGCTCACCCCCCTCGACGGGGCCGCGGTCCCGGTCCGCGTCGTCGGCACCGTCGACCAGCCCCCGCCCGAGGTCGTACACGTCGATGGTGCCGTGCTCCTCGTACACCCGGTAGGTGAGCACGAGCGCGAGCGCGGTCGTCCCGAACCCGATGACGATGGCGGTCAGCACCAGCGCCTGCACCAGCGGGTCGGTCGGGGTCGCCGCGCCCTCCTCGCCGAAGCGGCCGATGGGCGCGACGCCCGCCAGCCCCCCCATCGTGACGAGGTAGACGTTCGCGGACTGGGAGATGATGGTGACGCCCCACACCACCCGCACCACGTCGCGGCGGAGCACGAGATACGTCCCCAGCGTGAACAGCACGCCGAGCACGCCCGCGAGTATCCACTGGGTCACTCGGTCCCCACCTCCCCGAGCACCGTGAGCAGCCCCCCGACGACGGTGAAGTAGACGCCGAGGTCGAATGCGAACGCGGAGGCCACCTCCATGTGGCCGTACAGCGGCAGCCCCTCCAGCATCGCCACCGCCTGCGTGAGGAACGGGAAGCCGAAGGCGAGCGGGACGAGACCGCTCGCGAGCGCCACCACCAGTCCGGCGGTGAACAGCCACCGGTAGTACTCGACCGCGCGGTGGGTGTCGTCGGCGGTGTCGAGACCGAGCAGGTCCGACTGGAGGTACGCCTGGCCGAAGACGACGTACACCAGGACGAACGCCGTCGCGGTCAACACCGCGCCGATGAACCCGCCGCCGGGCTGGTTGTGTCCCTGGAGGAGGAGCGCGACCGCCGTGAGCAGGATGATCGGGACGGTCACCCGGACGACCGTCCGCGCGATGACGGTGGTGTGGCGCTCGTAGCCCAGGCTGGGCCCCGACTCGGCGTCGGGCGCGTCCTCGGCGGTCCCCGCTCCCGCGTCGGCGCCGCTCACCGCGCTTCCCCCCGGCTACGCATCCGGATCAGCGTGAGCACCGACAGCGCCGCCATGGCGACGACGGATATCTCCCCCATCGTGTCCATCGCTCTGAGGTCCACCAGAATCACGTTGACGATGTTCGCCCCGCCGCCGTAGTCGAAGAACACCGGGGCGTGGTGCTCGCCGGGCGGTAGCCCCGCGAGTTCGACCAGCCGCGTCGCGATGCTGTCGGGCGACCCCGCGGTGGCGAGCAGGACGGTGAGGAACACCGTCCCCCCGACCGCGACCGAGAGGACGGCGTCGCGGGCCGCGACCAGCCGCTCGGGACTGCCGTAGTACGCCGGGAGCCTGTCGAGCACCAGGAGGAAGATGACGAGCACGAGCGTCTCGACCACCAACTGGGTCAACGCGAGGTCGGGCGCGTCCGCGAGGATGTAGAAGATGGCGACCATGAACCCGAGGATGGAGAGGGTGAGCACGCCGGCGACGTGGGAGGGGGCGACCGTCACCGCGGCCGCACCCACGAGCGCGACTCCCAACACGAGCACCACGGCGACGGTCGTTCCCTCCGCGAGTTCCACCGCGGGGAGACCGACGCCCGCGGCGAGGTACGCGCCGAGCGCGAGCGCCGCCGTGCCGGCGAGCGCCCACGCGGCGTACGTCCGGAGTAGCCCCGTCTGTACGCGCGGGACGACCGACTTCGACCCCGCGGTCAGCCCCTCGACGCCGTTGTCGTACCACCAGTTGGCGCGGACCGGCCCGCGGAGCAGGCTCCGGATCCCGTCGTGGATCCGGTCGTACTGGGGCCACAGCAGCGCGCCGACCCCGATGGTGATGGCGCTCATGAGCACGTACGGCGAGAGTTCGGTCGGCAGGTGGACCGAGAAGGAGTGGGCCTCGCCGACGGCCGCGCTGGCGTACACGTCGCCGACGATGGCGTCGATGGCGACGTTCGGCACCGCGCTGATGACCGCCACGGCGACACCGAGAACCGCGGGCGGCGCGAGCATCGCGACCGGCGGGCGGTGGACCTCGCCGAGCGACGGCCGGCGGTCGCCGAGGAACAGCGAGAGGAACTTGATCGAGTAGAGGAACGTGAACACCGAGCCGAACACCGCAACGGCCGGGAACAGCCACGTCAGCCCGCCGAACTCCTCGCCGAGATACCACATCGACTCGAACAGCAGTTCCTTTGAGTAGAATCCGTTGAACGGCGGGATACCCGCCATCGACAGCGACGCCAGCCCCGCGAGCACCGCCGTCACCGGGAGGTCGTGTCGCAGCCCCCCGAGCGAGGAGATGTCGCGGGTTCCCGCCTCGTGGGATATGATTCCGGCGACGAGAAACAGCGTCGCCTTGAACGACGCGTGGTTGAGGATGTGGAACGCGCCGGTCTCGGCGCCGTAGGTGTTCGCCGCGCCGAAGCCGGCGACGATCAGCCCGAGGTGGGAGGCGGTCGAGTACGCCAGCAGTTCCTTGATGTCGGTCGCACCGACCGCGAGTATCGCGGTGACGGTCATCGTGAGTAGCCCGAGCGTCACGAGCACCCACGTCCACGCGGGCAGGGCGCTCGCCGCCGCGGCGGCGGCCTCGGCGGCCGCCTCCCCCTCGCCGTGGTCGCCGGAGTCGAACGGCGCGAGGAAGAACGGCCGGAACCGGCCGACGAGATAGACGCCGGCTTTCACCATCGTCGCCGAGTGGAGGAACGCCGAGACGGGCGTGGGCGCCTCCATCGCGTTGGGCAGCCAGACGTGGAAGGGGACCTGCGCGGACTTGGTGGCCGCCCCCAGGCCGACGAGCAGCAGCGTCGGGAGGAACAGCCCGGCGGTCCGGAGCGTCTCGACGGTCGCATCGGCGTTCGCGAGCAGCGAGCCGTCGCCGGCGATCAGGGTGGTGCCGCCGGCCCACGAGAGCGCGAGGAAGCCGACGAGCATGAACAGCCCGCCGGAGACGGTGATCAGCATCGACTTGCGGGCGGCGTACTGCGACGACTCGTCGGTCGTGTAGTGGCCGATGAGCACGAACGACGAGAGGCTCGTCAGCTCCCAGAAGGTGAACAGCGCGAACAGGTCGCCCGCGAGCGCGACCCCGAGCATCGACCCCATGAACGCCAACAGCGTGGCGTAGTACTTCGCCTGGCCGGGTTCGCCGTGCATGTACCCCCCCGAGTACGTGAGGATGAGGACGCCGACCCCCGAGGCGAGAAACGCGATCAACAGCGCCAGCCCGTCGACGTAGAAGGCGAGCGAGACGCCCAACGAGGGCACCCACTCGACGCGGGCGACGCCGTGTGCGCCCGTCGCGTACAGGCGGGCGACGAGCGCGAGACAGACCGCCGCGACCGCCGCCGCGTAGTAGGCGGTGCGCTCGCCCAACGCTCGGTAGACGAGCGGGGTGAGCGCCGCCCCCACGAACGGCAGAAAGACGACGGCGAGAACGGTTTCGAGCACACCGAAGGGGTGGGGTGTCCCCGACTTAGGTGTTGTCAAACCGACCACGGGGAGTAACGAGATCGTCAGCTCAAACGCGGCTCGCTGTCGATCCGAGAGACGACTTTATCTTTTAGATCCGGTTCGCGTCCCGAAGCGCGTGCGCCCGGGCGGCGAGGGGCCGCCGCCGGGCGGCCGGCGATCCGCCATCTTTTACCGGGCGGTCGAAGTACCGGCGACATGGACCAACTGCGGCAGTCCCTGCTCGACGCGCCCATCATCGAGAAGGGAGAGTACCAGTACTTCGTCCACCCGATCAGCGACGGCGTCCCGATGCTCGAACCCGACCTGCTCCGGGAGATCGCCGTCCGGATCATCCGGAAGGCGGAGATCGAGGACGTGGACAAGATCGTCACGCCCGCGGCGATGGGGATCCACATCTCGACGGCGCTGTCGCTGATGACCGACATCCCGCTGGTCGTGATCCGCAAGCGGGGGTACGGGCTGGAGGGCGAGGTGTCGCTCTCCCAGCAGACGGGCTACTCCGAGTCGGAGATGTACATCAACGACGTGTTCGAGGGCGACCGGGTGCTCGTACTCGACGACGTGCTCTCGACGGGCGGGACGATGGAGGCGATCCTCGACGCGCTCACCCACATCGGCGCCGACGTGGTCGACGTGGTCGCGGTGATCAAGAAGGCGGGTCCGAACAAGCTCGACGACACCGACTACCAGGTCAAGACGCTGATCAACGTCGAAGTCGAGGATGGCGCCGTCGTCGTCGTCGACGACGAGGGCGACGGGTAGCGGCCGGCGTCACAGGCGTCGCGGGCGTTGGGAGTGTCGCGGGCGTTGGGAGTGTCGCGGGCGTCGCGGGGGGTTTTTGGGCGCGCCGACCCGACGGGCGGTATGGTCTCCATCCGGTTTCTCCGACTGGTGAGTACGGTCCTCCTCGTGGTGGGCGCGCTCGCGTTCGGCGATGCGCTCCACCGGACGGTCGTCACCGGGGAACTGCCGATAACCTCGCCGCTGATGGTGTTCTACTACGTCTTCGGCGCGGCGTCGATCCTCCTCGGCTATCGGACCCGCCAGCCCGTCGGCCGGGCGTACGCGCTCGGGAGCGACGAGGAGCGCGAGTCGGCGGGTCGGGACGACCCGTCCGCCGCCGACCGCGGGGCGGGAGCGGGCGTCGACGGCGAGACCCGGCGCGAGGACGAACGGGGGGACGACGGCGAGTTCGACCCGGCGATGAGCCCGCTCGGCGGGAGCGCGCCGGGCGACGCGCGCGGCGACGACGAGCGGGCGGACGGAACCCCCGAGCGCGACCGGCCCGACGACGAGTCGTGAGCCGGCGGCGGGTGCGCCCCGGAGCCGCGGGAACGGGAGATATATACCCGGGGACGTGCGTGTGTGACGTAGACAATGAGGGTTCGACAGAGCGTCCCCGAACAGCTCCTGACGCCCATCAGCCTCGTGTCGCTCGGGGTCACCGTGACCGGCGCGGTCCTCGGGTACATCTTCCTGATGCTCGCGTTCACCCTGTATCTCGGACTCAACGGCCTCCCGTTGACTGACACCCAGTCGCTGCTGGTCGCCGGCACCGGCGTGGCTTGTCTCGCGGCCGGCTACGGTGGCTGGCGGGCCTTCCTCGCGTTCGCCAAGTGACGATGGGGGTCGACATCCGGGACCACCCCGACGCGCCGCCGACCGAGGAGCTACGGGAGTTCACGCTCGTCCCGATAGCGGGCGAGGAGATCCGACGCCGACGCGACGACGGCGAGGAACTCGTCGAGCGCAACCTCCGCGAGTCGCGCAGCGACGTGTACGTCGAGATGGAGCCCGACCCCACGTCGCGCGGTCCCGCCGACGACATCGGGACCGCCCTCTACCGGCTGGTCCAACTGTTCGGCACGCCGCAGTTCCCCGAGTTCGAGGCCGGCACGGACGTCGGCTGGCGCGACGACACCACGTTCAAGTACCTGTTCCGACTCACGACCGCCGACGCGGCCGCCCCCGACGCCGAGGGGAGCGACGGTGAAGGTGAGGGGACCGCCGCCGGCGACCGCGAACTCCCCGACGAGTGGCTGGTCACGGTGTTCGACTGGCACACCCAACTCGGCGTCGGTGTCGCGGGGTGGAGCGGCGACGACGTCGAACTCGACGAGTACGACGGCGCCGTCGGGCTGGTGACGCTCGCGCTGGTGACGAACCTGGTCACCGAACCCCTCCAGTGTGAGTACGAGGACATGTGGTACTGAGCGGCGCGACTCGACGGACCCCCGCTCGACTCGGCGCGCCCTTTCTCCCCGCCCGCGGTCGGACCCGCAACCTACCGGCCGGTCCGGACGTGCATCACGCCGAACGCGACCGCGAGCGCCGCGACGAACAGGCCGGCGAACACGGGGACGACGGTCGGCTCGTCGTACCACCCCGACCAGTAGCCCGCGTACGCGACGAGCACCAGCCCGGGAACCGACAGCAGGAAGAACAGCGAGGAGAGGTACGAGGCGAGCGTCGCGTCGTCGCCGTGCTCGGCGTACGTGCCGCGCTCGCGGACCGACTTCTCCTCGGTCGGTATCTCCTTCGGCATGCGCCGCGGTAGCGGTCCCGACGGCATAGGTGTGTCGTCACGGCGCGTCCCGAGTCGCCGAGTCGGCCCGCAGCCGTCTCGCGCGGGCGGCCCGACCGAGGTCGAACCGGCCGGCGGCTACGCCGTGACCCCGTCGTAGACGACCGCGAGCAGGTAGCCCACGATCTGGAGCGGGAACTGGTACATGAGCGAGGTGGTGATCACGTCGCGGAGTTCCGGCAGCAGCACCCACCCGCCGACGGTCGAGATGCCGAGCAGGTAGTAGGGCGCGACGGCGAACACCAGACCGAAGGCGGCGCCGCCGGCCCACGCGACGCCGAACGCGACGATGCTCGTCCGGAGGTTCTGACAGAGGAGCTTCACCAGCGCCCCCGACAGCACGACCGCCACGCCCACCACCTCGGCGGACGCCCACGGCGCCGCGAGGTCGCCGAGCCGGAAGACGCTCGTCCCCATCGCGGCGACCAGGCCGGCCAACAGCCCGACGAACCCCACGGCCGTCCGACGCTGGAGCGCCGAGCCGTAGCTCGCGGTCGCCGGCCGGACGAGCGCCGCGTACACCTCCGAGCCGGCGTCGCGGTCAGACATCGACGCCGAACTCCCTCCCGAGCAGTTCCAGCCGGACCGTCCCGGAGACGGACGCCGACCCGTCGTCGACGGCCGTCCGGGCGCGTTCGACTCCGTCCGCCGGGAGGTCGAGCGTGACCGTCACCGTCCGCTCGCCGCCGGCGGGGACCGTCGTGGCGGGCACCGCGGCGCTGCGCCGGACCGACACGGGGTCGTCGTCGGCGAAGGGCGGGTCGCCGTCGTAGACGACGAGGTCGGCGCCGGTCGTCTCGACCGGCCGGTCGAGGGGGTTGTCGACCGCGAGTTCGACCGTGACGGTCGGCGGGTCGCCCTCGTGGACCGCGAACTCGCCGGCCGAGACGGCGACCGCGTCCCGCTGTTGCCACGTCAACTGCGAGCCGAACGTCGTGGCGAACGCGGAGCCGGTCACGAGCAGCAGGCCGGCCAACGCGACGAGGAGGACCTGTTGGACGCGCGAGGACCGTGGCATATGTAGTTTTTCTGTCGTCAGTCGTCTTGTGTTTTGTCGTATCCGGGCGAGCGCGTCAGTCCTCCGTCGGCGCGGCGGCGACCCCGCTGTCGGTCGCCGACGTCGCGTCGTCGCCGTAGAGGTGACACTCGACCGAGCGGCTCCCCGCGGTGCGCGGCTCGGGGTACTCGCGCTCGCAGACGGTGGTGACCACCCCGTCGAGCGCGCCGAGCGCGGCGTCGCGGTCGCCCCCGTTCAACGCCTCGGCGGCGTCGAACAGCGCCTCCCGCGCGTCGGACGGGAGGTCGACCGCCGTCAGGTCGACCCGGCTCCCGCCCGTCTCCATCTCCGTCTCCGAGCGGTACTCCTCGGGAACGTCGAGCGTCAGCCCGTGTTCGACCAGTTCCCGAGTGGGGTCGGAGGTGTCCGACCCGTCGACCGTCTCGGGTCCGATGTCGCTCCGTTCGACCTTGAGCTTGAACTGGAGTGCGCGCCGGAACGCGTCCTGGCTGCCAGTCCAGTCGTCCGGCGGGATGACGTGGGCACACCGCGGGTGGTACCGGCAGCCGCTCGGGGGGTTCCGCGGCGAGGGCACCTCGCCGGTGGCGTTCGCCCGCCGGCGCTCGTCGCCGAGCGCCACGTCCGGCACCGCGTCGAACAGCGCCTCCGAGTAGGGGTGTTTGGGGTCGGTGATGATGTCGTCCGTCGGTCCCTTCTCGATCATGTTGCCGAGGTACATGATCCCCGCACGACCGCACATGTACCGGATCAGCGAGAGGTCGTGGCTGATGAACAGGTACGTCAGCCCGTACTCGTCTTGGAGCCGCTTCATCAGGTTCAACACGCCCGCGCGGATCGACACGTCGAGCATCGACACCGGCTCGTCACACACCACGAAGTCGGGGTCGACCACGAGCGCGCGCGCGATGGCGACCCGCTGGCGCTCGCCGCCCGACAGTTCGTCGGGGAACGCGTCGAGGTAGACGTCCGCGGGACCGAGTCCCACGTCCTCGAGCACCTCCTTGACGCGCCGGCGGCGCTCGTCGTAGCTGTCGGCCATGTCGTTGATCTTGAGCGGCTCCTCCACCGTGTTGAACACGGTCATCCGCGGGTTCAGCGACTCGAAGGGGTCCTGGAAGATCATCTGGACCCGCTGGCGGAACTCCCGCTCCTCCTCGTTCGTCAGGTCGGTGATCTCCCGGCCGTCGAACCGGATCGTCCCCTCGGTCGGCTCGTACAGTTTCACCAGGAGCTTCCCGAGCGTCGTCTTGCCACAGCCCGACTCGCCGGCGATCCCGATCGTGTCGCCGCGTTGGATCTCGAACGAGACGCCGTCGACTGCCCGCACGGGCTGTGGCTCGCGTCCCAGGACGGTGTCGACGATGCCCTGCGACAGGTCGAACAGCTTGCGAACGTTCTCTACTTCGACTAGCGGCTCTCTATCGTCTGTTCCGTCCATGTTTCTTCCTTGGTAGCTTGGGTTCGGATCGTGTCGAGTTCGTCGACTCGGTAACACGCCGATCGGTGCGCCCGCTGGTCGGCCGCCTCGACCAGTCGACCGGTCTCGATGGCCTCCTCCACGTCGTACATCGGCGGGTGCGAGGAGTGACACTCCTCGATGGCGAACGGACACCGCGCGCGGAACCGACAGCCCTCCTCGGGGTCGCGCAGCGTCGGCGGGGTGCCGGGGATCGAGACGAGTTCCTGGTCGGCCTCCGTGATCGTCGGGAAGGAGTTCTTCAGCCCGAGCGTGTACGGGTTGGACGTCTCCTCGAAGATGTCGCGGGTCCGCCCCGACTCCATTATCTTCCCGCCGTACATCACCGCCATCCGGTCGCAGATCTCCGCCATCACCGAGATGTCGTGGCTGATGACGAGGATCGAGACGCCGAACTCCTCTTGGATCGCCTCCAGTTCCTCGAGGATGCGGTCCTGGATGATCACGTCGAGCGCGGTGGTCGGCTCGTCCGCGATCAGCATGTCGGGGTTGCACGCCATCGCCATGGCGATCACGGCGCGCTGTTTCATCCCGCCCGAGAACTGGTGGGCGTAGTCGTCCGCCCGCTCGGGTTCGATCCCGACGCGTTCGAGCAGGTCGCGCGCTCGGTCGTCGGCCTCCTGTTTCGGAGTCTCCGGCTCGTGTCGCAATATCGCCTCGGTGATCTGGTCGCCGACCTTGTAGACGGGGTTGAGCGCGTTCATCGCCGACTGGGGGATGAGCGCGATGTCCCGCCACCGGACGTCGCGGATCTGGCTGTTCGACAGCGCGGCGAGGTCGGTCTTGCCGTCCCCGCGGACCGGCTTGTCGGGGTCGTCGATCACCGCCTGCTTCGCCTCGCCGTGGTCGTCCTCCCACGCCGGGAGGGTGCCGTCGTACCAGACGTGTCCCGACTCGACGTAGCCGTTCGAGTCGAGCAGGTGGATCAGGCTCTTGGCGAGCGTCGTCTTGCCGCAGCCCGACTCGCCGACCAGTCCGTACGTCTCGCCCGCCTCGACGTCGAACGAGACGTGGTCGACCGCGTGAACCGCCGAGTCGTCGTCGACCGCGTACCGAACCGAGAGGTCTTCTACTTCGAGTAGTGTCATGTTGAGTTACTGTTGTGGGTTGGTCACGTCCTCCATCGAGAAGCCGATGAAGTAGAACGCCGCCGCGAGGAGCATCAGCGCCAGCCCCGGCGGGATCAGCCACCACCACGCTTGGAAGACGTAGCCGCTGTTCTGGATGTTGCGGAGCATGATCCCCCACGACAACGAGGTGAAGTCGGCCAGCCCGAGGTACGCGAGCGACGCCTGCGCGAGGATCGCCCCCGCGGCGTCCTGTGCGAGGTAGACGAACGACAGCGGGAGCACGTTCGGCATGATGTGCCGGAAGATGATCCGGGTGTCCGACGCGCCCGCCACCTTCGCCGACTCGACGTACGACCGCTCCTTCAGCGAGAGCGTCTCGCCGCGGATGACGATGCAGTTGTTGAGCCACGAGGTGACCGCGATACCGATGATGATGTTCGTCGTCGACATCCCCCGGATCGCCACGAGGACGATGAGGAACGGCAGGAACGGCAGGCCGTACATGATGTCGACGAACCGCTGGATCGTCTCGTCGATCCACGTGTCGCCGTAGAAGCCCGAGATCAGCCCGAGCGGTACGCCGACCAGCGTCGACAGCAGTCCCGCCGCCAGCCCGATGTACATCGCGTTGTACGCCGAGTAGATCAGGAGCGTGAGGACCCCCTGGCCGTCCGAGTTGGTGCCGAGCGGCGCGAAGAACGGGTCGCCGAACGCGGGCGGGTGCGGGAGCGTCTCGATCTGTTCGGCGCTCAGTCGCGCGTCGAACGGCGGTTCGCCCAGGTACGCGACCCACTGGGTCGAGTGGGGCGCGAACACCCCGGGGAACAGCGCCCACAGCACGTAGACGACGAAGATGAACAGGCCGACGACGCCCATCCGGTGTTCGGTGAACCGGCTCCACCCCGAGCGGAGGCGTTCGAACCGCGGCTCCCACCGCTTTCTGGCCGCTTCGAGAGTCGACCGGTCGTCGGAGCGTTCGGTCGCCATCACTCACCCTCCCCGAACTTGATCCGCGGGTCCAGATACGTGTACACCACGTCGGTAAACAGCCGCATCACGACGATCAGCGCGGCGATGACGAAGAACGCCGCCTGCGCCACCGGGAAGTCCCGGCTCAACACGGCGTTGACGATGAGCTGTCCCATGCCGGGCCAACTGAACACGTTCTCGATGACGACCGCGCCGTCGATGATGAACGCCAGCCCGACGATCGCACCGGTCGCGACCGGGATGAGCGCGTTCCGAGCGGCGTGTTTGAGCATCACCGTCCGCTCGGAGAGTCCCTTCGCGCGTGCGAGGAAGACGTACCCCTCCTCGGTCACGTTGTTCATCGACGGCCGCATGATCAGCATCGCGCCCACCCAGCCGATGAACGAGACGCTCAGGAGTGGCAACGCGAGGTGGTACAGCACGTCGCGCATCACCGTAAACGCCGTCCACTCGAACTCGGGGAACTGCGTGAACATGTACGAACTCGGCAGCCAGCCGAGGTGGTAGTTGAACAGCCAGATGAACAGCCACGCGATCCAAAACGAGGGCATCGAGTACATCAGCAGCGACGAACTGAAGATGCTCTTGTCCTTGTTCGACCCGCGCCACCAGCCGAGGTACATGCCGACCAGCGGCCCGACGATGTAGCCGACGATGAACGTCGACCCGAACAGGATCAGCGTCCGCGGAAGCCGGCGGAGCATGAGTTCCGAGACCGCGGTGCTGTACGTGGGCGAGCGGCCGAAGTCGCCCGTCTGGTAGTTGATCATGAACTGGACGTACTGCCGCCAGAGGGGCTCGTTGAGCCCCCACGTCTCCCGGATGCGCTCGATCTGTTCGCGCGTCATCTGCGGGTTGATCATGCTGGTGATGAACGACCCCGGCATGCTCCGGAGGAGCACGAACAGGAGGCTCATGATGACCAAGAGGGTCAGGTAGGAGACGACGATTCGTTTCGCCAAGTATCGTCCACTAATTCTGGTCATGGGGTGTCAGACCGTGCGTCTTGCGGTAAATCACTGGGGGATGAGTTATGAAGGTGTTGCATCGGTACCGGACGTTAAACGCGCGTGCGACGGCGTATAGACCGAAACCGAAACTGGCGCGGCGGGCGAGGGGTGGGCCCGCGACGGTCGCCCGAGGGTTACTCCGAGCCCGAACCGGCCTGGTGGACCTGGAGCATCTGGACGCCGAGGTACGTCGACCCCGGACCGGGGATGTCGCCGAGGAACCCGTCCCACTCGGCGGAGTTGACGGGCCACTTGACGACGTTGTACATGGTGACCATCGTCGGGAAGTCGAGGTAGATCTTCTCGACGGCCTCGCGGGCGGCCGCGTTACGCGCCTCGGTGTCGAGCGACGTCCGCGCCGTCGAGATGAGGTCGTCGGCGGTGGCGTCCTCGAAGAGACCGTACCCCATCGGGTTGTTGAGCGACGTGGACGTGTTGTTCTCCTCGTCGTCGCCCTCGGCGACCGAGTGGTCGTCCGCGTTGTCGCTGTGGAACAGCCCGTACAGCGTGTTGGTCGCGAACGGCGAGAGGTTGACCCACCCCATCTCGAACATGTCGAAGTTCTCCTCGGAGTACACCCGGGTCAGCGCGGTGTTGAACGACAGCACCTGCTGTTCGACCGGGATGCCGATCTGCTGGAGCATGGAGACCCAGTTCTCGGTCATCTTCGCCATCTGCGGCGAGTCCTGCGGCGGGTCGACGAACATCGTCAGCGGGCCGTCGTTGATCGAGGTGATCGTCTCGCCGTCGACGCGGATCTCCTGGTCGGGGTCCGCGTCGGACTGCCGGAGCACCGACGACTCGACCGGGCCGAACGTGTACTCGTGTTTCGGCTCCGTCTGGCTGGCGGTGACGCCCGTCAGGCTCCCCGGGTAGTCGAACCCGGCGTACGTGCCGCCCTCGCCGGTGATCATCTGCCCCTCGGTGAGGAACGAGCGGACCCCGTCGACGTCGACGGCGCCCGGCGAGTCACCCTGCCGGAAGTCGAACGCGTTCGTGGCCGGCGCGGTCAGCAGTTCGGCGTTGTTGCTCGTCTCGGGCCGGACCGCGGTGTACCCCGGCGGCATGACGAAGTCGCCCTTCTGGGCGTAGCCGCGCTGGAGCTGTTGGACCCAGTAGACGTCGTCGAAGGCGAACCCGAGGACCTGCCGGAACGGCAGGTCGTCGAGCGGGGTGCGACGGAGGTTGAACGAGACGTGGCTGTACCCCGTGTCGAACCCGTCGACGAGTTCCACTCCGTCGGTGTTCTCCACCTCGTCGATGCTCGACGTCCGGATGTTGTCGTACAGCGAGTCGATCTCCCCTTCGAGGAACGCCTGGGTGAGCGCCGACTCGCTGGAGTAGACGCTGATCCGCATCGCGTCGATGAACGGCCCGCCCGCGATGATGCCGTTGACCTCCTCGCGCCACGGCAGGCTCGCGAGGTTGTACTCGCCCTCGCGTTCGGCGAACGACACCTCGATCGAGGTGTCGGGCTGGTACTGCGTGACCACGCCCGGCCCGAGACCGACGGGTCCGTCGTTCTCGTACGGCTGGTAGGTGCTGAAGTCGGAGACGCCCTCCCACTTGTGTTTCGGGAGGATCGGGATGCCGAACTGGTCGAACGCGAACGTCCCGACGGGGCTGTTGAGGATCATCTCGCAGTCCCAGTCGCTCTCGTCGGACATGCTGACCTCGTCGATGGCGTTCAGCGAGGCGACGTACGCGCCCGGCATCTGTTCGAGCAGGTAGTTGTACGACCAGACGACCTGCTCGGCGGTGAACTCCGTCCCGTCGTTCCACGTCAGCCCGTCGGTGCGGACGTTGAACAGGAGTCGAACGTTGGGCTGGTCGTCGTCGCCGGTCTCGTCCATCTCCTCCGACGTCCAGTCGGTGAAGACGTTCGGGTGCATCTCGAAGTTGACCGGGTCGATCGCCGCGCCCGACTCGTAGATACGGTCGGTGATGACCCCGGAGTAGGCGGACGACGACGCGATGGGGTTGATGTTGTTTGGCGGCTGCCCCATCCCGAAGTTGAAGATGCCCCCCTCCTCGATGTCCTCGGCGCTCCCGGCCTCGGTCGGCGTCGACTCGGTCGTCTCGGTCCCCTCGGAGGTCGTCCCCTCGGACGTGGTCTCGGTACCCTCGTCGCCCCCGCCCGAACAGCCGGCGAGCCCGAGCGACACCGCGGCGACCCCGGTTCCCTTCATGAACCGGCGCCGCCCGGAATCGGTCTGGTTGTCGGACATACGCACCCTCGTAACAGTATCCCATACTTAAGGTTGTGGTATCGACCCGACGGGAACCGATACATTCACCACAAGGAAATCCGATAAGAAAACAAACAGGGTGTCGATCCGGGGACTCGCTTCGAGTCGTCTACTTTACTCCCGGGAGAACAACACTTCGTTCGCCCGGAACCCGAAGTAGATCGTCATCACGAGCGCCGCCATCCCGCCCGAGAGGTACGTCTCGGCGGGCGCCGACGTCACCCCCCGCTGTGCGAGTTCCATCCCGAGGAACGCCCACCCGCACGCGAACAGACAGCCGACCGCGAACGCCGCGAGTCCGGGTCCCTCCCGGTCGCTCGCGTGGAGGAGCACCCCGACCGTCAGCACCGCCCCGCCGATCAGCGCGAACACCGTCCGCGTGCCGACTGGCATACCCGCCGTAGTGGGCCGGACAGAATAAAGCATCCGACGCCGGCCGGGGGCGTCCCGCGGCGGTAGGGAACCGGGACTCGGCGTGCGCGGACGGCCGCGTCGGACGGGACGAACCGTCCCCGCCGCGGGCGCTCACCGCTCCTCGATGGTGAAGACGGGGTCGGCGATGCTCTCGCTCTTGCAGTCTGGACACCGCGAGGGGGCGTTCAGCGGGTCGTCGAACCCGTCGAAGCCGCAGTCCTCGCACTCGGGGGGCGCGACGAGCAGTTCCGCCTCCTCGGTCGACTGCGCGACGTGACGGAGGTGTTCGTACACCTGTGGCGTCGGGACCGCCAGGTCCGCGGCGATGTCCGTCGCGGTGGCGGGCGCGTCGCGGAGGCGGTCGGCGATCCGCTGGCGGGTCGTCCGCTCCGGCATACGGACGACGAGGGGACCCCGAACCGAGACCCTTTCGGCCCGTATCGGGGGATGACCCCGGTTCGAGTGCCGCGCCGGCGACCTGTACCGTTCGTTTTTGTGACGGGTTCGGTGAGACACACAAAAACGACTTAACCGTGCCCGTGGACCCACCGGTATAGCATGAAGGCAGTCGTACTTGCCGGCGGGTACGCGACTCGACTCTGGCCGATCACTCGACACCGGCCGAAGATGTTCCTCCCGGTCGGCGACGGCACCGTCATCGACCAGGTGTTCGACGACTTCGAGAACGACGACCGGGTCGACGAGGTGTTCGTGAGCACGAACGAGCGGTTCGCCGACCGCTTCGAGGAGTACCTCGCCGACTCCGAGTTCGACAAGCCGACCGTCTCCGTCGAGGACACCAGCGCCGAGTCCGAGAAGTTCGGCGTCGTCGGCGCGCTCGCCCAACTGGTCGACCGCGAGAACGTCGACGACGACCTCGTGGTGGTCGCCGGCGACAACCTCATCTCGTTCGGCATGTCGGAGTTCATCGACTTCTTCGAGTCGAAGGGCGCCTCCACGCTCGCGGCGTACGACGTGGAGACGGCCGAACGCGCGAAGGCGTACGGCATCGTCGACCTCGACGGCGACCGGGTGGTCGACTTCCAGGAGAAGCCCGAAGACCCCAAGAGCACGCTCGTCTCCATCGCGTGTTACGCGTACACGCGGGAGACGCTCCCGAAGCTGGAGACGTACCTCGAGAACGGCAACAACCCCGACGAGCCGGGCTGGTTCATCCAGTGGCTACAGAGCCGCGAGGACGTGTACGCGTTCACCTTCGACGACGCGTGGTTCGACATCGGGACGCCCGAGTCGTACCTCGAAGCCGTCGCGTGGTCGCTCGGCGGCGACAACTACGTCCACCCCGACGCCACCGTCGAGAACTCCGAGATGGGCGACAACGTCCACGTGATGGCGGGCGCGGAGGTGACCGACTCGTCGCTCGACCGCTCGGTCGTGTTCGAGAACGCCATCATCCGCGACGCCGACATCCGCGAGTCGATCATCGACGAGGAGACGATCATCGACGGTCTCGACCTCTCGGGCGCGCTCATCGGCGCGCACTCCGAACTGCACGACGGCATCGACGGGTAACGACGGCCGACGAACGGTGCCAGCACCGCCCGCCGGCGGGTTACGACTCCTCGGGGTCGCCGAGACGCGCGTCGGTCACGCGGACCCGGCCGCGCGACCCCTCCCACTCCGTCCCGTAGTCGAGTTCGACCGGCCGGTCCATGTGCGGCCCGTCGGTGACGAACGTCTCGAACTCTCCCCCCTCGCCGAGGAGGTGGACGCCGTACTCGTCGCCGAGTCGCTCCAGTTCGTCGAACGCGGCGGCGTCGAGCGTCCGCCCCAGCCACGACTCGTCGAGACCGGCGGCCGCCACCTGTAGGACCGTGATTTCGAAGCCGGCGTCGAGCATCTCGTCGGCGAGCGCGCGCGGGTCGCGCTGCCACAGCGGCGCGAACAGGTCGACCCCCAGCCGCTCGCACATCGCCTCGATCCGGGAGGTCTGGTAGTCGCTCTCGACGGCGCCGGCGGTCACGCCCGCGAGCGGCAGGTCGGCCGAGAGATCGCGGAGCGCCGCCTCCATCGGCTCCAGTTCGGCGTCGCCCTGCGCGCCGGAGTCGACGGCGGCGCCGGCGTCGAAGTCGTCGGGTTCGACCTCCACGAGTTCGATCCCGATACTCTCGGCCGCGAGCGTCGCGAGCCGCGTCTCGGGGACGTGGTACATGTACGAGTCGCCGGCCGGGTGGACGGTCAGGAGTCGGCGGACGGCCAACCCCTCCTCGAGCGCGCGGTAGAGCGCCCACGAGGAGTCCTTCCCGCCCGAGAAGAGCCCCACCCACGCCGCCTCGCTCGCGGAGTCCATCATGCGGTGAGGGTGGGCGGTCGACCGCTATACCGGTGACGGTTCCCGACCCGTCGTCGGTACGGACCCCAACCGTTTCGACGGAGCGGCCCGTACCCGGTTCCGTGCGACGGACCGGATTCGGTCTCCGCGCCCTCATGGTCGCCGTGGGCGCCCTCACGATCGCGACGTACACGGCGGCGGCGTACCTGCTGTACGAGGGTGTCCGGGTCGTCTGGGCGAACCGTCCCGACCCGCTCGCGTTCGGCGCCCTCCTCCTCGGAGCGACGGTGCTGTCGGGCTACCTGACCTACCGGCTCGGGACCGCGCGCGCGCTCGCCGGTCTCGACGCGCGCCCGCTCCCGCGCGACCTCGCGCCGAGCGTCCACCGGATCCGCGACCGCCTCGCCGAGTCGATGGACCTCGAAGCGCCGGCGCTGTACGTCGCCCGCCTCGGCGAGCCGAACGCGCTCGCGCTCGGCGGGAGTCGGCCGGCGCTGGTGCTCGACTACACCCTGTTCGGCCTGCTCGACCCGCCGGAACTGGAGGGCGTGTTGGCGCACGAACTCGCGCACGTCGAGGGGTACGACAGCCTCACACAGGCGTTCGCGTACAGTTTCGTCCAGACGGTCGCCGGGGCGGTCGCGCTCGTGCTCGCGCCGCTGGCGTTCGTCGCCGGCGGACTCGCCCGCGGCGTCGCGCTCGTGCGCGGGTCGCCCGAGTCGTGGCGCCGGACCGCGCTCGGCCGGGTCCGGACCGGCCTGTTACAGGGGGTGACTCTCCTGTTGGTCGGGCTGACGATGTTCGTCCGCGCCTACTCGCGGCGCCGGGAGCACGCCGCCGACGACCGCGCGGTCGAGGTGACCGGCCGGCCGCTCGCGCTCGCGCGCGCGCTCGGAAAGATAGACCGTGCGGCCGGCGGCTCGGTGCCGCTCCCGCCGCTGTACCGGCGGCGCGACGGGGCCGAGGAGGAGCACCCGCTGGTCCGACTGCTGTCGACCCACCCCCCGATGGACGAGCGGGTCGCCCGCCTCCGGGCGCGTACCGTCGAGGAGGGCGACCGCGAGTCGCGGTGGACGCGGATCCCGATCGAACCCGGGACCGGCAACCGGCGGCGGTGACGCGGTCACACGGTCACCCGGTCGGAGCGGGCCGGGTCGGCGTTCACATGTACCCGAGGTCGCGTAACCGGCCCATCAGGTCCTCCTTGTCCTGCGCGCGGCCCGCGCGCTCGCCGCCGTCGCCGAGGTCCTGTACCCACGCGGGGTCGTCCGCGGCCGCGCCGGAGCCGCTCTCGGTTCCGAGCGAGCGGAACCCCTCCCAGTACTTGGGCGAGACGGGGAGATCCTCGACGGCGACCCCCGTCGGGAGGTCGGCCGCCGACTCGGGGGCGTGCCCCTCGGGGTAGCCCTCGACGGCGTCGGGGACGACGACGTTCCAGAACGCGTCCCACACCGCGCGCTCGTCGAACTGGAGGACCGGCTGGACCCGGTCGTGCGAGGGGGCGCGCTCGTCGTCGTGGCGGGGCGAGAAGAACGTCTCCTCGGCGCGCGCCTCCTGTTCGTCCCACCGGACGCCCGAGAAGGCGGCGTCGAACCCGCCCGCGCGGAGCGCGTCGTTGAGCGGCACCGTCTTCAGCAGGTGGTTCCCCGCCAGCGAGTCGGGGTCGAACGTCAGCGTCTCGCCGTCGTAGTCGAGTCGGTCGAGCTCGGCGCGGGTCTCGCCGTCGAGGTCCGCGACCGCGAACTCGTCGCCGACCGCGGGGTCGAGCGCCGCGAACCGCTCGTTGCGGACGACCCGGAGGTCGAGGTCCCACTCGTCGGCCCACCGCTCGGCGAACGCGAGCGTCTCGGGGAAGTGCGCGAAGTGGTCGATGAAGAGTACGGGCGGGACCGCCTCGCCGCGTTCGCGCGCCACCTCCCGGACGACGTAGAGGACGAGCGTGGAGTCCTTGCCGCCGGTCCAGAGCACGACCGGGCGGTCGTACGCGTCGAGTGCGGTCGCGGTCACCGCGGCGGCCTGTTCGAGTTTGGCCGCGAGCGTCGGGTAGTCGGCCGCGCTCGTCCCGGTACCCGCCTCGTAGTCGACGTCGCGTGGAGCGGTGGCAGTCACGTCCGAACGGACGGCGGCTCGGAGCATAACCGTACACGCACAGCCGCTATCACGGTGCACGCGCCACCGCGGGCGGGCCAGTAGTCCGGTTCGCTCGGCGGAGCGGTCGGGGGCGGCGTGTCCGGTCGACGCCCGCGCCGAGCGGTCGACCGACGCGGCGGCTGGTCGGTCGACGGTCGCTCGAAAAGAACGGTACGGTCGCCGGAAGGCGGCTACGCGCCCGACTTTACATGTAGCCGAGGTCGCGCAGGCGCTCCATCAAGTCCTCCTTGTCCTGAGCGCGGCCCGCGCGCTCGGTGGTGTTCTCGATGTCCTGGAGCCACGCCGGCTCGTTGTCGGCCTTCTCGGTCGACACCTCGCTGCCGAGCGAGCGGAAGCCGGCGAAGTACTTCGGCGACACCGGGATGTCCTCTTGGGTCAGACCCTCGGGCAGGTCGGTGTCCGACTGCGGGACGTGCCCCTCGGGGTAGCCCTCGACCGTGTCCGGGACGACGAAGTTCCAGAAGACGTCCCACACCGCGCGCTCGTCGAACTGGAGGATCGGCTGGATCCGGTCGTGCGGCGGGTAGATCTCGGGGTCGTGGCGGGGCGAGAAGAACGTCTCGTCGGCGCGCGCCTCCTGTTCGTCCCACCGGACGCCCGAGATGATCCCGTCGATGTCGTACTCCTCGAGCGTGTCGTTGAGCGCGACCGTCTTCAGCAGGTGGTTGCCGACGTACGTGTCGAGCAGGAACGGGAACGTGTCCTCCTCGTACTCCAGCAGGTCGCGGACGTGGTGCTGGTTGTGCTCCGAGAGCTCCGAGACGGGGATGTCGTCGCCGGGTTCGAGGTCGTGTTCCTCGGCGTACGCACCGACGTCCTCGTTGCGCGCGTAGATCACGTCGAGGCCCCACTCGTCGGCCCAGTGGTCGACGAAGTCGTGGATCTCCTCGAAGTGCTGGTAGTGGTCGATGAACACCGTCGGCGGGAGTTCGAGGTCGTGCTGTTCACACACCTCCTTCACGAAGTACAGCGTGAGCGTGGAGTCCTTCCCGCCGGTCCACATCACGGCCGGGTTCTCGTACTGTTCGAGGCCGGTCTTCGTGACCTCGATCGCCTTCTCGATCTTGTGTTCGAGCGACGGGTAGTCCTCGGGGGACTCGCCTTCGCCGTCGCCGTAGTCCACGTCGAGGTACTCTGGGAAGTCCTCTGGCATGTACTAATGAGATATAATTGCCCGATAAAGAATATTGGGGCTTTACTCCCGCGAACTGCCGCGCAGACGCCGGCTACCGTGTACATCGGTCACATGGATCTCGGTGGTGTCGGGGCATCCCCACGACCCGGCGGATCGCTGGTCGTCCGGTCTCGAAGCGGCGGTAGCTCCGACCGATCGCGGGTATCGACGGCCTACGTTCGGTGATCGATCGCTGCGCGTCGGTTTTCCGGGTTGGCGGGGTGGCGACTCGACGGCCGGAAGATGGCCACCAGCCGTCACACTCGGGAGCGAGTGGCCGCTCCGCGCACGCCGAGTCGACGCCGATTGCTTCGACGCGGGAGAGTCGCGCGCGTCGACCGGCCGGTAGCGGGTGGGGCGCGGCGGAGTCGGGGACCGCGACCCGACTCACCGGCGCTCACGTCTGGCTCTGGTAGAAGAGAACCGCGATCGCCAGCCCGACGAACACGTCGGGGAGGAAGACGAACGGGCCGATGCCCGGCCGCAGCGGGAACCCGAAGAGGACGGGGACGTACGGGTTCGACGTGACCGCATACAGCAGGAGCGCGACGCTCAACACGAGCATGCTCCGCGTGTACTTGTTCGGCAGGTCGCGGTAGAGACCGGCGTACGTCGCCGTCAGCGCCACCAGCATGACGAGGGTGAACGTCGTGACGAACAGTTCGACCCGGATGAGGAGCACCAGCAGTTCCGGCGGTGGTCCGCCCGGCGGGAACGGGAACAGTTCGAGCGCGGCGGCGGCGACGCCGACGAGGACCGCCGCGCCGGTGACGAGCGCCGTCTTGGCGAGCGCGGAGCGTTCACGTATCGTGACGTATCCCCGCTGTCGCTGAGGTCGATGTCGGCCTGGTCGGCCACCTCGTCGAGGACGTCGAGGTTCCGGGTCATCCGGTCGGTCAGGAAGTACATCTTCCCGTAGTCGTCGCCCTGCGTCGTGAGGACGGCGCTCTCCTCGAGCACTTCGAGGTGGTGCTGGACCGTCTTGTAGTTCAAGTCGAGTTCCTCGGCGAGTTGGTTCGTGTTCATCGGGCGCTCCTGGAGCGTGCGGACGATACGGAGGCGGTTCCGGCCGCCCCGCGCCGATAAGCCACCAGAGCACCTGCCGCATCGGGTAACTACCCACCTAAGAGACGGAGATAGGTTCTGAGTTCCGGTGTTCCCGGAGGCGCTGCCGCTCCGAGGGCGGCTGCTGTCGAGTGACCGACGTGATAGACGTGGCCGACGGCGAGGAGACGATCCGACGGGTCGCGGCGACGTTAGCTGATGAACTTGTTGTCGCGCCAGTTGACGCCGCCGTCGCCGCCGTTCTGGCGCGGACTCTCGACGACTTCGACGCTGGCGGGGCGTTCCTCACCCTCGACGATCCGGTGGGCGCGGAGTTCGCCGTCCACCTCGGTGATCGCGGTGAGCGTCCCCTTCTCCGACAGCAGCGCGATCTCGCGGAGCACCTCGAACATGGGGAACTGGAGCGCGGTGTTCTGGAGCACCGTCTCGCGGTCGCCCTTGAAACAGGCGAACTCCACGAGTTCGCTCGGAATCTCCTCCTCCTCCTCTTGCATCCACCCGCCGCCCGTCTTCGGCGGCTCCTCCTCGTAGACGCGCGTCTCCGAGACGCTCGCCTTCAACTGGGCGGTGGGGGTGTACTTGCTGATCTCCTCGTCGGAGGAGACGGCCTTGATGATGAGCGTGTTGTTCCGTCGGGTGATGTCGATGTCGTCTATCTTGTCCGGGAGCTTCGGGTTCGAATCGAAGTGGTCTTGTACGTCCTCAAGTGGCAGTTCGAGCGTCGAGTGAAGTCGGTATACACGGCCTGACATGGTGGGTGTGGGAGTCGGACTGGATTTTCTGCGTGACGCCCGCTTAGCGGGTTATACGTGCCCTGTGCTTATATTAGCTCTGCCCTACGCGGGCGTCTCGTCGGCGCCAGCGAGGGCGTCGCCGAGTTCCCCCCGCTCGTCGAGTTCCGCGAGGATGTCGCTCCCCCCGACGAACTCGCCGTCGACGTACGTCTGCGGGATGGTCTCCCAGCCGCTGTGCTCGGAGAGCGCCGCCCGGAACGACTCCAGCGCGGGCAGGGTGTCGACCGTCTCGAACTCGTCGACGTGTCCGGAGATCAGTTCGAGCGCGCGCTTCGAGTAGCCGCACTGGGGCATCAACTGGTTGCCCTTCATGAACAGCACGACGTCGTTGTCCTCGATGGCGGTGTCGACGCGCTCTCGAACCTCATCGTCGGAGAGGTCGCTTCCGGGCTGGAACGTCATGGGTATACTACGGGCGGACGCCTTGAAAGGGGTTGCGCCGTCGGTGGACGCCGACCGGCGGTCACCCGACCGCTCACTCGCGCCCGACGCCGACGACCGTGATGAGCGAGTGGACCGGGACGCCGGCCACCTCGTCGAGTCCCTGCTTGTCGACGATGACCGCGCAGGCGACGGGATTACCCCCCTCCTCTTGGACCGCCTCGACCGTCTCCGTCAGCGTCGTCCCCGAGGTGACGGTGTCGTCGACGACGAAACAGTCCCGGTCGCGGATCGGCGCGAAGTTGCGCGAGAACCCGCCGCCGCGCTCGTCGATGTCGCCCTCGTTCCACTGGTGTTTCGCGGGCGCGTACGCCGCGAGGTCCGTGTCGAGTTCCCGGGCGATCGTCGTCGCCAGCGGCGTGCCCGCCTTCTCGATGCCGACCGTCAGGTCGACGTCCGCCCCCTCGTCGACGAGCAGGTCCGCCATCGCGCGCCCGATGTGGGTGAGCCGGGTGCTGTCGCGCCCGATGGCGTTCCAGTCGACGTGGATGTCCTGCGGCCCGCTGGGCACCCCTCCGACGCCCGAAGTGGGACCCGCCTCGGCCCCCGCGCGGTCGACCAGCCACGACGCCGTCTCCCGGGAGACGTTGAGTTCGTCCGCGATCTCCCCCTTCGACAGGCCCCGCTCGGCCAACTCGGTGGCGTCCTCAATGAGGTCGTCGACGTTCTTCATCGCGTCGAGAGTTCCACGGCCGTCTTGATAGTGGTGTCGTCATCCGCGAACGCGCGCTCGAACTCGTCGAGCCCGTACACCCCGGTCACCAACTCGTCGAGGAACCCCTCGGGCAGGTCCGCGAGCGTGTCGACCGCCCGCTCGAAGTGGCTCACGTTGGAGTTGACCGACCCGACGAGCGCCTTGTTGTGGAGGACGAGTTCGCGGTGGAACGCGCCGGCGTCCACCTCGATCTCCCACGGGTCCGGCACGCCCAACAGCACCGCCACGCCGTTGGGCGCGAGCGCGTGGACGGCGTCGAGCGCGTGCCGGGCGTACCCCGTCGCCTCGTACACCAGGTCCATCCCCTCGTAGGCGTCGGCCACCTCGGCGACGGGCGTCTCCCGCGAGTCGACGTACGTCGCCCCCAACTCCTCGATCAGGTCGACCGTCGGGTCGGGCCGGTCGCGCCGGCCCAGACAGTACGTCCGGTCGACGCCCTCCGACACCATGGCGAGGGTGAGCAGTCCCAGGCTGCCGTTGCCCAACACGAGCGCCGACTCGGGCGTCCACTCGAACGCCGAGCGCGCGGCGCGCGCGTGTTCGAGCGCCTTCTCCGTGATCGATATCGGCTCGACCAGAAAGCCCAGGTCGGCCGCCTCGTCGGGGACCGGGACCAGGTACTCGGCGGGGCTGGTGACGTACTCGGCCATGAACCCGTGTGCGCCCACGATGCCGCGCTCGTGGTACTGGCCGTCGGGCGCCATGTCGGGTTCGCCGCGCGCGAAGTAGTCGTTCCCGCCGGGGTTCGGCGGCCGGCGCACCGTCGGGACGACGACCTGTCCCTCGTCGAGGTCGGTCCCGTTCGCGTCGGCGACGACGCCGACCGCCTCGTGGCCGAGCACCAGGTAGTCGTCGTCCGCGGGGAACCCGCCGTGACCCCCCGCGAGCACCTCGTGGTCGGTCCCGTCGACGCCGACCCGCAGCACCCGAACCAGCGCCTCGCCCGCCGCGGGTTCGGGCCGGGGTACGTCGACCAGCGTCGGTGTCGTCTCCCCCCGTCGCACCGCGATAGCGTCCATGAACACCGGTGGGCGTCCGTCGGCAAAAGGTTTATTCTACGCCGAGTAAAGATCCGACCGTCGGTGGGCGCGTCGCGTCCAGCCCACGTCGTCGACCCCCACCGCGTTTTTCGGCCGGCCGCTCCCCGCCCAGCCACGGCTGTGTCGGGTGGTTCCGGGCGGGAAAAGCGGCGTCGCGACGCGAGACGGCACGCGCCGGGAGACAGCGGGTCGGGGTTACTGCTCGCCCGACTGGTCGTCGCCGCCGTCGTCGCTCCCCGCCTCGTCGCCGGAGGCGAGCAGGTCGAACTCGTCGAGGTAGCCCTCGACGCTGGCGGCGTCGTGGTCGTGGTACTCCGGGTCGTCGGCGTCAATGGTGGCGAGACCGACCCCCTGGGGGGTGAGCCCCTCGTCGTCGTCGCCCGTCTCCGCGAGCGCGCCCAACGCGAGTTCGATACCCGCGTCGAGCGACAGCTCCTCGTCGTACCCCTCCTCGAGGTACTCGCGGACGTCCGTCCGGTTGGCGCCGATGGAGAGCGCCTTCCACTCGTAGGGAGTGCCGGAGGGGTCCGTCTCGAACAGGCGGGGCTCGCCGTCCTCGACGCCGCCGATGATGAGCGCGACGCCGAACGGCCGCGCGCCGCCGACCTGCGTGTACTGCTGGATGTGGTCGGTCACCGTCTTCGTCAGCGTCTCGATGCCCATCGCCTCGCCGTAGCGGAGGCGGTTCACCTGCGCCTGCCGACGCGCGAAGTCGATGAGCTGGCGCGCGTCGGCGACGTGGCCGGCGCTCGCGATGCCGATGTGGTCGTCGACCTTGTGGAGCTTCTCGACGGACTCCGGCTCCATCAGCGGCGAGCGCGACTGCTTGTCCGCGGCCAACACCACGCCGTCGGCCGTCCGGACCCCGATGCTCGCCGTCCCGCGTTTGACCGCCTCGCGCGCGTACTCGACCTGGTAGAGGCGACCGTCCGGGGAGAAGATAGTGATACCCCGGTCGTACGCCTGCTGTTGGGCTTGTCCCTGCATTGTTATGTATCGGAGATGTCGGCGTCCGTCGCGCCCACGAACCCCGACGGCGTCTCGATATCCACCGCGCCGTCGCGCGCGTGGCCCCGCCGTCGATCGGTCCCGAACACGACGTCTCTCTCGTCACGGATTCCGCCCGCGCGTCCTAAATACCTTTCCTCACACGCCCGGATCGTCCCCGAGACTCCCCGCACGCGGAGTCCGACCGGCGTCCCGTCCACCGCGTCGAGACACGCGAGCGCCGCCCGCGTCGCGTCCACCTCGTCGCGGCGCGCGCGCACCGCCGCCTCGCCCGCGCCCGCCGCGTGCGAAAAGCGGACCACCGTCACGTCGGCGTCGGCGCTGCCGGCGTCCCCCAGCAGGTTCTGGGCGGCGTACCACGCCTCCCGCTGGAACGCCCCCCGCGAGAGGCTCGCACCCGGCCACGTCTCGATGCCGACCGCGAGGTAGCGCCACCGGGGGCGGACGTGCTTCGGGAGGTGTTTCACTGGCTCCCCCGGCTCACTCGGCGCGCCCGTCGTCCGGGAGTCGCTCGGCCGTGATCACGCCGACCTGGTCGTGGACGCGGTCGACGTGCGTGACGGCGTAGCCGACCGACGTGAACATCTCGACCAGCGACCCGACCGTCGAGGGGTCGTCCACGCCGGGACCGTAGAACGGCTCGTCGGGGTCGGGCGACCCGAAGAACATCACGTCGCCGAGGACGATCCGACGCGGCCCGGGCGCGGTGAACCGCGCGTCGCTGCCGCCGCCGTCGAGTCCCGCCATCGTCTCGATCGCCTCCCGTTTCTCCGCCTCCCCGAGGTGGTGGAGCGCGAAGTTGGAGACGACGACGTTCGCCACGCCGTCGTAGTCGGGGTCGCGGAACTCGCCGTAGCCGAACTCGACGTTCTCCAGCCCCCGCTCGTCGGCCTTCTCTCTCGCGCGGTCGAGCATCCCGTCGCTGATGTCGCGGCCGACCACCCGCTCCGCCTCCGCGGCGAGTGCGAGCGCGATGGCGCCCGTCCCACATCCCACGTCGAGCACCGTGTCGGTCGCGCTCGGCGCGGCGCGTTCGATCACCAGGCTCGCGCACGCCTCGTACTCGGGCGTCTTGTCGTCGTCGTACGAGTCGGCGATCTCCGAGAACCGCTCGGCGTGCTCATCGATCGTCTTCTTCACACCCTCCCAGTCGGACCCCCGGGGAGATGAACGAATCGGACTGACGCTCGCGGTTGCGCGCCGCGAGCCGTCCCCACTCCGCGAGTCCCGCCCGCACCGCGTCGGCGGGGAACCCCACCGCCTCCCCCACCGCGACGAGGTCCCGCGGCGCGCGGAGTTCGAGGTGGGAGGCGGGCCGACCGCTCACGACGAACGGCGCGTCGTACTGAAAGACGAGTTCGCGTAGCTTCCGCAGCCCCTTGAGCGCCTTCACGCGCCGGCCGCCCGACGCCCGGAGCACGGGTCCGAAGTCGAACTCGACGCGGGTGCCGTGGGTCGCGGCCGCCTTCGCGAGCACGTGGTTGAAGTCGCCGTCGCCCGCCATCGGCCGCGCGAGCACGTCCACGCGGTCCTGCTCGACCGCGAACCGGTTGAGCGCGTCCGTCCCGCCGCGCACCGACAGGAGAGGGAACTCGGGTCGGAAGTTGCCGACGCTCCCGCTCGCGGAGTCGGGCGCGTCCGCGGCGATCTCCACCGCCGGCACCACGTCGACGCCGTACCGCGATTCGAGCGCGTCGGCGTCGAACTCGGCCCCACGCGTCCGGACGACGACGCCGCCGAAACCGTACTCGCGGGCGGCGCGGACGTACCGCGAGACGGTGGCGTCGCCCTCGGGGTGGGCCGTCACCGCCTCGTACGGCGGGTGGCTCGTCCCGCCGTCGTCGCTCGCGTCGTCGGTCCCGGCCGCGTCGCTGACGCCGTCGGTCCCGTCCGCGCCCGGTCCGTCACTCATCCTCGCCCGTGCCCGGCGGGTCGAACCCCTCGGGGTCGGCCGCGGCCGCCGCGACCCGGACCGCCCGAACGTTCTCCGCGGCGTCGTGGACGCGGACGATGTCGGCGCCGTTGGCGGCCGCGAGCGCGGTCGCCGCCACCGTCTCCGGGCCGGCGTCGCCGCCCTCGCCGCCGACGAGTTCGAACATCGACTTGTGGGAGTGGCCGAACAGGACGGGACAGCCCAGCGCGTCGAACTCGCCGAGTCGCCCGAGCATCTCGAAGTTCTCCCGCTTCGACTTGCCGAAGCCGACCCCGGGGTCGACGACCACGTGCTCGCGGGGGACGCCCGCCTTCTCCGCGAGCAGCACTCGCTCGCGCAACTGGTCGATCACGTCGCCGACCACGTCGTCGTACTCCACCCGGGTGTCGGGGTCGACCGGCGCGTCGATGCTGTGCATCACGATCACCGGCACGTCCCGCTCGGCCGCGAGGAATCGCATCTCGGGGTCCTCCAGCCCGGTCACGTCGTTGAGGAGGTCCGCGCCCGCGTCGAGTGCGGCTGCGGCGACCTCGGCCTTCCGGGTGTCGACGGACACCAGCGCGTCCACGCCGGCGATCGCCTCGATCACCGGGACGATCCGCGCGATCTCGTCTTCGACGGCCACCTCCTCGGCGCCGGGCCGGGTGCTCTCGCCGCCCACGTCGACGATGTCGACGCCCGCCTCGACCAACCGTTCGGCCCGCGCGAGTGCGTCCTCGCGGTCGAAGAACTCCCCGCCGTCGTGAAACGAGTCGGGCGTCACGTTGAGCACGCCCATCACCGCGGTCCCCTCCTCCCAGGGGTAGCCGCGGCCCGGCGGGCCGGCGTCGAGACCGGCCGCTCGGCGAACCCGGTCGGCCACGTCCGAGAGCCCGCCCGCCCCGTTCGGTCCGGCCGTCCCGCCCGCGCTCGCGCCGTCGAGGTCGGCGACCAGTCGCCGGAACGCGCCGAGCGTCCCCGTCAGCACCACCTCGTGGAGTTCGCCGCCGCCGTCGAGTCCCGACGTGACGCAGTCGCCGCCGACCGCGGGCATCCGTCGTTCGAGGACGGCCGCCTGCCGCTCGGTCACCCGCGTCTCGACGACGCGGTGGACCGCCTCCTCGCGCGCGCGGTCGACCGCGTCGGGCGGCGCGTTCGCCCCCCGGAGCACGTCGGCGGCGCGTTCGGGGGAGTCGACCGCCTTCGGCGTCGCCGTCCGCGTCCACGCGGTCCGCGCCTCCGCGACGCAGAACAGCGACCCCGCGAGCAGCACGCAGTCGTCGGCGCCGGCGGCGTCGCGGGCGGCCGAGAGCGCGTCCGGGACGCTCGGGTTCGGACGGACGTCCGCGTCGGTCGCGCGCTCGAACACGCGCGCGAGCACCTCGGGGTCCTCCGCGCGGTCGGTCGCGGGCGCGCAGGTCCGGACGGTCTCGGGGTCGGGCAGCGCGGCCGCCATCTCGTCGTGGTCCTTGTCGTGCATCGCGCCGAAGACGAGGTGGAGCGAGTCGAAGTCGAGTTCGTCGAGCGCGGCCGCGAGCGTCGCGCACGCGTCGGGGTTGTGCGCGCCGTCGAGCACGACGAACGGCTCGGTCTCTATCACCTCGAACCGGCCGGGCCAGTGGGCCGACCGGAGTCCGCGCGCGAGCGCCGCGTCGTCGACGCCGACCTGTCGGGCGAGCGCGGCCGCGACGCCCGCGTTGGTGGCCTGGTACGCGCCGAGCAGGGGAAGTCGCGTCTCCACCCGCCAGTCGTCGCCCGCCAGCGAGACGCGCGACTCCTGGTGGGTCACCGCGCCGCCGTACTCGGCGGTCACGTCCGCACCGTCGCCGGGACCGCCGACGGTCACCACCTCGCCCGCCACCTCCCGGACGGTGTCGAGGGCGGCTCCCGTCGTCGCGGTGACCAGCGGCGCGTCTGCGGGCGCGACCTTCGCTTTCGTCGTCGCTATCTCCTCGACGGTGTCGCCGAGCACCGCCGTGTGTTCGAGCGAGACGGTGGTGACGCACGCCGCGACGGGGTCGACGACGCTGGTCGCGTCGAGTTCGCCGCCCATCCCCACCTCCAGGACCGCGACGTCGACGTCCGCCCGCCCGAACCGCCAGACGCCCATCGCGGTCACGACCTCGAAGAACGTGAGCGGCTCGCCGTCGGCCGCGCGCTCGACCAGCCACGGCTTCGCCTCCTCGACGAACGCCGTCACCGCCCGCTCGGGGATCATCCGCCCGTCGACGCGGATCCGCTCGCGGAGGTCCTCGAAGTGCGGCGAGGTGTAGAGACCGACCGTCCGTCCGTCGGCGCGGAGCGTCGACTCCAGCATCCGCGCGACGCTCCCCTTCCCGTTCGACCCCGCCACCTGGACGAACTCGGTGCCCTCGTGGGGGTCGCCGAGGTGGGCGAGCAGGTCGCGCACCGACTCGGTGCCCGGGTCGACCTGAAAGCGACGGAGACCGAAGAGGAAGTTCGCCGCCTCGTAGTACTCCATACGCGCACGGACCGGCGGCCGGGGCTTGAGGCTAACGGAGCGGCACGGCCGGACGACCCACTCGCCTCCCGCCGCCGCGGTGCGCGACGACCCGGTCCCCCCGCCGGGTCACCGCGTCGTCGCGGGCCGACCGCCGCCGGCCGCGTTCCCGTTCAGTCCCGGACGAACGTCACCGGACAGGGCGCGCCGAGCATCACCGACTGGGCGGTGCTGCCGAACAGCGCCTTCCCCGCGGGCGACCGCTCGCGCCCGCCGATCACGACGCGGTCGGCGCCGACGGCATCCGCGATCTCGACGACGGAGTCGCCGCGGTTGCCGACCGCACCGCGGGCCTCGGCCTCGACGCCCTCGGCGGCGAGTCGCTTCTGGACGTCCCGGACGACGGTCATCCGCGCCGCGAGTTCGTCCGCGCCGATGTCGCCGCGGTCGGTGCCGACGACGCGGTCGACGGTGTCGTCGTACGTCGCCGGGTCGAACACGTGCGCGACGACGACCCGCGCGCCCGTCGGACCGGCGACCTCCCGGACCGCCTCGACCAGCGAGTCGACGCGCGCGCCGTCGGTGCCGCCGACCGCCAGCAGGATCGTCTCCAGTTCACTCGTCCCCGTTGCCTCCCCCGTCTCGCTCGCGTTTACGCTCATTACACCTCAACCTACGTGACGGGCGTCCTTAGGCGTTTCTGTGTCTTTACTATGGTTATAGTAATTTTTCATGGGCGGTAGCGGGAGTCTCGCTGTGGGGGCAGTAGCCCACGTCACCGCGAGCGAGGGCCGCCTCCGGCGGCCCGAGCGAGCGGCCCTTTTGGCATCACAGGACCGCTGCGCGGTCCTGTTGGCAGTCGGATTTCTCCGGAATCCGACAGCATGAACGGGTTTTGGCGGGGTGGCTCTCCGCAGCGGCCGGCTCCGCCGGCCGCGAGGAAGCCACCCCGTTAAAAGAGGTTCGTTCTAGGAGTGACGGAAGCTCCGGTCGCCCGTAAAGACCATCGCCATGTCGTGGTCGTCGGCCGCCGCTATCACGTCGTCGTCGTTGACGCTCCCGCCGGGCTGGATCACCGCTCGGATCCCGGCGTCGGCGGCCTCCTCGATGCCGTCGGGGAACGGGAAGAACGCGTCCGACGCCATCACCGCGCCGTCGGCGGACTTCCCCTCGGCGTCCTTCTCCGCCTTCATCGCCGCGAGCGTCACCGCGTCCACGCGGCTCACCTGCCCCATCCCCACCCCGACCGTCTCGGTGCCCGTCGCGAACAGGATGCCGTTCGACTTGACGTGTTTCATGACGCGCCACGCGAACAGCAGCGACTCGTACTCCTCGTCGGTGGGCGAACGCTCCGTGACGACTTCGAGGTCCGCCCGGGTCGGCGACTGGAAGTCGCGCTCCTGAACGAGGCGGCCGCCGACGACGGGTTTCTCGGTGAACCGCTCGCCGTACCGGTCGTCGCCCTCGCCCAACTCGCCCACGTCGAGCACCCGGAGGTTCGACTTCTCCGAGAGCGTCGCGAGCGCGTCGTCGGTGTAGCCGGGCGCGACCACCACCTCCTTGAACGAGTCGGCCACCCGCTCGGCCGTCTCGGCGTCGCACTCGCGGTTGAGCGCGACGATGCCGCCGAACGCCGACTTGGCGTCCGTCGAGAGCGCGTCGGCGTACGCGTCGGCGAGCGTCGCCGCCGTCGCACAGCCCGCGGGGTTGGTGTGTTTGATCACCGCGGCCGCGGGGTCGTCGAACTCCTTGACCAGGTTCAACGCGGCGTCGGCGTCGTTGTAGTTGTTGTACGACAGCGCCTTCGCCCCCTCGTTCAACTGCTCGGCGTCGACGACGTTCGCCTCCGTCGCCGTCGTGTCGGCGTACAGCGCGGCGTCCTGGTGGGGGTTCTCGCCGTACCGAAGCTCCCGCACCCGGTCCTCGCTGGTCGTCCGGCGCGCGGGCAGGTCGCCGCCCTCGTCGCCGTCGACGCGGACGGTCTCGGCGGCCTCGTCCACCTCGACGCGGCCCTCCGCGAACGCTGCCACCGCGCGGGGGTACGCGCGGAACTCCGCCTCGTGGAGCACGCGCTCCTTCAGCGACGCCTCGTCGTCGCCCTCGTAGACGGGGACCGCCTCCTGGGTGACGATGGGGCCGCCGTCGACGTCCTCGGTGACGACGTGGACGGTACAGCCGGTCTGTTTGACGCCCGCGTCGAGCACCCGCTCGTGGGCGTTCCGCCCCTTGAACGACGGCAGCAGCGACGGGTGGACGTTGAGCGTCGTCGGCGTCGTGTCGATGAACTCGTCGGTGAGCACGCGCATGTACCCGTCGAGACAGACCAGGTCGACGTCGTACGCCGACAGCGCCTCCACCACGCGCGCCTCGTGGGCCTCGCGCTCCTCGTCCTCGTCGCGTTGGACCACCTCGGTCGGAATGCCGCGCTCGGCTGCCGCCTCCAGCACCGGCGCGTCGGCGTCGTTCGTGAGCACCACCGCCAACTCGGCCCCGCCGGGGGCGCGGTCCGCGATGGCCAGGAGGTTCCGCCCGCGGTTGCTCGCCATGCCGGCTACCTGCATACGCGACCGCTCCCGCGCCGACGGAAAAACGGTTGCGGTCCGGCCCGCGGGCGTATGCATCCACGTGGATACGGATGCCGTCGAAGTGCGCTGACACCCGCGAGAGTATGCAAGCTCGTGGCCAGACGCGACCGGAACGACTTTCCCCGCCGCGGCGGCATCGGCGGGCGTGAACCTCCCCCGCGACGACCCGCTCGCGGCCGTCTCGCCGCTCGACGGCCGGTACGCGAGTCGGACGGAGCCGCTGGTCCCGTACGCGAGCGAGGCGGCGCTCGTCCGCGCGCGCGTCCGCGTCGAAGTCGAGTACCTGTGTGCGCTCGCCGAGGCCGACGGCGTCGACCTGACGCTCTCGGAGGCCGAGCGCTCGGACCTCCGCGACTGTTACGAGTCGTTCGGCGCCGACGACGCCCGCCTGGTCAAGCGGTTGGAGACCGAGGGCGCCGAGGGGTACGACGCCACCAACCACGACGTGAAGGCGGTCGAGTACTTCCTCCGAACCCGGAGCCCCGAGCGGGTCCACCCGTGGATCCACTTCGGGCTGACCAGCGAGGACGTGAACAACCTCGCACAGCGCCTGCTCGTCGGGCCCGCCGTCGAGTCGGTGCTGGTGCCCGCGCTGCGGGAGGTGCGCGACGCCCTGACCGCGATGGCGCGGGAGCACCGCGACCTGCCGATGCTCGCGCGGACGCACGGTCAGCCCGCGACGCCGACGACGTTCGGCAAGGAGGCGGCGGTGTACGCCGCCCGCCTCGGCCGCGCGCTCGGGCGGGTGTCGGAGGCGACCGACGGCCTCTCGGGCAAACTCGCGGGCGCGTCGGGCACGTACGCCGCCCATCGCGCCGCCTACCCCGACGTGGACTGGCGCGGGTTCTCGGCGTCGTTCGTCCGGTCGCTCGGGCTGGAGCACACGCCGCTGTCGACGCAGGTCAATCCGTGTGACGACCTCGCGGCCCTCTTCGACGCGCTCCGGGGGGCGAACAACGTCCTCCTCGACTGCGACCGCGACATGTGGCTGTACGTCTCCGACCGCTATCTGGGACAGGAGACCGTCGACGGCGAGACGGGGTCGTCGACGATGCCCCACAAGGTGAACCCCATCGACTTCGAGAACAGCGAGGGGAACCTCTCGAAGGCCAACTCGGATCTCACGTTCCTCGCGGACTACGTCACCACCTCGCGGCTCCAGCGGGACCTCTCGGACTCGACGGTCAAACGGAACGTCGGCGCGGCGCTCGCCCACTGTCTGATCGGCTACACCAAGACCGACGCGGGGCTCTCGAAGGTGACGCCGAACGAGCGCGTCATGCGCGACGACCTCGAATCCAACCCCGAAGTGATCGGCGAGGCGGTCCAGACCGTCCTCCGACGGGAGGGCGACACCGACGCCTACGAGCGCGTGAAGCAACTGACGAGGGGGAGCCGCACGACGCTCGACGACTTCCGCGACCTGTTCGCGGAGTTGGACGTCTCCGAGTCGGTGCGGGAGGAGTTGAACGCGCTCACCCCCGCGACGTACGTGGGCTACGGCGGCGAACTCGTGGACGAGTTGGACGAACCGGAGGAACGCGACGGCGCGAACTGACACGCCGAGCGATGCTCGCCGACTCCCCGCCGGGACGTCGGGGGAGTCCGACGCGGCGACCCGAACCGCCGACACGCAACGACCCCGACCGCCGACACGCGGCGACCCGCCCGACCGGCGCGAGTGGGACCGGAAGGGGCCGCGTCGTGCGCGACGGCGGACGAACCGAGCACCGGAGCACGAGCGAACGCGAGCGAGCGAGGCACGCAGCGAGTCCCCCGAGCGCACGACGCGGGGGCTTCCGAGGCGGTTCGGTCGCTGTCGCTGCGGCGGCGAGCGGTCGGGAGAACCGGCGGACCAACGGCGTAGCGGTCGGCGAGAGCTCAGTACTCCTCGTACGCGAGGTTCATCAGCCACTGGGTGAACGCGTCGCCGTTGGGGTCTATCTCCTCCTCGCCGATGAACGGCGAGAGCATGTCCCCCGCCATCAGCAGCGAGAAGTCGAGGTCGGCGGCGGTGGGCTGGAGCAGGTAGGTGTTGTGGCCGTCGTACACCGCGTCCTCGCGTTCGATCAGGTCGAGTTCGTGGAGTTTGTCCGCGATGCGGCTGCCCTTCCGCGAGGAGACGTCGAGCTCCTTCCAGAAGTCGCTCTGGTGGATACCGCCCGACTGGCGGACGAGTTCCAGCCCCGCCCGTTCGTCGTCGGAGAGGTCGGCTTCGAGGTCCGAGACGCTCATACCCGACCTCTGGGGGCGGCGCCCGTTTAACTTTCGCCTTCCGGTTCGTCGTCCGTCCGGCTCTCGCGGGCCGGGCCGCCGCTCCGGTCGCCGTCGGCGACCGCTACGTCGCTCCGCCGCCGTCGCCCGCGCCGTCGTCGTCGACGACCACCTCGTACGCCGTCTCGCAGGGCGGCCCGTCGGCGAACTCGTAGCGCCGCCGGCCGCCAGTTCCCAACAGGAGCAGCGACGACGAGCGGGTGCCGTACCCGCGGTCGGTGTGGACGCAGACGCCGAACTCGTGATCGCCGAGCGCGTCGCCCGCCCGCGCCAACCACGGCTCCGCCGTCTCGCCGGGTTCGGGTCGCAGGGCGTCGAGCAGGCGACGGGCGTCGTGCGCCTCCTCGGGACCGGCCTCCGGCCGGCCGGCCGGCTCGAAGTACGTGCCGTCGTGGCCCACGTTCCCCACCACGTGCACCCCGGGGTCGAAGTTCGTCACCGACAGGTGGCCGTCCCACTCCAGCAACAGGGCCGCGTTCGCGTCCGCGAGCACGAGGTTGAACCCGTCGTACTCGTACTCGCGACACGACTCCTCGACCAGGCGCGCGGCGTCCTCCGCGGAGTCGGCGCGGAGGCAGTCGCGGACGAGCAGCCCGCGCGAGCGCTCGGCCGCCAGCCCCTCCACCCATCGGTTGGTGACGCCGGCGAACAGCCCCGACGGGGACTCGGTGTCGGCGTACCCCACCCACGTCCCGCCGGCCTCGGCGTCGCGGGGCGCGACGACCCCCGGTTCCAACTCGGCGGGCGGGTCGGAGGGGCGGTCGACCGCCTCGTCGCGGTTGGCCGCGACGACGACCGGCGCGTCGGCGAAGGCGCGCCACGCGAGGACGAGCGTACACATGGCTCCCGGCTACGGCGGGCAACGGGAAAAGGGGTCGCAGTCGCGGCCCGGAAGCGGGGTCCCGTCAGTCGAGCAGTCGACCGACGGCGTCGGTGACCGCCGTCGCCGCGGTCCGCACCCGGTCGACCCGGACGTACTCGCGGTCGCTGTGGGCGACGCCGCCCTCGTCGTCCGCGAGGTGGCCCGGTCCGAACACGACGGTCGGAGCGGGTGCGAAGTACGACGCCTCCGTCGCCGCGCCGAACGGCCGGACCGCGCCGTCGCCGCTGTCGCCGCCCGCGTCGGTCCCCTCGTGCGCGCGGTTCGTCCCGTCGGGCGCGTCGTTCGTCCCGTCGCCGCCGCGACCCGCCTCGCGCGCCGCCGCCGACACCGCCCGGACCAGTTCGTGCTCCGGGTCGGTGTCGAACGCTTCGAGGAACGGCGTCTCCCGGTCGGTCAGGTCGAAGCTCACCCCCACCGCGTCGGGAACCGCCCCGCGGACCGCGGCGGCGAGCGACTCCGCGAACCCGTCGGCGGTCTCGGGCGGCACCGACCGGCGGTCGAGCGTCACCCGGGCCTCGGCGGGCACCTGGTTCGACGCCTCGCCGCCCGCGACCCGAGTGGGGACGAGCGTCGGCGCGCCGAGTCTGGGGTGGGGGTCGCGCCCGTCGTCGAACCCGCGGACCGCCGCGAGCGCCCCCTCCAACGCCGCGACGGCGTTCGCGCCCGAGTCGGGCTGGGAGGCGTGTGCGGCGCTCCCCCGGAGGGTGAGAGTCCCCTCGAACCGCCCGCGGGCGGCGGTACAGACGTCGCAGTCGGTCGGCTCGCCGACGACGTAGGCGTCGCCCTCGACCGGGTCGACCCCGCCCGTCCCGCGGACCAGCGCGTCCGCGCCCGCCGAACTGGTCTCCTCGTCGGGCGTCACCGCGAGCGTCAGCCGGCCGCGCGCCGGCTCCGTCGCCAGAAACGCCGCGACCAGCGCCGCGAGCGGCCCCTTCGCGTCACAGGACCCGCGCCCCCTGATCACCCCGCCGTCGCGTTCGAACGGGACGTGCGGGGGCACCGTGTCGACGTGCGTGTTGAGCACGAGGTGCGGGCCGTCGGCGTCGCCCGCGCGAGTCGCGCGGACGTTGCCGGCGGCGTCGACCCGCGGCTCCGCGCCGTGTTCGCGCAGGCTGTCGACCAGCAGGTCGCGCATCGTCCCGGGCGACTCGTGCGACTCGACGCGGACCGCCTCTTCGAGGAACGCGACCGGGTCGAACGCCGCGGACCCCGCCGTACCGCTCATCGAGGGTCGGCCTCCAACTCGCCCGCGAACTCGCGTGTCGCCGGGCCGGTGAGCGTCGCCGGTCCCCCCGCGGGCACCGTCACCCGGAGGTCGCCGCCCGGCGGCGAGACGCGGAGCGACGCGCCGTCGGTCAGCCCGAGGCGGCGCGCGACGGCGACCACCGCCACCGCGCCGGTGCCGCACGCGCGTGTCTCGCCTTCGACACCGCGCTCGTACGTCCGCTGGCGGAACGCGACGGGGGCGTCGTCGGCGCCGTCCGCGGCGTCGGCGTCCGCCGCGTCCGCTCCGCTCGCGCCCGCCGCGTCCGTCCGCTCGTCGTCGCCGTCGTCGCCGTCGTCGGCGACGGACGCGAGCGTCACGTTCGCGCCCTCGGGGAACACGTCCGCGTGTCGGACCGGCGGCGCGACCGCATCGAGGTCGACCGCGTTCACGTCGTCGACGAACGCGACGGCGTGCGGGACGCCCGTGTTCACCGCGGTCACGGTCAGCCCCTCCACGTTCTCCTCCACGAGCGGTTCGCCGACCGCCTCCGACAGCGGGACCCGCTCGGGGTCGAACGACGGCCGCCCCATCTCCACCTCGACGGTCGCCGGGTCGGCCGCGCCCGCGCCGGGGTCGGTCACCGTCGCGCGCCGGTCGCCCGCCGGCGTGTCGAGTACGACCCGCCGTGCGCCGCAGTCGCGGGTCGCCCACAGCGCGGCACAGCGCGCGCCGTTGCCGCACATCTCCGCGATGGAGCCGTCGGGTTGGACCAGCGTCATCGGCACGCGCGGCGGCGTCGCCTCGGCGTCGAGCGAGAGGAACAACACGCCGTCCGCGCCGCGCCGGCCCTCGGACCGCTCGCCCGCGCGGACCCCCGTCTCGCGGTCGCAGTGGGCCGCCGCGAACGCCGCCCGGTCGGGCACGTCCGCGTCCGCCCGGACCACGAGGAAGTCGTTGCCCGTGCCGTGGTACTTCTCGAACGGGACGCGCGGGACGCTCACCGCTCACCCCCCGGCCCGTCGCCGTCGGCTCCCGCCGCGGGTTCCAGCCGCGTGAGGTCGGCGAGCGCCTCCCGTTCGCGGAGCACCGTCCCGTCGGGGGTCACGTCCGCGGGCCGCGGGCGGGAGTTGTACGTCGACGCCATCTCGTAGCCGTACGCCCCCGCGTTGCCGACGGCGAGGAGGTCCCCCCGCTCGGGCGACGGCAGCGGGCGGTCCTCGCAGAACGTGTCGCCGCTCTCACAGACCGGTCCCGCGACGGTGACCGGCAGTTCCTCGCGCGCGTCGGCGTCGGGCGCGAGCGAGCCGACGGGGTGGTACGCGCCGTACATCGCGGGGCGGAGCAGGTCAGTCATGCCCGCGTCGACGCCCGCGACGAGCGACTCGCGCGCCTCCTTCACCGTGTTCACGCGAGTCACGAGGACGCCCGCGTCGGCGACGACGTACCGCCCGGGTTCGACCGCCAGCCGGGCGTCCACGTCGCCGAGGGCGTCCCGCGTCGCCGCCGCCACCGCCTCCAGGTCGAGCGGGTCGTCCGTCTCGCGGTACGGGACGCCGAACCCGCCGCCGACGTCGACGTACTCCAACTCGCCCACGTCGCGAGCCAACTCGCCCATCCGCGCGACGAACTCGCGGTGTGCCTGCAGGTCCGCCTCGCCGTGGATGCCCGACCCCGCGTGGGCGTGTACGCCGACCACGTCGAACCCCTCGCGGGCGTCCGCGACGAGTTCGGCCGCGCGCTCTATCGGCACGCCGAACTTCGCGGCCGCGCCGGTCCGCACCTTCTCGTGGTGGCCCGCGCCGACGCCGGGGTTGACCCGGACGCAGACCCGGCCGTCGTACCCCCGTTCGCGCAGCCTGTCGAGCGTGTCGCGCGCGCCGACCGTCACCGTCAGGGCCGGGTGGTCGCCCCACCACGACACGACGGAGTCGAGGTCGCGTGCGGGCGGGTTGACCGCGGTGTAGTGGAGTCGCTCGCCCGAAAACCCGGCGTCGAGCGCCCGTCGGAGTTCGCCCGCCGACGCGCACTCGGCGTCGAGTCCCGCCTCGCGCACCGTCCCGAGCACCGCGCGCGCGGTGTTCGCCTTCACCGCGTAGCGCACGTCGGCGTCGGGGAACGCCGCGCGGAGGCGCGCGCAGTTCTCCCGCACGCGCTCGGGGTCGGTGACGTACAGCGGCGTGCCGTGGTCGGCCGCGCGGTCCCGGAGGGTCGCCGCGTCCCACTCGTCGAGTCGGCGGACCGCTCGCCCGCCGTCGCGGTCGGCCGCGTCGCCGCGCCGCTCGCTCCCGTCGGCG
>NZ_ASGZ01000011.1 GCF_000495475.1 Candidatus Halobonum tyrrellensis G22 | reverse complement strand
GTCGTCCGCGCGCTCGGTCCTCTCGTCGGCCGCGTCCGCCCCGGACCGCTCGGCGTCGACCCGTCCGAGCCCGCGCTCCATGGTGACGCGCGCGTCGAACGCCGGGTCGGCCGCGTCGAGGTCGGCGGCGTACCGGCGGAGCGCGGTGGCGACCGCGTCGGCGTCGGCGTCGACGCCCGCCGCGACGAGCGTCTCGGCGGCGGCGGCGTAGTTCACGACGCCCGCCCGGAGGGCGTCGAACAGGAACGGGCGCTCGCGGGCGGCGGCGCGGGCCGCCTCGGCGACGGTCATGCTCGGCGGGAGCGCGGCCGGGGGCATAACCCCGCCGGTCGCGAGCGGGGGGCGACTCGACCGTCGGTCCTCGACGGCGGGACGCGGACGACCGGCTCACTCGACGAAGCCGACGTTCGTCACCTCGAACCGGGCGCCGCCCGACGACGCCTCGGTCACGGCCACCTCCCAGCCGTGTGCGCCGACGATGGTGCGGACGACCGACAGCCCGAACCCCTGTCCGCCCTCGGCGTCGGTCGTGAACCCGTGGTCGAACACCCGCGAACGGTCCGCCTCGGCGACCCCGGGACCGTCGTCCTCGACGTAGAACCCGTCGTCGAGCGGCCCGACCTCGATCCGGACGCCCGCCCCGCCGTGCTGGACCGCGTTCCGGAACAGGTTGTCGAACACCTGCTGTAGACGGTCGGCGTCGGCCACGACCGGCGGCACCGGGACGTACTCCACCGTCGCGTCGTCGGGGAGCGCCCCCTCGCGTGCGTCGGCGACCAGCGCCCCGATATCCGTCACCGCCGGGTGTTCGACCACGTTCCCCCGTCTCGCCACGCGGAGCAGGTCGGTGATCAGCCGCTCCATCCGCGACACGCTCCGCTCGACGGCGTCGAGGTGGTCGGCGTCGCCGGTCTCGCGGTAGAGGTCGAGCCGTCCGACGACCACGTTGAGCGGGGAGCGGAGGTCGTGCGAGACGATGTCGGTGAACTCCTCCAGCCGGTCGTTCTGTCGTTCGAGCATCCGTTCGTACTGCTTCCGGGCCGTGACGTCGTGAGTCACGACCGTGTAGCCGTGGAGGGCGCCGTTCACGATCGGCGTGAACGTACACGCCCCCCAGAAGACGGAGCCGTCGGCCCGCTCGTGCCAGCCCTCGGTCTCGACGGGGTCGCCCTCGCGGGCGGCGAGGTTCGCGACCGCCCGTTCGAGGGCGTCGTCCTCCTCGGACCACAACAGTCCCACCGGCGACCCGACGGTGTCGGCCGCCTCGTAGCCGTACAGTCGCTCCGCGGTCCCCGGCCACGACTCGATCCGCCCCTCCAGGTCGAGCGTGAACATGGCGTACCCCGTCGCCGCCTCCACGATCCGGCGGTGGGCCGCCTGCTCGCTCGACTCGGTCCCTCCCGACGACACCTCCCCCGACCCGCCGTGCTGCCGCTCGCCGGGATGCATAACGTACAGTTGCGTTACGAGGAGATAACGTTGCGTACCGGACGCGTCCCCCGTGACCGCGTGCCGCGGGCGTCGGGCCGACTCCGGGGGTCCCGCTACGGAAACGGGTTTCAGTAACCCGCGGGACAGAAACCTCGTTCAGATTACCACTTTGAGGGTGGCCGTCCTACATTAACGTGTATGAGACAGCCCATTCCGGCCGTCCCCGACACCGACGCATCGCTCGCCGTCACCGCCGCCCTCGCGCTGGCGGTGCCGGTCGTCCTACTCGTGGCAACCTTCCCCGGCGCGGTGGCGGGCGGGGCGGCGCTGGTGGCCGCGGGCTACCTGCTGGCGCGGGTTCGCGAGTCGGCGGCGGTCCGCGCGCGCCTCCCCCGGCGGCGGGTGTGCGTCCCCGGCACGACCGCCTGCGTCGACGTCTGAGTCGGACCCGGGGCGACGGCGACCCGCCGGGTCGGCGCCGCCGGTCGCCGCCGCGCTCTCGCGGCCCTCCCTCGCGACGCGTTCGGCCCTCCCCCTCGCTCGACCCGCTCCCGTCCCCGCCGACGGACCGCCGGCCCTCCCCGTCTTCGTCCGGACCGTCCCTCCGTCGATGCTCCCGCGGGCGGGCGTGAGACCTGCGGTCAGCGACCGGATATCCGCCCCGCTGTCGAAGCCGATAAGGTCGACGCGCCCCTGGATCCGTGCATGAGTCAGGCGCTCGTCGTCGTCGCCCACGGGTCGCATCTGAATCCGGACTCGAGCGCGCCGACGTACGACCACGCGGACACGGTCCGTGCGACCGGGGCGTTCGACGAGGTCCGCACCGGCTTCTGGAAGGAGGAACCCAGCCTCCGCGAGGTGCTCCGCACCGTCGAAGCCGACGAGGTGTACGTCGTGCCGATGTTCATCTCGGAGGGGTACTTCACGGAGCAGGTGATCCCGCGGGAACTCCGGCTGGACGGCTGGGACGTCGCCGACTGGGAGTCGGACGGTCTCTCGGCGGACGTCGCCACCTACACCGCCGCGGACACGGGCCAGACGGTCCACTACTGCGGGCCGGTCGGCACCCACGAGGCGATGACCGACGTGCTCGTCCGCCGGGCCGAGAGCGTGACGGGCGACCCCGACGTGGGCGAGGGGTTCGGCTTCGCCGTCGTGGGCCACGGCACCGAGCGCAACGAGAACTCCGCGAAGGCCATCGAGTACCACGCCGAGCGGGTGCGGGAGATGGACCGCTTCGACGAGGTGCAGGCGCTGTACATGGACGAGGAGCCGGAGGTGGACGACGTGACCGACTACTTCGACTCCGACGACGTGGTCGTGGTGCCGCTGTTCGTCGCCGACGGCTTCCACACCCAAGAGGACATCCCCGAGGACATGGGGCTGACCGACGACTACCGCACCGGGTACGACGTGCCCGCCGACGTCGACGGCCACCGGATCTGGTACGCGGGCGCGGTCGGCACCGAACCCCTGCTGGCGGACGTGCTGCTCGAACGCGCCGCCGACGCCGGCGCGGACGTCTCGCGGGCCGTCGAGGAGGTCCGGGAGTCGACGCGGGTCGCGGCCGGCGGCTCCGCCTCCCCCTCGCCCCCGGAGGCCGACGACTGAATGCTCGACCGACACGCGGACGCGCTGGTCCGCGCGGCGGGCGAGGGGGTCGACTTCGACGGACTCCGGGTCTCGTCGACTCCCGACGGCTACCGGTTCGAGACGCCCGAGACGACCGCGGAGGGGCTCTCGGAGGCCGACCTTCGCGGCCGGGCCGACGACCCGTACGTCACCAACTGGTACTTCTGGGAGCGCGAGGTCGGCGGGCACGGCCGCCCCCGGCGGGCGTTCCTCCGGCGCGCGGAGGACGCGCCGATCCACTCGACCGACGACCCCGACCCCGAGGAGGACGCCGGCCGCGCGGTGCCCGACCGCTACGCCGCGCTCCGCGGGTCTGCGGAGGCGGGGGGTGACGGCGGCGAGGCTGACGAAGCCGACGCGGTCGACGGGGACGGCCACGGCGCGGGCGGCGACGGCGGCCTCGTCACCGAGTGGGGACAGCTCCGTATCGAGGCGACGCTCGGCGAGGGCGACGCCCGCCGGTACGACCTCAGACACGTCGACGACGCCGACGCGCGCGCCGCGGACCTCGATAGCCACGACGACCCGCTGGACGCGCGCGAGGTGGGGAAACTCGACGGCCGCGAGCGCTACCGACCGCTCAAGACCGCTCCCTCCCTCCGGCGCGGCTGGGTGTTCCCGTCGCTCGACCCGCGGGCGTTGACCGAGGCGGTTGAGGCGTTCTACCCCGCGACCGTCGCCAACTGGTACCGCGAGTACGAGGGCGAACTCGACGTCGACCACTGGGTCGACACGGCCGAACGCCAGACGGGCATCTACGACGTGATCGACGAACTCCCGCGCGAGGGCGTCGAGTACGTCGCGGAGGCGTGCTGTGTGGACTCGCAGTGTCTCCGCCGGCGCGAGTGGGAGTACGACGAGGGCGACGACCTGGCGGCCGACGGCGGCGACGGACCGTTCCCGTGCCGGGAGCCGTGCTCGCTCGTGGTCGCGGCCGCCCGGAAGTGGACGAAACTGGAGGCGGAGGAGGAGCGCGAGTACACGTTCACGCTCACGCCGAGCGAGCGGGAGCAGGTCGAGGATATCGTCGGCGCCGTCGCCGACGGCCGCGCCGCCGAGATACGCGAGGCGGACCTCTCGGAGGGGGCGAACCGCTACCGCGCGCGCTACCTCCGCGCCAAGCGGTTCGCGGACGGGGAGTCCGACGCGGGCGACGGCGACACCGACGACGCGACGGAGTGACCGCCCGCGGGGGCCACCCGGGGAGGGCGATCAGGAGAACAGGACGTACAGCGCGCCGGCGACGGCGACGACGACCGCGAGCAGGCCGAGCGTGAGCGCGACGCTCTGGAACGTCGTCTGGAGCACGAACGCGACCAACAGCGCCGCGACCGCCAGCCCGACCACCAGGTACGTGGTCGGCGTCGAGGCGGAGAACAGCCCGCCGACGGTGTCGCCGAGCGTCCGCGGGTCGTCCGACGACTCCTCGGTGCGGGGGCGCGAGAGCGTCTCGTCCACCTCGACGGGTCCCGAGCGCGCCGGCGGGTCGACCGTCACCTCGACCACCTCGCCCTCGGCGCCGTGGCCGGTGACGACCTCCAGCCCGCCGCGCACGCGGTCGTCGATGTCGGCCACCTCGACCCGGACGTCGCTGGTCGAGTCGCCGTCGACGTAGTGGTTGGAGGTCGCGACCGACGCCACCTCCGACAGCGGGCCGACGAACCGGAGGTGGACGTGGGCGGCCTCGCCCTCGTTCCGCAGTCGGACCGTGAACGACCCCTCCGCCGCGTAGCTCTCGGGGACGACCGCCTGGTTGAGGCGGTCGCGGTTGAGCGCGACGGCGAGCGGGGCCGACTCCGTGGACACGTGCGGGGATGACGGCATCGAGGCAAAAAGCTTCCCAGTCCGCTCCGACCCGACCGACGCGGGGGTCGCCCGACTCACTCCCGCATATCGGGCGGGAGGAGGTTGGGGATGCCCTCCTCGATGGGGTACTCCTCACCGCAGTCCGTACAGACGAGCAGCCCCTCGACGATCTCGCCGTCCTCCTCGTCGCGCTCCTCGACGGTGAGTTCGAGGTCGTGCTTGTCGAGCGGACAGCAGATGATGTCCAGCAGCGACTCCTTCATCGTCCGCCCGGAGTGGCGGACCGGTCAAAAGCCTACGGGTTCGGGTCCGAGCGCGGACGGATCCGCTCGTTCGCGGGTCGCCGCCCGCGGGCGGTCACTCCCGGAACCGCCGGGGTCGCGGCGACCAGTCCCAGTCGAGATAGCGCACCCGCGGGGAGGCGTCGGCGGGGAGCAGGTCGTACGCCCGGAGCAGCGTCCGGACCCCGCTCGCGCCGCCGAAGTCGCGGCGGAACCACAGACACGTCCGGGGGACGCGGACGACGCCCCGGCCGCGGAGGCCGGCGTCGGGGTCGTACTCGACCGTCCGGTCGAGGTAGGTCGCCGCCGCGTCGTCGAGTTCGGCGTCGGCGTCCCGCGAGTACGCCGCGACGGCCGGACAGCTCTCGGCGCCGCAGTTGAGCGCGAAGTGGACCCGGGGGTCGACTGCGGGGAGGCGGTGACGGCGCTCGAACCCCGACGCGAACAGCCGCGGCAGGTAGCCGAACCCGTGTTTCGACCGGCCGCGGAGGAGCCCGTGTTCGATACCGTCGAGCGAGAGCGGGTGGCCGGCCACCGGGAGCGCCTCCGCGCCGAAGAACGCGCGTCGGACCTCGTACAGGTCGGGTTCGGTGTCGAGGAGGAGTTGGGCGGCGGCGTTGTAGCAGTTGAGCCAGAACGCCGTCCGCGCGGGCACCGACAGCCCGGTCAGCGCCGCCTCGTCGAGGGTGGCGAGCGCCGTCACCCGCTCCTCGACGGGGTCGCCGACCCGGACCGCACGCAACAGCCGCGCGCTCGCGTCGACGGGGTCCGGGGTCGAGTCCGGGTCGGGGGTCGCGTCGCTCATACGCGGACGTGGGGCACGCCGTACGAAATCCCGTTCGGTTCGGCGGACGCCCGCTCCCGGGCGAGCGGGAGCCACGGTCCCCCTCGGTCGTCCGGCGACGCTACTGGCCGTCCCAGGGGTCCGTCCGGACGACGGTCTGGGAACGGTCGGGACCGACCCCGACGGCGTAGACGGGCGTGTCGATCTGGGCTTCGATGTACTCCAGGTAGTCGCGGCCCGCCTCGGGGATCGCCGCGTACCCCTCCGCGGCCACGTCGGCCCAGTCGACCTCCGGCCAGGTGTCGAACTCGCGGAGAACCGGCTCGCACCGGCCCCAGCGCTCGGTCGTCGTGGGCACCGTCTCGGTGGTCTCGCCGTCGAGTTCGTAGGCGTGGCCCACGTGCAGTTCGTCCAGTCCCGCGAGCACGTCGAGGTGGTTGACGGCGACGCCCGTGAACCCGCTCGTGCGGGCGGCGTGCCGGAGCATCGGCACGTCGAGCCAGCCGATCCGGCGCGGCCGGCCGGTGACGGTGCCGAACTCGCCGCCCTTCTCGCGGATGTCGTCGGCGAGGGGCTCGTCCTCGCCCGTGAGTTCGGTCGGGAGCGGTCCCTCGCCGACCCGCGAGAGGTACGCCTTCACGACGCCGATCACTTCGCCCTGTCCGACGACGGTGGGACCGACGCCCGACCCGGTGGCCGCCCCGCCCGCGGTGGGGTTCGACGAGGTGACGTACGGGTAGCTACCGTGGTCGATGTCGATCAGGGTGCCCTGCGCGCCCTCGAACATCACGCTGTCGCCCGCGGCGCGCCGCTCGGCGAGGAAGTCGCCGCAGTTGACGGTCATCCCCTCCTCGCGGAGGCGCTCGCCAACCTCGCTGTACTCCTCGTGGAGGGCGTCGACGTCGCACTCCTCGCCCGCCTCCAGGCCGTACACCTCCTCGATGAGCGCGCGCTTCTGCGGGACGGCGTACTCCAGTCGCCGTCGGAGCACGTCGGGGTCGAGCAAGTCGCCCACCCGGATGCCCCGGCGGCCCACCTTGTCCTCGTACGTGGGGCCGATGCCACGGCCGGTCGTCCCCACGGTCATGTCCGAGTCCGCCTTCGCCTCCTCCTCGATGCCGTCGAGCCGACGGTGGTACGGGAGGATGACGTGCGCCCGCTCGGCCACCCGCACGTCGGGGTCGAGTCCGCGCTCGCGGAGTTGGCCGAGTTCGTCGAACAGCGTCCGCGGGTTCACGACGCAGCCGTTGCCGAGCACGCCCACCTTGCCCCGAACCGCCCCGCTCGGGACGAGCGAGAGCGCGTACTCCTCGCCGTCCTCGACGACGGTGTGGCCGGCGTTGTCGCCGCCCTGATACCGGACGACGATGTCGGCGCCCCCGCCCCACAGGTCGACGAGCGCGCCCTTCCCCTCGTCGCCGAGCTGGGAGCCGACGATCGTTACAGTCATTCCGTCCCCCCGTTCCGCCCCCCTCGGTAAACCGATTGCGGTCCGGCCCGCTCGAACGCGGCCCAGATAACCACGAGTACGGATCCCGACGGCGATACAGCCCCGAACGTATCCGCCCCCGTGCACATTCGCCGCCCGCGGACGACGGGGACCGCCGGGCCGGAACCGTTAACCCGTCACACGACGAAGCCGGGCGCACTCGATTCTCGCGGGGGAGAGGGGAACGTTTAAACCGTGGACGCACAAGTTAACATGTGGCATGATAGATCGACTTGAGAAGGAGGTGGACATGCTGGAACGGCACCTTCAGGTCCTCCGGATGGTCATCGAGAACGAACCGATCGGGATCGTGAAGATGTCGAACGAGACGGGGTACCCCCACCACAAAGTGCGCTACTCGCTGCGCGTCCTCGAGGAGGAGAACCTGATCGAACCGTCCAGCCAGGGAGCCATCACGACCGACCGCACCGTCGAGTTCGTCGACGAACTCGACGACAAACTCGACGAGATCATCGACAAGATCGGCGGCATGCGGATCGACAACGCGCCGGAAGTCGAGAACTGACGGGTTCGACGCCTTCGGTCCTGTTTCTGTTTCCGTGGTCGGAGGACGCGAGCGACGGCCCCGGCTACAGTTCGGGGACGGTGACGTGGAACTCGCCGTCGCGCGCCTCGACCAGACAGAGGTGGAACCCCCGCTTGCGCGAGAGGCGCACGAAGCTCTTGTGTTTCCCCCGGCCCAGCAGGCCGCCGCCGGTCGCGTCCGCGGCGGCTTCGAGCGCGCCGGGTTCGAAGAACGACGCCGTGACGGAGAACGCCGCACAGAGGCCGTCGTCCCGGCCGGCAACGTCGTTCGCGCCGCCGACGAGTTCGTCGAGCATCGACTCGGTCGTCGGCTCCCGGGAGTCGGTCACGTCGGCGACCACCAGCGGGGTGCCCATCCGGTCGCGCAACACCACGTCGAACGCCCGTTCCTCGTCGCGTTTCCCCTCCTCGTCGACGAGGTCGACCGTGCCGTGTAGCTCCGCGCGGTCGACCTTCGGGAGCGCCGTGAACAGCGCCCGGAGCGACGACTGGTTGCGCGTATCGCGTATCTCGTACAGCAGGTCGCGGACGGCCCACTCGACGAAGCCGTACTCGATGGTGTCCGCGAGGAACTCGGCGAACGGCCGGCCGTCGACCACGACCGCCTCGGCGTCGAAGTCGGTGTGGCGTTCGACCCGGAGGTTGTCGTTCACCTCCGCGGCGGTGGCGTTGCCCGCGAGCGCCTCCTCCAGCGTCGGTCCGCTCTTCGACTCGTAGCGGACGAACAGGTTCGTCCCCGCGAGCGCGCGGTCGGCGTGGACCGCCCGCTCGGCCGGCACGTCGGGCGCGCGCTCGCGCGCCGCCGCGGCCTCCTCGCGGGCCGACTCCAGTTCCGCCTCCAACTCCTCGATTCGGTCGCGGAGGCGGTCGTTCTCCTCGCGGAGTCGCCGCCGTTCCGCCTCGCTCTCTTCCGCCTCCGCGCGGACCGACTCCAGTTCCGTCTCGGTCTCGGCGAGTCGCTCGCGCGCCTCGTCGCGGGCGGCCCGCAGTCGCTCGCGGGCGGTCGGGTCGGCGTCGGTCGTGTCGGCGTCGGTCGGGTCGGCGGCGGCGTCGGCCGAATCTACCGCGTCGGTCGCGGCGTCGGCCGCGCCGGTCGCGGGGTCGTCGGTGCCGGCCGCGTCGTCGCCGCCCGGCCCGTCGTCGACCGGCGACGACCCGCCGCGCCGGCCGGGGTCGCCGCCTCGGCGT
>NZ_ASGZ01000010.1 GCF_000495475.1 Candidatus Halobonum tyrrellensis G22 | reverse complement strand
GTCGCGCGCGGTCGGCCGACGACCCCGCCGACTGGCCCGCCCGCGCCGTCGACACCGGGTTCGCCGACGACGAGGCGGACTACTACGACGCGCTCCGCGAGGCGACGGTCGGCGCCGTCCGCGAGGCGGTCCGCGAGCGCGAGCGCGCGGACGACCAGCAGGTGAAACACGCCGTCCGCGCGATGGACGACGCGACCCGGACCGCGAACGAACTCGCCGAACGGCTCGGGGAGTGGGCGGGCAGCGTCTACGACGAGTCGGGCGACGGCGTCGAGTACGCCCGCGAGGTGGCGGGCCGCGACCCCGACGGGCCGGGCGAGGCGCGGGTGGTCTCGCTCGCCGAGCGAGTGACGGACCTGGCGGACGAGGCGGACGAGTTGGAGGCGTTCGTCCGCGAGCGCGCGAGGGTCGCCGCGCCCAACATGGCGGCGATGGCGGGACCGGTGCTCGCCGCGCGGCTGATATCGCTGGCGGGCGGGCTGAAACCGCTCGCGCGCAAGCCATCGGGTACCCTCCAGGTGCTCGGCGCGGAGGACGCGCTGTTCGCGCATCTCCGCGGGCACGCGCCGTCGCCGAAACACGGCGTCATCTACACCCACGAGTACGTCCGCGGCACCCGCCCCGAGGACCGCGGGTCCGCGGCGCGCGCGCTCGCGGGGAAGCTGACCATCGCCGCGCGGGTCGACCACTACGCGGGCGACCGGCGGCCCGAACTCGGCGACGAACTCGACGAGCGGATCCGGACTATCAGAGCGCGGGCGGACGACGGCGGAGCCGACGCGGCCGGCGCCGACGGGCCGGACGGACCGGCCGGCGGGGCCGCGGGGGACGACGATGAGTGACGACGAGTCGCTGCCGGCGGGCGTCGAGCGCCGGGCCATCGGCGGTCGCGACCGGCTAGCCACCCGGGGGGAGCCGGTGTACGGCGAGCCGACCGACGGCGGGTGGCGCGCGTGGGACGCCGGCCGGTCGAAACTGGGCGCGATGCTCGAACTCGGGCTGGACACCGGGCTGTCGGGCGGCGAGTCGGTGCTGTATCTCGGCGCGGCCAACGGGACGACGGTGAGCCACGTCGCCGACTTCTGCGGGCCGACGTACGCCGTCGAGTTCGCGCCCCGGCCGGCGCGCGACCTGCTCGACGCCTGCGAACCGCGGGAGAACCTCTTCCCCCTGCTGAAGGACGCCCGGCGGCCGGAGACGTACGCCCACGTCGTCGAGTCGGGTCTCGACGTGGTGGTCCAAGACGTGGCGACGCGGGGACAGGCCGCCGTCGCGGCCGACAACGCGCGGTTTCTCGCGCCCGACGGCCGCCTGCTGCTGGCGGTGAAAGCCCGCTCGGAGGACGTGGCGGCCGACCCCGACGCGGTGTTCGAGTCGGTGCGCGCCGAACTGGGCGGGACGTACGAACTGCTCGACGAGGCGCGACTCGACCGGTTCCACGCCGACCACCTCGGTATCGTCGCCCGTCCGAAGACGACCGAGTAGCGCCGCCGGACGGTGAGGCCGACCCGGGCCGACGGGCCGGGCGGGTCGTCGGCCCGCCGTGGGGGAGAACCGGTCAAGGGTCCCGCGTTCACCAACTGCTATACGCCCCCCCGCCGAAGCCGGGTGCGATGGATCGAGGCTCGCCGGAGTCGTTCGCGCGGATGGGTACCCTCGGCGTCGAGGAGGAGTTCTACGTCGTCGACGGCGAGGGCCGCCCGACGTCCGGCGTCGACGAGTTGGTGTACGGCGACGACGACCCCCCCGACCCGCTGGCGGGTCGGCTCGACCACGAACTGTTCCAGTTCACCATCGAGACGCAGACGCCGCTGATCGAACAACCGAGCGACGTACGCGAGCGCGTCACCGCGGTCCGGGACGCCCTCGTCGACCACGCGGCGTCGCACGGCTACCGCGTCGCCGCGGCGGGACTCCACCCGGCGGCGAAGTGGCGCGAACTCGACCACGCGACCAAGCCGCGCTACCGCTCGCAGTTGGACCGGATCCAGTACCCCCAACACCGCAACACCACCGCGGGGCTCCACGTCCACGTCGGTGTCGACGACGCCGACAAGGCGGTGTGGGTCGCCAACGAACTCCGGTGGTATCTCCCGCCGTTGCTCGCGCTGTCGGCCAACTCGCCGTTCTGGAACGGGTTCGACACCGGGCTGGCGTCCGCACGCGCGAAGATATTCGAGAACCTCCCCAACACGGGGATGCCCGGTCGGTTCGCCGACTACGAGTCGTTCGAACGGTTCGAGCGCCGGATGGTCGAGTTGGGGTCGATCGAGGACCGCGGCGAACTCTGGTTCGACGTCCGGCCCCACACGGGCCACGGCACCGTCGAGGTTCGCACCCCCGACGGGCAGTCGGACCCCGACGCGGTGTGCGCGTTCGTCGAGTACGTCCACGCGCTCGTGGTCGACCTGGCGGAGCGGTACGACGACGAGACCGACCCGAGCGCCGACGGCGCGGGCGACGCGGCCGACGGCGCGACCGGACTCCGGCGGGAACTGCTCGACGAGAACAAGTGGCGTGCGACCAGACACGGCCGGGAGGCGTCGTTCGTCGACCGCGACGGCGAGTCGGTGGTGTCGCTCGCCGAGGTGGTCGACCGCGAGACCGACCGGCTGTCGACGGACGCGCTGTCGGCCCTCCTCGACCGCGAGTCCGGCGCGACCCGACAGCGCCACATTCGCGAGACGGCGGGGTTCGACGCGCTGTGTGACGCGCTCGTGCTCTGACCGGCCCGGCGGGCTCCCCCGTTCCGCCCCGGCCGACTCCGGCGCCGGCGCGAACCCCCGGTCGACCCGGCCGACTCCGACCCGGTCCGGACCGGTCCGGGCGACGGGTTTTTGCCCGCGAGGGTCCGACCGCCGGTCGGACAGATGGCTACCGACGACACCGGACCCGCCGACGGAGCGGACGGGAGCGGCGCGGACGCGGCCGGGATCCCGGAGACCGGCTCGCGCGCGGAGTCGGACGGCGCCGGCGGGGAGGGACGCCGAGCGGGTGCGGCGGCGGACCGCACCGAGGAGGCGGACGTGGTCGAGGAGTTCGACGAGCGGCTGGTGGACTTACTCGCGTGGCTCCTCGACACCGAGACGAAGGCGCGCATCTTCGTCCGCCTCCGCCAGCGCCCCGGGTCGACCAGCGAGGAGATAGCGGACGGGACGGGGCTGTACCCCAGCACCGTCCGGGAGGCGCTCGCGGAACTCCACGGCGAGGGCGTGGTGACGCGGACGAAACGCGAGTCGTCGGGCGCGGGCAACAACCCCTACGAGTACGAGGCCATCCCGCCGGCCGACCTGGTCGAGGGGGTCGCCGGCCGCGTCCAGTCGGAGTTGAACACCGTGTTCAACCTCGACCGACGGCTCGGCCGGACGGGCGGCGCCGAGCGGGACCCCGTCACCGTCACCGTCGACGGGACCGCCGACGCCGGCGAGCGTGCGGACGGCGGGAGCGACGCCCCTCGGGAGCGCGACGCGGAGGGTGCCGCCCCCGACGGCCGGCCGGACGCGGAGTGAGGTAACGTCCCTTTTATGTTCCGCCGCGGCGACGCCCGGATATGAACGTCGCGCTCGGGGGGACCTTCGACCCGCTCCACGACGGGCACCGCGCGCTGTTCGACCGCGCGTTCGAGCTCGGCGACGTGACCGTCGGGCTAACCTCCGACGACCTCGCGCCGGCGACCCGCCACGTCGACCGTTACGTCCGCCCGTTCGACGAGCGAAAGCGCGACCTGGAGGCGGAGCTGTCGCGGTTCGCCGACGAGTACGGCCGGGAGTACGAGGTGCGCGAACTCACGGAGCCGACCGGCATCGCCGTCGAAGAGCGGTACGACGCGCTGATCGTCTCCCCCGAGACGCGGGCGGGCGGCGAGCGGATCAACGAGATACGCGCCGAACTCGGCTACGACCCGCTGCGGATCGAGGTGGTCGAGCCCGTCCCCGCCGACGACGGCGAGCGCATCTCCTCGACCCGGATCGTCGAGGGCGAGATAGACGAACACGGCAACCTCACGCCCGACCGGACGGGCCGCGACCCCGCCGACTCGGAGTCCGGGTCGGGGTCCGGGTAGCGCCGTGGCCGCCGACGAGGTGGCCGGGTGGCTCGCCGCCCGGTCGCGGGCGACGCTGGCGCTCCTCGGCGGGAGCGCGCTCGCGCTCGTCGGCTACCGGGTCGTCCGACTCGGCGGGACCGACCCGGACAGCGTGCTGGCGTACGTCGGCGCGAGCGCGCTCGTCGTCGGACAGGTCGTCGCCGTCGTCGGACTGGTCGTCGTCGCGTGGCGCGTGCTCGAAGCGTAGTTCGCGTCCGCCGCGGGCGCGATTCGACGCTCGGCGCGGTTCGACGCTCGACGCGAGCGCCGCCCTACCACGTCGGCGGCGAGAACCCGGCGTCCCGGAGAAGTTCCTTCCAGCGCTGTTGGACCGACAGCCGCGTCACGTCCATCGCGTCGGCCACGTCGGTCTGCGAGCGCTCGTCGCCCGCGATGAGCGCGCCGGCGTACAGCGCCGCCGCGGCGGTGGCGGGCTTCGACCGGTCGGCGTCGGGGACGTGCGAGAGGAAGAGATCCGTCGCGTTCGACCGCGCCTCGCCCGACAGCTCTAGCGACTCCGCCGCCCGGCGGAGGTCGGTCAGCCACTCCTCGTTCTGTACCTCGTCGCTCGCCCGGTACATGGACGCGGCTTCGAGGCCGGCGGGCATAAGTGGTCGGGAGCCGCCGGGCGCGTTCGACAGCTACTTACCGCGATTTCCAGTAGACGTGGGCGGGCGCGGGTAGCCAAGCCAGGCCAACGGCGCAGCGCTTAGGACGCTGTCCCGTAGGGGTCCGCCGGTTCGAATCCGGTCCCGCGCATGAGCGAACGAAGTGAGCGAAGAGCAGGTCGGTTCGAACCAGAGAGGGCGCGCACAGGCGAGCGAAGCGAGCCGAGCACGTCCGACCGCGGTTCGAATCCGGTCCCGCGCAGTGCGAGGCCGAACGGAGTGAGACCTCGAAGCGAACGGGGAGCGGAGCGACTCTCTCAGTTCGAGAACTACGAACGTACCGTTATATACCGGGAAGTTACTCCGTGCGAACGAAGAACGGATGAACGCAAACGACCGACCGACGACCCGGGACGCCGCATGCCTCGCGTCAGACGCGGACGCAAGGCCTTTAGCGCCGCCGAGGGCATATCGGGGCAATGGCTACTCCCGCTGACCTCCTCTCCGGCCTGGTGGCGGACGTGGACGGCGTCTTCCTCTTCTCGCCGACGGGGTCGACCTACACCGACTTCGCCGAGTCCGACCGGTCGCCGGTCGTCGTCGCCGCCGACAACGACGTCGGTGCCGAACGGTTCGTCGAACTCCCCGTCGAGTTCGACAACGTGAAAGACCGGATCCGGTTCGGCGTCGAGGGGGCGATGGACCAGAACTTCTGCGAGGACGGCGACACGCTGGCGTGTGCGGCGGGCGTCTTCAGCGACGGCATCGACGCGGTGGTCCGGACGACCGTCTCGGAGTCGATCCACTCGGGCATCTACGACCTGTTCGCCAACTCGCGGGCGGACCCGAGCGTCATCCGCGACGTGTTCGAGGTGGCGATCGAACTCGGCAAGAAGGGCCAGAAGGGCAAACCCGTCGGCGCGCTGTTCGTCGTCGGCGACGCGGGGAAGGTGATGAACAAGTCGCGCCCGCTGAGCTACAACCCCTTCGAGAAGAGCCACGTCCACGTCGGCGACCCCATCGTGAACGTGATGCTCAAGGAGTTCTCCCGCTTGGACGGCGCGTTCGTCATCTCCGACTCGGGGAAGATCGTCTCGGCGTACCGCTACCTCGAACCCGGTGCGGAGGGCGTCGACATCCCGAAGGGGTTGGGGGCGCGCCACATGGCCGGCGGCGCGATCACCCGCGACACCAACGCCGTCTCCATCGTCCTCTCCGAGTCGGACGGGCTGGTTCGGGCGTTCAAGGGCGGGTCGCTCGTCCTCGAACTCGACCCGGAGGAGTACTGACGGATGGGTGTACTCGGCGCGGGGGCGGCGTTCGCCCAAGCTACGTCTCCCGCGGCCGCCGGCGGGTCGTCGCCGCTCGACGCGGCCGGGCGGTTCGTCGACTCCGTCCCCGGCCGCCTGTGGCTCGCGCTCGCGGTGCTCGTCCTCGGCGGGGTGCTCAGCTACCTCGTCATCGCGGTCAACCAGCGCATCCTCGAGGGCGCGGGCGTCCCCGACTCCATCGAGGGCACCGCCTTCGAGCGCACCGCCCGCGAACTCGGCACCTCCACCGTCTCCATCGTCGCGCGCATCTCGGGGTACTTCATCTTCATCCTCGCGGTGTTGGTCGCGCTCACCGTCGCGGACGTGGGGTACATCGCGCAGTTCTGGCGGCGGGTCGTCCTCTTCCTCCCGCGACTCTTTACGGCCGTCCTCGTCCTGATCGTCGGCGTCGTCGTCGCCGACAAGGTGGAACTGCTGGTCGACAACCGCCTGCGCGGCGTGAAACTCCCCGAGGTGAGCATCCTCCCGCTCGCCGCGAAGTGGAGCGTCTTCTACATCGCCGCGCTGGTCGCGCTGGGACAACTGGAGGTCGACACCGACGCGCTGGTCGTCCTGCTGGCGGCGTACGTGTTCGCGCTAGTGCTGTTCTCCGCGCTCGCCTTTCGGGACTTGCTCGCGTCGGGCGCGGCGGGCGTCTACCTGCTTCTCGACCAGCCGTACGGCATCGGCGACCGCGTCCGCATCGGCGACACCGAGGGCATCGTCCAGGAGGTGGACGTGTTCGTCACGCGCGTCGAGACGGACGACAGCGAGTACGTCGTCCCCAACCGCCGCGCGTTCACCGAGGGCATCGTCCGCGTCCGCGAGTAGCGCATGGGGTCGCGGCGGCTCCGGGCCGGCTACTCGCGCTCCCGGTCGACGGGTTCGGCGGGCACGCCCGCGACGGTGGTCCCCGCGGGCACGTCGTCGGCGACGAGCGAGTTGGCGGCCACCTGCGCGTCGTCGCCGATGTGCACCCCCGGGAGGACGGTCACGTTCGCGCCGAGCATCGCGCGGTCGCCGACGACCACGTCGCCGAGGCGGTACTCGTCTTGGAGAAACTCGTGACACAGCAGCACCGAGTCGTAGCCGACGATGGCGTCCTCGCCGAGGGTGATCCGCTCGGGCCAGAACACGTCCGGCGTCGCCTCGAGCCCCCACGAGACGCCGTCGCCGACGGTCACGCCGAGCGCCTCCAACAACCGGTTCTTCAGCCGCAGGCTGGGGGATATCCGGCAGAGCCACACCACCGCGTAGTTGCGCGCGACCGTCAGCGGCGACTTGGCGTCGGTCCAAAAGCGGAGGGAGTTACCCCCCTCCGGGGTCGGGTGCCGCTCCAGCCGGTCGTACCGCGCCGGTGCCCCCTCGGTCGTCGGCGCGTCCCCGTTCGCGTCGCCGCCGGCGCTCGCGTCGTCACTCACCTTCGAAGGTGAGCCGCCCGGCGTTATCAATCTCGTGCGTTCGGGCGGAGCGGTCGAGTCGACCGTCGGGCGGGTATCCACTGTGTCGTCGGACGGGTGTCCGCTGTGCCGTCGGGCGAGGTGTCCGCCCTCCCCGGTCGGGCTACTCGCCGCGCAACTCGGCCACGTGGTCGACCCGCGACCGCACCAGTCGCTCGGTCCCGATGTCGTGGCGGACGCGGAACCCATCGCCGACGCCCGACAGCGCCGCCTCCGCGCGTTCCTCGGCGGCCGCGATGGAGTCGCCCAGGCCCACCACCGCGAACGACCGCGAGGTGGTGGTGTACAGGCCGTCGTCGCGTTCGTCGACGCTGGCGTAAAAGAGGAGCGCGCCGTCGCCCCCGTCGACGTCCACCTCGATGCGCGCGCCCGCCTCCGGGTCGGTCGGGTAGCCCGCGGGGACGGCGTACTTACAGACGGTCGCTTCGCCCGAGAACGCCAGGTCGGGGAGCGGGTCGCCGTCGCGCGCGGCGGTCAACACGTCGAGGAACTGCGTCTCCAGGACGGGCAGGGTGTTCATCGCCTCGGGGTCGCCGAAGCGGGCGTTGAACTCCACCACCTTCGGCCCCTCGGCGGTCAGCATGAACTGGCCGTAGAGGACGCCCTTGTAGTCGGGGAGGGCGTCGACGACGGCTTCCAGGACCGCCACGGCGTCGTCGTAGTCACCCTCGTCCATGAACGGCAGCGTCAGTTCGGTGTCCGTGTAGCTCCCCATCCCGCCGGTGTTGGGTCCCTCGTCGCCCTCGTAGGCGCGCTTGTGGTCCTGGACCGCGGGCGTCGTCCGCATCTCGCCGTTCGCGACGAACGCCTGGACGGTGAACTCCTCGCCGACCAGTCGCTCCTCTATCACCCACTCGTCGTGGTCGCTCTCCCGCACGTAGTCGGCGGCCTCCGCGCGGGTCACCTGGTCGCCGGTGACGCGGACGCCCTTCCCGCCCGTGAGCCCCGCCGGCTTGACCGCCACGTCGCCGTCGACGGAGTCGACGTACTCCGCGGCCGCGTCCGCCGAGTCGAACGTCTCGAACTCCGGGGTGCCCGGAACGTCGTGGTCGGCCATGAACTCCCGCTGGTACGCCTTGTCGGTCTCGATGCGCGCCTCCGCGGCGTGGGGACCGAACGTGTACACGCCCGCGTCGTCGAGTTCGTCCGCGACGCCCGCTTCGAGCGCCGCCTCCGGGCCGACCACCGCGAGGTCGGCGTCGACGGACGCGGCGTACTCGACGACGCCGTCGGCGTCGCGTTCGCCGACCGACGCGAACCCGTCGGCCGACTCCGCGATGCCGGGGTTGCGGTTGCTCGCGCAGGCGTACAGCGCGCAGTCGTCCGCGGCCGAGAGCGCGCGGGCGATGGCGTGCTCGCGTCCCCCGCCGCCGACCAGAAGCACCGTCTCCATACCCCGAGGCGGTACGCACGGTAGTGTAAAGCTTGTTCTTCTCCGCCCCGAATCTGACCACGTTCGTGCATCCGCGGGCGGGTCGTCCGTTCCGCGTGACGGGGTCGGCCTCCCGGCCGGGCACTCACTCCTCGGCCGCCTCGTCCCGCCGGACCACGAGCACCGGGCCGACCGTCTCCGCGGCGACGCGTTCGGCCTCCTCGCCGAACAGGAACGACCGGACCGACGGCGCGCGCTCGCCCATGACGACGGCGTCGTGGTCGGGGACCGCCGCGACGAGCGCCGCGACCGGGTCGTCGTCGACCGCGAGTTCGGTGCGGACGTCGACCCCGCGGGCGGCGAGGCGGTCGGCGGCCGCCGTCAGTCTATCGCGGCCGTCGGACTCGTCGTCGGTAGCGAGCAACAGGGTGACGCCGATGTCGCGGCCGCCGATCAGGTCCGTCACGAACGAGAGCACGCGTTCGACGGCGACGTCGCCCGACAGCGGGACGAGCAGTCGCTCGACCGACCCGGTCGTCCCCCTGATGGTGTACGCGTCCGCCCCGGTCTCCTCGGCGACGCGTTGGACCGTCTTCGCCCGGTCGGGGGTGAACACCAGGCGGTGGTCGGCGTCGCCGCCCGCCGCGTGGAACTCCTCGGCGACGTCTTCGAGCGCCTCCACCGCGCGCTCCTCGTACTGCATCCGCGCTTGGTCGGGCGGCGTCTGCTCGGGCACGACGTGGTAGCCGAGCACCGTGACGTCCACGGTGCCGAGCAGGTCCATCAGCCCGAACGGGACCGACTCCCCTTCGAGGATCGCCGTCGGAACGAGTACGCGGGTCATCTAGAGCACCCCCTTCAGCTTCACGCCCCGAGCGTAATAGAGGTACCAGCCGGCGGACGCGACCATGATGGCGACGCCGATCACCTGCGAGAGCCGCTGCATGAACCCGATCAGCGCGAAACTGGCGACCGCGCCGACGACCGGCGTCACGGGGTAGCCGGGCACGCGGAAGTCGGGGTCGTACCACTCGGGTTCGTCCCGGCGGATGACGACGAGCGCCACGCAGATCAGCCCGTACAACACCAGGTGGAGGAACGACGCCACCTCCGCGAGCACCTCGACCCGACCGGTCGCGACCAGCCCCAGGGTCGGCCCGCCGGCCAGCCCGAGCGCGACGTGCGGCGTGCCGTACCGGAGGTTGATCCGGCTCGCCCACCGGGGCAACAGCGCGTCCTTCGAGACGGCGTAGATGGCGCGCGAGGTGCCGAGGATCGAGGCGTTGGCGCTCGACATGGTCGCGAGCAGCCCGCCGAAGACGATGGCGAGCGCGCCCGCGGGACCGAGGAGCTCCCGGCCGACCTCCACCATCGCGGTCTCGCCGAACGTCGACAGCCGCGCGCTACCGAACGCGCTGGTGGCGACGAAGATGGTGAGTACGTACATCACGCCGACGACCAGTACCGACCCGACCATCGCCAGCGGGAGGTTCCGGCCGGGGTCTTTCATCTCGCCGGCGACCGTGGCGACCTGCGCGAACCCGAGATAGGAGGTGAACACGAGCGCCGCGGTCGTCAGGATCGGCGCGACGCCGAACGGGGTGAACTGCTCGGGCGCGCTCGGCGCGCCGAGGACGCCGAGGGCGTCGAGCGTCCCGTAGCCGAGGAAGAACGCGAGGATCGACAGCAGGAGCGCGACGACGCCGTTCTGGAGTTTGGCCGCGTTCTCCGTCCCCGTGACGTTCAGGAGGGTGAACCCCGCCCCGACGGCCAACGCGAGCGGGACGGCCAGCCCGTCGCCGACGGCGACCCCGACCTCCGCCAGCGTGTCGACCGCGTAGTAGCCGAACCCGACGAGGTAGAACGCCGACGCGAACACCAGCCCGAACCACAGCGACAGCCCGATCACGGTCCCCGCGAGCGTGCCCAGCCCCCGGGAGACGAAGTAGTAGCCGCCGCCGCTCTTGGGCATCGCGGTGGCGAGTTCCGACGCCGGCAGCGCGACGAGGAGCGCGATCACCGCTCCGATGGTGAACGAGACGGCGGCGGCGGGACCGGCGCGTCCCGCCGCCAGCCCGGGGAAGACGAAGATTCCGGCGCCGATCATCGTCCCGATACCGATGGCGAGCCCCCCCGAGAGACCGAGCGTCCGTTCGAGTTCGGCGTCGTCGGTGATGGTGGCCTCGTCCGTCTCGACCGTCGGCTCGATCTGGGGGGCGTCACCCTCGACGTTGGTTCCCGCGTCCGCCGGCGGGGGGTCGCGGCTCATGTGCCGCGTCTACGGCGGACGCCCTTTACTCATCGGGCCGCCGACGCGTCTCGACTCCGCCCCGCGGGCGGGCCGCCCACCTTTTCACCCGTGCCGCCCAGGCTCCGGACATGAGCGACCCGACGGCGCGGAACCGACTCGACGAGGAGGCCAGCCCGTACCTCCGTCAGCACGCGGACAACCCGGTCGACTGGCAGCCGTGGGACGACGACGCGCTCGCGGCCGCGCGCGAACGCGACGTTCCCATCTTCCTCTCGGTTGGCTACTCGGCGTGTCACTGGTGTCACGTGATGGAGGAGGAGTCGTTCGAGGACGACGCCGTCGCCGAGGTGATGAACGAGTCGTTCGTCCCGATCAAGGTCGACCGCGAGGAGCGGCCGGACCTCGACAGCGTCTACCAGTCGGTGTGTCAACTCGTCAACGGCCGCGGCGGCTGGCCCCTCTCCGTCTGGCTCACGCCCGACGGCCGCCCGTTCTACGTCGGGACGTACTTCCCGCGGGACGGCCGCGACGGGATGCCCGGCTTCCTCGAGATCTGCCGGAACATCGCCGACTCGTGGGCCGACCCCGACCAGCGGTCGGACATGGAGGCGCGCGCCGACCAGTGGACCGACGCGGTCCGCGACGAGGTGGAGGCGTCGCCGGCCCCCCCGGACGGCGACCGCGCCGCGCCCGACGAGACGGTGCTCGACGACGCGACGACGGCGGCGCTCCGGAGCGCCGACCGCGAGCACGGCGGTTTCGGCCGGTCGGGACCCAAGTTCCCCCACCCCGGCCGGGTCGACCTGCTGTTGCGCGCCGCCGAGCGCTCGGGCCGGGAGGAGCCGCTGGCGGTGGCGACCGAGACGCTCGACGCGATGGCGGACGGCGGGCTGTACGACCAGTTGGGCGGCGGCTTCCACCGCTACTGCACCGACCGCGAGTGGGTCGTCCCCCACTTCGAGAAGATGCTGTACGACAACGCCGAACTCGCGCGGTGTTTCCTCGACGCCTACCGGCTCACCGGCCGGTCGCGGTACGCGCTCGTCGGCGCGGAGACGCTGGCGTTCGCCGAGCGGGAGCTCTCACACCCCGACGGCGGCTTCTACGCCACGCTCGACGCCGACTCCGGCGAGGGAGAGGGCAGTTTCTACGTCTGGACGCCCGCGGAGGTGGCGGACGCGGTGGACGACGAGACGACGGCGGAGCTGTTCTGCGAGCGCTACGGCGTCGAGTCGGGCGGCAACTTCGAGGGCGGGACGACGGTGCTGACGGTGACGCGGTCGGTGCCCGACCTCGCCGAGCAGTACGACCTCGACGAGACGGCGGTCCGCGAGCGGCTGATGGAGGCGCGGCTGGCGCTGTTCGACGCGCGGGGCGAACGCGAGCGGCCGCCCCGCGACGAGAAGGTGCTCGCGGGGTGGAACGGGCTGATGGTCTCGGCGTACGCCGCCGGCGCGCGGACGCTCGACCCGGCCGTCGCCGACCGCGGGGCGGAGGCGCTGTCGTTCGTGCGCGACCACCTCTGGGACGACGAGCGAGAGCGGCTGTCGCGGCGGTTCATGGACGCTCCGGAGCGTGGCTCCGGAGCAGACGGGACGCCGGAGGCGTCCCAGCGTGGCGACGTGAAGGGGCGAGGGTATCTAGAGGACTACGCGTTCCTCGCGCGCGGCGCGTTCGACCTGTACGGCGCGACCGGCGAGGTGGACCACCTCGCGTTCGCACTCGAGTTGGCGCGGGTAATCCGCGACGAGTTCTACGACGCCGACGACGGCACCATCTACTCCACGCCCGCCGACGGCGAGGAGTTGGTCGCGCGGCCCCAAGAGCCGATGGACCAGTCGACGCCGTCGAGTCTCGGCGTGGCGACGCGGCTGCTGCTCGACCTGGAGGGGTTCGCCCCCGACGAGGGGTTCGGCGACGCCGCCGCGGACGTGCTCGCCACCCACGACCGCCGGGTGGCGTCGAGTCCGCTCGAACACGTGTCGCTGGCGATGGCGGCCGCCCAGCGCGCCCGCGGGCCGCTCGAACTCACGCTCGCCGCCGACGAGACGCCCGACGAGTGGCGCGAGACGCTCGCCCGGCGCTACCTCCCGGGCGCGGTGTACGCCCCGCGGCCGGCGACGGAGTCGGGGCTGGAGGCGTGGCTCGACCGACTCGGCCTCGCGGAGGCGCCGCCGGTCTGGGCCAACCGGGGGGCGCCCGCGGGCGAGCCGACGGCGTACGTCTGCGTCGACCGGACCTGCTCGCCGCCGAACCGCGACTTGGGGGCGGCGCTGGAGTGGGCGACCGGCGGGAACGCCGGCGACGGGCCGGGTGAGGCGGGCGACGATACCCCCGGGAACTGAGCGGTGATCGCGGCGTGAGCGTCGCAGGAGCGAGACGGCGCGTCACGGCGCGTGTACACGCCCGTTCGGCCGGCGACTTCGTGACGCTTAAGTAGGCGACGGGACATCCTCCGAACGCAGATACTGTAGGGGCGCGGTCCCCCGAGTCCACGCGGGCGACGATAACCGGCACACAGGTGTTGCGGTAGCCAAGCCTGGCCCAAGGCGCTGGGTTGCTAACTCAGTGGCGCACAGCCTCCGGGGTTCGAATCCCCGCCGCAACGCTGTCCAACCCCCCAAAGACATGAGTGCAGAAGAACCAGAGGACGCGCAAGACGACGACGAGGACCTTCGGTACTTCGTCAGGATCGGTCAGACCGACCTTGACGGGACGAAGTCCGTCGAGCGCAGCCTCACCGACATGAAAGGCATCGGCCAGCGGACGGCGCGACTGGTCACCGAGGCGGCCGAAGTGGACCGAACCGCCACGATCGGCCTCCTCGACGACGACGAGATCGACCGCATCATCGACGTCGTCGAGAACTTCGACGAACACGTCCCCGGGTGGATGGTCAACCGCCAGAACGACTTCTTCACGGGCGAGACCACCCACGTCGTCGGGAACGACCTCGACGAGACGCGCCGCCAGGATATCAACCGCATGCAGATGATCGACTCGTACAAGGGCATCCGCCACCAGCGGGGCCAGAAGGTGCGCGGCCAGCGGACCAAGTCCACCGGCCGCTCCGAGGGGACCATCGGGGTCAACGTCGAGGAGATCCGCGAGGAGATGGAGGACGAGGCGGCCGCCGACGACGACGACGAGGAGGGACTGTAGATGGCCACCGGAAACTCCACCAAGCGCTACGAGACGCCGAACCACCCGTACCAGGGCGAGCGGATCGCCCAGGAGTCCGACCTGCTCGGCCGCTACGGCCTCTCGAACAAGGAGGAACTGTGGCGCGCGCAGTCGGAACTGCGCGACTACCGCCGCGAGGCGCGGAGCCTCATCGGCGACGCGCAGGGCGACCTCGACGCCGCCAACGAGGCGGGGTCGGAGTTCGTCGCCCGCCTCCAGAAGAACGGCATCCTCGGCGACAACGACGCGCTGTCCGACGTGCTGTCGCTCGACGTGACCGACGTGCTCGAACGGCGGCTCCAGACGGTCGCCTACCGGAAGGGCGTCGGCAACACGCCGAAGCAGGCGCGGCAGTTCATCGTCCACGGCCACGTCGTCGTCGGCGACGCGCGCGTGACGCGCCCGTCGTACACCGTCGAGACCGCCGAGGCGGACCTCGTCGACTTCGACGAGGGGTCGCCGCTCGCCGACGACCTCCACCCCGAACGCGCGGAGGGTCAGTAAATGAGCGACTCAGAGTCCAACAACCAGCCGCAAGGCGAGGGCAAGTGGGCCATCGCCAACGTGTTCGCATCGTTCAACAACACGCTGATCACCGTGACGGACGTGACGGGCGCGGAGACGCTCGTGAAGTCCTCCGGTGGCTCCGTGGTGAAGCAGAACCGCGACGAGGCGTCGCCGTACGCCGCGATGCAGATGGCGGAGGGCGTCGCCGAGGACCTGCTCGCGCAGGGTATCGAGGGCGTCCACGTCCGCGTGCGCGGCCCCGGCGGGAACGCACAGAAGTCGCCCGGGCCGGGCGCGCAGGCGACCATCCGGGCGCTCGCGCGGGCCGGACTGGAGATCGGTCGCATCGAGGACGTAACGCCGATCCCCCACGACGGGACCCGAGCGCCGAAGAAGAACCGGCTCTAACATGGCAGACGACTTCGACGTCGAGGTGATCTCGCGGGACGAGGACGGCAGGAGCGCCCGCTTCCTCGTCCGGGGGCTGACCCCGGCGATGGCGAACGGTATCCGTCGGGCGGTCGTCGCGGACGTGCCCACCCTCTCGATCGACACCGTGCGGTTCGTCGAGAACTCGTCGGTGATGTTCGACGAGATGGTGGCGCTCCGGCTCGGTCTGGTGCCGCTGACGACGCCGCTCGACGACTTCGAACTGGGCGACACCGTCACCCTCGCGCTCGACGTTGAGGGGCCGGCGACCGCGTACTCGGGGGACCTCGAAACCTCCGACAGCCTGGTCCGACCGGCCGACGAGAACATCCCCATCATCGAACTCAAGCAGGGCCAGCGGCTCGAATTCGAGGCCGACGCGGTGCTCGACACCGGGAAGGACCACGCCAAACACCAGGGCGGCGTGGCCGTCGGCTACCGCCACCTCCAGCGCGTGGAGGTACTCGGCGACCGCGACGGGTTCGACGAGGAGGAGCCCCATATCCTCCGCGGGGTCATCGAGACCGACGAGGGCGAACTCGTCCACACGGAGGAGTTCGGTGCGGACCTCACGAACCGCTACCCCGGCAAGGAGCTGGCGGTGACGGACGTCCCCGACGCGTTCGTCTTCCACGTGGAGACGGACGGCTCGATGGACGTCGACGAACTGGTGCTCCGGGCGGTCGACTCGTTGCGTGACCGCGCGGACGAACTGGCGACCAAAGTCGCAGTGTAACCCCCCTCCGAGAGAACCCATGACCGCGACCCACACCGCCACGGCGCACGCGACGGCCCGCGAGCGGCGACGCCGGCCCGGCCGGCGGCCCGCTTCGCGCGTCGGACCGAAAGCCGTTTACGGTGGGACGCGGTACGGAGGAGTGCACGCAGGGATAGCCAAGTTTGGCCAACGGCGCAGCGTTCAGGGCGCTGTCTCTCAGGAGTCCGCAGGTTCAAATCCTGCTCCCTGCAGTCCACTCCGCTTCGTTTCTCTCGGGTCGGGTTTCACGCGCACAACCACTCACGTAGGAGGATCCTATGAGTAGTAGCAAGACCAATCCGAGACTTCAGAACCTCATCGCCGAACTGAAGTCGGCCGCGCGCTCGTCCGATGCCGGAGTCTGGCAGGACGTCGCCGACCGACTCGAAAAGCCGCGGCGCACGCACGCCGAGGTCAACCTCGGGCAGATCGAACGATACGCCACCGAGGACGAGACCGTCATCGTGCCGGGCAAGGTGCTCGGCTCGGGCGTGCTCCGCAAGGACGTCACGGTCGCCGCCGTCGACTTCTCCGGCACCGCCGAGACGAAGATCGACCAGGCGGGCGAGGCCGTGACGCTGGAAGAAGCGCTGTCGAACAACCCCGAAGGGTCGAACGTCCGGGTGATCCGATGAGCCTCGCCGAGTTCACTCCCGACCAAGTCGTCGACGCGCGCGACTGCATCATGGGTCGCGTGGCGTCGGAGGTGGCACAGCGCGCGCTCGACGGCGAGCGCGTCGCCGTCGTCAACGCCGAGCGGGCCGTCATCACGGGCAACCCCGAGACGACGATGGAGAAGTACCGCACCCGCTCGGAGCTCGGCTCCGACCGCGGGCCGGAGTACCCCAAGCGCCCCGACCGGATCTTCAAGCGGTCGATCCGCGGGATGGTACCGTACAAGAAGCCGCGCGGGCGCGAGGCGTTCGAGAACGTCCGCGTCTACGTCGGCAACCCCTTCGACGAGGACACCGACGCGTCGAACTCGCCGGGCGACGGCGAGACCGTCGACGCGGAGGTGCTCGAAGGGACGTCGCTGGACCGGCTGTCGAACATCAAGTTCACCAGCCTCGGCGAGATCTCCGAGGACCTGGGGGCAAACGTCACATGGTAACGAACACGTCCGGAAAGAAGAAGACCGCCGTCGCCCGCGCGACCGTCCGCGAGGGCGAGGGGCGCGTGCGTATCGACTCCCAGCCCGTCGAACTCGCCGAACCGGAGCAGGCCCGCCTCAAGATGCTCGAACCGTTCCGCATCGCCGGCGAGGACCTCCGGTCGCAGGTCGACATCGAAGTGACCGTCAACGGCGGCGGCTACTCGGGACAGGCCGACGCGGTGCGGACGGCCATCGCCCGCGGGCTGGTCCAGCATCTCAACGACGCGGAACTGCGCGACGCGTTCATGGAGTTCGACCGGTCGCTGCTGGTCAACGACTCCCGCCAGTCCGAACCCAAGAAGTGGGGCGGGCCCGGCGCGCGCGCCCGCTACCAGAAGTCGTACCGCTGAGGTGATCCACGCATGATGATACCCGTCCGGTGTTTCACCTGCGGCACCGTCATCGGCGAGCACTGGGAGGAGTTCAAAGCCCGCGCGAAGGAGGGCGACGAGGACCCCGCGAAGGTGCTCGACGAACTGGGTGTCGACCGCCACTGCTGCCGGCGGATGATGGTGAGTCACACCGACCTCGTCGACGTGGTCTCCCCCTACCAATGAGCAGTCAACAGTACAACCGCTACGAGAAGGCCCGCATCCTCGGCGCGCGCGCGCTCCAACTCGCGTACGGCGCGCCCGTGCTGGTCGACACCGACCAGTCGGAACCGATCCTGATCGCGGCCCAGGAGTACGACGCGGGCGTGCTCCCGTTCACGGTGCGCCGGGGGATGGAGCGGTGACCCTGATCGAGTCGGTGTCGCTCCGGCGCGTGCTCGACTCGCGCGGGAACGCGACCGTCGAAGCGGACGTGCTCACGGAGTCGGGCGGGTTCGGCCGCGCGGCCGCCCCCTCGGGCGCGAGCACCGGCGAGTACGAGGCGATCGAACTCCCGCCGCGGGAGTCGATCGCCTCCGCCCGCCAGCACGCGGTTCCCCGCCTCGTCGGCGAGGTGTACGCGGGCAACCAGCGCGACGTCGACGCCGCGCTCCGCGCCGCCGACGGCACGGACGACTTCTCTGAGGTCGGCGCCAACAGCGCGGTCGCCATCAGCATGGCCGCCTCGAAGGCGGCCGCCGACGTGTTGGGCGTGCCGCTGTTCCAGCACCTCGGCGGCACGTTCCGCGACGCCACCCACGCGTTCCCGACGCCGCTGGGCAACGTCGTCGGCGGCGGCGAACACGCCAAGGAGGCGACTCACATCCAGGAGTTCCTCTCCGCGCCCGTCGGCGCGCCGTCGGTCTCGGAGGCCGTCTTCGCGAACGCCGCGGTCCACGCGGCGGTCGGCGACGTGCTCGACGAGCGCGGCGTCGCGGCCGCGAAGGGCGACGAGGGCGCGTGGGCGCCCCCCATCGACGACGCGGAGGCGTTCGAGGTGGTCGAGGAGGCCACCGACCGCGTCGAGGACGACCTCGGGTTCGAGGTGCGGTTCGGACTCGACGTCGCCGCCGCCGAACTGTGGGACGCCGACGACGAGGTGTACCGCTACGGCGACGACGAGCGGACGCCCGACGAGCAGGTCGACTACGTCGAGGAACTGGTGACCGAGTACGACCTCGCGTACGTCGAGGACCCGTTCGACGAGGACGCGTACGACTCGTTCGCCGAGTTGACCGACCGCGTCGGCGACCGGACGCTCGTCTGCGGCGACGACCTGTTCGTCACCAACGTCGAGCGGCTCGAACGCGGCATCGAGGAGGGCGCGGCCAACAGCATCCTGATCAAGCCCAACCAGATCGGGACGCTGACGGACGCGTTCGACGCGGTCGAACTCGCCCACCGCAACGGGCTGGACGCGGTGGTCTCCCACCGCTCGGGCGAGACCGAAGACACCACCATCGCACACCTCGCCGTCGCCACCGCGGCGCCGTTCATCAAGACGGGCACCGTCGGCGGCGAGCGCACCGCCAAGCTGAACGAACTCATCCGCATCGCGGAGGAAGCCGTATGAGCGAAAGCGAGAACGACAACGAAGAGGCGCAGGCCGACGAGGAGGTCACCGAGGAGGAGACCCCCGCGGCGGCCGAGGAGGCGCCCGAAACCGACGAGGAGGAACAGACCGAGGAGACCGAGGCGGAGACGGACGCCGCCGAGGAGGCCGACGCCGACCCCGAACCCGAGACGGGCACCGGCACGGCGGACGACGACCCCGCGGCCGACGTCGACGCCGGCGAAGCGGACGACGAGGAGGAGGACGCTGGTCCCCGCTTCGACGAGGACGTCATGCCCGACGAGGAGGCCGACCTCCTCATTCCCGTCGAGGACTACCTCTCCGCCGGGGTTCACATCGGGACCCAGCAGAAGACGAAGGACATGGAGCGGTTCATCCACCGCGTCCGCGACGACGGCCTGTACGTGCTCGACGTGAGCCAGACGGACGGCCGGATCCGGACGGCGGCGAACTTCCTGTCGGGGTACGACCCCGAGCAGGTGCTCGTCACCTCCTCGCGGCAGTACGGCCGGTTCCCCGCCGAGAAGTTCGCGGAGGCCATCGGCGCGCGCGCCCGGACGGGGCGGTTCATCCCGGGTACGCTGACGAACCCCGAGTACGCGGGCTACATCGAACCGGACGTCGTGGTCGTCACCGACCCCATCGGCGACGCCCAGGCGGTCAAGGAGGCCATCACGGTCGGCATCCCGGTCATCGCGATGTGTGACTCGAACAACCAGCTGTCGAACGTCGACCTGGTCATCCCGACGAACAACAAGGGTCGCCGCGCGCTGTCGGTCGTCTACTGGCTGCTCGCCAACGAGACGCTCGACCGCCGCGGCGCCGAACCCGACTACGCCCTCGACGAGTTCGAGGCGGACCTCTAACCGGGTCGCGACGTTTCGTTTCCTTTCGACACTCGGCCACCACACTCCCACCAGCGGCGGCGCCGCCGGCGGGGGCGCCGCTCGCGAGTGCGGTTCGGCGGTCGGAACTCCCGCGACGGGAGCGCTCCCGTCGGGGAACGCCGGGCGGCGGGGCCACGATGCGAGGGGGCGCCAGGCAAACGCCCGTGGTCACGTGGCGTTCCGGCCCGCCGGCCCGGCGAGTCGCGCGGCGCGGTTCGACTCTCGGGCTCCGAGCGGCCGCGCGACGGCGTGCGCCTCTCTCCCGTGCTCGGACGCCCGCGATGGGAGTGATGCGTGGCCGGCGCCCGCGAGGCGGTCGGCGGTGCACCACGGTCGGGTCGGAGGACCATCCGTACAAAAAAGCACCGCCGGTGTCGCGGGCCGACCCGGCGGCCGCGGGGCCGGCGAGCGCCGACCGTTCGGCGGGCGAGGGGGCCGCCGGCGGGCGAGTCGGAACGCCTGTATGTCCCCGCTCGGAGTAGGAGGTATGACCTGTTGTAGCGCGCCGGGGAAGGTGTACGTCCTCGGCGAGCACGCGGTCGTCTACGGCGAACCCGCCGTACTGTGCGCCGTCGACCGGCGCGCGCGGGTGACGGTCGACCCCCGCGACGACGGGCGCGTGCGAGTGGACGCGACCGACCTCTCGATAGACGGGTTCACCGTCACCTGGGACGGCGCGGAGGGCGGGCCGCCCGACGTGGACGTGCCGACGCCGCTCGTGGAGGCGGCGACGGGGTACATCGACGCCGCGGTGTCGCAAGCCCGCGAGGCGGCCGACGCGCCCGACGCGGGGTTCGACGTGACCGTCGAGTCGGAGATACCCGTCGGGGCGGGGCTGGGCTCGTCGGCGGCGGTGACCGTCGCCGCCATCGACGCCGCGACGCGGTCGCTCGGGGTCGAACTCGACGCCCGCGACGTCGCCGAACGCGCCTACCGCGCGGAACACGAGGTGCAGGAGGGGCAGGCGTCGCGCGCGGACACGTTCACCTCGGCGGTGGGCGGGGCGGTCCGGGTCGAGGGGACCGACCGCCGCGAACTCGACGCGCCCGACCTCCCGCTGGTGGTGGGGTACGACGGCGGCGCGGGCGACACGGGCGAACTCGTCTCCGGCGTGCGCGACCTGCGCGACCGCTACGGGTTCGCCGCCGACGCCGTGACCGCCATCGGCGACGTGGTCCGCGAGGGGACGGAGCTACTGACCGCAGCGGACCCGGACGCCGGCGCGGACGGGGCCGACGGGGCGTTCCTCGACGAGTTGGGCGAACTCATGGACTTCGACCACGGCCTGCTGTCGGCGCTGGGCGTCTCCTCGCGCTCGCTCGACGCGATGGTGTGGGCGGCCCGCGACGCGGGCGCACGCGGCGCGAAACTGACGGGCGCGGGCGGCGGCGGCTGTATCGTCGCGCTCGACCCGACGGCCGAGACGCGGACCGCGCTGTCGTTCACGCCGGGCTGTGAGGACGCGTTCCGGGCGGAACTCGCGACCGACGGCGTCCGCGTGGAGGAGGCGGCCTGAGATGACCACGGTGCTCAAACTCGGCGGCTCGCTCGTCACCGAGAAGGACCGCCCGGAGACGCTCGACGGGCGGGCGCTCGACGCCGCGGCGGACGCGGTGGCGGACCACGCCGACGGTCTCGTCTTGGTCCACGGCGGCGGGTCGTTCGGCCACCACCACGCCGACGAACGCGGCGTCACGACGACCGAGGGGACGCACGATCCCGCGGCGGTGATGGCGGTCCACACCGCGATGAAGACGCTCAACGGGCTGGTGGTGTCGCGGCTACACGACCGCGGCGCGCCCGCGCTGCCGGTCCACCCGCTGTCGGCGGCCGCCCGCGACGCCGACGGGTCGCTGTCGATGCCCACCCGACAGGTCGAGACGATGCTCGGCGAGGGCTTTCTCCCCGTCCTCCACGGCGACGGCGTCGCCCACGCGGGCGAGGGCGTGACGGTGCTGTCGGGTGACGAACTCGTGGTCCACCTCGCGCGCGGACTCGACGCCGACCGGGTGGGACTCTGCTCGACGGTGTCGGGCGTGCTCGACGCCGACGGCGAGGTGATCCCGGAGATACGCGACTTCGACGACGTGGCCGACGCGCTCGGCGCGTCGAACGCGACGGACGTGACCGGCGGGATGGCGGGGAAGGTGCGACAGTTGCTCGAACTCGACGCGCCGGCGCACGTGTTCGGCCCGGACGCGCTCGCGGCCTTTCTCGCGGGCGCGGACGCGGGCACCCGGGTCGAGTGACGCGAGAGGCGAAGCGGCTACCGAGATAGCGCGGACGCTCGGTCCGGACTCAGACGCCGAACCGGAGACCGTCGCGCGCGACCCGCACGTCGCCGTCGAACCGCTCGCGGACGCTCGCGACCATCTCCTCGTGCCGGCCTTCGGTGTGGGGGTAGAGGTGGGTGAGGTACACCCGGTCGATATCGCGGCCCGCGAGCGCGTCGCCCAACTGGCTCGGCGTCGGGTGGCTGTCCACGTCGACGTCGTCGGGGAACGAGCAGTCGTGTGCGAGCACCCGCGCGCCGTCGGCGAACGACGCCAGCCCGGCGAACGCCTCCGAGTCGCCCGAGAAGACGAACTCGCCGTCGCCGCCGTCGGCGGTCCCGCTCGCGTCGTCGGTGCCGGCGAACCGGTAGGCGAGACAGTCCATCGAGTGGCGGGTCTCGCTCGCCTCGACGGCGACGCCGGCCACCTCGAACGACTCGCCGTCGTGGACCTCCCGCACCCTGAGGTCGACCCGACCGTCGAGGTAGTCGTGGGTGTCGAGTAGCCCGTCGAGCAGCGCCTTGGTGCCCCGCGGGCCGACGACTTCGAGGTGCTCCTCGCCGGCGAGCCACCGCGCCTTCAACAGCGCGAGCAGGTCCGAGACGTGGTCGAGGTGGTGGTGGGTGAGCAGCACCGACGACACCGCCTCGTAGCCGGGGTCGGTCTGCGCGAGGCGGTGGAGGACGCCCGAACCGCAGTCCACGAGCAGCGGCCGGTCGTCGCCCGCGGCCGCCTCGACGAGCAGGCCGGTCTGGACTCGGTCGGGGAGCGGCATCGCCGCGCCGGTGCCGAGGAACGTCACGCGCATGGACGAACGCGGGCGCGCGCCGGGGATAGGCGTGGCGGCTCGGTGGGGTGGCTGGCGGTTCGACGAGGTGGGGCCGCGGACGCCCCGGTGAGGCGGGGGCGGCTCGGCGGGACGGCGACTCGGTCCCGTCGACCGCCGCGGCGAACCCGGCGCGTTCGGCGCCGAGAGGCGGCGGTTCACTTTCACCACGCGGGCGCAACCCACTTCCCCCTCGGGGCCGTCTCACATCCAATGAGCGGCCGGGAGTTGCTCGCGGCGCGCGCCGACGAGCACGGGTACGAGTTCGACCCCGCGACGGTCGACATCGCCGACGGCGACACCCTCGACCGGCTGGAACCCGCGGTGCGGGAGTGGTGGGTCGACCGGTTCGGCGCGTACGTCCCCGGCAACGGGGGGTTCTTCACGCCGCCCCAGCGGGAGGCCATCCCGCTGATCGACGAGGGGGAGAACTGTCTGATCTGTAGCCCCACGGGGTCGGGCAAGACGCTCGCGTCGTTCACCGCGATCATCAACGACCTGTTCCGCCGGGAGCGCGAGTCGGCGGCGGGGCTCGACAACGCCGTCTACTGTCTGTACGTCTCGCCACTGAAGTCGCTCGCGAACGACATCAACCGCAACCTCGCGGACCCGCTCGCGGGCGTCCAAGAGCGGCTGGCCGAACGCGGCCACGACACCGGGCTCCGGCAGGCGATCCGACACGGCGACACAGCCGACGCCGAGCGCCGGCGGATGCTGGAGACGACGCCGCACATCCTCAACACGACGCCCGAGACGCTCGCCATCCTGCTCAACTCGCCGAAGTTCAAGGAGAAGCTCCGGAGCGTCGAGTACGTCGTCGTCGACGAGATACACAGCCTCGCGGAGAACAAGCGGGGCACCCACCTCGCCGTCTCGCTCGAACGGCTCGAACGCCTCTGTGAGGGGTCGCCCACCCGGATCGGCTGTTCGGCGACGGTCGAGCCGCTGTCGACGATGGCGGAGTTCCTCGTCGGCCGCGAGCGGCGGCGGGTCGACGGCGCGGACGGGGAGAGCGAGGCGGGCGGGACAGCGGTGGCGGACGCGAGCGAGGCCCGCGACGACGCGAGCGCGACGGGAGTCGACGGCGACGGCGCGGCGGACGACTACGAGTACGTCACCCGCGAGTACGAACTGGTCGACACCCGGTTCGTCCGCGAGTTCGACCTCCGGCTGGAGTGTCCGACCGACGACCTGATCGGGACGCCACGCGAGACGGTGACCGACCGCTTCTACGACCGCCTCCACGAACTCGTCGGCTCCCACGAGAACACGCTGGTGTTCACCAACACCCGGTCGGGCGCCGAACGCGTACTCGGGAGCCTCCGCGACCGGTTCGACGCGTACGACGAGGACAACTCGGGCTGTCACCACGGCTCGATGTCGACGGAGGCGCGCGAGGGCGTCGAGGAGTCGCTCAAGGCGGGCGACGTCGACGTGGTCACCTCCTCGACGTCGCTCGAACTCGGTATCGACATGCCCCACCTCGACTTAGTGGTGCAGGTCGGCTCGCCCAAGTCGGTCGCGTCGCTGCTCCAGCGGGTGGGGCGGGCGGGCCACCGGTTGGGCGAGACGGTCGAGGGACGGGTGATCGCGCTCGACCGCGACGAACTCGTCGAGTGTGCGGTGATGCTGAAGAAGGCCGAAGAGGGGTTCGTCGACCGGGTGTTCGTCCCGGAGAACGCCCAGGACGTCGCCGCCCAGCAGGTGTACGGGATGGCGATAAACGGGGTGAGACGCGAGACGGAGGTGCTGGAGACGCTCCGGTCGGCGTACCCCTACCGCAACTACGGCGACGCCGACTGGGAGTCGCTGCTGCGGTATCTCACCGCCGACTACGCGGGGATGGAGGAGAAGAACGTCTACGCGAAGGTGTGGCGCGACACGAACGACGCGCCCGACGGCGAACACCACTACCCCGAGTTCGACGTGGGCGAACCCCTGGTCGGCAAGCGGGGGCGGCTGGCGCGCGTCATCTACATGCAGAACATCGGCACCATTCCCGACTCGTTCACCTGCGAGGTGCACGTTCGGGGCGGTGACGAGCGGGTTGGCCACCTCGACGAGTCGTACCTCGACACGCTCGAACCGGGCGACGTGTTCCAGATCGGCGGCGGCACCTACGAGTTCCGCTACCGCCGCGGGTCGAAGGTGTACGTCGACCACAGTTCCTCTCGGCCCACGGTCCCGTCGTGGTTCTCCGAGCGCCTGCCGCTGAGCTACGACCTCGGTCGCGAGATACTCGCCTTCCAGGGGGAGTTGGTCGACCGGCTGGACCGCGGCGGTCTGCCCGCCGCCCGCGAGTGGCTCCGCGGCTTCCCGATGGACGAAAACAGCGTCCGCGCGGTCGCGCGGATGTTCGACCGGCAGGTGCGGTACGCCGGCCCGGAGTCGGTCGCCACCGACGGACGGGTCGTCGTCGAGGAGGAACGGGACAGGGAGGCGTACCGCCGGCGCTACTACGTCCACTCGGGGTACGGTCGGCGGTTCAACGACGGGCTCTCGCGGCTGGTCGCGGGGCGGTGCTCCCGGCGGACGAACGCCAACGTCCAGGTGGCGGTCGCCGACAACGGGTTCACCGTCTCGATGCCGCTCAACCGGAAGGCCGACGTGGCGGGCGCGCTCCGCGACATCGAACCGGACGAGGTGGCGGCGGACCTCCGGTCGGTGCTCGACGGGACCGACCTGCTCAAGCGCTACTTCCGGATCAACGCGACGCGGGCGCTGATGATCCTGAAGCGGTACAAGGGGTACGAGAAGAGCGCGGCCCAACAGCAGGTGTCGAGCGAGATGCTCATCTCGTTCGCCGAGGAGCGCGACTCGTTCGCCGTGTTGGAGGAGACGTACCGCGAGATCGCCGAGGACAAACTCAACCTCGCGGGCGTCCGGGAGGTGCTCGAAGCGGTGCAGGCGGGCGAGATCGACGTCGTCCACCGGGAGGTGGACTCCCCCTCGCCGCGCGCGTTCGGGCTGGCGACGCTCGCGGCGAGCGACGTGGTGCTCGCGGAGGACGAGTCGGCCGCGCTCCGCGACTTCCACGACCGCGTGCTCGACGAAATCGGCGGCGACGACGACGCTAGCGAGATCCTCACCGACGCGGAGCGGTCGCGCGGCTGATCAGCCCAGTCGTCGGGCGGGCGGTATTCATCTGGTATCCGCACGGTATCCGAATAGTATCAATACGGATCAGAGTAACCCGATACTACCGCCAGTGGGATACATATCGTCCCGAAAACGATCCGGTCATCTTATCAACGAGTCGTCTGATTCGCCGCTCGGATGGCACTCAACACCAATCCAACGGACGGACGCGGGGTCCTCGCCGTCGCGGTGACGGCGCTCCTCGTCGCGTCGACGGTCGCCGCGGGCGCGAGCCTCGCGGCGGTGGGGACCGTCAGCGCGGAGACGACACAGGTGAACAGCTGTACCGTCCTCGACTCGGCAGGCGCGTACGAACTGACGGGCGACCTCTCGTCGTCCGACCCCGACGCGCCCGCCTGCATCCGGATCACCGCGAGCGACGTGACACTCGACGGGAACGGTCACACCGTCGAGAGCGGGTCGAGCACCGTCGTGGCGGGCGGGGCCGACTCGCTCACGAACGTCACCGTCCGCGACCTCCGTGCGGTCGTCACGTACGACAACACCGACCCGAACGTCGCGTTCGACGTCTCCGACGGGAGCCTGCTGAACGTGACTGCGTACGGTCCCGGCGGCGGTCTCAACTCCGCGTACGTCACCGTCGACGGCGACGACAACGTGGTCGGGAACTCATCGATCGGTACGCTCGTCGTGACCGGCGACGACAACCGGGTCGTCGACTCGCGGACGGGCGGCACGGAGTATCTGGCGCTGTCGGTCGACGGTGACGGCAACCTCGTCGAGAACGTCACCTCCGACGGCTGGCCCGCGGTGCGGGTCTCCGGCGTCGGCAACCGTGTGGTCGACGGCTCGTTCACCGCACCCAACTTCGGCGGGTCGTACGGGGTGGTCGAGATAGTGGACGCGCGCGACACGCTGTTCGCGAACAACACCGTAGAGAGCGACCAGCCGTCCTTCCCGTCGGTCTACCTCGACGGCACCACGAACACCACCCTCCGCGGCAACGCCATCGAGGGTGAGGTGTTCGACACGACCACCTACCAGGTCGACTTCGTCGCCGGCGACCCGATCGAGAACCTGAGCACCGACCGTCTGTACGCGGGGGAGGACCGTCTCATGCGCTTCGCGTTCGGGTCGGCCGAGGAGGGCATCACCGAGAAGGACACCGCCTGGCCCAACGAGTCCATCCGGTCGGCCGTCGACTACGGCCACATCACCGAACACGACGACGGCACGGCGTCGGTCACCTTCACCGTCGCCGACGGCGAGAACGTCACGCTCTCGCTGGTGACCTACTCGATGCCCGGCGAGGAGTTCTCGATGGGCACCGTCGATCAGCAGGAACTGCTCGACGCGACGACCGAGACGTACGGTCCCGGCGAACACACCATCACGGTGAGCCTGCCCGACGACGCGGACGGCTCGGAGAGCGACGAGTAGACGGGAAAACAGACGGGAACGGGATACCCGTTCGACTCCTTCTCTTTACGTTCTCTACGCCGTCGTCGCCTCGGCTTCCCCGTCCGCGAGCGCGTCGCCCGCTTTGTCGGCCTCCGACTGGACGATGAACGAGCGGTCGTCGGCGTGGGCGGCCGCCGCCTTCAGCGCCTCCTCGGTGCCGATCTGGCGGAGCGCCCACGCCGCCGCCGCGCGGACGTTGTCGCTGTCGTCGTTTTCGAGCGTGTCGACCAGCGGGCCGACCGCCCGGGTGTCGCCGATGAGACCCAGCGCGCGGGCGGCGATCGGGCGGACGTTGTCGTCGTCCATGACGAGTTTGTTCGCCAGCGGCTGGACCGCGTCGGGGTGGCCGATCCGACCCAGCGCCTTGAACGTCACCTTCTGGAGCGCGGGGTCGGAGTCGGCGTCGACGTACTCGACCAGCGTCTCGACGGCGTCGTCGGCCGCCATCGTCCCGAGCGCCTCGATTGCGGGCTTGTCGCGCTTGTTCGCGCGCTGGTGCATCTCGTCGAACGCCGCCTGGTCGTTCATCCGAACGAGCGTCTCCATCGCGTGCCGCTCCATGAAATCCGACTGGAGCGACTCCAGCGCGAGCAGCACCATCTCCACGTTGCCGCGCTGCTCCCACTCCTTCATCGCGGCCCACTCGGGCGGGAAGTCCTTGTAGTGGCCGAGACAGTCGTAGTAGCCCTGCGCCTCCAGTTTCTCGTGGGTTTCGAGGTCGTCCCACTCCTGGGCGTCGTCGAGCCCGCTCGCGAGCGCGTCGGTCGCCTCCAACAGCGCTCGGATGGTCTCGTCGTCCTCGTCGGGGTCGAGGTCGCGCGACTCGACCGCCTCGACGGCGCCGTCGAGGTCCGAGGCCAGCCCCTCGGGGTTCGACCCCGTCTGCTGGAGGTTCGTCCCGAGCGCGTCGTTCACGTCCTCGAGGAACGACGCGACCGGCGCGGCGAGTTCGGTCAGCCCCCGTTCGGTCCACCGGGTGTCCCGGAGCGTCGACTGCGCCTCCTCGACGTCGGTCACGACCTCCTCGGCGTACGGGCCGCGCTTCTCCTCCACCTCGTCGCGGAGGTCGGAGATGCGCGATTCGAGTTCCTCGCGCGGGTCGACCGCGTCCTCCTCGTCGTCGTCGTCGTCACCCTCCTCGGGTTCGGGCAGGGTCGCGGCCTCGACGTCCGCCTCGAACTCGTCGAGTTGCGCGTCGACGCGGTCGAGGTCCGCCTCCGTCTCCGCCCCGTCCAACTCCGTCTCGATCTCGTCGAGGCGGGCGTTCAACTCCTCCGCCGAGACGGCAGGTACGTCGCCCTCCGTCTCCGCCTCCGGTTCGCCCTCGTCCGCGGCGTCGTCGGTCTCCGTGGTCTCGTCGTCGTCGTCGGTCGAGGAGTCCTCGCCGTCGGTCGAGGACCCCTCGCCGTCGTCCGCCGGGGCGTCCTCGATCGGTTCGTCGGTCTCCGACTCCACCTCGTCGGTCTCGGTCGACGACTCCTCGCCCGCGTCGGCGCCGTCGGCCGACCCCTCGTCGGCGGGCGTCTCGGACCCGTCGCGTTCGGTCTCCTCGCTCCCCTCGGGTTCGGCTCCGTCGGCGCCCGTCTCCGCGGACCCGTCGTTGTCGGGGTCGTCGTCGCTCATACCCGTGAGTCGGCGTGTCGGCTCCAAGAGCGTTTCCATCTCTCACGGTCCGTGCCGCCTTCGGTCGGCGACGGGTCGGCGTGTTCCACACCGGTCCGCGTGCGGGCAGGGAGCGCTCGCGGGTGGAAGCGTTCCTCGCGCCGACGACCCACGGCCGCCCCCGACCAACCGGAACGCCCGGAAGCGGAAGGTGATTTTGGGATACCGAAAGAATACTTTTCAAGTCAGTAGGTTTAAGTGGTCAGACCTCCAACTACGAAGTACGATGAGCACCCAACGAGAGGTACGTAAACAGGCGGGCGAAGTGACGGGTAGCGAGACGCTCCGGATCGACGCCGAGCGCGCGGAGCAGGTCGTCGACGCGCTCAACAGCGACCTGGCGGCGACGTACGTCCTCTACCACCAACTGCGGAAGCACCACTGGAACGTCGAGGGCGCGGAGTTCCGCGACGTTCACCTGTTCCTCGACGAGGCGGCCGAACACGCCGAGGAGTTCGCCGACGAACTCGCCGAGCGCGTTCAGGCCATCGGCGGCGTCCCGCACGCCAGTCCCGCCGCGCTCCAGGAGGCGTCGCCCGTCGAACCCGAGGACGAGGACGTGTACGACATCCGCACCTCGTTCCGCCACGACGCCGAGATGTACGGCGACATCATCGAGGCGCTCCGCGAGCACGTCGAGTTGTGCGACAACCTCGGCGACCCCACTTCGGCGGAGATCCTCCGCGAGAACCTCGTCCACGTCGAAGAGGACGCCCACCACATCGAGCACTACCTCGAGGACGACAGCCTCGTCTTCGAGGGCGCGCTCGACCGGTAAGCGTACCACTCGAACTCGGCGCTCGGCGCGACGAACGGGACGGAGAATCCGACTTCTTTCGACGACCGACTCGCGAGCCGCGGCTGGGTCGCGTAGACGACGACCGGCGGGAGCGCGGGTCGACGCCGACCGTTGCTCGTTACTCGACGAGCACGACGGTGTGGTCGGTCGAGATCCAGCCGTCGGCGTTGCCGTCCTCGGTGAACACGGTCCGCTCGGGCGAGGTCCGGTGGGCGGAGACGGCCGGGCTCTCCTCGTCGGTGGCGTGCGTGGCTGCCATCACCCGAATTAGGCCAACCTAATCGCTTATACCTTTTGGTCTGCCTAAATGACTCCCGGGCGACAGTTATGGCGACGCGGGGGGCGGAGGCGCGTCCCGGAAGGGGGCAAAGTCGTCGCCCGGCAACGACCATTTACTCGCCGCGACCCTCGGAGCCACATGGTCGATACGTTGTTCTCGTCGCTGTCGATCCGCGGGACGGAGCTACCGAACCGCGTGATGGTGTCGCCGATGTGCCAGTACTCCTCGTCCGACGGGCTGGCGACCGACTGGCACCTCGTCCACCTCGGCTCGCGGGCGGTCGGCGGCGCGGGACTCGTGATGGCGGAGGCGACGGCGGTCACCCCCGAGGGGCGGATCACGCCGTACGACCTGGGTATCTGGAACGACGAGCAGGCGGACGCCCTCGCGCCGGTCGCGGACTTCGTCCGCTCGCAGGGGTCGGTCCCGGCGATCCAACTCGCACACGCCGGCCGGAAGGCGTCGACCGGACGACCCTGGGACGGTGGCGACCCAGTGCCGGTCGACGAGGGCGGCTGGGAGACGGTCGCACCCAGCGGGACGCCGTACCCGCGCGACGGCGACGAGCAGCCGACGCGTGCGCTCTCGACCGGCGAGATAGAGGACGTGGTCGCCGACTTCGCGGACGCCGCCGAGCGGGCGCTCGCCGCGGGGTTCGAGGTGGCCGAGGTACACGCCGCCCACGGCTACCTCCTCCACGAGTTCCTCTCGCCCGTCGCCAACGACCGCGACGACGAGTACGGCGGGAGCTTCGAGAACCGCACGCGCCTGCTCCGGGAGGTGACGGGCGCGGTGCGGTCGGTGTGGCCCGACGACAAGCCGGTGTTCGTCCGCATCTCCGCGACCGACTGGCTCGACGACCGCGAGTCGTGGGACGTCGGCCAGTCGGCGCGGCTCGCCCCCCTACTCGCGGAGGCGGGCGCCGACCTCGTCGACGTGAGTTCGGGCGGCATCTCGCCCGACCAGCAGCTCCCACACGCCGGGCCGAACTATCAGCTTCCGTACGCGGAGACGATCAAAGAGCACGTCGAGGCGGAAGACGCGGACGTCCTGGTCGGGTCCGTCGGCGGCATCACCGAACCCCAGCAGGCGGAGGCCATCGTCTCGAACGGCCGCGCCGACGCGGTGTTGATGGCGCGGGAGTTCCTCCGCTCGCCGTACTGGCCGCTCCACGCCGCCCACGAACTGGGCGCGGAGGTCGAGTGGCCCGTCCAGTACCAGCGGGCCGCGCCGAGGTAGCGACCGGCCCGCGGGCGCGGGTAGGTTTTTCGCCCGGCGGCCACAACGGTCACCCATGAGCCGCCGTGACCCCGACGACGACATCGACACCCTCCTCGCGGAGCTAGAGTCGACGCTCCGTGACCTCCGGGACGAACTCCGCGACGAGCGCGGGACACCCGAACGCGACCGGGAGCCGGGACGACGCGGCGACCGAATCCGCGGTGGGGAGGACGACCGCCGCCGGCGTCCGCCACGCTTCCCCCGGGCGCCGCGGCGCGGCCCGCGCCGCCCCGACGAGTACGGCTTCCCCCTGCCGCCCCGGCCGCCGAGTCCGGGCGACCTGCTCCGCTTTACGAGCGACTACACCATCCCGACGGTCGTCGCAACGCTGGAGGCCACCGTCGAGGCGCTCGAACTCCTGCGGCGCTTCCTCCAACTGGCTGGCGGTCTCGACCCCGACGGCCGCGCGAGCGACCGCGGCGGCCGACGCGGCCGGGGCGGCTCGCGGCTGGCCGACGGACTCGCCGACGGGCTCTCGGACGCCGGCGCCCGCGCGACGTCGGACGCCACCGACGCGCTCTCGACGCTCCGGCGCGTGCTCGCGGAGACCGACCTCCCCGAGGAGGGGGAGTCACGGGACCTGGTCGACGAGGTGCGCGAGTTGAGCGCCGAACTCGACCGCCGCATCGGGGAGGCGACCGACACCGCAGACCGCGAGCGCGACCGCGAACGCCGCACGAACCGCTCGCGCGACGGGGAACGGGGCCGGGACCGGCGCCGCGACGCCGACGGGTCGGACGACGCGGACGACGGCGCGGTCGTCATCGACGTGACCGACGGCGACGCCGACGAGTCGGACGCGGCCGGAGACGACGCTGACGACGGGGACGACGAGGCGCCGGAGGTCGACGTCGACGCCGAACTCGACTCGATCAAGCGCGAACTCGGCGGGGAGGAGGACGAGGAGACCGACGGGAGCGCCGGGAGCGGCGACGACGCCGACGGCCGCGACGCCGTCGACGATTCCGACCGTCGAGACGACGGAGCCTGAGCCGCGCTCCCGGCGTCGGGCGGACTACTCCACGGGGCGGAACCGGAAGCCGTCCCACGACTGGCTCTCGGCTTCCCTGATCCCCGCGTCGGGGTCGCGCAACTCCGCGCAGTACACCGGTTCGACCGCGTCGCCGATCGACACCTCGTCGGTCGTGAGTTGGCCGATGGCCCGCACCGGCTGTCCATCGACGTCGAACTCGACGACCGCGATCGAGTTGGGCTCCCGGACGCCCGGCGGCGTCGCCGTCGAGGTGGTCCACGTCACGACTTCCGCATCGTACTCGCGGAGGTCGACCGTGCCGACGGGCGCCTCGCCGTCCGGGCCGACCGGGTGGGGCGGGTAGGTGACGCTCCCGTCGGGGTAGCGCGCCGCCTCGAACGGGCGGTCGTCGGGTCGGTCGTTCGTGCCGCTCATTCCGCCGCCTCCACGATGGTCGTGGTCACGCAGTTGCCGAACCCGCCGACGTTACACGCCAGCCCCACGTCCGCATCGACCTGCCGGTCGCCGGCGTCGCCGGTCACCTGCTCGTACACCTCGTACGCCTGCGCGACGCCGCTCGCACCCAGCGGGTGGCCCTTCGACTTCAGCCCGCCGGAGGTGTTGATGGGTAACTCGCCGTCGCGGTCGGTGCGACCCTCCTCGACGGCCTTCCACCCCTCGCCCTTCTCCGCGAACCCGAGGTCCTCGAACTGGAGGAACTCCAGGATGGTGAACATGTCGTGGAGTTCGGCCACGTCGACGTCCTCGGGTCCGAGACCGGCCATCTCGTACGCCCGCTCGCTCGACTCGACGACGCCGCGCATCGTGGTCGGGTCGGGCCGCTCGTGGACCACGTGGGTGTCGGTCGCGCCGCCGATACCCGAGATCACCGCGTACTCGTCGGTCCACTCGCGGGCGACCGACTCCGGGCAGAACAGCAGCGCCGCCGACCCGTCGGTGATGGGGCAGAAGTCGTACAGCCGCAGGGGGTCCGCGACGACGGGCGACTCCAGCACCTCCTCCAAGCTCACCTCCTTGCGGAACTGGGCGTGGGGGTTGTCGACGCCGTTGCGGTGGTTCTTCACCGCGACCTTCCCGAGGCTCTCGCGAGGGGCGTCGTACTCGTCGAGGTAGAGCCGCGCCGTCAGCCCCGCGAACGAGGGGAGCGTGACGCCGTGTTTGTACTCACACGGGTGGGTGAGCGACGCGATGACGTCCGTCGCCTCCGCGGTGCTTCGGTGGGTCATCTTCTCGCCGCCGACGAGGAGCGTCATCTCGCTGGCTCCGCTGGCGACCGACTGCCACGCCGCGTACGTCCCCGCGCCGCCGGACGACGAGGTCTGGTCGATCCGCGCGGTGTAGGCGGGGATCGCCGAGAGGTCGTGGGCCAACGCGTTGGGCACGCCCGTCTGTCCCTCGAACTCGCCGCTCGCCATGTTCGAGACGTAGAGGTGGTCGACGGCGTCCGGCGGGACGCCCGCGTCGTCGAGGCACGCCTCCCCCGCCTCCGCGAGCAGTCCGCGTATCCACGCGTCGCGCTGCCCGAACTGGGTCATCGACGCGCCGACGACTGCGACTCGGTCCATACCCGCCGGTTCGGCCGGGACCACTTAATCGGTTCACTTCTCCGCCCCCGGGTCGCCGCCGCGCGGTGGGACCTCCCGCCTCCAGCGACGAACGGGAACCGATTAGTGGTCGCCCGCCCGACGCCCGACCATGGACGCCGAAGACGCCGCCTCGACCGCCGGGGTCGTCGCCTGTCTCGCCCTCCTCGTCGCGTTGGTCGTGCCGTTCGTCCTCGTCGACGGCCCCGAGACCCCGGTCGGCGCGTACTACGCCAGCGGCCCGGTCGGGGTCACCGGCGCCGGGTTCATCGCCGCGGTGCTGGTCGTCGTCTTCCTCTCGGGCAGGCAGGGCCGCTCGCCGCCCGACACGGTCGCGGGCGTCGCGGTCGTCGCGGGGGTCGCGCTCCTGCTCGTCGCGGTCTCGTGGGCGCTCGCGGCCGACGAGGTGGTGTACAGCTTCCCCCAGAGCGCGTCGTGGCTGGAGCACCACCGCTGGGTCGTGCTCGCGCTCGCGGCGGCGGTCCCCGCGAGCGCCGGCGCGTACGCGCGCGCCGTGCTCTGAGCGGGGGAAACCCAGCGACGGGACGCCGGCGACTCGCGACTCCGGACCGCAAGGCCCTTAAGTGGGTCCGGACTACGTCGGGGTGGACTAGGTCGGGCAGTTAGGCCCTGCTCGTCACCCGCCATAGAGTCTTCAGCGGGGACCGAACGCCGGTGGCGTCCGGAGCGCCCGTCGCGGGCCCCGGAAGCCGACGTCGAAGCCTCGTCCGGCGGGGACAGCGGTCCGTCGGGGCGCACCCGCAGGGGTGCGTTCCCACGGCTTGCCGGCGGCAGCGGGTCAGGCGCGGAAGCGAGCAGCCCACCGTCGGACGCCCGTCGCTCGTCGGGTCGCGGGGCGGAGGAGGCACCCGGGATTCCCCACGGCGGAACCACCGGGCAATGCCGGCCGTCCGCACTCATACTTCCGTTCGGTTCGACCCCCGAGCAGTGCGTCCGTCCGGCGCGCCCGCTGGTCGGACGCCCCCGCCGTTCGCGCGGCCGCCGACCGGAACCGTCGAGTACCGGCCGACCCAAGCCGGCCCGTGAACGACCCGGACGCCGAAGCCGAGTCCGCGGGGGTCACCGCGCGCTACTACCTCACCGACGCCGAGCGGCTGTTGACGTTCGAGCGCGACGGCCGGACCGCCGCCGTCGCGCAGAACCGCGAGGGGTACGCGATGTTGAAGGTCCGCCCGACCGCCGACGGCGACGAACTCGAACGCTACTACGGGTTCGACATGGCGCTCGACCACGCCGCGGAACTGCTCGGCGTCTCCCCCGGCGACCTGCCCGTCCCCGATGCCGCGGCGGACATGGGGATGTAGCTCGACCCGTTCCCCTCGCGCTACCCGTGTTCCTCGGGGAGCCGTAACGCGACGCTGTACATCCGTCCGGCCGACTCCTCGCCGACGGCGGCCGCGAGGCGGTCGGCCTCCGCCGCCAGCGGGTCGCCGAGTTCGGGCCGGAGCGACGACGCCGCGCCGCGCGCCTTCGCGGCGTGCGCCGAGACGTGCCGCCCCGTCCACGGCACCGGGTCGAGCAGCGTCCGCTCGCGGTCGACCGTCCAGCCGTAGCCGGCGAACAGCCGCGCGAGCACCGCCGCCGGGTAGAACGTCAGCGCGGGCGACCCCGTCGCGAGTTCCGTCGCGGCGTTCTCGACGGCGAACAGGTCGCGCACCGCGGCGTCGTCGGGGAGCGGGTCGTAGTCGTCGACCACGAGGTGTGCGCCCGGCGCCGCGACCCGCGTGAGTTCCGCGGCGATGCGGTCGAGCGACGCGGGCGGGACGACGTTGAACAGGCCGTGCGCCGTCACCAGGCCGACGGCGTCCGCGTCGAGCGGGACGCTCCGGAGGTCGGCCTCCACGACGGCGAGGCGGTCGTCGGCCGCTCGGCCGCCGGCGGCGTTCGCGCGGGCGTCGCCGGCCGCGGCCGGGCCGACCCGGTCGCGGACCGTCTCGGCGTGGCCGCGGTCGTTCGTGACCGCGTACACCCGGTCGGCGCCCGCCGCGAGCAGCCCGGCGCTGGTGTTGCCGATGCCCGCGCCGGCTTCGAGACAGACCCGCCCCTCGACCGGGCGGTCCGCGAGGGCGGCCGTCACCGTCCGCGGAACGTCCGTCGTCGACCCGTCGCCCTCCTCGTCGCCGTCGGCGTCCGCGTCGAGGTCCATCGGTGTCGGTCCTCGCCGGTTCAGTGGTGGAGCTGTTCGGGCACCGGGCTGTCGTCGTGCCGGAGCCGCTCTACGAGCGAGCGGCGGGCGGCGTCGTCCATCCCCTCGTAGTTGCGCGCGGCGTCGAGTATCATCGCCACCAGCTTGGGGTCGCCCGCGTTGATGACGCTGGTCAGCCCGCTGGAGGCGGCGAAGTCGAACCGCTCGCGCACCTCCTCGTACGTGTCGACCGGGCGGTACCAGTTGCAGTACGGGCGGTCCTCCTGGGCCAACTCGTCGGTCGGCGGCCACGACCCGCCCGCGAACGCCTTGATGCCGAGCGTGCCGATACCCTCCTCGTTGGCGCGTTCGAGCACCGCCTCGTAGTCGTACTCGTCGCCGTCCTTGCCCGCGACGACGGGGTTCATCGGCAGCATCAGCGTATCGAGGTCGTCGATCCGGTCGACGGCGTCGAGGATCAGGTCGGGGTCCGCGTGACTCGTCAGCCCGATGTTGTCGACCAACCCCTCCGCTTTCGCGTCGCGGAACGCCTCGAGCGCCCCGCCCTCCGCGGTGATCGTGTCGAGTTCCTCCTCGTACTCCAGCCCGTGGACCTGATAGAGGTCGATCGTGTCGACGCCGAGGCGGTCGAGCGACCGGTCGAGTTTCGCCCGCGCCGCGTCGACGGTCCGCTCTTGGGTCTTACAGCCGAGGAATATCTCCTCGCGGTGCTGGCGGAGCTTCGGGCCGAGTTTCAACTCCGCGTCGCCGTACGTCGGCGCCACGTCGAAGTGGTTGACGCCGGCGTCGAGGACGAGTTCGACCATCTGGTCGGCCCCCTCCTGTTCGAGCCAGTTGAGCGCGATGGCGCCGAACGTCATCACGGTGCTGTCGTGACCGGTGTCGCCGAGCGGGCGCGTCTCCATACCCGGGAGTCGGCGGCGCGAACCAAAAGCGTGTGTCCCGCGGCGGAGTCCCCCGAGCCGGGAGGCGGACGGCGCGAGCGCGGTCGCTGTCGGGTGAAGCGTCGAAAGGTGTCGCCCGGAACACTAACGAGCCGGCGTCATCCCGTGGCGGCGTGCCGCGTCGGCCGGTAAACCCTCGTGCCGGGCGGTCCGCGCCGTCGGGCGCGGACGGACGGCGCGACGGGGTGACCCGTCGAACCGGGTGGCGTCCTGCCACCAGGTGGCCGCGAGTACGGTCGCGGCGGCCGGTCGCCGAAGCGACGGATGTCGCGCGCGTGGGTTCTCCGCGCCGTCATCGCACCCGAGCGGGTGTACTGGGGCGGGGACTGAGTGCGCGCACTCGCCGTACGCCGTCGAGGTACAAAAACCGCCGCGTTCCCATCCGTCCCGTCGGGCCGCGCGGAGCCGCGTCGGACCGGGACCGCGACGGGTCGAGCGACGGGTCGACTACCGCAGGAACTCCGAGAGCCGTTCGGTCAGCCCGCCCGCGCCGCCGAGTTTGAGGTAGTAGGCGTCGCCGCCGTCCTCGTAGTAGTTGGATATCTGCCGCTGGACCTCGAACCCGAGGTGGTCGTAGAAGTCGAGTGCGGCCCCGTTGCTCGCGCGCGCGTGGCAGGTGACGCTCCGGTTGTCGTCGGCCACCTCGGCGACGAGGTGCTTGCCGTACCCCCGGCCGCGCGCCTCGGGTGCGACCGCGAGAAACAGGATGTAGCCGTCGCGACGGGCGGAGGCGAACCCCACCAGCCGCTCCTCCTCGTCGGCGTCGCCCGGCGACTCGAACAGGAGGTGGGTCGTCGAGCGGCGGTAGGCGTCCTCGAAGAAGCCGCGCCGCTGTTTCAACACCCCCTCCGACTCGCGGATGCGCTCTTTCAGCGCCCAAGCGTCCGCCACGTGGTCGGCGTTACCCGGCCCGTCCACGCGCTTTCTGATGTTGACGCTCACTACGGCCCGGTAGTAGCGAGGAGAATATAACTCCACCGTCGGCGGACCCGCCCGCACCCGCTCGACTGCGGGTGAACGCGGGGTCGAGCGGTCGAGCCGGGTGTACACCAGCCGGCCGGCGGAGGCGAAAGTAGTTGACCCGACGGGCCGTACGGACGCGCCGTGTCCGACCAGACTGGGCGCTTCCGACTCCGCGAGCACACCGCCGACGTCGCAGTCGAGGCGTCGGCTCCGACGCTGGGGGCGACGTTCGCGGCGGTCGCCGACGGCCTCGCGGCGGCGATGTGCGACGACGCGCCCGCGGACGGCGAGCGGTTCGCGGTGACGGTCACCGCCGAGAGCGCCGAGGCCGCGCTGTTCGACTACCTCGACACGCTCATCTACGAGCGCGACGTCAGGAGCGTCCTCCCGGTCGACAACGAGGCGACCGTCAGCGCTGACGGGGTGACGCCGGACGGCGCGACCGGGAGCCACCCGGACGACGGACGGGTCGACGCCGGCGACGGGCGGGTCGACGCCGACGAGTGGACGGTCGACGCGAGCGCGCGCGGCGTACCGCTCGCGGCCGTGACGGCCCGCGAGGTGAAGGCGGTCACCTACTCGGAGATGCGGGTCGAGCGGGCCGCCGACGGCTGGAGGGCGTACGTCGTCTTCGACGTGTAGCGCGGCTGGGGGGCGGAGCGACGGGAAGAACCGACCGCACGCCGCGCGGTTCGCGGTTCGCGCTCAGATACGGCCGACGTTCTCGACGGTGACGGACTCGACGCCCTCGACGCCCGAGAACGCCTCCTCGACCGCCTCGGTGCCGCCCGCGTCGTCGGGGACGACCACGGTGGGGAGGAGCGCGACCAGCCCGAACGCCACGTCGTCGCGTTCGACGCCGCGGATCTCCGCGCCCTCGGGCAGCGACGACTCCAGTTTCTCCTGGAGTTCGTCGAGGTCGATCTCGGGCTCCTTCGGCATGACCTTCATCTTGGCGGCGACCTTCCCCATCCTACGGCCCCCGGAACCCGCAGTCGGGACACTCGTAGAGGTTGCTCTGCTTGCGGCACTTCGAACACCGGCTGATCTGCGTCCCGCACTCGGGACAGTCGAACGTCGCGGCGCTCATGCCCGCGACGTTGATGCCACAGGAGACGCAGCGCCGTTGTGACTGCTGCTCGGCCTCGCTCATACGTACACGAACCGGCGCACGACTTTTAACGGTTGTCTTTCGTGTGGCGGTCGTCGGCCGACTGTGGACCGACGAACGTCGCCGTCGTGGTCTTCGACGCCCGGCGGAGACCCCGACAGAACGAACGAGCACTCGCGAGTTACCGAGGTGAGGGTGTCTCCCTGACCCGACGACCAGCCGTCGACGACGCGTGAGTGGGTCGGTGGAGCGCTCGGCGACTTACTTTCGCAGTTCCTCTCTCGCTTGCAGGGAGTATCGGTGGGCCAACACCACCAGAACGACGAGGAACCCCCCTGCGGCGACCCACTTGGTTATATCCAGGCTCTCGACACCCAGTTCCCCGATCACGATCGAGGCGAACAGGCCGACGAGGATGACGAGCATCAGAGGGAGCCTGGGGTTTACCTCTTCGAACACGACCACGAACATGATACCTCGCGGTAAATAGCTACGGGACACCGCCGGTATAGTTATATAACAGTTATCAAAATAGTCCCGCATGTTAGACGAACTCGACCCCGGTCTGCCGATGATGGTCGTGTTTCTCGTGGGTTTCTTCGCCACGGTCGTCTGGATAGACCTCCAACCCAGGGTCTACTGGGCCCTCTCTTTCGTCTCGATAACTGGATTCTATATCGTACTGGGCGTCCTGTCCTTCAGATACCACTGCGTGGCGAAAGAGGCCATCCTACCGGATCGACCAGCCGAAGAGGGGTGAGACCGGACGGCGGCGCCGCCCCGTGCGAAGAGATCGAACGGTGGGGCGGAGACCGAGCGTTCCGCGCCGTCGAGTTCGTATCCCCGCCTGCGGACCAGCCGGCCACGACAGCAGGCTTCGAGGACTCGACGGGTCCGGCTCACAGTCCGAGCGCGACCGGTCCGATGAGCACGCCCATCAGGTGGACGCGTCGGCAGCCGACCCGCGGCGGAACCAGCCCCACCGCCGCGGCCGCGACGAGGAGGCCGACGCCGAACCCGCCGGCGAACGCCCACGACAGTCCGAGCAGGCCGACGAGCACCCCGACCACCAGCCGGCGGTGGTCGACTCGGCCGACCGCACGGAGGGCGGCGTCGCCGAGCGTCAGGACGGCCGCGACGCCGACGGCGGCGGAGAGCACCGTCGTCGCCAGCAGCGGAGGGAGCGCGGCCGGCACGCCCGCGTCGCGCATCGCCACGAGCACGCCCGACCGCGGCGCGTCGAGGGCGACGAACGCGAACAGCGCGAAGACGGCCGTCGCACTGTTCGCGCCGCTGGTCGCGACGACGTACTCCCGGTCGGGGTCGGTCCCGCGGGTGGCCGCGAGCGCGAGCGTCGACGCGACGCCCGCGGAGACGCCCGGCAGGTAGCCGACGGCGGCACCGGCGCCCGTGCCGACCGCG
>NZ_ASGZ01000009.1 GCF_000495475.1 Candidatus Halobonum tyrrellensis G22 | reverse complement strand
CGGTCGGGTCGGCGTCCGCGGCGTCGACCCGCGCGAGCGTCGCCGCCGCGCCGTCGCGTTCGTGCGCGTCCGGCGGCGCCGGCAGCACCGAGACGCCCCCGCCGGCGGACCGTACCGCGTCGCTCGGGTCGCCCGTCCCGTCGGTCCCGTCCGTCTCGCCCGTCCCGGACGCCCCCTCGGGGGCGTCCGGCCACGCCCGGTCGACGCCCGCGAGCGCGTGGAGGTCCGGCAGGTCCCAGTCGGCGTCGACGGCGAGCGTCCGTCCGTCGAGCGCTCGCGCCAGCCCGAGCGTGGTGGTCGTCTTGCCGGTGCCGCCCTTCCCGCCGGTGACCGCGAGCATGTGTGGGCCGTCTGGTCGCGCTCCCCTACTTCAACCCTCGCTCGGCGTCTCCCGGTCGGTCGGACCGGTCGGCCCCCCCGGGCTCCTCGGAGCCGTCGACGCCGCCCGCCCCGTCGACCCGGTCGCACACCTCGACGTCGAACGTCGAGCGCCAGCGGTAGCGCCGGCCGCCCCAGACGAACGTCCGGCGGACGAGCGCGTAGCCGAACAGCGCCGGCCCGGCGAGCACCGCCGGGTACGCCAGCAGCGCCGTCGGCCGCCGCACGCCGACGAACGCGTACGCCGCCGTGGTCGCGGCGGTCGCGAAGAGGGCGGCCGGCAGCGGCGCGAGCAGGCAGACTACGGCCAGTACGAGCGCCAGCGCGAGGTTCGCGGCCGTCCCGCCGGGCGAGTGGCGGCCGACTATCTTCGAGAAGCGGACGTGCCGTTCGAGCGTCGTCCGGTAGTCGCCGCCGACGGTCACCCGCCGGACGCGGCGGACCGGCGTCACGTCCACCCGTTCGGAGAGCAGACCGTCGTCGCTCACCGTCCGCCGGAGGTCGCGGAGCAGTCCCGCCTCGTCGGGGTGGAGGTCCGACCGCTCGAAGACGACCGCACCCCCCCACGCGTAGCCGCCGAGGTAGACGCCGAGCGTCCCCCCGAGCGCGTAGAGCGGTTCGAGCAGCCGCGCCAGCGGATCCGCGCCGACGAAGAAGGGGAGTTCGGTGACCGGTCCGTGGGCGGCGTAGTCGTCGTGGAGCGTCGCCAGCCAGTCGGGCGGGTGGTGGAAGTCGTCGTCGGTCCACACCAGCCGGTCGTTCTCGGCCGCCTCCGTCCCCGCCGCTATCGCGTTGGCCTTCCCGGAACAGCCGACGGGTTCGCCCGCGAGGACGACCCGGACCCCGTCGGGGAGGTCCCGGCCGGCCACCGGGTCGGCCGGCGAGTCCGCGACCACGAGCAGTTCGTCGTCCTCGTTCAACTGGGCGGCCACCTCGTCGCAGGCGTCGGTCCACCGGACCGTCGGGAGGAGCACGCTCGTCGGCGGGGGAGTCGTCGCCATCGGCGGCGGTTGGGGCGGCCGACCCTAAACGGATCGGAGGTTCGACGCCGGGTGACGGCCCGCCGCGGAGCGCCGCCGCTCGGGACCGGAGCGTCGGCCGAGAAGAACACGGGGCGGCGAGCCGCGCCGGCTCAGTCCTGACAGCAGCCGCCGGCCTCGCCGCCGAAGTCGACCGCGAGCGGCTCGGAGATGGCCTCGTTCAGCGTCTCCAGCCGGCTCTGGAGGTCGTCTTGCGCCTCGACGTACTTCTCCATCACGGGCAGCGCGTGGAGTTCCTGCTGGGCCTCCTGTAGCTTCCGACGCGCCTCGTCGTCGGCCCGCCCGGTCTGTTGGGCGAACGCGAACTCCTGACGGAGCTGTTGGAACTCGGAGATGCGCCGTTGCGCCTCGTCGTCGGCCTCGACGGCCGCCTTCGCCTCCTCGAACCGCTCGTAGGCGGGGAGACCCGCGATGGCGTCGCCGAGGTCGCGCGCGAGCGCGTCGGCGTCGGCGACGTCGGACCCGCCGGCGTCCGTCTCGGTTTCGATGCTCATGGTCGACGTTGCGGCCGGTCAAGTATAACACCCGCGACTCCGGAACCGGGTCCGGCGTCGGGGTTCGAAGGAGTCGGTCCCGGCCGCGCGGCGCGGCCGAGCGTCGGTCGTCCCGTTACTCCTCGGCGTCGAGCTCTTCGTCTTCGAGCTCCTCGACGAGTTCGTCGGCGTCGACGTCGACGTCGTCGAGATCGACGTCGTCGAGCGCCTCCTCCATCTCCTCGCCGCCGCCCATGCCGCCCATGCCGCCCATCATGCCGCCCATGCCGCCCATCATGCCGCCGCCGCCCTCGATGACCTCCTCGATGACCACGCGGTCGAGGTCGAGGCGGTCCATGATGTCCTCGGCGATCTGCTGTTTCGAGAACATCCACTGCTGGTTCATCTGCATCATCGGGGTGGCCTCGATGTACAGCGACTCCTTTTCGACCTCCTCGGTCTCCGTCTCGGGTTCGGCGTCCTCGTCGTCGCCGGCTTCGCCGGCTTCACGAGACTCCTCGGGAGTCTCGCTGTCCTCGTCGGGTTCGACGGTGACCTCCTCCTCGACGGTCTCGGTCTCGATGCGGACCTCGGGGACCTCCTGGAGGTACATCCCGATCAGCCCCTGCGCCTGCTCCTCGCGGTCGTCGACGAGTTCGAGGATCTCGTACTCGTACTCGAGGTCGTCACCCGCGAGCGGGTGGTTGAAGTCGACGCGGGCGCGCCCGCCGATCACGGTTTCGAGGTAGCCCTGGTCGCCGTCGACGGTGACCTGCGCGCCGGGGTAGCGGTCGTCCTCGGGGATCTTCTCGGCGGAGATGGTGCGGACGTCCTCGGGGTCGAACTCGCCGAACCCCTCGTCGGCGGGGACGCTGACCGTGTTGGTGTCGCCGGCCGCCTTGCCGACCAGGTCCTCGTCGACGGAGGCGAACACGTGCCCCTCGCCGACCACGATGGTGCGCGGCGAGAAGTCGTAGTCGTCGTCGTCGATGCCGGCCTCCTCGGCGACGTCCTCGCGGGTGGTGTCGACGACGCGCCCCTCGTCGTCTTCGTCGTCCTCGTCGGGGATCGTCCGGACGGTGTAGTCGAGACGGACGAAGTCGCCGTTCTGGATGCCGCTCTCCGACTCCGACTCGTCGGCCTCATCCGTCGACTCCGGCTCCTCGGACTCGTCGGACGCGTCGGCCCCCTCGGCCTCGGTGTCCTCTGCTGTCTCGGCGGATTCGGCCTCGTCGGCCTGCTCTTCTTCGCTCATGTCCGGACCGTCGCCCGTGCGGTCCTTAAGAATCACGTTTCGCCGCGCGCGGTCGCCCCGCGGGGGTCGACCCCCGGTCGGGGCCGGTCCCGCTCGGTTCGACCCCGACGCCCCCACACGAACACCGTTTTCACCTGCGGCGGCGAGAGCCGTGGTATGTACGAAGTCGAGGTGAAGGTCCGGGCGGCACACGGGCAGGTCCGGGAGCGACTCGCCGCCCTCGACGCCGAACGGGTCGAGCGGGTGAGTCAGTCGGACACCTACTACGCGGCGCCCCACCGCGAGTTCGCCGAGACCGACGAGGCGCTCCGCACCCGCCGCGAGACGGTCATCGACCGCGGCCCGGCGGCCGGGGCGGACGGTGGCCCGGACCCGGGCGGCCGTCTGGACGCCGCCGGAGCCGCCACCGGGGCGGACGCCGCCACCGACGCGGAGACTCGGCTCACCTACAAGGGACCGCGCATCGACACCGAGTCGAAGACCCGCGAGGAACACGAGACGGCCGTGGCCGACCCGGCGGCCGCCGAGGGGATCCTCGACGGCCTGGGGTTCGACCCCGCCGCGACCGTCGAGAAGGAGCGGGACGTCTACGCCGTCGGCGAGTACGTCGTCACGCTCGACACCGTCGCCGACCTCGGCGAGTTCGTCGAGGTGGAGCGGACCGTCGAGGAGGCGGACGTCGACTCCGCCCGCGAGGGCGCACGCGCGCTGTTGCGCGATCTGGGACTCGACCCCGAGGAGGGGATCCGGACCTCCTACCTCGAACTGGTCGCCGAGGCGCGCGCGGACTCGGACGAGGAGGCGGACGACGCCGACCTCCACGCCGATTCGGATGCGTACGAGTAATCGGGGCGGGTGCGGCCTTTTCCGCAAGTTATAGAGCGTCCCGCCACCACCGAGCGACAATGAGGAACATCCAAGTCTCGGAACTCGACCGGCGGGCGGTCGAGGATCAGGACGTGGAGATCGTCGAGCGGAAGGGGCTGGGCCACCCCGACTCGATCTGCGACGGCATCGCCGAGGCGGTTTCGCGCGGCCTCTCGCAGTTGTATCTCGACCGGGTCGGCACCGTGCTCCACTACAACACCGACGAGACGCAACTGGTCGCCGGGCGGGCCGCCCCCGCGTTCGGCGGCGGCGAGGTGCTCTCGCCCATCTACGTTCTGATCGTCGGTCGCGCGACCAGCGAGTACGAGGGGGAGACGCTCCCCGTCGAGCGGACCGCCCTGGAGTCGGCGCGCGCGTACCTCAACGAGACGATCCCCGAACTCGACGTGGGCGCGGACGTGATCCTCGACGTGAAACTCGGCGAGGGGTCGGGCGACCTCCAGGACGTGTTCGGCGAGGAGGGGCAGGTCCCGATGGCCAACGACACCTCCTTCGGCGTCGGCCACGCGCCGCTGACGGAGACCGAACGCATCGTCTTGGACGTCGAGCGCTCGCTCAACGGCGAGTACGCCGCCGACCACCCCGAACTCGGCCCGGACGTGAAGGTGATGGGGAAACGCGAGGGCGACGACGTCGACGTGACCGTCGCGGCCGCCGTCGTCGACAGCTACGTCGACTCGATGGCCGACTACGAGGCGGCGGTCGCCGACGTGGAGGCGTTCGTCGCCGACCTCGCGGCCGACCACACCGACCGGAACGTCACCGTCGAGGTGAACACCGCCGACGATATCGAGGAGGGGTCGATCTACCTCACGACGACCGGCGTCTCCGCCGAACAGGGCGACGACGGCTCCGTCGGCCGGGGGAACCGCGCGAACGGGCTGATCACGCCCAACCGGCCGATGAGCATGGAGGCCACCTCGGGCAAGAACCCCGTCAACCACATCGGGAAGATCTACAACTTACTGTCGACGGAGATAGCCGAGTCGGTGGTCGACGAGGTGGACGGCATCCGCGACCTCCAGGTCCGCCTGCTCTCGCAGATCGGCCGACCGATCGACGAACCGCACGTCGCCGACGCGCAGGTGGTCACCGCCGAGGGTGTCACCGTCGCCGACGTCGAAGCGGAGATGGAGGAACTCATCGACGACCGTCTCGCGAACGTGACCGACATCACCCGCCGCGTGATCGACGGCGACCTCTCGACGTTCTGAGCGGCCGTCTCGTCTCCCCCGCGTCGTACCCCGGCGACTTTCGACGTGCGTCTCAGTTCGCGTCCGCGTCGGACAGTTCCCGCGCGAGGTACGCCGCCACCGGGGCGTTCTCCTCCTCGACGAACCGGGCTAGCTCGGCGCCGTCGCGTTCGACGACCACCGTGGGGATGAACTCGACGCCGTACTCGTCCATCCCGTGCCCGCGCTTCTCGCCGTCGACCTTCTCGACGGGGTACGCCACTATCCGATCGGCGGGCACGCCCGCGGCGTCGAGGGCGGCCGCGAAGTCGGGGAGCTGTCCCCGGCAGTCGGGACACCAGTCGCCGCTCCAGACCCGGAACGTCAGCGACTCGTCGGAGAGCGCCTCGACCTCCTCCTCGTAGGAGGCGGCGTCCCACGTCGGGTTCGGTCGCATCGTCTCCAGGGCGGGCGCGGGCTTCTCGTCGTGGTCGGTCTCGCTCACGGTCGGACGGAGGGCGTCCGCGGATAAAACCCCGACGACGGCAGCGCGGCGTGACGCGACGGGCCGCGACGGGGAGTCGAGCGCGCCGCATCGCGGTGCGGCGGCGGCCTGGCGGTCGGCCCGCACGAACGCTTGCCGGCGTCGCGGGTCGGTTAAGGCGGAGCCGCGTACGGCGGGTATGGACGACTCCGTGCTCGACACCATCGGCTCCCCGCTCGTGCGGGTGGATTCGCCGCCGGGAACCACCGTCGCGGCCAAACTGGAGTCGCGCAACCCCGGCGGCTCTGCGAAGGACCGCCCGGCGCGGTACATGCTCGAGGCGGCCGAGCGCGCCGGCGAGTTGACCCCGGGCGACGCGCTGGTCGAACCCACCTCCGGCAACACGGGCGTCGGGCTGGCGATGGTGGGCGCCGCGAAGGGGTACGACGTGACGCTCGTGATGCCCGCCTCGAAGTCGAAGGAGCGCCAGCGCGTCATGCGCGCGTACGGCGCGGACCTGGAACTCGTCGACGGCACCATCGAGGACGCCAAGGAGCGCGCGGACGAACTCGAAGCCGAGGGGATGGTCCAACTGCGGCAGTTCGAACACGAGGCCAACCCCCGCGCGCACTACGAGACCACGGCGCCGGAGATACTCGACCAGTTGGACGGCCGCACGCCCGACGCCCTCGTGGCGGGCGTCGGCACCGGCGGCACCGTCTCGGGCATCGGCCGCCGCCTCCGCGAGGAGTTCCCCGACCTGGACGTGGTCGCGGTCGAACCCGCCGACTCGGCGGTGCTGTCGGGCGAGGAGCCGGTCGGCGACGAGTTCCAGGGGATGGGGCCGGGGTTCGTCAGCCCCAACCTGGACACGGACCTCCTCGACGGCGTCTTGACCGTCGAACTGGCCGAGGCGCAAGCGGAGTGCCGCAGGCTCGCCCGCGAGGAGGGGATCCTCGTGGGGCAGTCGAGCGGCGCCTCGAACCTCGGCGCGCGCCGGGTGGCGGAGGCGCTCGCGGCGGGCGACGACCCCGGCTACGCCGACGTCGCCGTCGAGGGGTGGCTCCCCCGCGACGGCGCGGGCGTCGCCGCGGGCGACCCGCTGGTGCTGACGGTCTTTTGGGACTCCGGCGAGCGCTACATGTCGACCGGGATGTTCGAGTGAGCGGCCGGCGCTCGCGGGCGCCGCGGCGCGGCGCTACCCGCCGAACTCGGACTCGGTGACGCGAACCCGGACGGTCCGGTCGACGTCGCGGAGGTCGTACTCCGGGAGGGGACCGTCGTCGGAGCGGGCGAGGAACAGCGGCTCGACGAGTTCGCCGTCGACGACGCCGTACACCTTGAGCAGGCGGTCGGTCTCGGTCGGCCGGACCGCGTCGTTGCGGACCGCGGTCGCCAACTCCCGCGAGAGCCACTCCCCGTCTGATATCGACGGCTCGCGCACCAGCGCCTCGCGGGCGAACCGGACGAGATACCAGTTGAGGTCGTTACACAGCGACACCGCCGCGCCGAGGCTCACCGTCTCGACGGCCAGCGAGTTGTCGAACGGCGCCGACAGGTCGTACGTCGCCAGCGCGTCGCGGGCCGTCTCCCGGGAGAGCAGTTCCCGCCGGAGGTCGACCCCCGGCGTCCCGACGAGACAGACCGTGGTCATACCCGGCGGTCGTCGCCGCGCGGCAAAGCGGTTGTGTTTGTGCGCTCCCGTCCGGCTCAGAACGCCTCGGTCACCGCGGCGTCGAGCGCGTCGACCGCCTCGTCGATATCGTCGCGGTCGACACACAGCGGCGGTGCGACCGTGAGCTGGAAGTTGGGCCGGCCGCCGCCGACGAGCACCCCGCGCTCGCGGGCGGCCTTCAACACCCCGTCGACCGGGTTGTCCGCGTCGCCGTCGACGCGGGGGTCGACGAACGGCTCGCCCGTCTCGGGGTCGGCGAACTCGACGCCCCAGAGGAACCCCCGGCCGCGCACGTCGGCGACGGCGTCGTGCGACTCCAGGTCGCGTAGCCGCTGTTCCAGGTACGGCGCGAGCGCCGCGCAGTTGTCGATCAAGCCCTCCTCGTAGGCGTCGAGCGCGGCGACGCCCGCGGCGCACGCGACGGGGTGGCCCGCGAACGTCTGCCCGAGGTCCAGCCCGGCGTCCCGGAAGTGGGCGGCGACGTCGGGCCGCGCCAGCACGCCCGCCAGCGGCGCGTACGCGCTGGTGACCCCCTTCGCGAACGTGAGCAGGTCGGGGACGACCCCCTCGGTGTCCATCCCGAACCAGTCGCCACACCGGCCGAACCCGGTGATCACCTCGTCGGCGACCAGGAGTACGCCGAACTCGTCGCATATCTCGCGCACCCGCTCGACGTACCCCGGCGGCGCGGGGTAGCTCCCGCTGGTCCCCCCCACCGGCTCCATCAACACCGCGGCGACGGAGTCGGGTCCCTCGTTGCGGATCACGAACTCCAGGTGGTCGGCGGCCCTGTCGGCGAGTTCCGCGGGGTCGTCGGTGCCGAACGCGCGCGGGATCGGCGGGAGGAACTTCCCCGCGCCGGTCGTCGCGGCGTGACGCTCGACGGTCGCGCGCGTCTCGGGGTCGCCCGTGAACGACGCCGCGCCGTACGTGCCGCCGTGGTACGACCGCCACCGCGTCAACACCGTGTGGCCGTCGGTGTACTCGCGGGCGAGGTGGGCGGCCAACTCGTTCGCCTCGCTGCCCGAGACGGAGAAGAACCCCGTCACCAGGTCGCCCGGCGACACCTCGGTCAGCCGCGCCGCGAGGGCGTCGCGGGTGGGGCTGTCCTTCGACGACGCCACGTAGGGGATCCGTCGGGCCTGCTCGGTCATCGCGTCGACGATCCGGTCCTCGTCGTGGCCCGCGTTCACGCAGTACAGTTGGGAGACGAAGTCGAGATACTCCTCGCCGTCGTCGTCGGTCACGCGCGCCCCCGAGCCCTCGACGAGCGACAGCACGTCGCCGTCGGGGGCGTACCAGTGCGGGACCGCCCCCGTCGCCTCCGCGGCGGTCGGTACGTTTGCCATGGGGTGACGGGGCGAGGCCGCGAGCAAAAGGGTTGGGATACGGCGGTGAATCGCCGGGAGTCGTTGTGAGATGGTCGACGATAGTCGGATTCGTCCCGGAGTCGTCAACCGAGGCGGGCTACGGGTGGGCGTAGTAGGCGACGGTCACGCCGTCGTCGGTGCCGTCGTAGCGGGCGAAGCCGACCCGTTCGAACTGGACCACGTCGTCCGGTTCGTACGACGCGAACCCGGGTTCCGCGCGGCCGAACACGTCGCCGTCCATCGTGCGCAGGCGGACGCGGACGTTCTCCTCGGCGGGCACCCAGTGGACCACGGGGACGCCGTCCTCGCGGACCGCCGAGATGTCGTCGCCGGTCCAGACGAGTTCGCCGCCCGCGCCCCCGTCTCCGTCGGCGGCGTCCGCGTTCTCGCTCGCCGCCTCGTAGCGGAGACAGCCGTACCCCTTGAGCCACACCCGCTCGCCGTCGGCGGGCACGTCGTCGGGTTCGAGACGGACCGCGTCGTCGACCGGGATGTCGCGGTCGCCCCTGTCGTCGTGGTTGGGGTGGAGCGGCGGGTGACCCGCGTCCGGGCGGTCGTCGCCCGCGACCGGGAGCAGTTCGCCGTTGCGCACCAGGAACCGCCGGTCGGCCCCGTCGTCGACCAACTCGCGGTTGTTGGCGTAGACGCTCGACATCGCGAGGTCGACGTTCGTCGTGGAGACGCCGAGTTCGACCATCGACTCCACCACCGCCTCGCCGCGGATCCCCCGTCGGCGGACGGAGGCGAGCGTCGGCGCGCGGGGGTCGTCCCAGCCGGTCAACTCGCCGTCGGCTATCTCGGCTTTGATCGTCGAGGTGGACATCGCCACGTCGTACGCGTCGATCTGGACGTGCCCCCAGTGGAGCACCTCGGGGTACTCCCAGCCGAAGTAGTCGTAGACGAACCGCTGGCGCTTCGCCGAGTCCTGGAGGTCGATGCCGCGGATGATGTGGGTGATCCCCGTGAGGTGGTCGTCGACGCCCGACTGGAAGTCGAGCATCGGCCACGCGCGGTAGTCGCTCGCCTCCTCGCGGGGGTGCGGGGTGTCGACCATCCGGAACGCCACGAAGTCGCGGAGCGCGGGGTTCTTGTGCTCGATGTCGGTCTTCACTCTCAGGACCATCTCGCCCGACTCGTAGTCGCCGTCGACCATCGCGTCGAACTCCTCGCGGACGGTCTCGGCCGGCTTGTCGCGGTGGGGACACGCCTCAGCGTCCGCCTTCATGCTCCGGAACTCCTCGGCGGGGCACGAGCAGGTGTACGCGCCGCCCTCGTCGATCAACTCGCGGGCGTGGTCGTAGTACGTCTCCATCCGGTCGCTCGCGCGCACCACCTCGTCGGGTTCGAACCCGAGGTAGTCGACGGCGTCGAGGATCGCGTCGTACGCGTCGAGATCCGGCCGCTTCGTCTCCGGGTCGGTGTCGTCGAACCGGCAGAGCATCCAGCCGTCGTACTGCTGTTTGTACGTCCCGATCACCGAGGGCATCCGCGCGTTGCCGAGGTGCCACGGGCCGTTGGGGTTGGGGGCGAGCCGCATCCGGATCTCGTCGTACTCGTCGGCGTTCGGTAGGTCCGGCAGGGCGTCGTCCTCCTCCTCGTCGTCGGCGTCGAGTTCCGCCAGCAGGTCGGGGGCGAGTTCCCCGAGACGGTCGCGCCGTTCCTCGGCGCCCATCCCGCTCACCTCCGAGGCGACGGGCGCGACGACGCCCGGAATCTCGTCGCCGTGCTCGCGGAACTCGGGGTTCTCGCCCATCAGCGGACCCATGATCGCGCCCACGTCCGGGTCGGAGCCGTGCTTGAGCGCGTTGAACAGCGCGTGTCGCTCGGCGGCCGTGCGCACACGCTCGCGGAGGTCGTCGTCCATTACCGCCGGCTTGGCCGTCCGACACAAAAAGGGGCGTGAATCGAAGGGCACACCCGGGTAGGGGCGGGTAGACGGACGCCGCGTCAACATTTACGAGTGTCGACGTTTCACACCCTCGCTGACGGCGTTACGGCGTTGTTAGCCCCGAACGATCGTCGGGAAACGCCGTCTCGCGCCGACAGGTCGCCCGGACGACGGATGGGGAGGTTGATGCCGCCCGGGGTCCGACTCCCGACCCGTGCCGACCTTCTACGAGGACGTGACCGTCGGCGAGACGACAGAACACGGCAGCTACGACGTGACCCGCGAGGAGGTGCTACGGTTCGCCGAGCGGTACGACCCCCAGTGGTTCCACACCGACCCCGAGCGCGCGGCCGCGGAGTCGCCGTACGGCGGCGTGATAGCCTCCGGCTGGCACACCGCCGCGATGACGATGCGCCTGCTCGTCGAGAGCGTGCTCGCGGACGCCGCGACGGTCGGCGCGAAGGGCGTGGACGAACTCCGGTTCCGGCGACCGGTCCGGCCGGGCGACAGCCTCCGCATCGAGACGGAGATACTGGAGACGGTGCCCGAACGCCCCGACCGGGGGCTGGTCCGCGCGCGCACGCGGACGTTCAGAGAGGGCGACCGGGCGGGCGAGGGGAGCGGGGACGAACCGCCGACGAGTGGTGAGAGCGAAGACGGCGGCGACGCCGGCGAGGAGGTGTTCTCGATGGTGGGGAACGTGATGTACCTCCGGCGGGAGGACGCCGAGGAGTGACCGACGGGCGGGCGGCGACGCGGGAGCGGCGGTCCGCGGGGGTAACCGCGGTCCGCGGGCGACGGTGGCCGCCCGGCCGGGAGTACGGAGCCCCTTCGCGCGGTCGGGCGTCCGTTACTCCCGCGCAGTCGCCACCAGCGTCTCGTACACCTCTCGGTTGGCGTCGGCGACCGCGTCCGCGTCGTCGCGTTCCGCGCCCGACAGCGCCGGCAGCGCGTGCGTCGACACCGGGTCGACCATCCCCGTCACGCGGCCGACGTGTTCCTCCATCCGCCCCTCGTCGGGACCGCCGGCGGCGGCCTCGCACGCGACGGCCCACCGGTCGCCGTCGTAGACGCGCGCGCGACCGGGCGCGACCGTCGCCACCGCGTCGTAGCGCACGCCCGCGAGCGGGTTCGCCACGTCGCCGTACGACTCGACGACCGCGTCGTCGGTCGCGCGCACGTCGGCCGCCAGCGAGTCGAGCGCCGGCAGGTGGTACTCGCGCATCGCGTCGTTGAACGCCGCGACGGAGTCGACGGCGAGCGCCTCCGATATCGGCAGGCGCTCGCGGACGAGTTCGGGCACGTCGGCGTCGGCGTTGTACAGCCAGACGGGACCGTCGGGCGTCGACACCCGGTCGACGAGGAACGTCCGGTCGGCCTCGCCGAGCAGTCCGACCCGACCGGGTGCGGGCCGCCAGAGCCGGTGGACCGGGTTGCGCGCCTCCGGGGTGGCGTCGCTCCCGGCGGCGTCGAGCAGTCGGCGGACGTCCTTGCCGTACAGGCGGCCGTCGGCGGTCGCCGCGCGCACGTCGTCGTGGTCGTACCAGTAGTCGTTGCCCGCGCGGGGTTTGAACGCGGAGGCCGCGACCGACCGGCGGGCGAGCGCGCGGACCAGTCCCGCGGCGAACGTGGTCTTGCCCGCGTCGACGCGGGCCTCGCCGGCCACGAGTAGCCTCATCCGTCGTCGTCTTCGACGGGGTCGTCGACGCGGTCGGTCGGGTCGGCCGGCCCGGCCTCGCCGTCGGCGGTGTTCGGGTCGACGTCCGCGTCGCCGCTCGGCGGCGTCGGCTCCGACTCGGCGGCGGTCGCGCCGCCCCCGTCGGTCCCCTCCTTCAGTCCGTAGTAGCCCGGCTCCTCGTCCGTCCGTGGCTCCGCGACCACGAGGTCGTCGGCGTTCGTCATCACCCACGGGATCGCCCAGTCGAGCAGGACCTCCTCGGTCCCCTCGTCGATCTCGGCGTCGGGGTCGAGTCCCTGGAGCAGTCGGGCGATCTCGTAGACGGTGTACATCTCCCCGGACTCCATCAGCTCCGCGGGCGTGTAGAAGTCGCACGGGTACAGCGACGGGAACTCCGACTTGGGCGTGGGCACGGCCGGCGGTACGCGAGCCACCCGGTAAAGGCCGCGGGATCGGTGATACGCCGGACCGGACGCGCCGTGACACGGACCCGTTCGACGCCGGAACTGTCTCGGATCTGTCCGTTAGCGATACCGGTTTAGAACGGCTGAAACGCTTCACGACCGTCTAAAAACGATCCCGGTTCGACAAACACATACTAATTGATGTATCGGGGTCCGTGCGGTCAGACGTACTACGAGCGCGCGAGGACTCGAACGGCGCACGCGAAGCTACCCGAGCGACAACGTCCCGCAGAGCCACGACCACGGCGGCAACTTCGAGACCCGGAACGTCGACGAGGAGTATCCCCGCCGTTCTGAGCCGCTCGGACGGACGGCTCCCCGCGGTGCTCGCGGTCACGTTACGGCCCGGGTCCGGCCTCGGGTCGGTCCGCGGTCCCGTCTCGGTCGACGGCTCGCCCGTACGGTCCCGGCGCCTTCGGGTCCCGCCCCGCCTCGCCCCGCTACGCGTCGCCGTGGTCCTCGCGCATCGCGTCGTACACCCGCTCGACGCCGGCGGTCCCCTCGTCGGCCGGGCCGCCGTGGAAGCAGTGGACCCGGTCGACGTCGAGTTCCGCGAGTCGGCCGACCGACCGGGTCGCCTCCCGCAGGTCGGGCGTAAAGCGGTCGATCGGCGGGCGGACGCCGCCGTCGTCGCTCGTGAGCGCGTCGCCCGCGAGCAGGAGGTCCGCCTCCGGGAGCACGAACGAGAGGTGCCCCGGCGCGTGGCCGGGCGTGAACACCGCGCGCATCGGCCCGGCCGCGGTGCGGAACGTCACGCCGTCCTGTAGCTCCACGTCGACGGGGACCGGCGGGTAGCGCTCGGCGTCGGGGTCGCTCTTGATCGGGTGTTCGCGGCCGTCGACGAACGGGGCCTCCGCCTCGTGGGCGTACACCGGGGGGTCGTCGGCCCGGTCGCACACCTCCGCGAGCGCGCCCGCGTGGTCGCCGTCGTGGTGGGTGAGCACCACCGCGGTCACGTCGTCGAACCCGAACCCGGCGTCGCCGAGCGCCGCTTCCAGTTCGTCGGCCATCCCGGGCAGCGTCGTGTCGAGCAGGACGACCCCGCGGTCGGTTTCGACCGCCGCCGGGTGGAACGCCGTCTCGCCGCCGTCGCGTTCGACCGTCACGGTCAGCGCGTACACGCCGTCGGTGAGTTTCACATCCGCGCTTTGGCCGCCGGCCACCTCACGCTACCGGCCCCGGAACGTTCGTCGGCGCCGCCGCTCGCGGGCGGGCGTCGAAAGAAAGGGTGAGAGTCGACCAGTCGTCGTCGCCTACTTACTCGAACAGCTGGGTGGCCTGCTCGTACCGCTCGGCGGGTTCGGTCCAGTCGACGACCTCGAAGAAGGCGTCGATGAAGTCGCCGCGGGCGGGGCCGTAGTCGTAGTAGTACGAGTGTTCCCAGACGTCGAGCGCGAGGACGGGGTGGCTGCCCCAGAGGGCGCCCTGGTCGTGTTTGTCCACGACGACGTTGTGGAGTTCGTTCGAGAACGAGTCGTACACGAGCAGCGCCCAGCCGGAGGCGTTCTTGGCTGCGGCCTCGAACTCGCCCTTCCAGGCGTCGTACGAGCCGAAGTCCTCCTCGATCCGGTCTGCGAGTTCACCGGAAGGTTCGTCGCCGCCCTCGGGGCTCATGCTCTGCCAGAACAGCGTGTGGAGCATGTGTCCCGACCCGTTGTGGGTGACGTTCCGCAGGGCGCTCCCCGAGGAACCGAACTCTCCTTCCTCGCGATTCTGTTCGAGCGTCTCCTCGGCGGAATTCCAGCCGTTGACGTAGCCCTGATGGTGGGTGTCGTGATGCCACGTCAGCACCTGTTCGGAGATGTGCGGTTCGAGCGCGTCGTAGTCGTACGGGAGCGGCGGCAGTTCGTATTCACTCATAGTAATTCCTCCACTGGGTACATCGGTCGGATAGCTGTTAAAGATTGAGAAGCCCCACGATAACACCCCGCACGGGTTCCGGCGGCGACCACCGCGACCGCAGGAGGCAGGTGAGTCGGTCGGCGTGGGGAGGACGTGAGCGCGACGAGCGGGTGGCGCGGCGTCGGCCTCGTGAGCGGCTGGCAGGCGACCGCGAGCCTCTGTTTTTACGCCGTGTTCGCCTCGACCGCGTCGGTCCGCGCGGAGTTCGAACTCTCGGGGTTCCTGACGGGGCTGTCGGTGACGGCGGTGATGGTGGGGTACACCGCGGCGCTGTTCGCCGCGGGCGCGGCCGTCGACGCCTACGGCGAGCGGCCGGCGATGCTCGGCGGTCTGAGTCTGCTCGTGGTCGGGATGTGCGCGGTCGCAGTGGCGCCGACGTACCCGCTGTTGCTCGCGTCGTTCGTGCTCGTCGGGGTGGCGTACGCGACGGGGATGCCCGCGACCAACCGCGCGGTGCTCGCGGTGGCGCCGCCCGGCCGGCGCAACCTCGCGATGAACCTCAAGCAGGTGGGCGTCACCGTCGGGTCGGGCGTCTCGGCGCTGCTGATCGCGGAGGCGGCGATGCGCGGCGACTGGGCTGTGGGCTTCCTCGTCGCCGCGGGCGCGGCGGCGGTGGTCGTCGCCGCCTTCGCGGTCGGCTACGAGGGCCGGCCGGGAAGCGGCCGCCTCTCCGTGCCGGACGTGCGCGGCCTGCTGTCTGACGACTCCTACCGCGGGCTGTTGGTCGCGGGCTTCTTCCTCGGCGCGGCGGTGTTCACGACGACCGGCTACGTCGTGGTGTACATGCGCGACGGCGTCGGCGCGGCCGACTGGCTCGCGGGGGCGACGCTCGCCGCGGTGCAGTTCTCGGGCAGCGTCGGCCGTATCGGCGGCGGCACGCTCACCGACAGGCTGCCGGTGCCGGCGGCGGCGGCGAACGCGCGCGTGCTCGTCGCGCAGGCGGTGGTCGCGGCCGTCGGGTTCGTCGCGGTGACGCTCGTCGGCGGACCGGCGTCGGCGGCCGCCGCGTTCGTCATCCTCGGGCTGTTCATCCTCGGCTTCCCGGGCATCTACTACGGCTGTCTCACCGCCCTCGTCGACGACGACGAGGTGGGCGCCGCCACCGCGGGCGGACAGTTCACGCTCAACGCCGGCGGCCTGCTCGCGCCGCCCGCGTTCGGCTACGTCGCCGACACCGTCGGCTACCGGGTGGGGTGGTACGCGCTCGGGGCGTTCTCGCTCGTCGCCGCCGCCATCGCGCTCCCGCTGGCGCGTGCGGGCGAGTGAGCGGGGGCGAGTGGCCGAGTGTGGCGGACCGCGCTCCGAGCGCGGCTCAGGCCGTGTACGCCTCGTGCTGTCGTTCGTACTCGATGGTCGTCGCCACGCGGTCGGCGACCGCCGCGCCGGCCTCGCGTTCGACCAGGTGGAGCGCCAGATCCAGCCCCGAGGTGACGCCGCCCGCGGTCAACACGTCGCCGTCGTCCACCAGGCGCGCCTCGTCCCGCACGTCGGCGCCCGTCTCGCGGAGGTCCGCGACGGCGCCCGCGTGGGTGACCGCCGGCCGGCCGTCGAGCAGGCCCGCCGCCGCGAGCAACATCCCGCCGGTACAGACCGCGGCGACCGTCGCGCCCGCGTCGTGGTGGGCGGCGACCGCCCGCGGGACGGCGCC
>NZ_ASGZ01000008.1 GCF_000495475.1 Candidatus Halobonum tyrrellensis G22 | reverse complement strand
CGCCGCCTCGCGGGTCGCCTCCCCGGCCGGTCGCCGGTCGGCGCGGGGGTCGGCTTCGACGGTCTCCCGCGCGGCGTCCCCGCGGTCCGGTTCGCCGGCGTCGGGTCGGTCGGCCGCGCCCACCGGCCCGCCGGTGCCGGCGTTCTCCGGCGCACCGGGGTCGTCGGAGGGGGGGTCGGCTGTCGTTCCGTCGGGCGTATCGACCTCCACGCCGGCGGGCTGGGGGTCGCCGCCCGCGGCGTTCGCGGCGTTCGCGGCGTTCGCGGCGTCGCCCGCGTCGCAGTTCGGACAGAACTCCTGGCCGTTCTGTCTGAAGATGGGCGACCCGCAGGTGTCGCAGTGGCGGTTGGTCATCGTCGCCCCCTTGAGCAGGAGTTCGCTCATCCGTTGGGTCGACTCGCGCTTCTTCTCGTCCTTCTCGAACTTCTCCCGGAGCTTCTCCCGCTCCGCCTCCTTGTCGAACTCCGAATCGTCCGCGTTCGAGTCCGAACCCGAGCCGTCGTCCGGGTCGGCGTCGCTGTCGCTCATACCCGGTCGGACGACCGCGATGGCGAAAAAGTCAGCGGCACGGGACGGGCCGGGCGTCCCGCGCCCGTCGCCTCACAGGTCGCGCACCGCGGGGACGACGGTGCCCGCGGCGACGCCCCCGCACCGCCCCGTGCTCGCAGTCGGTACGGCGGTCCGGCCGGTAGTCTCGGGTCCACGCGGCGGGAGATCACCCCCGCTAGCGTTCCCGTGTCTCGACGGTGCGCCGGACGCGAGCGCGAGGAGCCGGTAGACACCCTGTCCGGGTGCGTGTGGCGCTCCCGCGCCGGGTCGCGGCGGGTGAGAGCGCACCGTCCCCGAGCGGTCGATTCAAATCCGGTGAGGCGGTAGTAGGGGTGTGTCGACTACGGACGGCCACCTGCGCTTCTTCCCGTACGACGAGCCGTACCCGAACCAGCGCGAGGCGATGGACCGGGTCGACAACGCGCTCGCGCGCGGGCAGGACGTGCTCATGGAGGGGGCGCCGGGCACCGGGAAGACGCTCTCGGCGCTCGTGCCGGCGCTCGCACACGCCCGCGAGCACGACCGGACGGTGGTCATCACGACGAACGTCCACCAGCAGATGCGCCAGTTCGTCGAGGACGCGCGCGCCATCAACGCGACCGAACCCATCCGCGCGAGCGTGTTCCGCGGCAAGTCGTCGATGTGTCACATCGACGTCGACTACCAGGAGTGTCAGACGCTCCGTGACACCACCCGCTCGCTGGTCGACGACGAGGCGGACCGCGAGCAGTTGGAGCGCCGGCTCGACGACCTGACCGACGAGATGCGCGAGGGGGACGCCGCGGGCGAGGCGGCCGAGGCGCGGCAGGCGGTGGCGGAGGAACTCGACGCGATCGACGACGACGAGGAGGCGGCGAACACCTGCGACTACTACTTCAACAACCTCACCCGCGACACGGGCGAGTTCTTCTCGTGGCTGTTCGACGACGTGCGCACGCCCGACGAGGTGTACGAGTACGCCGGACAGCGCGGCTTCTGCGGCTACGAACTGCTGAAGGAGGGGATGGAGGAGGTGGAGCTGGTGGTCTGCAACTACCACCACCTGCTCGACCCGACGATCAGAGAGCAGTTCTTCCGGTGGCTCGACCGGGACCCCGAGGACGTGATCACCGTCTTCGACGAGGCGCACAACGTCGAGGACGCCGCGCGCGACCACGCCAGCGAGAGTCTCACCGAGAACACGCTCGACGCCGCCCTCTCGGAACTCGACGAGAGCGACGACTCCCGTGCGGAGCCGGCGGCGAACGTGCTCGGGGCGTTCCGCGACGCGCTGCGGGAGACGTACGACGCCAACCTCGGGTTCGGCGCCCGGGAGGGGGTGGGCGACGGCTGGGAGGACGTCTCCATCGCCAACGACGACCGCCGGGACGACCTCACGCTCGCCTTCCTCGACCGCTACGAGGGGCGGGGGATCCGGACGGAGTGTGACCTCGCCGTCCAGTTGGGCCGCCAACTCGACCAGGAGTACGAGGACGCCTACAGGGACGGCGAGACCACCACCCGCCGGGAGTGTCAGACGCTCGCGGCCGCCGGGTTCGTCTCGGCGTGGATGGACGGCGGGGGCGAACTCGGCCAGCACCCGATGGTGTCGGTCCGCCGCGACGCCGGCACCGACGAGGTGTACGGCCGCGCGGAGCTGTACACCTGCATCCCGCGGGAGGTGACCGCCGACCTGTTCGGCGAGGTGTACGCGAGCGTGCTGATGTCGGCGACGCTCCGCCCGTTCGACGTGACCCGGGACGTGCTCGGACTCTCGGACCCCGTGACGCTGGCGTACGAACTGGCGTACCCCGAGGAGAACCGCCGCACCTACTCGGTGTCGACGCCCGCGCTGTTCGCCTCCGAGCGGGACGAACCCGCCACACAGGAGACGGTGGCGGGCGCGCTCGCGGACGCGATACGGTTCACGCCGGGCAACAGCCTGCTGTTCTTCCCGTCGTACGCGGAGGCCGACCGCTACCACCAACTGCTGTCGGGCGACCCCGAACTCGGCGACCTGCTGTGTGACGGCTCGGACCGGGACACCGAACAGTTACGCACGCGACTGGTCGGCAGCGACGACGCGGCGCTGTTCACCTCGCTGTGGGGGACGCTCGCGGAGGGAGTGAGCTTCGACGGCGACGCCGCCCGCACCGTCGCCGTCGTCGGCGTGCCGTACCCCCGGCTCTCCGAGCGGATGGAGGCGGTCCAAGACGCGTACGACCGCGCGTTCGCCGAGCGGTCGAGCGACGCCGGCTGGGAGTACGCCGTCGAGATTCCGACCGTGAGAAAGACCAGACAGGCGCTCGGCAGGGTCATCCGCTCGCCCGACGACTTCGGCGTGCGCCTCCTGTTGGACAAGCGCTACACCGACGCCGACATGGGGAAGTACTCGGTTCGGGACGCGTTCCCCCCCGAAGAGCGGTCGGAACTGATCGACGTCGCGCCGGGGAAGCTGAAGTTCGCGATGCTCAACTTCTACACCGACCACGGCGCGTACGACGGCGCACCGCCCGAGCCGTAGGGCGTCGCGGTCGCTCGGATCGACGACCGCCCGTTCCGTTGTGCGACACCACTACGGCCGACGCCGAGCGGGCGCCGTCGAGCCGTGCGTACACGTCGAGAAGTAGTCCGAGTCCGGGCGGGTCCGGACCGCGCCGCCACGCGTGGCCGCGGTTCGCGTCTCAGTCCAACAACGACACCAGCAGGCCGTTCTGGGCGTGCATGCGGTTCTCAGCCTGCGTCCACACCAGCGACCGGTCGGACTCGATGACCCCGTCGGTCACCTCCTCGCCGCGGTGGGCGGGCAGACAGTGCATCAGCTTCGCGTCCGTCCCGGAGAGCAGGTCGGCGTTCACCTGGTAGCCGTCGAACGCCGGGAGTTTCGCCTCGCGTTCGTCCTCCTCGCCCATGCTGACCCAGACGTCGGTGTAGACGGCGTCGACGCCCTCGACCGCCGCCTCGGGCGACTCACAGAGCGTCGGCGCGCCGCCGCAGTCGGCCGCCCGCGAGAGGCAGTCGTCGCCCAACCCGTAGCCGTCCGGCGTCGCCACGCGGAGGTCGACCCCCGCGAGCGCACAGCCCAGCGCGAACGAGCGCGCGACGTTGTTGCCGTCGCCGACCCACGCCACCGTCGTCTCCGAGAGGTCGCCCACCTCCTCCCGGAGCGTGAGGAGATCCGCGAGCGTCTGACACGGGTGGGCGTCGTCGGTCAGCCCGTTTATCACGGGCACGTCGGCGTACTCCGCGATGGTCTCCACGTCGGCGTGGTCGAACACGCGCGCCATGATGCAGTCGGCGTACCCCGCGAACACCCGGGCGGTGTCCTTCAGCGGTTCGCCGTGGCCGAGGTGGATGTCGTCGGGACCCATGAACATCGCGTGACCGCCGAGTCGGGTCATCCCCGTCTCGAAGGAGGTCCGCGTCCGGGTCGACGGCTTCTCGAACAGCATCGCGAGCGTGGTCCGCGGGAGTTGCGTGAGGTCCTTGCCGGCCTTCAGCGCGGTCCCCCGGTCGAGCACCGCGTCGAGTTGCTCGGACGAGAGGTCGTCCACGTCGAGGAAGGCGGTCGGGAACTCGTCGGTCGGGTCGGTCGGCGTCGGGGTCGAATCCGTGCTCATATCGGTCAGGGTCTGGGGTGGTGTGGGGTCGGGTCGAGTCGAGTGGTCAGTCGTCGGTGAGGCGCTCGCAGGTCGCACACAGCGCGTCGGTCGCGCGGTCGAACTCCGCGAGCGGGAGGCGTTCGTCGGGCGCGTGGTCCAGCGAGGAGTCGCCGGGACCGTACGTCGCCATCGGGCAGTCCCACGCCTCCGCGAACAGGTTGACGTCGGCGGTGCCGGTCTTTCTGAGGAGTCTGGGGGAGCCACCCCCTCGTCGGATCGCCCCGCGGAGCGCGGTGGCGACCGGACCCCGCGGGCTGTCGAGCACCGGCGGTATCGACTCACCCCACGCGAACTCGAACTCGCCCGCCGCCGCGCCCGCCTCGCCCGCGCCCGCGTCGGTCCCGACGGAGACGGACGCCGCGGCGGCGTCTTCGGCGGTCTCGCGCACCGCGGCCGCCGTCGTCCCCGGCGGGAGCCGGAACTGCGCGGACACCGTCGCCTCGAACGCCGTGCCGTCGTCGGAGAGGCCGCCGTCCATCTCGACGGGTTTCGCGGTCACGGAGTCGAACACGGCCGCGTCGTCGTCGCGCGCGAACGCGTCCGCGACCCGATTCCACCACTCCGTCGCGAGTTCGAGCGCGTTCGGCTCCGGCCGGGAGGTGTGCGCCGCCGGCGTCGACACGCTGAACTCGCCCGCCTGAAAGCCGCGGTAGCCCAGCGTGATCCCCTCCCAGCCGGAGGGTTCGCCGTTGACCACGGCGTCGGGTTCCGCGCGGTCGTCGACGAGGTGGCGCGCGCCGCGGGAGTCCGTCTCCTCGCCGACGACGCCCGCGAACGAGACGCCCGTCTCGACGGCCGCCGCGGCCATCGCCGCCAGCGGGCCGGTCGCGTCGACGCTCCCGCGACCCCACAGCACCGGCCCGCCGTCGGGCGCGGCGTCGTCGTCGGGGTCGTCGGTGATCCGGACGGGCACCTCGCCGGGGACGGTGTCGACGTGGGAGGTGAGCAACACCCCGTCGTCGCCGGGCGCGCGGACGTTCCCGACCGCGTCGGTGTACGCCTCGCGGCCGTTCCCCTCGAAGAACGCCACGAGCAGTTCGGCCGCCTCGCGCTCGTCGCCCGAGACGGACGGCGTCGAGACCAGGTCGAACAGGAGGCGGCGCGCGTCGGAGTCGAGCGCCGGGTGCTCGCGGGTCGTGCGGGCCTCGTCGTCGTTCGTCCCGTCGGGGGCCTCAGGAGCCATCGAGCACCTCCGTGAGCGCGCCGACCACGTGGTCGGCGTGGCGCTCCTCGACCACCAGCGGCGGGAGCAGACGGACCACCGACCGGCCCGCGGGGAGCGCGAGCACGCGGTGGTCGAGCGCCAGGTCCCGGACGATCCGGTTCGCGCCGCGTTTCACCTCGATGCCGACCATCAGCCCGCGCCCGCGGATCTCGCGGACGGGCAGGTCGTGCGTCTCGACGGCGTCCGCGAGTTCCTCGTGGAGGTGGGACCCCACCTCGCCCGCGCGGGCGGGCAGGTCGCGCCCCACGAGACCGTCGAGCGTCGCGTTGGCGGCCGCCGCGACCACCGGCCCGCCCGAGAACGTCGAGCCGTGGTCGGCCGCGCCGTCGGCGAGCCAGTCGGCACACAGCGTCGCGCCCGCCGGAAGCCCCGACGCCAGCCCCTTCGCGGTCGTGAGCGCGTCGGGGACGACGCCCGCGTGCTCGCACGCCCACAGCGTGCCCGTCCGACCGAGTCCGGTCTGGATCTCGTCGAACACGAGCGCCGCGCCCGCCGCCTCGGTCAGGTCGCGCGCCGCGCGCAGGTACTCGGTCGTGGCGGGGTTGACGCCGCCCTCGCCCTGGACGGGTTCGAGGAACACCGCCGCGGTGTCGTCGTCGACGGCGTCGGCCAACTCGGCCTCGTCGCCGAACTCGACGAACTCCACGCCGCCCGCCAGCGGTTCGAACGGCTCGCGGTACTTCTTCTTCCACGTCATCGCGAGCGCACCCATCGTGCGGCCGTGGAAGCCGCGCTTTGCGGCGACTATCTTCTCGTCGCCGGTCGCCGAGCGCGCGAACTTCATCGCCGCCTCGTTCGCCTCGGTGCCGGAGTTACACAGCCACACCTTCGAGAGGTCGCCCGGCGCGACCGCGCCCAGCCGCTCGTAGAGGTCGGTGCGCGCGTCGACCGGGTACGACGCCTGCACGTACAGCAGGTCGGCCGCCTGCTCGGCTATCGCGTCGACCACCTCGGGCGGGCTGTGCCCCAGCGGCGTACACGCGTACGACGCGCCGAAGTCGAGGTAGTCCGTGCCGTCGGTGCCGGTGAGGTGGACGCCCTCGCCCGACTCGATGCCGAGCGGCTTCTCCGAGAAGACGAACCCCTCGCCCGCGCCCTCGCCGTCCGCGAACGGGGCGTCGGCGTCGGTCACGACCCCTCACCCCCGGTCGCGGCCGCCTCGCTCCCGCCGGCGTCGGCGAGCGCCGAGCGCTCGACCCGCGTGCCCGCGCCGTCGAGCGCCGCGACCACCGGGTCGCGGACGTTCGCGTCCGAGACGACGACGGCGCGCGCGCCGCCCTCCAGCGCCTCGGTCGCCGCCATCACCTTCCGGGTCATGAACCCCTCGGCGGCGTCCTCCAACCGGTCGAACTCGTCGGGCGTCGTCACCGACTCGATCAGGGTGTCGGGGTCGTCCGGGTCGGCGTACACCCCCGACACGTCCGTGAGGACGACGAGTTCCGCCCCGAGCGCGCCCGCCACCGCGGCGGCCGCGCGGTCGGCGTCGGTGTTGACCGCGGTGCCGCTGCCGTCGTCCTCCTCGCCGAGCATCGGCGGCGAGAGCACCGGCACGTAGCCCGCATCTAAGAGCGTCGACAGCAGGTCGGCGTCGACCGACTCGATCCGCCCGGAGTGGTCGCCGCGGCGGATCTTCCGTTTGCCGTCCTCGACAACGCGGACCGCGGACTTCCGCGGTCCCGAGAGGAGGCCGCCGTCGACGCCCGAGAGGCCGAGCGCGTCCACGCCCGCGTTCCGGAGCGCGACCACGAGGTCGGTGTTCAGCTTCCCCGGCAGGACCATCGAGAACGTCTCCATCGTCTCCGCGTCGGTGAACCGGCCGGTGACGCCGCTCGGCGTCTCGACGTACTCGGGGTCGCGGCCGAGCTGCTCTAGCGTCTCGTCGACGGCGGTCGACCCGCCGTGGACGACGACGACCCGCCGGCCGTTCGCCGCGAGGTGGGCGACGTCGCCCACCGCCCCCGCGGGGTCGACCGCGCGGGCGCCGCCGAGTTTCACCACGACCGGCGGCTCCGTGTCGGCACCGGCGTCGGCTCCGAGTTCGGATCCGGGGTCGGCCATCAGGGCGTCCCCACGGGGTGGAGTCCCCGCTGGTCGAGACCGGCCGTCTCCTCGAAGCCGACCGCGAGGTTGGCGGCGTGGACCGCCTGGCCGGCCGAGCCTTTCATCACGTTGTCGATGGCGCCGAACGCGACGACGCGGGCGTTGTCCGTATCGAGCGCGAAGCCGACCTCCGCGCGGTTCGTGCCCGCGACCGCCTTCGGCTCGGGGTAGCGGTAGACGTCGCCGCCGCCCGCCACCAGGTCGACGAACGGTTCGTCCTCGTAGGCGTCGCGGTAGGCGCCCCAGAGGTCGCCCTTCGTCACCGCGTCGGCGGGGAACGTGTGACACGTCGCCGACGCGCCGCGGACCATGTCGACCGCGTGGACCGTAAACGCCGTCGAGAGCCCGAGGTACGCGTCGATCTCCGCCTGGTGGCGGTGTTCGGTCGGCGCGTACGGCCGGACCACGCCCGACCGCTCGGCGTGCGAGGAGGCGGCGCCGCCGCCCGCCCCGCCCTCCGAGGAGCCGACCTTCACGTCGACCACCGCGCGGTCGGAGGCGGTGACGACCCCCGAATCCGCGAGCGGCTTGAGCGCGAGTATCGTCGCCGTCGCGTTACAGCCGCCCGCCGCGATCAGGTCCGCGCCGGGGAGGTTCTCCCGGTTCAACTCCGGCAGGGCGTACTCCGCCTCGTCGAGGTACTCGGGCGCGACGTGGCCGTCGTACCACTCGTCGTACGCCGCCGCCTCGGGCAGCCGGAAGTCCGCCGACAGGTCGACCACCGTCTCGGCGGCGTCGCGGAACTCGTCGATCCGCTCCATCGAGACGCCGTGGGGCGTCGCGGTGAACAGCACGTCGACGCTCTCGAGGTCGTCGGGCGACGTAAAGCGGAGGTCGAGCGACCGCAGGTTGGGGTGGACGTGTCCCACGGTCTTGCGCTCGTAGCTCCGGCTGGTCGCCTGGACCACCTCGAACTCGGGGTGGCCGGCGAGCAGCCGGAGGAGTTCCCCGCCGGTGAAGCCGGAGCCGCCGACGACCCCGGCCGTGACCCGCCCGTCGGTCATGCCGGCGCCGTCACCCCGTCGCCGCTCGCCGCCTCCGCCGTGAGTTCGAGCCAGTCGACGACCGCCGCGGGCACGTCGACGTCGACGGCGCCGTCGAGCGCCTTGAACTCGACCGTGTGGTTCACCTCGTGGACGGTGTAGCCGCCGTCTTTCATCTCCATGAGGTCCACCCCGAGTAGACCGCCGCCGACCGCGGCGCTCGCCTCCCGCACCAGCCGTTCGGCCTCGTCGTCCAACTCGAACGGCCGGGGTTCGCCGCCGGTCGCGGCGTTCGTCAGCCAGTGCTCCGACGAGCGGGTCATCGCGGCCACGGGTTCGCCGTCGCACGCGACCACGCGGATGTCGCGGCCGGGCTTGTCGACGAACTCCTGGACGTAGAACACCTTGTGCTCGTAGTGGCCCAGCGTCTCCTTGTGTTCTAAGATCGCCTCCGCGGCGTTCCGCGAGTCGATCTTGGCCATCAGCCGGCCCCACGAGCCGACGACGGGTTTGATCACGCAGGGGTAGCCGAACGACTCGACGGCTTCGAGCGCGGCGTCGCTGGTGAACGCCACCTCGGTGGCGGGCGTGGGCACGCCCGCGGCGTCGAGCGCGAGGCTGTTTTTCACCTTGTTCGCACACACCTCCGCGGTCTCGGGGCTGTTGACCACCGGGACGCCGTAGTGGGCGAAGAACTTGCCCGCGTACAGCGACCGCGAGGTGGCGAGACAGCGGTCGAGTATCAGGTCGCAGTCGGCCGCGGCCGCCGCGGCGGTGCCCGACTCCGCGGTCAGCCCGAACCGCAGGTCGCGCACGTCCAGCTTCTCGACCTCGTGGCCGCGGTCGCGCAGTTCGCTCAACAGCAGCTTCTCGTCCTTCCGGATCCGCGAGTAGAGCAGGCCGAGCTTCATCTCACTCCCCCCAGTCCTCCTCGAGCTCCGGCGCCCGAGCGAGGACCGGCGGGGACACCTCCACGACTTCGAGTTCCGCGCCGCAGGTGTCACAGTCCAGGATCTCCCCGACCTCGATGTCGTCGTGGAGCGTCACGTCCGCCCCGCACTCCACGCATTCGGCTTCGGTCATGGCGTACCACGGAGTACCCCCTTACCGGACTTCAATCCACCGATATTGTTCGAAGAATTAAATTTCGGACGCGCGGCTCGTCGAGAGTTAGGAGGCCTACAACCGCCGTGTTCCGTTCCGGTGTCGGATAAGTGATACTGGCCCCGGAGGGGCCGGGATCGGTCGCGGGGCCGGCGCCGCGGTCGCTCGACCGGGTCGGGCGGCCGTCTCAGACACGGTCGCTCACCGCCCGGTCGAGTCGGTCGGCCGCGTCGGCGAGCGCGCTCCGGCGCGCCGCGACGGCGTCGGCGTGGTCGTCGCGGGTCGTCCGCGCGCGTGCGATCGAGTCGGCCAGCGCGTCGGGTGCGGGACCGCCGCGCGAGTCGCGGGCGGCGACGCTCCCGACGGGGTCGAGCGCGGCCGACAGGTCCTCCCGGCTCACGTACGCGTAGAGGGAGTCACCCAGTACGTCTTCAGCGGCCGCGTCAAGACTTGCGGCGAGCGCCTCGGGGTCGTCGAGTTCGTCGGCGTCGGCGGCGGCCGAGGCGACGAGTTCGTGGGCGGTGCGGAACGGGACGCCCGCCATCGCGAGCGCGTCCGCGACGCCGGTCGCCGTCGAGAACCCCGCCGCCGCGTCCGCCGCACACGCCTCGGCGTCCCACTCGGCGGTGGCGACGGCGCCCGCGGCCACTTCGGTCGCCTCGGTCACCGCGTCGACCGACTCCCAAGCGTGGGTCGTCGCCCGCTGGAGGTCGCGGTTGTACGCCCGCGGCAGCCCCTTCAGCGTCGCGAGCAGGCCGTCCAGCCCGCCGACCGCGTCGCCCGCGACCGCCCGCACGAGTTCGAGCGTGTCGGGGTTCACCTTCTGGGGCATGATCGACGACGTCGACGAGTAGTCGTCCGAGAGGGCGAGGTAGCCGTCCTTCACCGCCTCGATGCCGTCGGTCGCCAGCCCCGACAGCGTCACGCCGACGCCCGCGAGCGCCGCAGACGCCTCCACGAGGAAGTCGCGGCTCGCCGCCGCGTCCATCGAGTTCTCCACCACGCCGTCGAACCCGAGCAACTCGGCGGTGCGCTCGCGGTCCACGTCGAACGGCGTGCCCGCGAACGCCGCGCCGCCGAGCGGCGAGACGTTCGTCCGGTCGTACGCGTCGAGCAGCCGCGCGGTGTCGCGTTCGAGCGCGCCGGCGTACGACGCCAACAGGTGGCCCGCCGTGGTGGGCTGGGCGAACTGGCGGTGCGTGAACCCCGGCATCACGGTGTCGGCGTCCGCCTCCGCCGCGTCGAGTAACGCCCCCCGGAGCGTCAGCGTCGCCTCGGCGGCGTCGAGCAGGTCGCCGCGGAGCCGGTAGCGGATGCAGGTTGCCACCTCGTCGTTGCGCGAGCGGGCGGTGTGCATCCGGCCGCCCTCCGGGCCGACCCGGTCGACGACCGCCGACTCGATGGCCTCGTGGACGTCCTCGCCGTCGGGCAGGGCGCCGTGGCCCGCGCGCTCGACGGCCGCGAGGGCGTCGAGGATGGCCGTCGCGTCGCTCCCCTCGACGATCCCTCGCTCGTCGAGCATCACGACGTGCGCGCGGTCGACCGCGAGGTCCGCGGCGAAGATGCGCTCGTCGGCCGCGAGACTCGACAGGAACGACCGGGCCGGCCCGCCCGCGAACCGGTCGCGGCGGACCACCGTGTCGCCGTCCGCGTCGGCGTCAGCGCCGGCCGCGGGGTCGTCGTCGGGGACCATCCGCCGTCACTCCTCGCCGTCCTCGGCGCCGCCGTCCGTCGTGAGCCGCGTCTGTTCGTCGTCCTCCTCGTCCGACTCGGTCGCCGTCGCGCGCTCCATGACCTCGTTGGCGAGGCGGTCCTGGAAGCCGTGGTACTTGGCGACGCCCGTCGCGTCAGACTGCTCGATGCCGTCGACGGTCTCCGTGTTGAACGACGCCGCCGACTCGGAGTAGACGGCGTACTCGGAGTCGCGGGCGACCGGGCGGACCTGCCCGCCCTGGAGTTTGACGGTGACGGTGCCCGTCACCTTCGCGTTGCTCGCGTCGAGATACCCCTCCAGCGAGTCGACCAGCGGCGCGTCCACGAGCCCCTGGTACCCCTTCTGGGCCCACTCGTCGTCGACGAGCGTCTTGAAGTCGCGCTCCGACTTCGTGAGGACGATCTGTTCGAGCGCCTCGTGCGCCGTCAGCAGGACGGTCGCCGCGGGGTGCTCGTAGTTCTCGCGCACCTTCAGCCCGAGCATGCGGTCCTCCATCATGTCGGTCCGGCCGACGCCGTGTGCGCCCGCCGTCTCGTTGAGCCGTTCGATCAGGTCGACAGGGTCGAACTCCTCGCCGTCGAGCGCCACCGGGTAGCCGTCGTCGAACTCGATGTCGACGAGTTCCTCGTCGGTGCTCCCGGGCGTCTCCGTCCACTCGTAGATGTCCTCCGGCGGAACGTACGTCGGGTCCTCCAGGTCGTCGCCCTCGACCGACCGCGACCAGAGGTTGGTGTCGATGGACCACGCGCCCTCGTTGCCGCCCTCGACGGGCAGGTCCTTCTCGTCGGCGTACTCCGTCTCCCACTCGCGCGTGAGACCGAGTTCGCGGACGGGCGCGATCACCTCCTTGTCGGAGGCGCGCCACACCGCCTCGAACCGCAACTGGTCGTTGCCCTTGCCCGTACAGCCGTGTGCGAGCGCGTCGCAGTCGTGTTCCTCCGCCACCTCCAGGATGGCGTTCGCGATCACCGGCCGCGCGAGCGCCGTCCCCAGGGGGTAGCCCTGGTAGGTGGCGTTCGCGCGCACCGAGTCGAAACAGAGGTCGGCGAACTCGTCTCGAGCGTCCACGACGTAGTGTTCCAGGTCGAGCGCCTCGGCCGTCTCCTCGGCCTCGTCGAACTCCTCGGCCGGCTGACCGACGTCCACGGTCACGCCGATCACCTCGTCGTACCCGTACTCCTCTTCGAGGAGCGGGACGCACACCGTCGTGTCGAGTCCACCGCTGAACGCCAGTGCCACGCGCGTCATTACCGACACCTGTGGCCCTCTCCGGTATAAATTCGGCGATCGTGTTATCTGAAATAAAATCGCGGCGTGCAGGCTAACCGGGCGAGGACGGGGCGACGACGGCGGAGGAAGGTGGGGTGAAGTGGGGCCTAGAGGGCCCGTCGCGGGACGCGTCGCTCCCGCGGGAGGCGGCCGCGAGCGACGGCGGCGTCCGTCATTACGACCGGGTGTGCGCTCGGGGGTAATAAAGACACGCCGGTCGGCAACACTTGAGCGGGTCGGTGCGGGAGCGGACGGGCGCCGGCGAGCGGGTCGGTGCCGGAGCGGGCGGGCGACCCCGTTCGGGGCCGGCGCCCGAGGGGTCAGTTCCGGTGGCCGTCCGTCGGGGCGAGCGCGCGCCCGTCCGCCGAGTCGGCCGCGAGCGGGAGTCGGACGGTGACGGTCGCGCCGCCGTCGCCCCGGTTGCCGGTGGTGAGGTCGACGTCGCCGCCGAGTTCGGAGACGACCCAGGTGACGAACCAGAGACCGAGCCCGCTGGCGTGGTCGAGGGTGGTCTCGCGTTCGCGCGACAGCACCGCCCGCTCGCTGTCGGGGATGCCGGGACCGTCGTCGGCGACGGTCAACTCGGCGGTGTTGCCGACGACGGACACCGACACCCGGATAGTCGGGTCGGAACCGGCGTGTTCGACCGCGTTGTCGAGCAGTTCGTCGAGCACCGCCCGCAGGAGACCGTCGTCGCGGACGACCACCGGACGGTCGGGGAGCGAGCGCTCGAACGCCGTCCCGTCGGCGGCGCGCGCGTCGAGGCGGTCGACGACCACCGCGACGAGGTCGACCGTCCGCGGGGACGCCTCGCCGTCGAGGAGGTGGTCGAGGTCGCGCGCCCGGCGGCTCATCGAGAGGAGGCCGTCGACCCGCGCGCGGATGGTCGCGAGGTGGTCGTCGTCGGGGTCGTCCGCGAGCAGTTCCGCGTGTCCGAGCACCACGTTCATCGCGCTCCGGAGGTCGTGTCTGAGCACCCGGTTGAGCACCGACAGCCGGCGCTCGCGCCGCCCGTCGGCCGTGATGTCCGAGAGGACGACGTACTCGCGGTCGGGGACGCTCTCGGGGACGGTCACGGTGACGAACTCGCGGACGCCGTGGCCGGCGGTGGCGGCGCTCCGGAACCGCGCGCGCGGCCCCTCCGCGAGCGCCTCCGAGAGCGACCGCTCCTCGGCGGCCGCCGGGACACAGTCGTCGAGCGGCCGGCCGACGTACGTCTCGTTCGGGCCGAACGCCGCCCGGAACGCGTCGTTCGTCGCCACGACGACCCGCTCGCCCCCCGAGCAGTCGACGTGGGCGGCCGGGCTGGGCAGGTTGGCGAACAGCGCCTCCGCCCGGCGGCGGTCGCGGCGCGAGCGGGCGTCGTACAGGCCCAACAGCGCGCCGACCGCGACCCCGACCGTGAGCAGGTCCGCCGCCATGTGGGGGAGATACCTAGCCGAGATGGCGGGGAGCGGACTGGTCGCGACGGCAATGACGAACACCAGCGCCATCACGCCGACGCCGATGGCGACGCCGCGGACGACGACGCGGGGTCGCTCGGCGTCGGTAGCCCGCGAGAGGCGGACGCCCAGCGCCGCGACCCCCGCGGCGGTGGCGAGCGCGACGGCGCTGCCGACGGCGACGCGGACCGACGGCGCCCGGAGGAGGTATCGGGCGTGGACCGCGGTGAATCCGAGACCGACGGCTACGATGACACCCCCCCACCGAGGCGACGCCGAGCGCGACATCTGACAAGTAACTGGGCTGCGATCCATAAAACTTCAACCCCGCCGCTCCGGCGGCACGAACCGGCCGCCGTGGGCGCCGTCGCGCCGCCGTGCGGCGCGAAACGAGCGTGTTTTCCCCGCGCCCGCCCCACCGACGGGTATGACAGAAGCTCCGCTCCGACTCGCCACCCGGGGGTCGGCGTTGGCGCGCCGGCAGACCGCGGACGTGCGCGAGGCGCTCGAACGGCGACGGAACGAGGTCGAGGTGGTCGAGGTGGAGACGCGCGGCGACCGCCTCACCGACGAACTCATCACCCGACTCGGCAAGACCGGCGCGTTCGTCCGCGCGCTCGACCAGCGGGTGCTCGACGGCGAGGCCGAGGCCGCGGTCCACTCGCTGAAGGACATGCCCACGGAGTTCCCCGACCGCCTCCGGGTCGGCGGCGTCGGCGAGCGGGCGCCGTCGGGCGACGTGGTGGTCACGCCCGACGGCGGCGGCGTCGAGGACCTCCCGCCGGGGTCGGTCGTCGGCACCTCCTCGCTCCGGCGGAAGGCGCAGGTGCTCGCCGCCCGGCCCGACCTGACGGTCGAACCGCTCCGCGGCAACGTCGACACCCGGCTCCAGAAACTGGTCGCGCCCCAACTCCAGGCGGAACACGAGCGGCGCGTCGACGCCGAACGCGACGAGAAGGGCGACCCCGGGGGTGACGGCGGGTCGACGTTCGAGCGCTCGGTCGAGGAGTGGTTCGACGACCTCTCCGAGTTCCAGCGGGGCGCGTTGGAGTACGAACTCGACGTCGAGTACGACGCCATCGTGCTCGCGGAGGCGGGGCTGCGCCGGTCGGACCTCTACGTCCGCGACGAGTACGAGGTGGAGCGGCTCGACCGCTCGGAGTTCGTCCCCGCGCCGGGACAGGGCGCGGTCGCGGTCACGACCGCCGACCCCGAGGTGACCGAGGCGGTCCGCGAGGCGGTCGACCACCCGCCGACCCGCGTCGCCACGACCGTCGAGCGCACCGTGCTCGCGGAACTCGGCGGGGGCTGTGTCGCCCCCATCGGCGTCGCCGCGCTCGTACAGGGCGAGCACGTCAACGCCCGCGTCCGCGTGCTCTCGACCGACGGCGAGCGCGAGGTGGCCGCCACCCGCGACCTGCCGGTCGAACGCCACGCCGACGCCGCCGCGGAGTTCGCCGCTGACCTCGCCGACCGGGGCGCCGCCGACATCATCGCCGAGGCGAAACGCGAGGCCGACGACGGCGGCGAGGACGGCATCGACGCCTCGCCCGAACGGGACGACCCCGCCGACGGTGGAACACCGGAGGACGGAACGCCGGCGGAAGACGGAACGCCGGACGGGGAGACGCCGACGGAGCGGGAGGAGTAGATGGCGGACGACGCCACCGGGGCGGGCGAGGCGGGGACGGACGCCGACGACGGTGCGGGGACGGACGCCGGCGACGACGCGGACGCACGCGCGCCCGCGGCGGGCACGGTGTACCTCGTCGGGTCGGGTCCGGGCGACCCCGGGTTGTTGACCGTCCGCGCGCGCCGCCTGCTCGACGAGGCGGACGTGGTGCTCCACGACAAACTCCCCGGCCCGGAGATACTCGACTCGATAGACGAGGAGCGCCGCGAGGACGTCGGCAAGCGCGCGGGCGGCGAGAGGACGAGCCAGGAGTACACCAACGACCGGCTGGTCGAACTCGCCCGCGAGGGGCGGAGCGTGGTGCGGCTGAAGGGCGGCGACCCGTTCGTGTTCGGCCGCGGCGGCGAGGAGGCCGAACACCTCGCGAGCGAGGGCGTGCCGTTCGAGGTGGTGCCGGGCGTCACCTCGGCGGTCGCCGCGCCGGGCGTCGCGGGCATCCCCGTCACCCACCGCGAGCACGCCTCCTCCGTCTCGTTCGTCACCGGCCACGAGGACCCCGAGAAGGAGGAGTCGGCGGTCGACTGGGACGCGCTCGCGGCGACCGGCGGCACGCTGGTGGTCCTGATGGGCGTCGGCAGACTCCCCGACTACACCCGCGCGCTCCGGGAGGCCGGGATGGACCCCGAGACGCCGGTCGCGCTGGTCGAACGCGGGACGTGGCCGAACATGCGGGTGGCGACGGGCACGCTCGACACCGTCGTCGACGCCCGCGACGAGGCGGGGATCGAACCGCCCGCGGTGACCGTGATCGGCGAGGTGGCGGCGACCCGCGAGCGCGTGGTGGCGTTCCTCCGCGGCCGCGGGACGGCCGACGACGGGGGGGAGGAGTGACGGACTCCCGACCGCGCGTCGCGGTGTTCCGCCCGGACGACGAGCGACTCGCGACGGCCGTCGACCTGCTGGAGGAGCTGGGCGTCGACCCCGTCGCGGACCCGATGCTCGCGGTCGAACCGACGGACGCGACGCCGGCCGAGGCCGCGTGGGTGGTGTTCACCTCGAAGACGGGGGTCGAACTCGCCGCCGAGGCGGGGTGGACGCCGGGCGACGCCCGGGTGGCCACCATCGGACCGAGCACCGCCGACGCCGTCCGGGCGGCGGGGTGGACGGTCGACCTGGTGCCCGAGGAGTACACCTCGACGGGCCTGGTCGACGCGCTCTCGCCCGACGTGGCGGGCGTCGGCGTCGAGGTGGCGCGGTCGGACCACGGCAGCCCGGTCCTGCTCGACGGCCTGCGCGAGGCGGGGGCGACGGTCCACGAGACGGTGCTCTACCGGCTGACCCGGCCCGCAGGCGCGGGCGAGTCGGCGGAGTTGGCGGCGGCGGGCGAGTTGGCGGGCGCGTGTTTCACCTCGTCGCTCACCGTCGAACACTTCCTCGACGCCGCCGCCGACCGGAACGTGCGCGACGACGCCGTCGCGGGACTCGACGCCGCGGTCGTCGGCTGCATCGGCGACCCGACGAGCGAGACGGCGGCGGCGCGCGGCGTCGCGGTGGACGTCGTCCCCGACGAGGCCACCTTTCCGGCGCTCGCGGAGGCGGTGGTGGTGGCGCTCGAGTGACCGTCCCCCTGATTCGGCCGACCCGCTTCCGTCCCGCCCCCCGTCCGCCCGGGACTCCCGACGGCGACCCGGATCGCCGGTGTACGCGCGTGCGAAAATCGGGGCGCGCGAGGGGTAATCCCACACAAATATAACCGTTCTTACACTACGTGCGTCAACGCTGCTCGCAACACTTGCTCGAAAACCGTCGGGAGTACGTCCTAGTACGGATTATATCCACCTAGAAATTTGACGTTGAGCTGAATATTCATACATAAATTTGTGATTCTCAACTCGTGGGTTTATGTGCCTCGCATTCAGCCCATATCGCGTGCAGACCGACACGGAACACACGGAATACGGTGAAAGGATCGACGAACGTGTAGCGGGTGGTGGTGCGGCGTGACGCCGCTCCCGCTGCAGGTCGACGTGACCGCCGTCGCGGACAGCATCAACGCGGTGTGGGTGCTGGTGGTCTCGTTCCTCATCTTCTTCATGCAGCCGGGGTTCGCGCTGCTGGAGGCGGGACAGGTCCGCGCGAAGAACGCGGGCAACGTCGTGATGAAGAACATGTGGGACTGGTCGGCGGGCGTGTTGACGTTCTTCCTGGTCGGCTCGGCGGTGTCCGCGCTCGCGGGGTACGCCACCACGCCCGGGGCGGCGTTCGACGTGGGCGCCGCGTTCTCGTACATCGGCTCGCCCGGTGCGTGGGTGGGCTGGCTGTTCGGCGCGGTGTTCGCCATGACCGCCGCGACCATCGTCTCCGGCGCGGTCGCCGAGCGGATGAAGTTCTCGGCGTACGTCGTCTACGCGGTCGTGATGGTGGCGGTCATCTACCCGGTCATCGCCGGGTTCGCGTGGGGGGGTGACGGCCTCCTCTCGTCGGCCGGCTACCTCGGACAGGCGATCGGCGCGGGCTACAAGGACTTCGCGGGCGCGACGGTGGTCCACGCGCTCGGCGGCATCGCGGGGCTGACCGCCGCCTACATGGTCGGCCCGCGGCGCGGCCGCTTCGACAGCAACGGGAACGCCCGGCCGATCCCGGGCCACAGCGTCGTCTTCGCGGTCATCGGGACGCTCATCCTCGCGTTCGGCTGGTACGCCTTCAACGTCGGCACCCAGGCGACCGTCCTCACCGGCGAGGGCGAGTTCATGGGCGCCGCGCTCGGCCGCGTCGCGCTCAACACCACACTCGCGATGGGGGTCGGCATGGTCTCCTCGACGGTCGTCACGGCCGTCTGGGAGGGGAAGCCCGACCCGCTGTTCGGCGCGAACGGCCTGCTCGCGGGCCTCGTCGCCATCACCGGCGCGTGCGCGCACGTGACGTGGTGGGGCGCGCTGATCATCGGTCTCATCGGCGGCGTCCAGACGCCGCTCGTCTACCGGTGGGTCGTCGATTCGCTCAACGTCGACGACGTCTGCGGCGTCTTCGCGGTCCACGGCTCCGCGGGCTTCATCGGCACCATCCTGATCCCGTTCTTCGACGTGGCGGGCTTCTCGGTCGCACAGCTCACGATGCAGGTGGTCGGCTCGCTCGTCATCGGCACCTGGACCGTCCTGACGACGATGGCCACGCTGTGGGTCGTCGACGCCACGATCGGTCTCCGCGTGAGCGAGGCGGAGGAGGAGCAGGGGCTCGACCAGGGCGAACACGGCCTGGCGGCGTACCCCGAGTTCACGGGTGACGACCCCGCGACGGTCGCCGACGGCGGCGAGATCAAGACGGACGGCGGCGAGGTCGAGACCGACGGCGGCGAGGACGCGGACGCCGAGATCCGCACCGACGGCGGCAGGGATATGCCGGTCCGGCCCGACGGTGGCGAGGAGATGGACGACGAACTCCGCACCGACGGCGGCGAGGACGTGGACGCACCCCCCGAGCACGACCCCGAGGAGATCAAACTCGTCATGGCGTTCGTCCGCCCGGACAAGCTTCCGGACGTCAAACGGGGACTCGCCGAGGCGGGCGCTCCCTCGATTTCGGTGACGAACGTCACCGGCCGGGGGTCACAGCCCGCGACCAAGGGGCAGTGGCGCGGCGAGGAGTACACCGTCGACCTCCACCAGAAGGTGAAAGTCGAGTGCGTGGTCGCGGACATCCCGGCGTCGCGGGTCGCCGAGTCGATCAGCGAGGCCGCCCACACCGGCGAACCCGGAGACGGCAAGGTGTTCATCCTCCCAGTCGACGACGCCTACCAGATCCGGACGGGCGAGCAGGGTCCCGAGGCGGTCTGAGGACAGTCCGGACCGACCCGGACCGTTCGACCCGTTCGACGCGACCCTTCGAACCTGTTCTCGCCGGCGTCCGACCCGTCGTCGACCGCCGAGCGGCCGCCGCGCGGGCGAACGACCGCGCTGCGGGCGCCGGCGCCCCGGGAACCCGATAGCCTTTCGGGCGCACGGTCGAAGGCGTACCCATGGACGCACACCGAGCGCCGACCCACGGCGTCGGCCCCCGCGGAGGTGCGGCCGCGTGAACCACGACCGCTCGCGCGAGTTGTACGACCGCGCGCTGTCGGTGCTCGCGGGCGGCGTCAACTCGTCGGTCCGCGCGACCCGACCGTACCCGTTCTTCGTCGAACGCGGCGACGGCGCGCACGTGGTCGACGCCGACGGCAACCGCTACGTCGACTACGCGATGGGGTACGGCCCGCTGTTGTACGGACACGACCCGCCCGAGTCGGTGCAGTCGGCCGTCCAGCGGTACGCCAGCCAGGGACCGATGTACGGCGCGCCCACGGAGGTCGAGGTGGAACACGCCGAGTTCGTCGCCCGGCACGTCCCGAGCGTCGAGATGCTCAGGTTCGTCAACAGCGGCACCGAGGCGACCGTCTCGGCGGTCCGACTGGCGCGCGGCTACACCGGCCGGGACAAGGTGGTCGTGATGCGCGGCGGCTACCACGGCGCACAGGAGTCGACGCTCGTGGAGGCGCGCGGCGACTCGACGGACACCCACCCCTCCTCGCCGGGCATCCCCGAGAGCTTCGCCGACCACACGATCGCCGTCCCGTTCAACGACGCCGAGGCGGTGACCGAGGTGTTCGCGGAACACGGCGACGACATCGCGGCGGTGCTGACCGAACCGATCCTCGGAAACACCGCCATCGTCCGCCCGGTCGACGGGTTCCACGAGACGCTGCGGGACCTGTGTGACGAGTACGGCTCGCTGTTGGTGTTCGACGAGGTGATCACCGGCTTCCGCGTCGGCGGTCTCCAGTGTGCACAGGGGAAGTTCGGCGTCACGCCCGACCTGACCACGTTCGGGAAGATAATCGGCGGCGGGTTCCCGGTGGGCGCCGTCGGCGGACGCGCCGAGATAGTCGAGCAGTTCACCCCGTCGGGCGACGTGTTCCAGTCGGGCACCTTCTCGGGGCACCCGGTGACGATGGCGGCGGGCCACGAGTACCTGACGTACGCCGCCGAGAACGACGTGTACGACCACGTGAACCGCCTCGGCGAGAAGCTCCGGTCGGGGATCACCGACATCGTCGAGGAGCAGGCGCCCGAGTACACCGTCGTCGGGACCGACTCGATGTTCAAGACGGTGTTCACCCGCGAGGCGCCCGAGACGTTCGAGGACCACTGCGAGGCGGGCTGTGAGCAGCGCGAGTCGTGTCCGCGGTACGACCACTGCCCCAAGACCGGCGCGGACGTCGGCGCCGCCGACACCGAACGCTGGGAGCGGGTGTTCTGGCAGGAGATGAAGGAGCGAGGGGTCTTCCTCACCGCCAACCAGTTCGAGGCGCAGTTCGTCTCGTACGCCCACACCGACGAGGACGTCGAGAAGACGCTCGAAGCGTACAAGGAGACGCTGTAGCGGCCGTCTTCGCCCGACCGCCCGCCGCGTCTCGGATCACCCCGCCGCGGGGGTCCGAGAGCGGCACGGCGGTCCCGCGCGACGGGTCGACGCCGCGGTCGACGAACGGGTCGCCGGGACCGACTCCACGCGGGCGAGGACGCGAGGACCGACTCCACGCGGGCGAGGACCCGATAGTTCCACCGCCGGCCGCGCTACCGCCCCAGCGCGCGGCGCACCCGCGCGAGGAAGCCGTCCGAGCGGCGGTCGGGCACGTCGTCCCACGGCGTGAACGCCGCGACCACGTCCGCCTCGCGGCTGGCGACCGCCTCCTCGTCGTCGGGCGCGACGACGCCGAGGTTGACCTCGTAGTGGCCGTAGTAGCCGAACGCCAGCAACTGGCGCTCGCGGAAGCCGAGGACGAACTCGCGGACCGCCTCGGGTATCGTGGGCGCGACGAGGACGAACGAGAGGTCGGTGCCGTAGTGCTCCTCGTCGGGGGTGATCCGCTCGTCGGCGAGTTCGTGGCCGAGTTCGACCAGGCGTTCGAGATCCGCGACCGTCACGCCGTCGACGCGGCGGGCGAACAGGTACTCGTCGGCGTGGTGGTTCGCGTAGGTGAGCGACTCGTGGAGGAACTGTTTCCGGGAGTCGACGCGCATCTCGCCGGTCAGGTCGAACCGTTCACCGCCGACCGTCTCGTCGCGCGCGAGGTCGTAGTTGAACAGCAGGCGGTCGCTCGCGCGGTCGAGGAACTCGTCGTCCCACGTCGGCACGTCGGCCGGGCGCTCGGGGCGGTCCCGGCCGCCGACCGGGTCGGGGCGCTCGGGGTCGCCCGCCGTCTCGGTCGCGTCGTCCGCCATCTCACCCCTCCGCGTCCGACTCCGCGTCGGGGTCGTACGGGTTGGCGTCGTCGGCGACCGGCGGCGCCCCCACCGCGAGGACGGTGACGGGGTCGTCGGCCTCGGCGGGGTTGTGCGCGCGCTGGGGACTGCCGGGGTCGACCGCGAACAGCGACCCCTCGGACACCTCGTACGTCCGGTCGGGCGTCTCGACGGCGAGCGTCCCGGCGACGACGTAGAACAGTTCCTCCTGTTCGTCGTGGTAGTGGTACGCCAGCGGTATCTCCTCGCCCGGCCGGGCGCGGAACCGGTTGACCGCCATCCGCTCCAGGCCGGCGGCCTCGCCAACACGCCGGAGTTCACACGGCCGGTCCGGCGCCGGGTCGACGTCCGCGGGGTCCACGACGCGGTATCCCATACCCCGGAGTACCGCACGGACACCAAAAGCCCGTCGCACCCGCGGGCCGAGGACTTATCGGGGTCGTCCCCCACCCGCGTGACGTGTCGAACGACTGGAGCGCCGACCGGGAGGCGTGCGGCCGGTGTGCCATGACGACGGTCGTGGACGCCACCGCCGACGACGGTGACGGCGACGCGCGCACCGACCGCCAGGGGGGCCGGGACCCGTTCGCGGACGGCCGCATCGAGGTGTCCGACCGCGAGGCGCGGCGGGTGTCGCCGGCCGCGTGGCTCGCGGGCGCGCGGTCGTGGCTCGACGCCGTCGCCGACCGCCTCACCTACGGCCGCCGCTGACCCCGACGGGAACGCGGGCGGCAACTCGGCGGTCGGCGACCGTCGACCCGGCCGTGCGGGGAGCTACCTCGCCGCAGTCGATCGGTTTTCGGCTCCAGTATTCACCGAGCGATAACGGCAGAGACGTTTATGCGTCTCCGCCGTGTAGACGCGCCCAACGAATGGAGGAGAGCATCTCCGGGTTCAGGGTTCGCGGAGAGTGGGACGCCGTCGTGGAACACGGCGAACGCATCACACGAGCGCTCCGGGAGGTCGGGGGAGAGGAACGGGCACCCGCGGCGTTCGCGGCGTGGAACGAGTGGCGGCCGAAGGTCCACGAGCGACTCTCGAAGGACGTCAACGAGAAGACGGCGGACCAAGCGAGCGTCGGCGAGGGTGAGGGCGAGCGCGCGGGCAAGACCCCCGAGGACGACCTCCAGACCGCCGGCGAGAAGCTCTCGGAGTCGTACGAGCAGGTCGACGAGGGCGACAACGAGGGCGCGCTCGACGCGTGGCGCGACTCGATCGGTCACGTCGCCCGCGCGGCCGACTCGGCGGGCCGGAAGGCCGTCCGGAAGGTCGAAGGCACCGTCTACCGGAACGTGATGACCCAGCTCGCGCCGTACTACTTCGACAACGAACTCGTCTCCGCGAACATCCAGCGGACCAACCGCGACGCCGACGACGGCGAGCCGCGGTTCGTCTTCGAGGTGAACGTCAACGACGACGACCTCAAGTCGCAGGTGTCCGACCGCCTCGCGGAGTACGAGGACAGCGTCGACCGCTGGCACGTCGACACGGAGAAACAGGTCGAGACGGCGGAGGCCGCCGAGGGCGTCGAGCCGCCGCCGGAGACGGTCGAACACGCCGACGACGGTAGTTCGAAGTGGACGACGAACTGACGGCCGCGACCTACCCCTCCGCCACCGGCTCCTTCAACTCGACGCGGTAGCCGAACGGGTCGCGGACGTACACCGCGTCCGCCTCGCCGGTCGCGCCGAGCGGGCCGTCCAGTTCCCGTTCGATATCGATCCCCGCCTCGGCGAGCCGCGCCCGCACCGTCTCGATATCCTCCTCTACGACCAGCGCGACGTGGTGGTAGTCGGTGCCGTCGGGTTCGACGAACCCGTCGGTCGGTCGGAGGTGTAACACGTGCTCGGACGAGAGCCGGACGTCGAAGAACGGCTTGTCGCCCGACTCGAATCGGTCGACGTTGTCGAGCGAGAGGCCGAGCCCGTCGACGTAGAAGCGCCGGGCCGCCTCGATGCCGTCGTCGGGGATGGCGAGGTTGAGGTGGTCTATCGAGCGGACGTTCACAGTCGGGGTACGGCCCGGTCGACAAGAAACATAACGTCCCCGGCCCATGGGGGTACATGGAACCGCTCCGCGTCGACGCCGGGGAGTTGACCGCAGACGAGTTACTCGCCGCGCTCCGGGAGGGGCGGCGGATCGTCGTCACGACGGACCTGTTCGGGAGCCGGCGCGACATGACCCTGCGTCACGACGGGGAGACGTTCTACTGTGACACGCCGACCCGCCTCCACAAGCACGCCGACGAGGCCGAGATGCGCGCGTGCATCGAGCGGATGGGGTACGTCCGCGCCGAGACGGGCGGGAGCGAACCCGACGCCGGGTCGGAGTCGGCGTAGCGCGCCCGCCGCCGGTGGGACCCCGAGCGGCCGCCGACACCGGCGGGATTTATCGTCGCCTCGGCCCACGTACGTAACGACATGAGCGACCCCCCCGAGATGGAGGACCTCATCGACACCGACGACCCCAGTTTTCAGCACGTGATGGCGTGCGTCTTCGGCATCCAGAAACACGAGAGCCGGACGTACCTCCGTCTCCTCGAGAACCCCGGCAGCACCGTCGAGGAGTTGGCGGGCGTCCTCGACCGGGACCGCTCGAACGTCAACCGCTCGCTCACCACCCTCCTCGACAAGGGACTCGCCGAACGGGAGCGCCGGCTGCTCGACCCCGGCGGCTACGTCTACCAGTACACCGCGACGCCGCTGCCGCAGGCGAAGGAGATGCTCCACGCCGCACTCGACGAGTGGGTGGAGACGGTCCACGGCCGCATCGACGAGTTCGGCGACGACGAACCCGACGCGGAGCCGTAACCCGACGCGGAGTCGTACCCCGACGCGGAGTCGTACCCCCACACGGAGTCGTACCCCCGCGCCCCCCGCGCGACACGGGAGCGGGGAGCCGGGGCGCCCGTCCGCTCACTCGCTCCGCTCGGCGCTGTTGGTGTACCCCGGCGGCGGCGGGAGTTCGACCACCTCGGTCTCCTCGCGGTCGTGCGGTATCGTCGCCGCCATCTCCATCTTGACCGCGTGGTCGCCGCCGACCACGTCGCTCACGCCGACCATCACCGTCGCCGGCAGGTCGGGCGGCGCGAACCGCTCGCGGCACGCCTCGCCGATCTCGAACTCCGCCTCGGGCAGTAGGTCCTCGCGGACGTAGTGGCGGATCACCGTCACGTCGTCGAGGCTCCCGCCGCAGTACTCGTCGAGGAGGCGGTCGGCGAACGACAGCGCGCGGTCCGCCTGCTCGCGCGGCGTCTCGCCGGGCGCGACGAACCCGTCCAACTGGACCCGGTCGTGGTCGGCGTGCCGCGTCCGGACCGCGGTGGCCGCCACCGCGTCGTCGCCGCGGTTCTCGCGTCTGAACACCGTCTTCTCCATGCGGGTGCGTCCGACCGGCGGGGCGTAAACCCCCCGCCGGGCCGCGGCCGCCGGTCGGGGTCGGTCGCCGTCCGCGACCCGCGACTCCCCGACCGGCACTTCCCGCCACGAACCGCCGACTTTTACCCCCCGCGTCCGACCCTCCCGGCATGAGTCTCGCGCTCGACGCGTCCCCGCAGTCGGCCCCGGCGGACGCCGACGACGGCGTCTGGCTGGAGTGTATCGCATGCGGCGCGACGTTCGCGCCGTTCGACGACGTGCGCTACACCTGTGACGACTGCGACGGCTTGCTGGAGGTCCGCTATGCGGACCCGCCCGGGTGGAACGAGTTCGACGGCGAGGGCGTCTGGCGGTACAGCGCCGCCCTGCCGTTCGAGGAGGACGAGGCGCGAAGCGCCTCCGACGACGGCGACGCCGCCGGAGCGTGGTTCTCACTGCCCGAGGGACACACGCCGCTCCACGAGGTGCCCCGGCTCCGCGAGGGGACGGGCGTGAACCGCCTGCGCGTCAAACACGAGGGGATGAACCCCACCGGCTCGTTCAAGGACCGCGGGATGACCGTCGGCGTCCGCGTGGCCCGCAAACTCGGCGTCGACCGACTCGCGTGCGCGTCGACCGGCAACACCTCGGCGGCGCTCGCGGCGTACGGCGCGCGCGCGGGCATGGAGACGCTCGTCCTCCTGCCCGCGGGGAAGGTGGCCGCGGGGAAGGTGGCGCAGGCGAGCCTCCACGACGCCCGGATCCTCGAAGTGGACGGCAACTTCGACGACTGTCTCGACATCGTCCAGGAACTCGCCGCCCGCGAGGAGGCGTACCTGCTCAACTCGCTCAACCCGTTCCGGCTGGAGGGGCAGAAGACGATCGGCTTCGAGATACTCGAACGCTTCCACGCCGACTACGGCACGTACCCCGACCGGATCGTCCTCCCCGTCGGCAACGCGGGCAACACCGCGGCGCTGTTCAAGGCGTTCCGCGAACTCGTCGCGGCCGGCGCGCTGGCCGTCGACGAGGTGCCGAAGCTCACGGGCGTACAGGCCGCGGGCGCCGCGCCGTTCGTCGAGGCGATAGCCGACGGCGCCGACGAGGTGCGCCGGTGGCCCGACGTGGAGACGCGCGCGACCGCGATCCGGATCGGCAACCCGGTCAACGCGCCGAAGGCGCTCCCGGGGGTTCGGGAGACGGGCGGCACCGCCGTCGCCGTCGAGGACGACGAGATAGTCGACGCCCAGCGGGCGCTCGCGAGCGAGGGTATCGGCGTCGAACCCGCCTCCGCCGCGTCGCTCGCGGGGCTGCGCCGTCTCCGCGACGACGGCGTCGTCGGCGCCGACGAGGACGTGGTCTGTCTCACCACCGGCCACCTGCTGAAGGACCCCGACGCCGCGTTCGCCGCGGGCGACGACCCCGAACCCGTCGCGAACAGCGTCGACGCGGTGCTCGACCTGCTGGGCTGAGTCCGCGGGGCGGCCCGCCGGCACCGCCGGCGCGGCGGCCGACCGACAGCCCGCTCCCCACCCCGCTCAGCGGCGTCCGTCACTCGTCCGTCCGACGAGGGCTTTTGAGGCTCGGCGTGGTAGTAACTCTCATGGATTCGGAGGCGGGCGACGATCCCGACGGCGGGCCGGGCGGAACCGGACGCGACGCGGCCCCCGAGGTCGAGCGCTCGGACGGCCCGGAGATCGAGCGGCTGCGCCGGGAGAATCGGCGGCTGAAGGCGCGGCTGGACGAGGAACGACAGCGGCGGGCGGACCTGATCGACCGGTACGAGGCGCTGTTGCCCGACGGGAGCGACACGGACGGCGACGGCCGGGTGAGCGGCGATCGGGGGGCGGTCGCCGCTCGGACCGAACGGGGCGACGGGGACGGCGACGACGCCGACGGCCGGGCCGCGAACGCGGTCCGCGACGCGCTCTTACGCGGGGTCGCGTGGGGCCGGCGACGGGTGCGGGCGCTCCGCTCGCGGCGGTAGCGCGGTCCCGGTTCGGGCCGGACGAACGACGGAGCGCGGTCGAGCGGGACCGGCGACCGACTCCCGGCGCTCCGTTCGCCGGGTCAGTCGGCGGTCGAGTCGGCGTCCGCCTCGTCGAGCGTGATCCGGGTGGCCTCGATGACCCGCTCGTCGGAGAGCAGTTTCTCGAGCGTCTCGTCGGGCACGTCCTCGTCGAGGTTGTACACCGTCAGCGCCTCACCGCCGAACGTCTCGCGGGCGTTGAACATGCCCGCGATGTTGACGTTCGCCTCGCCGAGCGTCGTCCCGACCAGCCCGATCACGCCGGGTTCGTCGCGGTTGCGCGCGACCAGCATGTGGCCGTACGGCACCGCGTCGACGCGGTAGCCGTCGATCCGGACGATCCGGGGGTCGTCGCCCGCGAACAGCGTGCCGCAGACCGACATCGACGTGTCGTCGTTGGTGACCGTGACCGTGACGAGACTCTGGAAGTCGTCGGTCTGGCGGGTCTTGCTCTCGGTCACCTCGATGCCCCGGTCCTCGGCGAGTTGGGGGGCGTTGACCGCGTTCACCTCGAACTCCAGCGGCGAGAACACGCCCTTGAGCGCGCTCGCGGTGACGAGGTCGACCTCCTCGGCCGCGATGTCGCCCTCGTAGTGGACCTCGACCGACGAGATGCGCGACCCGAGTAGCTGGGCCGCGATCTTGCCCGCGGTCTCGGCGACGTCGAGGTACGGCTCGATCCGGGGGAACGCCGACTCGTCGACCGACGGCGCGTTGAGCGCGTTCATCACGGGCTCGTCGTCGAACGACGCGAGGATCTGCCGGGCGGTGTCGAGCGCGACGTTCTCCTGTGCGGCCTCGGTGCTCGCGCCGAGGTGCGGCGTCAACACGACGTCGTCGACGTCGAGCAGCGGCGAGTCCTCCGGCAGCGGCTCCTCGGCGAACACGTCGAGGGCGGCGCCGCGGACCGGGCCGTTCTCCACCGCCTCGGCGAGGGCGGCCTCGTCGACGATGCCGCCGCGCGCGCAGTTGACGAGGTAGCCGTCGCCGAGCGCCTCCAACTCCGCCTCGCCGATCATCCCCTCCGTCTCGGGCAGAAGCGGCGTGTGGACGGTGGCGAAGTCGGCGCGTTCGAGACAGTCGTCGAGGTCGTCGACCAACTCGGCGCCGAACTGCGCGGCGCGCTCCTCGTTGATGTAGGGGTCGAACACGACCAGGTCCATCCCGAGCGAGTCGAGGCGTTTGGCGACCTCCTGCCCGACGCGGCCCAGTCCGACGATGCCGAGCGTCTTGTTGTTCACCTCGCGGCCGAGGTAGTCGCCCTTGGCCCACTCGCCGTCCTTCAGCCGGCCGTGCGACTGCGGGATCGAGCGGGCGACCGCGAACGCCATCGCGACGGTGTGTTCGGCGGCCGCGCGGACGTTCCCTTCGGGCGCGTTCGCCACCACGACCCCGTGTTCGGTCGCGGCGTCGATGTCGATGTTGTCGACGCCGATGCCGGCACGCCCCACGATCTGGAGGTGCGGCGCCGCCTCGAACACCTCGGCGGTCACGTCCGTCCCCGAGCGAACGACCAGCGCGTTCGCGTCCGCGACGGCGTCCAACAGCGCCTCCCCCTCGAGGTCGAAGCCGGTCACGACCTCGTGACCCGCATCGCGTAAGAGGTCCAGCCCGGCCTCCGAGACCGGGTCGGTCACCAGTACCTTCATGCTCGCCCGAATTCCCGGCGCGGGGGTAAGCCTTTCCTCGGCGGCCGTACCTGCCCGGCCCGGTCGCCGCGGATGTCCACGAACGCGGATCGCCAACCCCTCCGTTTCGGGTGGAGTATGCGGACAGGTGCTATGGGAAGGGGAGTCGTACGGAGCGTGTCGCGGTCCCGATCGGACGGTCGGACGAGCGGTCGGACGGCCGAACGAGCGGGCGGGCAGTTGAACGGTCGGTCCGGCGGCCGGACGGCGGGGGCGGCGCGAGCGGGTGGGGCGACGCGAGCGCGGGGCGGACACCGCCTGGTTTCAAGCCCGCGCCGGTCCGAGCGGGGGTATGGCGAAACTGGTCGCGTTCGACTTCGACGGGACGCTCTCTGACTCGGAGATGACGGTGCTTCTGGGCGAACGCGAGGGCGTCGCGGGCGAGATGGCGACGATCACCGGGAAGGCGATGAACGACGAGATCAGCTACGCGGAGAGCCTGCGCGAGCGGGCGAAACTCCTCAAGGGGTTGGAGGAGGAGGAGGCCGCCGAGGCGTACGGCGAGGTGGAACTCAGGCCGGACGCGGCCGACGTGATCCGACGGCTCCGGGAGGCGGGTCACTACGTCGCCATCCTCACCGGCGGGTTCGACCGCGGCGTGGCGGCGGCGCTCGACGCCGAGGGGGCCGAGGTGGACGAGATAGTGGCGAACCGCCTGCCCGTCCGCGGCGGTCGGCTCACCGGCGAGGTGGAGGGACCGCTGATCGAGGGGACGAAGGACCGGGAACTGGAGCGGTTGGCCGACGAGCAGGGGGTGGCGATGAACCGGACCGTCGCCGTCGGCGACGGCGCGAACGACCTCCCGATGCTCGAAGTGGCGGGGCTGGCCGTCGGGTTCGAGCCGAAGCCCGCGGTCGCGCCGTCGTGTGACGTGAGCGTCGCGTCGATGGCCGAACTCGCCGACCTGTTCGAAGACGAGGGGCTGGTCGACGACGAGATCGACCGGATCGACTGAGCCGCCGAAAACGGGGGAGCGGAACCGGAACGCGACCCCGCTCCGCGTTCCGACCGGACCGGGCTCAGTCGTTCAGCCGCGACTCGGCGGCGTCGACCCCCGCATCCACGTCGGCGTCGACGCCCGCGTCGCCGAGCGCCTCGCCCACCACGCGGACGCCGCGGACGACGCTCGCGTCGGGGAGCGACCCCATGTTCGACACGCGGAAGATGTCGCCGCCGAGGTGGGCCTGCCCGCCCGAGATGGAGACGTTCCGCTCGGCGACCGCGTCGAAGAAGTCGTCGGCGTCGCCGCGGATGGCGTCGGGCAGCGCGATGGCGGTCACCGTGTTCGACAGTTCCGTCTCGCCGGTCGGCTCGGGGAACCGGTCGAGTCCGAGCGCCGCGAACCCTTCGCGGAACGCCGCCGACTGCCGGCGGTGGCGGTCGATGCGGGCGGGCATCCCCTCCGCCTCGATGGCCTCGACCGCGGTGGCGAGCGCGCGGAACAGCGGCACCGCCGAGGTGAACGGCGTCTGGTGGCTCTCGGCCTTCCGGAGGTGCCAGTCGAGGTCCTCGTAGAACGGCGCCGACTCGCCGTCGAGCGCCGCCTCGACCCCGTCGGTGACGTACATCGCCGAGACGCCGGGCGGCGCTTCGAGCGCCTTCTGGGCGTCCGTGAGCGCGATATCCACGTTCCAGTCGTCGACGCGGAACTCGTCGCCGCCGATGCTCGTCACGCCGTCGACGACGAACCGGGCGTCGTGGTCGGCCGCGAGTTCGCCCACCGCCTCGACGGGGTTGAGCAGGCCCGTCGACGTCTCGTTTTGGACCATCGTCACCACGGCGGTGTCGTCCGATATCGCCGCGGCGGCGTCGTCGACGTCGACCGAGTCGCCCCAGTCGGCTTCCACGCGGGTGACGCTCCCCGCGTGGCGGTCGGCGATCCGCGCGAACCGGCGGCCGAACTTCCCGTTGACCAGCGACACCACCTCGTCGTCGTCGCCCGCGAGGTTGGCGACGGCCGCCTCCATCCCCATCGTCGCGGTGCCGTTGAGCACGAGCGACGTGCCGCCCGCCGACGTCGAACTCCCGTCGGGGGTGGAGTGTTCGAACACGTAGTCGAGTCCGTCCTGTGCGCGCTCGTACACCGCCTCGAAGTCGGCCGAGCGGTGTGACACCATCGGCTCCGCCATCGACTCCAGAACGTCCTCGCGGACGGGGACCGGACCCGGGTTGAGGAGCAGGAACTCCTCGTCCTCGTCGTGCATACCCGCGGTTTCCGGGGCGCCGGGGATAAGCCTCGCGGGGCGTGCAAGCATCGCCACTTCGGTGCGTTCGACCCGGGGGCGGGGAGGAAAGGGGAGGGGGCGGGCCAACCCGGTCCGTCCGGAGCGCGCCGGAGCGACCGTCTCGGGCGGCGTCGGCGGTCGCCGTCGATGGATTCACGCGCGGGCGACCCCAAGCGCGGGTGCATGAGTCACCTCGAGGAGCACGCCGAGGTCGACCCCGCCGACCTCCGCTTCGCCGACCCGGACAACCCCTACCTCGTCGACCCGGACGCCGACTTCGAGCCGACGGACGCGCTCTCGCCCGCGGCGGCCGCCGACCAGGCCGCGCTGTTGCGCGACGCGGTGCGCGAACACGACTACCGCTACTACACCCGCGCGGACCCGCTGGTCGCCGACCGGACGTACGACGCGCTGTTCGCGCGGCTGGAGGACCTCGAAGCCGCGTTCGACCTCGACACCGCGGGGTCGCCCACCCAGGCGGTGGGCGGCGAGACGCTCGACGAACTCGGGTCGGTCGAGCACGTCCGGCCGATGCGCTCCATCGACCAGAGCGGCGAGGCCGACGACGTGAGGGAGTTCGACGAACGGGTCCGGCGGGAGGTGGGGGACGTCGAGTACGTCTGCGAGCCGAAGTTCGACGGACTGTCGGTCGAAGTCGTCTACGAGGACGGCCGGTACGTCCGGGCGTCGACCCGCGGCGACGGCGAGACGGGCGACGACGTGACCGCGCAGGTCCGGACGATACGCTCGATACCCGAGCGGTTGAGCGGCGAGTATCCGGACTTTCTCGCGGTCCGCGGCGAGGTGTTCATCCCCCGGGACGCGTTCCAGCGGCACAACCGCGAGCGGGTCGAGGCGGGCGAGGAGCCGTTCGCCAACCCGCGGAACGCCGCCGCGGGCACCCTCCGCCAACTGGACGTCGACGCGGTCGCCGAGCGGCCGCTCGACTGCTTCTTCTACGACGTGCTCGGGTGGGAGGCCGACGGCGACGGTCCCGCCGAACCCGACAGCCAGTGGGCGGAGCTGTCGACGCTCGACGCGCTGGGGCTCCACACCGACAGTCGGGCGGAACTCGTCGGCGACGTCGAGGCGGCCGTCGACTACCGCGACGACCTCATGGCCGAGCGCGAGCGCTTGAACTACGAGATAGACGGCGTCGTGATCAAGGTGAACGACCGCGCGGCGTGCGAGGAACTCGGGGCGACCGCGCGGTCGTACCGGTGGGCGTTCGCCTACAAGTTCCCCGCGCGCTCGGAGGTGACGACCGTCGAGGACGTCGTCGTCCAGGTGGGGCGGACGGGCCGGCTGACGCCCGTGGCGCTGCTCGACCCCGTGGACGTGGGCGGCGTCACCGTCTCGCGGGCGACGCTGCACAACCCCGACGAGATAGCCGCGCTGGGGGTGAACGTCGGCGACCGCGTCCGGGTGAAACGCGCGGGCGACGTCATCCCGCAGGTCGACGAGGTGGTGGAGTCGCGGAGCGACGAACCGTTCGCGTTCCCCGAGACGTGCCCGGTCTGCGGGAGCGACGTCGAACGCGACGGCCCGGTCGCGTTCTGTACGGGCGGGCTGACCTGCGAGGCACAGGCCGAGCGGGCGGTCGTCCACTACGCGAGCCGGGGCGGACTCGACATCGAGGGGCTCGGCGCCGAGCGCGTCGAGCAGTTGCGCGAGGCGGGCCTGGTCGAGCGCCTGCCCGACCTCTACCGCCTGCCCGGGCGACGCGACGAACTGGCCGACCTGGAGGGGTGGGGCGAGACCAGCGCCGGCAACCTGATCGACGAGATAGAGGCGGCGCGCGAGCCGCCGCTTCCGGCGTTCCTCGCGGCGCTCGGGATACCGAAGGTGGGCGGCTCGACGGCGCGGAACCTCGCCCGCCGGTTCGGCTCGTTCGAGGCGGTCAGGAGCGCCGGCGAGGCGGAGTTGCGGGAGGTCGACGACGTGGGGCCGACGGTCGCCGAGACGGTCCGCGAGTTCTTCGACGACGAGGGGAACGCGGCCGTCCTCGACGACCTGCTGGCGCACGTCGCGCCCGAGGAGACCGAACCCCGGGCCGGCGACGACGCGCCGCTCGACGGGCTGACGGTCGTGTTCACCGGGTCGCTGTCGGTCCCGCGGGGCGACGCCGAGGACCTGGTCCGGCGGCTGGGCGGCGACGCGACCGGGTCGGTGTCGGGCAACACCGACTACCTCGTGGTCGGCGACGACCCCGGCGCGAGCAAGCGCTCGGACGCCGACGACGAGGGCGTGCCCGAACTGAACGAGGACGAGTTCGCCGACCTGCTCGCCGAACGCGGCGTCTCGTGGCCGCCCGACCAGGAAGAGGAAGAGGAAGAGGAGGAGTAGCCGGTCCCGTTCAGAGATCGGCGCGTTCGAACCGCCAGAGACCGAGCAGCGGCGGGACGAGCAGCCACGCGACCAGCATCGCGAACGCGGCCACCTCCATCGACAGCCCGAACTCGCCCGAACCGCCGGCGAACAGCGCGCCGGAGACGAACTCGCCGGCGATTATCTTGAACGAGCCGGTGGGGTTGATCAGCCGGAGGGCGGCGAACAGTTGCTGGCCCGAGATGGGGAGCCACCCGGGCGCGCCGCCGACCACGAAGTAGAGCCGGAGGGGGAACTGGACGGCGCCCCACAGCGGGACGAACAGGAAGAACAGCCCGATGGCCCCGCCGATGGCGAGGCGGTTGGAGGCGACCGCCGCGGAGAACCCCACCGCGATGGCGACGAACGCCGCCGCGAGCAGGACCGTGAGCAGGACGTAGCCGACGAACACGCCGACCTGCAGGCGGAGCGGGCCGACCGCGGCGATGAACGCCGGGAGGACGAACCCGACCGCGATGGGCACCGCGATGGCGGCCGTGCGGCCGACGAGTTTGCCGAACACCACGTCCGCCCGCGAGTGGGGCAACGACAGCAGCAGCTTCAGCGACCCCGACGCCCGCTCGCCGACGACGGCGCCGTACGCGACGATCAGCGCGATCAGCGGGACGAGCGTCGTCACGAGCGCGTCGCGGATGTACAGCGAGCCGAGCAGTTGCCCGGTCGTGAGCGTCTGTCCCTCGCCCGGCCGGACGAGGTAGACCACCGCCGAGACGAGCAGCACGAACACCGCCGACAGCGCGAGCAGCCACCGCGAGCGGACCGCGTCCTCGAAGTCCTTTCGGGCGACCGCTTCGAGGCTCACGCCGACACCCCCTCGTCGCGGTCGTCGGCGTCGGCTCGGTCGGCCGGGTCGGCGTCGCGGTCGCCGGTGTAGTGGAGGAACAGGTCTTCGAGCGAGGCCTCCTCGGTGGTGAAGTCCTTCACCTCGACGCCGCCCTCCTCGAGCGTGGCGATGACGCGCGTCTTGGCGTCGCTCGCACACGTGACGGTGACGGTGCCGCCGTCGGACGCCGCGGTGGAGACGCCGTCGAGCGCGCGGACCGCGTCGACCGTCGACTCGTCGGCGGCGTCGACGGTGACGACCAGCGTCTCCTCGCCGCCCGCGGCGTCGCGCAGCCCCTCGATGCTGTCCTCGGCGACGAGTTGTCCCTCGCGCATGATGCCGACGCGGTCGCAGACCGCCTCGACCTGCCCGAGCACGTGCGACGAGAAGAAGACGGTCGCGCCGCGGTCCGCCTCCGCGCGGACGATGTCGCGCATCTCCTTGGCGCCCGTCGGGTCGAGCCCCGAGGAGGGCTCGTCGAGGATCAGCAGGTCGGGGTCGCCCACGAGCGCCATCCCGAGCACGAGCCGCTGTTGCATCCCCTTGGAGTAGCCGCCCGCCTTCCGGTCGGCGGCGTCGGCGATCCCCACGCGGTCGAGCAGGGCGTCGGGGTCGCCGTCGACGTCCTTCGAGCGCATGGCGAACTCGACGTGCCGGCGGCCGGTCAGCCGGTCGTACACGTCGTACCCCTCGGGGAGCACGCCCGTCCGCTCGCGGACGGCGACCGAGTCGGCCTGCGCGTCGAGCGAGAGCACCTCCGCGCGCCCCTCGGTCGGACGGACGAAGTCCAACAACACGTTGATCGTCGTCGACTTGCCCGCCCCGTTCGGGCCCAGGAAGCCGAACACCTCCCCCTCCTCGACGGTGAGGTCGAGGTCCCTGACGGCGGTGACGTCGCCGTACCGCTTGGTGACGCCACGCAGCTCGATTGCGGCCATGCCCGCCGGTTCCGGCGGGCCTTGATAAAGCGTTTCGCTTCCCGCGACACGCGGTACCGCGTTCCGGGGGCGAAAGGGCTTGTATTCGGACGCGGATGGGTGGAACATGTCCTCCGGTCCCGGCGACGGGTCGACCGCCGCGCTGACGCTTGCGCGGCGGGAGGCGCGCGCGACGCTCGACGCCCAACTCGCCGCGCTCCGCGAGATCGAACGCAAGGCGGCCCAACTCCTCCAGTTCACGACCGCGCTCCTCGGCGTGGTGGTGTCGGCGCTCGCGCTCGCGGGCGACGTGACCGCGGCGTCGAACGCCTACGCCGCCGTCGGCGTCGCGGCGGTCGCGGCCGCGACCCTGCTCGCCGGCATCACCTACACCGCGTCGACGCGCGTGGTCGGCATCGACGGCGCGGCGGTCGAGGCGGCAACGGACGCCGAGTCGGGCGAGGCGTACCGGCGGCGCGTGGTCGCGGGCTACGCCGAGTGGATCCGGTTCAACGAGGCCGCCAACCGCCGGGTCGCGCCGCTGGTCACGACGACGGTGCTCGCGGTGGTCGCGGGCGCGCTCGCGCTCGGGCTGGCGGTGCTCCGCGCGGTGACGGGACCGCTCCCCGCGGCCGTGCCCGCGGTCGCGTTCCTCGGCGTCGCGGGCGCGGTGTACGCCTCCGGACTCCTCGGACAACTCCGCCGGCTCCGCCGGGCGGACCCGGTGCGGCCGCCGACGGGGCTACCGACGGCCGCGGCGGCCGACGACCGCGGCGAGCCGCTGGGCGGCCAGCAGTGCTTCGTCGGCGGCGAACGGGACGGGGACGACGCCGAGCGGTGACGCGGCCGACCACGGCACGACTTGCCGTAACTACCGTGCATAAACTCGTGGGAGGATATTCCCGTAGTACATGAGCGACGAGGACGAGGACACGCGCGGCTTCCGCACGCGGGCGCTCCACGCCGGGTGGACGGGCGACCCGGCGACGGGCGCGCGCGCGCCGCCCATCTACCAGACCACCTCGTACGCCTTCGGCGGCGCCGACGACGCGGCGGCGCTGTACGCCCTAGAGCGCGAGGGGGACGTGTACACCCGGATCTCCAACCCGACGACGCGGGTGCTCGAAGAGCGGCTGGCCAGCCTCGAAGGCGGAGCGGACGCCGTCGCCACCGGGTCGGGGATGGCGGCCATCGACTCCATCACGACCGTGCTCGCGCGGGCGGGCGACAACGTCGTCGCGAGCACCGACATGTACGGCGGGACGAGCGCGTACCTCTCGCACGTCGCCTCCCGACGGGGGGTCGAGGCGCGGACCGTCCCGACCACCGAGTACGACGCGTACAGGGAGGCGATAGACGACGACACCGCGTTCGTCCACGTCGAGACGCTCGCCAACCCGTCGCTGGTGACGGCCGACTTCGAGCGGGTGGCCGAGATAGCCCACGAGCACGCGGTACCGCTCGTCGTCGACAACACGTTCGGCACGCCCGCGCTGTGTCGGCCGATAGAACACGGCGCGGATATCGTGTGGGACTCGACCACCAAGTGGATCCACGGTGCGGGCACCACCGTCGGCGGGGTCGTGATAGACGGCGGGACGTTCCCGTGGGACCACCCCGAGGCCGACTACGCGGAACTGTCGGGCGAGAACGCCGCGTTCGGCGTCGACTTCGCCGAACGGTTCGGCGAGCGCGCGTTCGCACAGGTCGTCCGCCACAGGGCGGTTCGGGCGCTCGGCAACGGCCAGTCGCCGTTCGACGCGTGGCAGACCCTCCAGGGGCTGTCGACGCTCCCGCTCCGGATGGACCGCCACTGCGAGAACGCCCGTCTCGTCGCGGAGCACCTCCGCGACCACCCCGAGGTGTCGTGGGTCACCTACCCCGGGTTCGAGGAGCACCCGACCCACGACAACGCCGCGCGCTACCTCGACGGGTTCGGCGGGATGGTCGTGTTCGGACTCGAAGGCGGGTTCGAGGCGGGCAAGCGACTGTGTGAGGCGGTCGAGCTCACCTCCTTCCTCGCCAACATCGGCGACGCGCGCACGCTGATCATCCACCCCGCGAGCACCACCCACGCCCAACTCTCCGAGGAGGAGCAGGCCGCGGCGGGCGTCACGCCCGACCTGCTGCGGTGTTCGGTCGGCATCGAGGACGCCGCGGACGTTATCGCCGACCTGGACCGCGCCATCGAGGAGGTGTCGTGATGCCCGTCGAGTCCGTCGGCGAGTTCGAGTTCGCCTCCGGCGAGTCGGTGCCCGACCTGACGCTCGCGTACGAGACGTACGGCGAGTTCGACGGCTCGAACGCGGTCCTCCTGTGTCACGCGCTCACCGGCAGTCACCACGTCACCGACGCGGGCGGCCGCCGGACCGGCGACGAGGCCGGCACCGCGGGCCAGGCGCGCGCGTGGTGGGGCGACGTGGTCGGCCCGGGGAAGGCCGTCGACACCCGCGAGTACTACGCCGTCTGCGTCAACGTCCCCGGCTCCTGTTACGGCTCGTCGGGACCCGCGAGCGAGGCGCCCGACGGCGAGCCGTGGGGGACGCGCTTCCCCGCGGTCACGGTCGGCGACTGGACGCGCGCACAGCGCCGCCTGCTCGACGAACTCGGCGTCGGCCGCCTCCACGCCGTCGTCGGCGGGAGCGTCGGCGGGATGAACGCGCTCGACTGGGCCGCGCGCTACCCCGACGACGTGCGCCGGGTCGCGGCCATCGCCGCGGCGGCGCGGCTCGACCCCCAGTGTCTCGCGCTCGACGCCATCGCGCGGCGCGCCATCGCGACCGACCCCAACTGGGACGGCGGCGACTACTACGGCGACGACCACCCCGACCCCGACGACGGGCTGGCGACCGCCCGCCAGTTGGGCCACGTGATGTACCTCTCGAAGGCGTCGATGGAGCGGAAGTTCGGCCGCCGGGCCGCCGGCCGGGACGCCCGCGGCGGCCGGCGCGGCGACGACCCCGCGGGGTCGTTCTTCCCCTATCGCGAGGTGGAGTCGTACCTCGACTACAACGCCGAGCGGTTCGTCGAGCGGTTCGACGCCAACAGCTACCGCTACCTCACGCGGGCGATGGACGACTACGACCTCTCGGCGGAGTACGGCTCCGACGCCGCCGCGCTCGCGGCGTTCGAGGGCGAGGCGCTGTTGGTCTCGTTTACGGGCGACTGGCACTTCACCGTCGAGGACTCCCGGACGCTCCGCGAGGCGTTCGCGGAGGCCGACGCGCCCGCGGCCCACCACGTGGTGGAGTCCGACCACGGCCACGACGCGTTCCTCGTCGAACCCGAGTCGGTCGGCCCGCCGCTCCGGGGCTTTCTCGCGGAGGGGGTCGACGCGCGCACCGTCCGCGACGAACCCGAGGACGACGACGGGACGGGCGACCACCCCGAACGCGCGCCGGTCCACGCCAGCCTGTTTCCGGGGTGAGCGGGCGGACGGCGACGCCGGTCGGCGCCGAACGCTCGCGGCGCCGTGTCGCGCTCCCGCGGCGCGCCGCGCGGCGACTCGTCGGGACACGGGGCGGGTGGTCGCGTCGGCGGACTCGAACCCTCGCTTCGGGAGCAAGGCTTTACTCGCGGTCGGCCGTCGCCGGGGGTGTGAACTACCGCGAGGTGGAGGCGGCGGGCGAGTACCTCGCCAGCCTCGACAACGGGGCGGACTGGCGCGAGGAGATAGAGGCGCTCGCGGAGCGCGTGGACGCGGACGCCGCGTGGTTCAACGCGATGGGCGCGGTCCGGGACGCCGAGGTGTGGTTCTACGACCAGGAGGACCAGGAGTACCGCTCGGTGGAGTTCGACGAACCCCTGGAGGTGGCGGCGTGCGTCGGCAACGTCGCCCTACTGGAGGGCGACCGGTTCGCGCACACCCACGCGGTGCTCTCGCGGCCCAGCGGGCAGTCGGTCGCGGGCCACCTCAACGCCGCGACGGTGTTCGCGGGCGAGGTGTACCTCCGGGCGTTCGAGACGCCGCTCGAACGGGAACACGACGAGGTGACCGACCTCGACCTCTGGCTGTAGGCGGCGGGGTGGGCTGTCGGCGAGCGGATGGTTTTTGTCCTCCGCGGCGCAGAGGAGTGACGTGCATCGACGACGCCCCCGAGCCGCGAGTTCGCCCGACTGCGGGGGGTCGTCACCGAGCCGACCGGACCGGACCGGGCCGACGGCGGAAGCGAGAGGGGGACACGACCACGCATGAGACCGGACGACGAGCGCTACTTCACCCGTATCGAGGACCGACTGGACGAGGCGTTCGAACGCGCCGAGGCGGCGCGGGCGCGCGGGCGCGACCCCGCGACCGAGATCGAGATCCCCGTCGCGCGCGACATGGCCGACCGGGTCGAGAACATCCTCGGCATCCCCGGGGTGGCCGAGCGCGTCCGCGAGTTGGAGGGCGAGATGTCCCGCGAGGAGGCGGCGCTCGAACTCGTGACCGACTTCGTCGACGGCACCGTCGGCGAGTACGACAGCCGCGAGGGGAAGATCGAGGGGGCGGTCCGGACCGCGGTCGCCCTCCTGACCGAGGGCGTCGTCGCCGCCCCCATCGAGGGGATCGACCGGGTCGAGTTGCTGGAGAACGACGACGGCACCGAGTTCGTCAACGTCTACTACGCCGGGCCGATCCGCTCGGCGGGCGGGACCGCACAGGCGCTGTCGGTGCTCGTGGCCGACTACGCGCGGTCGTTACTCGACGTCGAGGAGTACGCCGCCCGGGGCGACGAGGTGGAGCGGTACGCCGAGGAGGTCGCGCTCTACGACAAGGAGACGGGCCTCCAGTACACGCCGAAGGACGCGGAGGCGAAGTTCATCGCCGAGCACATGCCGATCATGCTCGACGGCGAGGCGACGGGCGACGAGGAGGTGTCGGGCTTCAGGGACTTAGAGCGGGTCGACACCAACTCCGCCCGCGGGGGGATGTGTCTCGTGCTCGCGGAGGGGATCGCGCTCAAGGCGCCGAAGATCCAGCGGTACACCCGCCAACTCGACGAGGTGGAGTGGCCGTGGCTCCAGGACCTGATCGACGGCACCTACTACGAGAGCGACGACGCGGACGACGACGGCGAGGGGACCGCCGACGCCGACGAGGGCGAGGCGGACGACGACGGCGACGAGGGCGGGGCGGCGCCGTCGGGACCGGCGCGCGTCGAACCGCAGACCAAGTTCCTCCGCGACCTGATCGCGGGGCGGCCGGTGTTCGGCCACCCCTCGGAGGTGGGGGGGTTCCGACTGCGGTACGGCCGCGCGCGCAACCACGGGTTCGCGACCGCGGGCGTCCACCCCGCGACGATGCATCTCGTCGACGACTTCCTCGCGACCGGCACGCAGATCAAGACCGAGCGGCCGGGGAAGGCGGGCGGGGTGGTGCCCGTCGACTCCATCGAGGGACCGACGGTCAAACTGGCGAACGGCGACGTGCGCCGGATCGACGACCCCGCCGAGGCGCTGGAGGTCAGGAACGGCGTCGAGGAGATCATCGATCTGGGCGAGTACCTCGTCAACTACGGCGAGTTCGTCGAGAACAACCACCCGCTCGCGCCCGCCTCCTACGTCGCGGAGTGGTGGGAGCAGGACCTCGACGCGGCGGGCGCGGACGTGCAGGCGCTCCGGGACGACCCGCTGGTCGACCTCTCGGACCCGGACGCCGACAGCGCGCTGGAGTGGGCCGAGGCGTACGACGCGCCGCTCCACCCGGCGTACACCTACTGCTGGCACGACGTCTCCGTCTCCGAGTTCGAGGCGCTCGCGGACGCTGCCGCCGCGGGCGAGGTGACCGGCGGCGTCCTCGCCGTCGAGCACACCGACGAACTGCGGGACGCGCTCGAACGCCTCCTGGTCGAACACACCCAAACCCCGGACGCGCTCCGGATCCCCGACTTCAGGCCGCTGTTGCGACAGCTCGGCGTGACCGACGGGCTCCGCCGCGAGTGGGAGCCCGACGACGTGAGCCGCGAGGCGCGCGAGTGGACGGGCGGCGACAACGCCGTCAGAGCCGTCAACGAGGTGGCCCCCTTCGAGGTGCGCGAGCGCGCCCCCACCCGAGTGGGCAACCGGATGGGCCGCCCGGAAAAATCCGAGAGCCGCGACCTCTCGCCGGCGGTCCACACCCTCTTCCCCATCGGCGACGCCGGGGGGAGCCAGCGGTCGGTCGGCGAGGCCGCAAGCACCCGGACCGACAAGGGTCGCGGCGTGGTCGACGTCCGCCTCGGCGAACGGGAGTGTCCCGACTGCGGCGCGCGCACCTACCACACCGCCTGCCCCGACTGCGAGACGCACACCGAGCCGTACTTCGAGTGTGACGACTGCGGGACCGTCTGTGAGCCGGACGAGTCGGGGCGTGTGGAGTGTCCCCACTGTGGGTGGGAGGTGGAGAGCCCCGACTGGTTCTCGGTCGACCTCAACGACGAGTACTGGAGCGCGTTGGACGGCGTCGGCGAACGGGAGTCGAGCTTCGAGATCCTCAAGGGAGTGAAGGGACTCACCTCCGCGAACAAGACGCCCGAACCCGTCGAGAAGGGCGTCCTGCGCGCGAAACACGGCGTGAGCGCGTTCAAGGACGGCACCGTCCGCTACGACATGACCGACCTCCCCGTCACCGCGGTCCGCCCCGAGGAACTCGACGTGACCGCCGAGCACTTCCGCGAACTCGGCTACGAGACCGACATCGACGGCGAGCCGCTGGTCCACGACGACCAACTGGTCGAGTTGAAAGTACAGGACATCGTGCTCTCGGACGGCGCGGCCGAACACATGATGCGGACCGCCGACTTCGTCGACGACCTGCTCGCGGAGTTCTACGGGCTCGAGCCGTTCTACGAGGTGAACGAGCGCGACGACCTGGTGGGCGAACTCGTGTTCGGGATGGCGCCGCACACCTCCGCCGCCGTCGTCGGCCGGGTCGTCGGCTTCACCAGCGCGGCGGTGGGGTACGCGCACCCGTACTTCCACGCGGCGAAACGTCGCAACTGCTTTCACCCGGAGACGAAGCTCTGGTACCGCGACGAGACCGACGAGTGGCACCACGGCCGGATCGACGAGTTCGTCGAGGACCGGTTGGTCGACCCGGACGAGGACGACTTCGGAACGCTCGTCTCCGAACTCGACGGCGACGTGTTCGTCCCGTCGCTGACGGACGAGGGCGAGGAGGTTCTGAAGCCGGTCGAGGCGGTGAGCAAACACCGCGCGCCGGAGCACATGGTCCGGGTGGAGACCCGGAGCGGGCGGGAGATCACGGTGACGCCCGACCACGAGATGCACGTGTTCGACGACGGGGAGATCCGCTCGAAACGCGCCGACGCAGTCGGTAACGACGACAGCGTCGTGACGCCGTCCAACCTCGACGCCGTCGACGTCGACGGGAACGGGACGCGAACGTTCGACCTCCTCGCGGAGTTCCTGCGGAGCGACGTGGTCGACGACGACCGGCTGATGATCGAGGGCGTGAACAAGGACGACCTGTACGACCTGTTCGCCGAGGCGCTCGAAGACGAGTGGGACGGAACGTTCTACCCGCTCGAGAGCACCGCGGAGCACCTCGGCCTCTCGAAGAAGGCGTTGAGCAACTACGTCTACAGGGAGCGGTTCCCGGCGGCGCTCCTCGGGGAACTGTTCGGATCGACCGACGCGCTCCTCGACTCCGTCCCGAGCGGAGTGAAGCTAGGGGTGAAACGCGACTCGACCGCCGTCGATCGGACCGTCGAACTCGACGAACGGGTCGCGACGCTCCTCGGATACTACGCCGCGGAGGGGTTCGCACGCGAACAGGAGACGCCGAAGGGGACGATCCATCAGACGACGGTCTGCGGGACGGAAGCGCAGGCGCGCGAGTTCTACCTCGACGTACTGCGCGAGGAGTTCGGGGTCGACCCCTACCGGGAGAACCGCGCGAAAGTGACCGCGTCCGGGCGACTGCTTCGAGCGTTTTTCGACACCGTCCTCGACGCCGGTTCGCTGGCGGAGACGAAGCGCGTTCCCCAGTGCGTGTTCGACGCCGAAGACCGGATCGTCGAGGCGTACCTGAGCGGGTACTTCAGCGGGGACGGAACGGCGGACAGGAACGCGATCGAGGTGTCCGCGACGACGGTGAGTCGCGAACTGAAGGAGGACCTACTCGCGCTTCTCACGCGACTCGGCATCGCCGGCCGAGCCAGCGTCGTCGACCCCGTGCCGCTCAACCGGAAGTTCCCCGACTACTACTCGATCGACGACCCCGCCGAGTCGGCTCGGAGCTTCGTGATCACGGTCAGTTCCGAGGACGCAGTCGAGTTCGCGAACCGGGTCGGGTTCCACCTCGATCGGAAGGAGGAGCGACTCCGCGAGCAGATCCGAACCCGAGGGGCGCGAGCGAGACGCGCGTTCGACGGCGGGACCGACGACTGCCTCGTCGAACCCGTCGCGTCCGTCGAGTACGTCGACTCCGACACCGACCACACGTACTGTCTCACCGTGGAGGGCACGCACTCGCTCGTCGCGAACGACCTGTCACAGAAGCAGTGTGACGGCGACGAGGACTGCGTCATGCTCCTGATGGACGGCCTGCTCAACTTCTCGAAGGAGTACCTCCCGGACAAACGGGGCGGGCGGATGGACGCGCCGCTCGTGATGTCGTCGCGGATCGACCCCAGCGAAATCGACGACGAGGCGCACAACATGGACATCGTCCGGCAGTACCCCCAGGAGTTTTACGAGGCGACGCTCTCGATGGCCGACCCCGAGGACGTCGACATCGAGATAGCCGAGGCGACGCTCGGCACCGACGACGAGTACCGCGGGTTTGACCACACCCACGACACCTCCGACATCGCGCTCGGACCCGACCTCTCGGCGTACAAGACGCTCGGGTCGATGATGGACAAGATGGACGCGCAGTTGAACCTCGCGCGGAAACTGCGCGCCGTCGACGAGACGGACGTGGCCGAACGCGTCATCGAGTACCACTTCCTCCCCGACCTGATCGGCAACCTCCGCGCGTTCAGCCGGCAGGAGACGCGCTGTCTCGACTGCGGGGAGAAGTACCGCCGGATGCCGCTGACGGGCGACTGCCGCGAGTGCGGCGGTCGGATGACCCTGACGGTCCACCAGGGGTCGGTGAACAAGTACATGGACACCGCGATCCAGGTGGCCGAGGAGTTCGACTGCCGGGAGTACACCAAACAGCGCCTCGAAATCCTGGACCGCTCGCTCGAATCCGTCTTCGAGAACGACAAGAACAAACAGGGCTCCATCGCGGACTTCATGTAGCGCGGGTCGGGCGTCGGAGCCGGGAGCCGAGAGGGGTAGCGAACCGACCTCGTCGTGGCGTGATGGCGACACCCTCCTGCGGATTTCTCGACTCCGCCGATGGTATTTAACACGCAGCCGGCGAATCACGACCCATGGTTGGAGACTCAGGCGAGGACCCCGACGACGTGAGCGACGAGGAGTTCGAAGAACTCGACCTCGGCGAGACGGTGTACGACGACGACGGGAACGAACTCGGCACCATCCGCGGGTTCGACGACGCCGGCTTCTACGTCACGATGCGCGAGGGGTACGAGGCGCTCAGCGTCGAACACGCCCGGACGGGCCACGAGTTCGGCGAGGGCTACCTGATGTGGCGGTGTAGCGAGTGCGGCGAGATGGGCGAACTCGACGACGAACTCCCCGAGGAGTGCCCCAACTGCGGGGCGCCGAAGGAGGACCTCTACTACTGGACCGAGGACTGAGCGCCGGCCGACCCCGGAGTCGACGCGGCCCCGCCCGTCGGGGGCCGCCGAACGGGCGGACCGAACGGCTCTTCTCTCACCCCGTCGACGCCCGGGCGTGAACGTCGTCGTCTTCGGCGCCGGGTCGCTGGGGAGTCTCGTCGGCGGACTGCTCGCGCGCGACCCCGACCACCGAGTGACGCTCGTCGGCCGCGCGGCCCACGTCGAACGCGTCCGCGCCGACGGTCTCCGCGTGTCGGGCGAACTCGACGCGACGACGCGGCCCGAGGCGACGACCGACGGCACCGGCCTGCGCGCCGACCTCGCGCTCGTGACGGTGAAGGCGTACGACACCGCGAGCGCGGCGGCGGCGCTCGCGACCGGCGACGTCGACCTGGTCTGCTCGCTCCAGAACGGCCTGGTCGAGGAGGTGCTCGAAGCGCGACTCGGCGACCGCGTGCTCGCGGGCACGGCGACGTACGGCGCCGAACTCGTCGGACCGGGCCACGTCCGGTGTACGGGCGTCGGCGCGGTGCGCGTCGGCGAACTCGACGGCGGGGCGAGCGAGCGAGCCGAGCGGGTCGCGCGGGCGTTCCGCGCCGCGGGACTCGACTGTACGGCCGACGCCGAGATGCCGCGGAGCCGCTGGGAAAAGCTCGCGGTCAACGCGGGGGTCAACGCGGTCACGGCGCTCGCGCGGGTCGACAACGGCGCGCTCCGCGACCCGCCGGGCGCCGACCTCGCCGCGCGGGCGGCCCGCGAGACGGCCCGCGTCGCCCGCGCGAACGGGGTCGACCTCGCCGACGACCGGGCGGTCGACGCGCTGACCGAGGTGGTCGAGGCGACCGCCGCCAACCGGTCGTCGATGCGGCAGGACGTCGAGGCCGGCCGGCGGACCGAAGCCGACGCCATCAACGGTGCGGTCGCCGACCGCGGCGCGGCGGCGGGCGTCGAGACGCCCGTCAACCGGACGCTCGCGGCGCTCGTCCGGACGTGGGAGACCGAGAACGCGGGCCAGGGTGGCGAGCGCGGTGACGGATGCGACGACGCGGACGGCGAGCCGAGCGGCTGACCGACGAACGCGACAGACCGGGACCGTTACTCGACGTACCCCAGGTCGCGGAGGCGGTCGGTCGCCTCCTCGTCCATCTCCGCGAGCGAGTCGTCCGACACCGGGCCGTCGGCGGCGTCGGTCCACGCGCCGCCCGCGGCCGACTCGAACCGCCCGAGCGCCGCCTCCGCGGCCGCGATGCGGTCGTCGTCGGGTCCGTCGGACGCCGTCCGACTCCCGGAGGAACTCCGTCCCTCCCCGCCCGCTCCGTTCCGCGTCTCGTCGGGGTCCTCGTCGAGGCGGTACGCCTCGTCGGGGATGCGGTCGATGCGGACGTACTTGGCGTCGGGAGCGCGGGCCGCGCGCATCCGCGAGTAGAACCGCGAGTCCTCCTCCAACTCGATGCCCGCGGCGGCCGCCTTCTCCTCCAGTTGGTTGAGTTCGACCACCGGCCGGGAGTACTCCACGAAGCCATACGCGCCGTTCGGCCCGCCGACCTGCCCCGGGTCGGGGTCGGAGACGCCCTCGAACGCGCGGTACTCCGCCGAGAGCAGCGACCGGGTGGGGTCGCGTTCGACCGCGGTCTCGCCCCGTTCGGCGGGGGTTCCGCCGTCGACGCCGAGCGTGTCGAGTACCGTGTGGTAGAGGTCGACCAGTTCGACCGTGTCGTCGCGGCGGTCGGCGTCGAGCGCCGGGTGTTTCACCAACAGCGGGACGTTGACGAGCGGGTCGTACAGCGCGAACTCGTGGCCGTACAGGTCGTGTTCGCCGTGGAGTTCGCCGTGGTCGGCACAGACCACGACCGCGGTGTCGTCCCACCGACCCGTCCGCTGCAGCCACGCGAAGAGGTTCGACAGTTGGTCGTCGATGTGGGCTATCTCGGCGTCGTACAGCCCGCGGATCGCCTCCCACTCGTCGGCGTCGATGTCGCGCGCGCCGGCGTTGTACTCCTTGGAGTTCTGACACACCTGTTCGGAGTCGACGCCGGGCGCGAACCGTTCGGCGAACTCGTCGGGCGGGTGGTACGGCAGGTGGGCGTCCATCAGGTTGACGAACGCGAACCAGTCGTCGCCCGCGGCCTCGCTGGTCTCGACGAACTCGCGGGTGCTCGCCATCACGTCGGGCGTCTTCGAGTCGGCGCCCTCGCCGGAGGCGAGATACTCGTGGGCGACGTTGCCCAGCGAGACGAGTTTGTCCGCGACCGTCCGCAGCGTCTCGTTGTCGTTCATCGTCTTCCACGCCTTCGCGAGCGGTCCCGACAGCACGTCGCCCGGCATCACCTCGAAGAAGTTGTCCTGGCTGTCGAACCCGTCGGTGAGGTGGGTGTACGGCGTGATCCACGCGTTCGAGGAGTAACACGCCGTCCGGTAGCCCGCCGCCGAGAGCGTCTCCGCGAGCGTGGTCGCCCCCTCCAGGTACGGGTTCTCCTGGTCGGCGCGGTGCTGGTGGGGGTACAGCCCCGTGAACAGCGACGCGTGCACCGGGAGCGTCCACGGCGCGGGCGCGACCGCCTCCTCGAACACCGTCGCCTCGTCCGCGAACGCGTCGAGGCCGGGCGTCGTCTCCCGGTCGTAGCCGTACGGCCCGAGTCGGTCCTTCCGGACCGTATCGAGCACGACGAACAGGACGTTCGCCGGCGAGTCTGCGCTCATGCGCCCACGGTGACCGCCGCGGAGAATACGTGTTGCGGTCCCCCCGTGTAGCCGGGCGGTCCGGAACTGAGATCGGCCCCGGGCGGGGTCGGACCGACGGCCTACCGGTCGGCGTCCGACTCCGGGTCGGACCGCCCGGCCGCCTCCACCTCCGCGGAGACGGGGAGACGGTCGCCGCCCAACGGGTCGTCCCGGAGCGCGAACGCGCCGGCGGCGACCGACCGCTTCGACACCGCCGCGATCCGGAGGACGAACGACGTGAGCAGGACGAACGGCGCGAGCGCGACGGTGTACGCGATGCTGACGTACAGCAGGTGTCGCGAGACGCCGAACACCGTCGTCGTCGGGAGCAGTCCCGCGTCGATGGCGAGCAGGACGTACGAGGTGAACACGATGGAGGGCAACGAGACGTACAGCAGCCAACTCGACAGGCTGGCGAGTTCCTGTTTGAAGTAGAGCGTCTTGAAGTACTCCCGGCCGGCCGCGAAGAACTTCAGCGTCTCCACCACGTCGTCGAGTCGGTCGCGCTCCGCCCCCGACAGCCGGTCGTCGAACGCCGCCCGGACGTGCCGCGCGCCGTGGATGTGGCGGGCGTACTGGTACTCCAGCCCCGCGAGCAGCGCCCGCGGGATGCGGGCGTTCGACCGGTCGAGCGTGGTCGAAACCACGTCGAGGCGGTCGAGCACGTCGTCGGCGTACGTCTCGAGCGCCTCCCGGAGGTCGGCCGGGTCGTCCGCGGCGCTCTCGCGGAGCGCGGTGGCGTCCTCCCGCAGCGAACGGATGATGAACTCGAGGAACTCGACGGGTTCCGCCGGGCTGACCCCCGCGGCCGCGAACTCCTCGACCTCCGACTGGAAGGCGAGCGTGTCGTCGATCCGGTCGTACTGCGAGCGGAGCGGGCCGAGTTCCTGCGAGATGACGATCGAGTTGATCGAGACGACGATGGAGACCAGCAGGATGGTGCCGCTCAACAGCGTGTTGAACAGCGTCTGGACCGCCCGCGTCTCCGTGAGTAGGTCCTGCATCTCGAACGGCCAGAGCACGCCCGCGACGAGGAGAAACGAGAATATCGCGGCCGACAGCGCGGCGGTGACGGTCAGCCGGTCCGCCTCCAACAGCACCGCGCGCACGAGCCGACTGTCCGCGATGCTGGTCGAGGATCCGAGCCGTGGGGGTCGAACGGAGGGCACGAGTGCGGTGGGTAGGCCGCCGGGAGGGACATAGATAGTTACCCGCTACGACCCGGGGACGGCCGGGCCGGCCGCGGTGGGCCGACAGCCCTCCCGAACCCCCGGTCGTTTTCGGGATCGGCTCGATTCGAACCGAATCGGTTCGGCTCGGCCTACTCCACCGTCGGGCCGGACTCCTCGCTCCGGCCGGGGAGTTCGATCTCGATCTCCAGTTCCCGCTCGCCGACCCCCTCGAACTCGATCTCGACCCCCGCGGGTTCGCCGAACGCGAACGGGAGCTCCCAGTCGTCGCCGACGATGGTGAGTTCGTCGTCGTCGCGGAGCTGTTCGCCGAGGGCGATCAGGAACTCCCCCGTCTCCTCCGCGCCGAGTCGGTACTCCGTCTCGAAGTCGCGGCCGCCGCGGATGACCGTCCGTTCCGTCTCGCCCGTCTCCTCCGCGTCCGCAGAGTCGGCCGCGTCTGTCGTGTCGTCCATCGGCAGCGGGGAAGACCCGAACCGTGCTATCCCTTTCGGTCGGTCGGGTGGGGAGGTGCGGTCGGGAACGGTCCGGGTCACGAGCGGTACAGGTGGAGCGCGACCAGAAACGCCAACAGGAGCGGGACGAGCGGCGCCGCGACCCGGAACGGGACCACGAGGAGCAGTATCGAAGCCATCACGACGAACTCCACCGCCACCGCGACGCTGACGGCGTCGGCCGGGTCGACCATCTCCGGGGAGCCGGCTGGCCCGGATGTTCAACCTCCCGGCGGTTCCGAGCGGACGTTGCCGTCGTGAGCGGGAGCGAGGGACGGCGGGAACGTCGTCGGAGCGTCTCAGGCGTCGCCCGCGACGACGGCCGCGAGCCGCTCCCGGTCGAACAGTCGCTCCTCCTCGGGGATCTCCGGGTAGCCGTCGGCGGCGTAGCCCGGCCACTCGCCGAACCGCTCGGGGTAGAACTGCTTGGCGGTCATCTCCAACTGGAACAGGCTCATCACCGGGCCCTGCCGCGGGTTGCCCGAGGCGTAGAAGCGGTCGTTTTCGACGGCCGCCAGCTCCGACCCGACGCTGTGGTCGGCGACGGCCGCCTTCACCTCGGGGACGTCGTAGTAGCCGGAGATGCCGTGGTTCATGACGATGACGTCCGGGTCGGTTTCGAGCATCGCCTCGTAGTCGACGAGTTTGCCGCCGTACTCGTCGGTCTCGATGTCCGCGAACACGTCGACGGCGCCCAGCGGCCGGGTGTGCGCGAAGAAGTAGCCCGGCTGGTTGAGTTTGTGGACGTAAAAGGAGTTCTCCGAGACCCGGGGGTACACCATCGCGGCCCGCGGCCGCTCGCCCTCCGGCGGGAGGTTCGACTCGACGTGGCTCACGAGGTCCTCGCGCACCCGGTGTAACTGTGCGAACCGCTCCGTCTCGCGGAACAGTTCGGCGTACGTCTCGGCCATCTCCCAGACCGTGTAGTATTCGTAGGAGCCGTCGTACGACTCGGGCGGCTGGCGGTGTTTCCGGCTGTACATGTTGCCGAACAGCGGCCCCACGTTCTCCTCGACTTCCCGGACGTCGGACTCGCCCCACCCGTCGACCGTCGAGAGGTACACCGGGTCGACGAAGTGGACGTCGCTGTCGAGTTCGTACAGCGTCTCCTTGTTGTACCCGCCGGCGTCCGTGAAGTCGATCCAGTCGGTCGGAACGTCGAGCGCCCCGTAGTAGTACTCCAGCGACGGGACGGCGTACGTGGGGTGGGTGGCCGACTCGAGTGCGTCGCCGTGGCCGACCGCCGCCGCCGCATCCATGTAGTTCGTCCCGCCCGCGAGTACGGTCTCCGGGACGCCGTCGAACTCGACCGTCCCCATCGGCGACATCGTCACCGAGTACGACCCGCCGTCGGCCGTCTCGGTCCCGGTCGACGCCGTCGTCCCGGTCGCGGTGTCCGTTTCGGTCGGCGTCGCCGTCGCCCCGGCGTCGGTCGGGGTCGACGACCCGCCGGCGTCGCTCGAACAGCCGGCGAACAGTCCCGCGCCGACGACCGCGCCGCCGTACTTCACGTACTCGCGCCGCGTCGGTCCCGCGTCGTCCTCACCGTCGGTTGGCATGTATCTTAGGCCGGCCTAATCCGCGATAGTAGTTCCGGTCGACGAACGGCGGACATCGGCGGCGACCGTTCGGTGGCGACGGGAGATCGCCGGTTTCGTATCGCGGTATTCGATTTACGGTACGCGAACGACGGCGACCCGGGTGACGTGAGCGGCGGACGAGAACGGCGGTGCTGTGGCTCTACGAGCGCGAAAAGCGGGAGAAATCGGGGCGTCGAGCGGCGCGTCGCCTCAGAAGGGGGCCTGCGGGCCCTCGTCCTCCTCGCCGTCGCCGCCCTCGCCGGGGAAGGAGGGCGACATGCCGTCGCCGCCCGAGTGGCCCATCCCGCCGAGGTCGCCGTCCGCGCCCGACCCCATGCCGGTGTCGGCGTGGACCTCGGTGATCTCGGGGATCTCCTTGGTCATCCGCGACTTGATCGCCTGGATCGTCATCGGCGAGATGCCGCAGCCCGAACACGCGCCGCCGAGCGCGATGTGGATCTCGCCCGACTCGCGGTCGAGGTGCTGGATGGCCGCGCTCCCGCCGTGCATCTGGATCTGCGGGAAGTTCCGCCGCAGGAAGTTCGTGACCCGTTCGCGCAGGTCGTCGTCCGCCTCCTGAGAGTCGGTGCTCATTACACGTTCGTTGGCAGTAGGCGGGTTTATGCCTTGTGCTCGGCTCAGTCCTCGGCCGGCGGGTCGACGTCGAACGCGTCGTACAGCTGTCGTTCGATCGTCTCGACGTACTCGTCGAGCGTCGCCGCGAGCTTCTCGTCGTCGACGACGACGGCGGTCAGCCGGTCGGCCGGGTTCTCCGGTAGCTCGACCCGGAACCCGCGTTCCTCGTCGTAGAACGGCTCCGACTCGTTGAGCACCTGCTGGTCGATCGCGTGGACCAGTTCGGAGTCGTACGCGTCGTTCATCTCCTCGAAGGCGTTCTTGTACGCCCGCTGGAGTTCGGCGAAGTAGTGGGCGTACTTGTCGTCGAACTTCTCGGGGTCGAACTCGACCATCGGCTCGGGGTTCGTGGGCAGCGAGGTAAACGCGGCGGTCCGGTCGATAAACCGATCCTCGCGATACGAATCGCCCGCCATTGGAAGAGGGGACTACAGCCTGCATAGAGGGGCTGCGTGGACGAACTCTAGTAGGTCAACACTCATCACGGAATCTGAACGGCGAACTGAGTAGAATGAACGGTGTCCGGCCGGTACTAGTTACGACCTGTCGACGCACAAAGTACTTTTACTTTAGATACGCTCTGAGAGCATGGTCGGCTCACGGTTCTTGGATAATATGAACGTGATTCTCCTTCTCGGGCTGATTCTCGTGGGAGGAGTAATTGGGTTTTGGAACCAACGACAGGTGCAAGAATGCCACGCAGAGTACGACGATGATCCATCGATAGCTGTGGATTGTGAAGACGCCTTCAGTTCCGGGATCAACGCTCTATCAGCACTCTGTATCGGTGGGGGGATTATCGGACTCGTTCTCGTACTCTATCGTCGGCGCAGCTAATTGTTTTCTAACCGTGACGTGGAATTGAGCCTATGATAGATCCAGTGTATCCGATAGTTGCTATCGGCACCGGTCGACAGTGTCACAAAGTATACGAGTTTCCACAGGGAGTAATGCGGTGTTGTTCGGAGTCGCCCTTTTAGGATCGAGGAGTACGACTAGGCATTGGGAATAGCAGTCTCGTCTTCTGCTGGATGGCGGAAGAGGAGACTCGCATTTCTTAGCCCTCTATCAGTGCTGCCACTCACAGCGTCATGAGCCGCATCTCCGGTAGTTAGTCGTCTCCAGGCTTGTACGCGCCGCCTCGTCGTTCGATCGTATAGATGTCGAGAACCCGCTCGTCGTGGTCACAGAGCGCTCCGAGACGGAACTGTCCGATGCGGAGTTTCGAGAGGGGCGCCAGTCAACGGCTCGAGATAGTCGTCAGGGTCGCGCCACTGGTCGTGTACGATCTCGTCCAGTTTGTCGGTGATCCGAGTCCGGGCGTGGTCGTCGAGTTTGTCGTAGGTTCGCTTCGCGGGCGCTCGAAACTACCACGTCCATTCCTCCCCGTCACTCATCGCCGAGGATCTCGTCCCGGTCGAACGTCTCGCTGTCTCCGGTGCGGCGCGCGTGTTCGACCGCGGCGATCTCCTTCCAACTCTCGCGCGTCAGGTCAGGATGCTTGACCGCGTCACGAACCGCGTCGCGGATGAACTCGCTTCGGCTGTTGTATCCCTCTTCTTTCCACGTCGTGTCGATGTCGTCGAGGAAGGTCCGGGTCAATCGGACGTTGATGTTCGGCTTCTCCGGCTCGTCTCCGTTCTCCGTATCCGTATTAGACATACATCTGTATTACAGCCGTAGCGTCAAAACCGTTTCTCCGACACCAATGTGACCGGATCGAAACTCGTCCATTGAGCGAGCTAGTCTCACTTTCCGCCCTCCCGCGGCTCGATGCACTCTCCGGCCGGAGGTTGCCCGCGGTCGCAGAGGTGACGCTTCGGTGACGGCGGCGAACGTGACCGACGACACGAGGCGGCCGACCCGGAGCGACTGAACGCCGCGATACGCGTCGCTCCGGCGTGGGTGCGAGCCACTGTCGGGTCTCGGGAGTCGGCGGCGTCTTGGTCGGGGACGGGCACCGAACGGTTCGCGGCGCGGGTGGACGCCATCTTCGTCGTGGCCGCGCGGTAGCCGTCCCGTCGGCGCTCGCGAACCGGGTCGCTGGGGGGTGGGAGACGTTCGGTCCGCCGGACGGACGGAGCTAGGGGTACGGGTTCAGAAGGGGGTCCACGTCGACGAGGACTGCGACCGGTCGCGGACGCGGAGTTCGCGCGTGCCGTCCTCCTCGTTCTCGCGGGTGTTGATCACGGTGTCGAACGGCTCGTACATCGTGTGGAGCGTGCGCTCGTCGTGTATCGTCGACCCGATGACCGCCACCGTGAACCACCCCTCGCTCTCGGCTTGGGAGGTCAACACCTGGACGAACTGGTAGACGTCCTGCGCGTCGAGAAACATCAGCAGTTGTGACAGCGAGTGGAGTCCGACCGCCACCGGCTCGTCGTACTCGCGGAACACCTCGAAGAGGTCGGTGAACTTCATCCCGATCTCGGTGATGTTCTTGGGCGAGGAGACGTACCGAACCCGCTCGGTGTCCTCGACGGACAGCCCCTGCTGTCTCGAGACGCAGTCGACGACGCCCACCTCGTCGGCGGGGACGCCCGCGGCCTCGGCGAAGTCGGCGCTCACCGTCTCCGCCGGGTCGCCCGTCGTGATGACGATCCCGCGGTCGGCGGCGTCCGCGAGCAGCCGGAACATCAGGTCGTACTTCCCGGTCATCGGAGGGCCGGCGACGAGAACGCTCCGCCCCTCGGGTGGGTTATCGAGGGGCAGCGGGGACTCCTCCGACATACCCGCACGGAGGCAACGAACTGTCAAAACCTTTGTCCATGAAGCCCGTCCCCCCCGTCGAACTCGGGGAGGTCACTCGTCGTCCTCGCGGTCGGTCGGGTCGAGCAACGGCGGTCGGCCGAGCGCCCCCATCTCCTCGCCGCCCTCCAAGAGACCCGCCCGGTCGAGCAGCGACGGGCGCCCGCCGGCGGGGCCGGGTCCGTCCTCCGACCCCGTGTCCGGGTCGCCCCCTCGGTCGGTCGGTCGCCCGTCCGACACGCCGACGAGGTGCTCCCAGATGTCGGTCTCGCTGTCGGCGTCGCGGCGCAACCCCTCGGCCTTCCCGCGACCCTCCTCGTACGCCAAGTCGATGATGCTCCGGTCGTAGGCGGTGTCGAGCGCCGTCCGGAGGCGGTCGAACTCGACGCGGTCCTCGTGGCCGAACGCGGCCGCCACCCCGAGCGCGAACGCGCGGTCGATGGCCTCGTCGTCCGAGATGTCGGTCCAGTCGGTCCCGAGTCGCTCCTCGTACATCACCGGGCCGCCGTCTCCGGCGCGTCGACGACGAGGCCCGCCGGGGTGAACCGCAGGTCGTGGATGTCGGTGTCGACGTCCCTCCCGCGCATCTTCACCACCTGGACGCCGCGGCGCATCTCGCCGTCGTCCATGTAGTTGTGGAAGAACACGACGCCGTGTGCGAGGTAGTGTTCGTCGGCGTACGCCCTGGGGTCGGTCATCTCGGAGATGAGGAACGTGGTCGCGTCCGTCCGCTTGAGCGCCGAGAGAAACCGGATCATCGTGCCGTCGTCGTCGTCGGTGAAGTAGCGCAACAGCATCGTGGAGTCGATGACCACCCGGTCGACGTCCCGTGAGTCGACGAACGAGGTGATGCGGTTGGTGATGCTGCCCGTGTCGCGGCGGTCGCCGGGCATGCCGAAGAAGCGCTGGCCGTCCGACGAGAACGCGTCGAGGAACGTCACCCGCCCGGAGTCGAGCGCGTCGTCGAACCCGAACTCGTAGCCCGCCATGTCGCGAGCGATGTCGTCGCGGCTCTCGTGCATGCTGATGAACAGACACCGCTCGTCGGCGGTCGCACCGGCGGCGATGAACTGCGCGGAGAACGTCGTCTTCCCGCTGCCCGGCGGGCCACAGACGACGTACAGCCGTCCCTCGGGGAGCCCCCCGTCGACCACCCGGTCGAACCCCTCCACGCCGCTCGGTACGCTCATGGGTGTCCCCAGCCACGACCGTCGTATAACGGTTCGTGCCTACGTATCAGATTGGATATTTTAGCGGTTGGCTCGTCGGCGACCCGACGATGACTCGCCCGCCGCGCGGGCGCGGCGGGCGGTCGCTCACTCGGTCCGCGGTTCGACCCAGACGACGAACCGGTCGTCGTCCTTGACGATGCCGCGGATGGACTCGTCGGCGTTGACCGTGGTGTCGTCCACCTGGTCGGGGGTGACGTCGCGGACCTGGAACACCTCGTCGACGACCCAGCCGACGGTGCCGCCGTCGCCCGTCTCGGCGGGGTCGAAGACGATGATCCGTTCGCGCGCGCCCTGTTCGGCCACGCCGAGGAACACCTTCGGGTCGATGATCGTGGTCGTCTTCCCCCGGAGGTCCATCACGCCCTCGACGTGCCGCGGCGAGTTCGGGATCGCCGTCAGGTCGGTCGCGTCGACGATCTCGTCGATGTAGGCGATGTCGAGACAGTACGTCTCCTCGCCGAGTCCGAACTCCAGCACCTGTGTCAACTCGTCGGCGTCGGCCGCCTCGGCCGCGGGTCCGCCGTGACTTTGACTGCTCGCCATACACGTAGGCGACCGTCCCCCTCCTTAATCGTGCGCCTCGTGATATCACCGCCGATATTCGGGACCGTGGCTTGATTAGCCGTCTGTGGATACGAGCGTCCATGACCAGACACGCCACGGGGCCGGGCGTCGGGGGGCGGACGTGAGCGTGCACGGCGGACCACGGACGGTCGTCGTGGACGACTCGCGGTTCATGCGCGGACTCATCACCGACATCCTCGAATCCGGCGGGGTCGAGGTGGTCGCCGAGGCCGCCGACGGCGAGGAGGCGGTGCGGGTCGTCGCCGAGACGGACCCCGACGTCGTGACGATGGACGTGGAGATGCCGCGGATGAACGGCATCGAGGCGGTCGAGCGGCTGATGGCCGAGCGACCGACGCCGGTACTCATGCTGTCGGCGTACACCGACGAGGGCGCCGAGGAGACGTTCGCGGCGCTCGACGCGGGCGCGGTCGACTTCTTCGCGAAACCCGGCGGCGAGGTGTCGATGGGCGTCTCGCGGCTCGAATCGCAGTTGGTGGAGACGGTCCGGTCGGTCGCGGGCGCGGACCTCTCGGGGGCCGGCGAGCGGCCCGCCGAGGTGGCCGCTGGGTCGGCGTCGACGGCGGCCGACGTCGCGCCCAACACGACGGTCGTCATCGGGTCGTCGACCGGCGGTCCCGACGCGGTCGAGCGGGTGCTGTGCGACCTGCCGCCCGACGCCGACATCCGGGTGCTGGTGGTCCAGCACATGCCCGAGGCGTTCACGGGCCGGTTCGCCGCCCGCCTCGACGCCGCCTGCGGACTCGACGTGCGCGAGGCGACCGACGGCGCTCGGGTCGGCCGCGGCGAGGTGCTCGTCGCCCGCGGCGGGCTCCACATGGAGGTGTCGAACTACCGGGACGGTCGGCTCCGGGTCCGACTCGTCGACGAGGACCGCGGACAGAACGTCCGCCCGTCGGTCAACGTGACGATGGAGTCGGCCGCCCGCGAGGTCGACGACCCGCTGGTCGGCGTGGTGCTGACCGGAATGGGCGACGACGGCTCCGACGGCGTCAACGCCATCGCCGACGCCGGCGGGTTCGTCGTCGCACAGGACGAGGAGACGTCCGTGGTGTACGGGATGCCCAAGCGCGCGGCCGCGACGGGCCGCGTCGGCGCGGTGCTCCCGTTGGCGGACGTCGCCGGCGGCATCGTCCGGGGGGCCCCGTGATGTCCGACGCGCACGTCCGCGCGTTCGTCCGCGAGAGCGAGGAGGGGATCACCGACCTCAACAACGCGCTGCTGGCGCTCGAATCCGACCCCGACGACGGGGCGGCGATGGACAGCGTGTTTCGGACCGCCCACACCCTGAAGGGGAACGCCGCCGCGATGGGGTTCGGCGAGTTCTCCGGGCTGGCGCACGCGATGGAGGACCTGCTCGACGAGGTGCGCGACGGCGACATCGCGGTGTCGGGCGACCTGATGGACCTGCTGTTCGAGGCGGTCGACAGCCTCGACGAGATGCTCGGCCAGATCGACGACACGGGCGAGGCGACCGTCGAGACGGGCGAGTTGGCCGACGCGCTCCGGTCGCTCGCCGAGAGCGGGTCGGTGTCGGCCGAGGAGGTGGCCGGCGTCACCGCCGACGCCGACGACGGCGGGGCTGCCGGTGCGGACGACGCCGACGACACGGACGCCGACGACACGGACACCGACTCGGACGACGCCGACGACGCCGACGACGCGGCGGCGACGGACGCGCCGGCCGCCGACGGCTTCGACCACGGCCTGACGCCGGGCGAGAGCGAGGGCGTCTACCGCGCGACGGTGACGCTCGCGGAGACGGAGATGCCGGGCGTCGACGCCATCTTCGTGCTCGACGCGGCCGACGATGCGTTCGCGGGGGTCGCGACCGACCCCGACCGGGAGGCGGTCGAGGACGGCGCGTTCGACGGCTCGTTCGACTGCTACGTCGTCGCCGAGTCGGGCGAGGCGGTGGCGGCGGGTCTCGACGCGGTCAGACAGACCGACTCGGTCGAGGTGCGGGCGGTCGACCCCGCGCCCGGCGACGCGGCGGGCGCGGACGGCGACGACGCGGTCGAGGCGAACGACGCGACAGACGCGGGCGACGAGGGGGGTGCCAACGCGGGCGACGACGCGGGCGACGAGACGGAGACCGGGGACGACGACGCGGCGTCGGCATCCGACTCCGGGTCCAACTCGGGGTCGTCGTCGGACACCATCTCGTCGATCCGGGTCGACGTCGAACGGCTCGACGACCTGTACGGGCTGGTCGAGCAGTTGGTGACCAGCCGGATCAAACTCCGCCGGGAGATGGAGGAGGCCGACGTCGACTCGGGCAACCTCGACGAACTCGACAAGATATCGTCGAACCTCCAGAACACGGTGATGGACATGCGGCTGATCCCGCTGTCGGCGGTCGTGGACACGTTCCCGCGGCTGGTGCGTGACCTCTCCCGCGAGCAGGGGAAGTCGGTGTCGTTCGACATCGACGGCCGCGACATCGAACTCGACCGGACGATCCTCACGGAGATCCGCGACCCGCTGGTGCACATCCTGCGGAACGCGGTCGACCACGGCATCGAGTCGGCCGAGGAGCGCGAGGCGGCGGGCAAGCCGCCCGAGGGGTCGATCGAACTCCGCGCGACCCGCGAGCGCGACCACGTCACCATCGTCGTCGAGGACGACGGCGGCGGCATCGACGCCGACGCTATCCGCGAGAAGGCGGTCGAGAAGGGCGCCAAGACGCCCGCGGAGGTGGAGGCGATGACCGACGCCGAGGCGCGCGAACTCGTGTTCCACCCCGGCTTCTCGACCAACGACGAGGTGACCGACGTCTCGGGTCGCGGCGTCGGGATGGACGTGGTGCGGACGACGGTGAAGGAACTCGACGGGACGGTCACGCTCGACTCCACACCCGGCGAGGGGACGCGCTTCGAGATCCGACTGCCCGTCACCGTGGCCATCGTCCGGGTGATGTTCGTCCGCGTCGACGGCGTCGAGTACGGCGTCCCGATCAAGAACATCGCGGAGGTGTCCCGGGCGGACGCCGTCGACACCGTCCACGGCGACGAGGTGGTGCGGCACGACGACGACATCTACCCGGTCGTCCGCCTCTCGTCGGTGCTCCACGACCGCGGCGGCGTCTCGACGCCCGCCCTGTCCGACGGGGGGGAAACGGCTGACGGCGACGGAACGGCCGCCAGCGGTGAGACGGCTGACGGCGACGGAACGGCCGCCAGCGGTGAGACGGCCGGCGGCGACGAGACGGCCGGTCGCGGAACCGGCGGGCCGGGGATGCTGCTGCGGATCCACGAGACGAAGCGCTCGGTCGCGCTCCACTGCGACGAGGTGCTCCACCAGGAGGAGGTCGTGGTGAAGCCGCTGGAGGGTGTGCTCTCGGGGACGCCCGGCCTCTCGGGGACGGCGGTGCTCGGCGACGGCGACGTGGTGTCGATCCTCGACGTGGAGACGCTCGGGGGGCGCCGATGAGCCGGAGCCGCGCCGGCGACGACGGGCTCGAACGGGTCATCGCGTTCGTCGAGGACGCGGTGCCGTTCGAGCCGGGCTACTACAACGAGGCGTACCTCGGACGGCGGATCGCCGCGCGGATGCAGCGCCGGGACGCGGCCGACCACGACGAGTACCTCGGGGTGCTCCGCGACGACGACGACGAGCGCGAGGCGCTGTTGGACGCGCTCACGGTCAACGTCACCGGCTTCTTCCGCGACCCCGACATGTGGGCGGACCTCCGGCCGGTGTTGCGGGAACTGTCGACCGAGCGCCGCCGGGTCAACGCGTGGAGCGCCCCCTGCTCGGACGGCCGGGAGCCGTACTCGCTGGCGATGCTCGCGGCCGACGACGACGAGGTGACCGAGCGCCGGGTCGACATCCTGGCGACGGACATCAGCGAACCCGCCATCGCGGCGGCGCGGGCGGGCGTCTACGAGACGACCCGGACGACCGACATCGGCGCGGAACTCGGCCCGCTCTCGGAGTACGAGCCGTACGTCGAGGAGGACGGCACCCGGTTCCGCGTCCGCGACCGGATCAAGCAGCGGGTCACGTTCGAGACGCACGACCTGATCCGCGACGGACCCAAGTCGGACGTCGACCTGCTGTTCTGTCGGAACCTCCTCATCTACATCGACGGCGCGTACAAGGAGCCGCTGTTCGAGACGCTGACCGCGTCACTCGGGGAGGGTGGCTACCTCGTCGTCGGGAAGACCGAGACCGTTCCGCCGGGCTGTCGGGGCGCGTTCGAACCGGTGGCCAAACGCAGCCGGATCTACCGCTACGTCGGGGCGGACTAGAGGGGAGGACGATGTCGCTGTACACGCTCGCACGAAACAACGAGACGGACGAACTCCTCGCACGCGCGCGCGAGAGCGAGAGCCCCGCGGTCCGCGGTCGGGCGGCGAAAGTCGTCGGCCAGGTGGCCGACCCGGACGACGAGGCGGTGGTCGAGACGCTCGTGGCGCTCGCGACCGAGGACGACGACGAGGGCGTCCGCGCGGCGGCGATCGACGGGCTGGACGAAATCGGGCCGGACGCGCTCGAACGCCTGCTCGCCGCCGAGACCGATATCGAACCCGACGCCGCCGAGTGGGTCGCGGTGGGGGCGTTCACGGAGGCGCTGTCGGCGTCGATGCCGGAACTCCGGATGGCGGCCGCGAACGCGCTCGGGGGGATCGGCGACGCCGAGGCGGTCGGCCCGCTGGTCGAGACGCTCTCGGACGACGACCCGCGGGTGCGCGAACGGACGTGTCACGCGCTCGGCCGGATCGGCGACCCGCGGCCGGTCAGCCGGCTCCGGGCGCAGTTGGCCGACGACCACGGCGGGGTCAAGACCGCGGCGGCCGACGCGCTCGGCACCATCGCCACCGACGCCGCGCTCGCGGCGCTGGTGGACCTGCTCGACGACGACAACCCGTCGATCCGCCGGCTGGCCGCGAGCGCGCTCGGCAACGCCGACAGCGCGGAGCCGGTGCCGCGGCTCGCAGCCGCGCTCGGCGACGAACACGACACGGTCCGGCGCGCCGCGGTGTTTTCGATCATCGAACTGCTGGCGAACGCGCCGACCGACCAGAGCCACGCGGTCCGGGAGGCGGTCGTCTCCGAACTCCGCGAGGCCGACGACTCGACGGTCGTCGGGCCGCTCGTGGAGATTCTCGCGGAGGCGGACCAGTCGCGCCAGCGGCGCAACGCCGTCTGGTTCCTCGGGCGCGTGACCAGCGACCACCCGCCCGACGAGGCGGTCGACGCGCTCGTCGGCGCGCTGTCGGACGACGACCGCATGACCGCGCAGTTCGCCGCGACGAGCATCACCGGGCTGGAGGGGCACAACGTGGAGTCGGCGCTGATCGAACTCGTGCGAGACGACGACGCGCCGGTCGACTCGCGCGCCCGCGCGACGTACGCGCTCGGCGACGTGGGCGGCGACCGCGCCCGCGAGGTGCTCGACCGGCTCACCGACGGCGACCCCGACAAGCAGGTGCGCAAGCGGGCGTTCGCCGCGCTGTCGAAGCTCGGGGGGGTGCGGTAGATGCAGGGAAAGGACGCGGGCGGCGACGAGTACAAGGTGGCCGACACGCGCGGGCGGTTCACGCAGGCGGTCAAGGGGGGCCGCTCGCTCAACGACGTCTCGTGGGCGGCCGGGCGGGTCGTCCTCTCGAACAAGCGGCTGGTGTTCGTCGGCAACGACGGCAAGCGGACCATCCCGCTGTCGAAGGTGGACGGGCTCGGCGGCCGGTACGACACGAACCAGTCGGTCCAGCGCGTCTCGAACTACGTGAGCCTCCGGATCGGCGAGGACGTCTACCTCGTCGCCGCCGAGGACCACGAGGAGTTCCGGACCGACCTCTACAGCGCCTTCCTCGACCGGCAGGTGGTGTTCGCGTGTCACCCTGCGGTCGCGGGCGGCGTCGTCCAGGACACCTCGTGGGAGAAGGCCCGGCTGAAGGTAGAGGCCGACGGGATCAGCGTCGCCCAGCAGAGCGGCGGGTTCGTCCGGTTGGAACTCGACGACATCGGCACCATCGAGGAGTCCGAGCGCACCGTCTTCGACGAGAAGCGCCAGATCATCGAGGCTGAACACACCGACGACGAGGGGACGAGCGTGCGGACGTACCTCTCGGGGGAGCCGTGGCACGTCGCGGTGATGAAGTCGTTTCTCGAACAGGGCCAGTCGAAAAACGAGGGGTCGATCGATCTCTCGGAGTCCGAACGCGAGGTGCTGATGGCGCTGTACTCGGGCGTCTCGTCGTTCGAGGTGCCCAACTTCCTCGGGATGGACGTCGACCGGGTCGAGGAGACGTTCGAACGGCTGGTCGAACTCGAAGTCCTCGAGGAGGTGCGGCTGCGACGCGAGGTGAGCCTGAAACCCCGCGGGCGCAACATCGCGAGCGAAGCGATGAACGAGCAGTGAGCGGCCGGAAGCAGCCACTCCGGCCGTGCGGCGAGTTCTCTGGTCGCCGCTCTCGGAGTGAGTAGCCTCGGACCGGTCGCTACGTAGGTACTACCCCGCAACTACGGGAGCCGACTACCCGTCGAGTGACGCCTCGCCGGTCGCCGTCGCGGCGGTCCACTCGTCGGTGCCGCGGAGCGCCGCGGCGTCGGCGGGCGGGTCGGGGTCGGCGGGGTGGTCGCCGAGCGACCGGTGCCACCACCGCACGTCGCGCCACGCGCCGAGTTTGTACCCCGCCCGCTCGTGCGTCCCCACCGGCTCGAACCCCATCGCGTCGTGAAAGCCCGTGCTCGCGGGGTTGGGGAGCGCGGTCACGGCGTAGGCGTTCACGAACCCCTGGAGGCGGAGCAGCGCGAACAGCGACTCGTACAGCGCCGTGGCGACGCCCGCGCGGCGGGCGTCCTCGGCGACGTAGACCGAACTCTCGACCGACCAGCGGTACGCGCCCCGGCCGCGGTAGACGTGCGCGTACGCGTACCCGCAGACCGACCCGTCGTCGCGCGCGCAGACGGGCCACGGGAACCGCTCGGTCGTCTCGGCGATACGCTCGCGAACGTCGGCGGCATCGGGCGGCGTCTCCGCGAACGAGACCCACGAGTCGGTCACGAACGGCGCGTAGATGTCGACGATATCGGGGGCGTCTCCGGATTCGACTGGACGGATGGAGCGTGTCACGCGCTCACGTCGGACGGAGCCGTGAAAAGTCGCGTGCCGCGTCAGGTGTTGACGGATTCGAGCCGCTGACCCACGACGATCCGCCCTTTCGGGGTGAGTTCGGTGCCGTCGACGGTGTCGACGACGACGCCCTCGTCGGCCAACCCGTTGAGCAGCATCGTCAGCCGCTGAGGGTCGATGTCGACGACGGCCGGCAGCGACACGTCGCTCCCGGCGGTGTAGAGCGCGACCAGCACCTCCAGTTCGGCCTCGTTCGGGTCGAACTCCTCGAGTTCCGCCTTGGCGTCGGCGTAGCGCAGCCGGATGTACCGGCCGAGCAGGTTGGTCTTCCGCCCCGAGGGCAGCCCGACCTCCGAGGTGACGGCGCGCCCGTCGGCGACGTGGCGGAACGAGACGACCGGCCGCGCGCCGTTGCCGAAGTCGCGCTCCTCGCGTTCGACGGCGATGACGTCGTCGAGGTCGACCGAGACGGTTTCGTCGTCGCGGTCGAACGCGATCGAACCCATCGACAGCGAGAGCGTCGCCTGCGACGTGGTCGCGTCGGTGACGCGGCCGCCGACCTTCGCGGGGTGGTGGAGCCTGACGGTGGTGCCGTTGAGCAGCACCTTGAACAGCACCGTCACGAACCGGTCGATGTTGTCGTTCGACCCCTCGATGGCGACGAGCCGCCGCGTGTCGTCGTCGCGGTAGGCGACGGTGACGGTGTCGTTGAAGTAGCCCGTGACCTGTGGGGGGACCTGTTTTACCGTCACGTCGAACACCGCCGAGAGGGGGATCGTCACGCGGTCGTCGTCGGCCGCGAGGACGAGCCGTCGCTGGCTGAGAACGATCCGCCCGCTCGACGGCTCGTTCCCGCCACCGGGCGGGACGAACCGCCCGACGAAGTCGGCGACGACCGATTCGGTCATACTCCCTCGAAGCGACCCTCGTTACTTGACCGTTTCGCGCCCCGTTTCGACGATGATAACGGCGGGCGCGACGAAACGAACCCAGCGACCTGCCGTCGGACGCCGCGACCCGTCGGCGCCCGCGGGTACCGTCGGGAGCGGTCGGCGGTCGAGTCGTCCGCCGGCCGCGGGGTCAGTCCGCGCCGACGCCGAGCAGTCGCTCGATTCGCGCCGCCTCGCTCATGGCGAGCGTGCCCGCGAGCGCCATCACCAGCACGTAGCCCACCGCGAACGCGGGCAGGGTGGCCGCGACCCGCGGGTCGGGCGAGGCGGCCGCCAGCGCCGCGATCACCAGCGAGAACTCCCCGCGGGCGACGAGCGCCAGCCCCGTCCGGAGCGAGCGCCGCCGCGGGAGGTCGTACAGCCGGCCGCCGACCGCGCCGCTGAGCACCTTCGCGGGGCCGGTCACCACCGCGGCGACCGCGAGCGGACCGGCGACGGCGACGACGAGCGCGGGGTCGGTGCGGAGACCGACCCACGCGAAGAACACCGCGGCGACGGCGTCGCGGACGGGCGCGAGCGTCTCGGCGACACGGTCGTGCAGCGGCGTCGCGCCGACGCCGACGCCGACGAAGAACCCCGCGACCCCCTCGCTGGCGCCGACCGCGAGCGCCAGCCCCGCGACCACGAGCGCGAGCGCCATCGTCCGGAGCACGAGGTCCTCGTCGCTACCGTCGAGCGCGCGCGCGAGCGGCCGGGCGCCGAACTGCGCGAGCGCCGCGACCACGACCAGGAACGCGAGCGCGACCCCCACCCGGACCGCCGCGCTCGCCGGGTCGCCGCCGAGCACCAGCGCGGACGCGAGCGCGAGGTAGACGGCCACGACGAGGTCCTCCGCGACCAGCGTCCCGAGGACCGGCTCCGCTTCCGGGTCGGCGATCCACCCCAGGTCGACCAGCGACTTGGTGATCACCGCCGACGAGGAGACGTACACCACGCCCCCGAGGAGGAACGCGCCGACGGGACCCCAGCCGAACAGGAGACCGAGCGCGACGCCGAGCGGGAAGTTGACCAGCAGGTCGACGCCCGCCGCCGCCGAGAGCCGCCGCCGCGCCGCGAGCAGGCGGTCGAGGCTGAACTCCAAGCCCAGAAAGAACAGCAGCAGGACCACGCCCACCTCCGCGAGCACCGTGACCGTCTCGGAGTCCGAGACGTACGGGAGCCCGGCCGCGCCCGCGACGTACGGGCCGACGACCACCCCGCCGAGGACGTACAGCGGGACCGCGGGCACGCCCGTCCGCCGGCCGACCGCCCCCGCCGCGGCGACGACCCCGAACAGGACGCCGAGCGCGAGCAGGCCGTTCTCCGCCGCCATCAGGCGTCCGCGTCGGAGTCCGGGTCGGTCGCGTCACCGTCGGCGGAGTGGTCGGCTCCGCCTCCCTCGCCGGCCGCACCGTCGGCGCGCAGAAACGCCGCCTCGAACGCGTCGACCTGCTGGCGGGTGCCGACGACGACGACCGTATCGCCCGCGTGCACCTCGTCCTCCGGGTGGGGGTTGCCCGTCACCTCCTCGCCGTGTTCGACCGCGATCACCGACGCGCCGGTCCGCTCGCGCACGCCCGCCTCGCGGAGCGTGGTGTCGGCGAGCGTCGCGCCGTCGGGGACCGCGAACCACTCCAGCAGCGTGTCGCCGCCGAGCACCGTCTCCATCCCCGCGCTCCGGACGGGCTGGAAGTACGCCCCCTCGAGCACCGTGCCGACGGTCCGCGCGAGGTCGTCGCCCAACTCGAACAGTTTCTCCGCGTCCGCGTCGGCGTCCGCGCGGCGGAACACCTCGCGTTTGCCCGTGTTGTGGGTCACGACGACCAGCCGGGTCCCGTCGCCGAGGTCGATCTCGTGTTTCTTGCCCACCCCGGGGAGGTCCGACTCGTAGACGGTCATGGAGTCGTGCGCGTCGAGTGGGGCGACCCGCATAAGTCTGCGTGTGCGCCGGAGCCGCGAACGTTTACCCGCCCGGGGTCCACGCTCCGGGCATGACGGACACGCAGTCGCAGTTCCCCGAGTTCGAGGTGGTCCCGGCGGTCGATGTCAAGGAGGGCGAGACCGTCCAGTTGGTCGGTGGCGACCCCGACACCGAGTCGCGGTACGGCGACCCGGTCGAGGCGGCCGAGCGCTGGGTCGACGAGGGGGCGGAGACGCTCCACCTGGTCGACCTGGACGGCGCGTTCGCGGGCGAACGCGCGAACGCGCCCGCCCTGGAGGCGGTGGTCGACGCGGTCGGCGACCGGGTGGCCGTCCAGGTCGGCGGCGGCGTCCGGACGCCCGCCGACGCGCTCTGGCTGCTCGACCACGGCGTCGACCGGGTGATCCTCGGCACCGCCGCCGTCGAGAACCCCGACATCGTCGCGGATATCTCCGAGAAGCAACCCGGGAGCGTGATGGTGAGTCTCGACGCGAAGGCGGGGGAGGTCGTCGTCTCGGGGTGGACCGAGTCGACCGGGCTCAACCCCGCGGAGGCGGCCGAGCGCTACGAGGAGTTGGGCGCCGGGTCGGTCCTGTTCACCGACGTCGACCGCGAGGGGCAACTGGAGGGCGTGAACCGCGAACTGGTCGAGCGCGTGGTCGACGCGGTGGACATCCCGGTGGTCGCCTCCGGCGGGGTCGCGTCGCTCGACGACGTGCGGACGCTCCGCGAAGCCGGCGCGGCGGCCGTCGTCGTGGGGACGGCGCTGTACGAGGGGGAGTTCACGCTCCGGGAGGCCATGTCGGTCTGACCCGGGGCGGCGCGGTACGTCGTCGCGCGGGCGGGCGAGGGCGACGATCCACGACGCCGCCGGGTGACGGTGGCGGCCCGGTCGAAGCGGGTCACACTCCGTCGGTCGGCGAGTCGTCCTCGTCTCCGTGGTCGTCCCCGTCGCGGTCGGCGGTCGTCGCCTCCGCCACCCCCGCCTCGTCCGGACGCTCGGGGGGGTCGTACGCGTACAGGAAGCCGTCGACGACGAGGTAGTAGCCGCTCCCGTCGGGGGTGGCGAGCACCCGGCCGTCGGTGTCGATAGCGACGTCCACGAGGTCCGCGAGCGAGTCGACTTCGACCCGCGGACGGTCGAACGCCTCGGCGGGGAGCGACGCGGTACTGACCCACTCGTCGAAGTCCGCCCGGTCCGCGCGGTACGAGAGGTACGCCCGCTCGTCGTCGGTGAGCGGGACGGTCCCGCGGGAACGAGCCGCCGCGAGTCCGACCAGTCCGCCCGCGGCGAACAGTACGAGCAGCGGCCCCCCCACGCGTCGCACCGGGCCGACCGCCGCGGGGACGGCGACCGTCTCGGTCCGTTCGACCCGCGCGACGGCGGGTTCGGACGCGTCGGCCCGGTAGGTGTCGCCGCCAGACGAGACGGTGAGCGTCCCGTCGAGCGTTCGGTCGACCCGCCGGCCGTCGACCCGGCCGTCGAGACGGACCGTGGCGACGACGAGCGTTCGGGGCTCTCCCGGCGACCCCCCCAACCGCGTCGAGATGGCCGCCGTCCGGTTCGTGGCCCGCGGGACGTCAACCGCGTACGGGACGGCGACGCGTTCGCCGGGGTCGAGCGACCCGACGCGGCGGTCGGCGAGCGACTCCCGCGTCTCCCAGTAGACGGTCCCGTCGCTCGACACCGCCCGGTGGACGAGCGCGAGGTGGACCGAGGCGGTGAGGTTCCCCCGATCGGCGCCCGTGTACGAGACGACGTACTCCCCCGAGAGCACCGGCGAGACGCGCGTGAAGTAGACGCTCCGGTTCTCGACCCGTTCGCCCGCGGGGAAGACGGGGTTCTCCTCGGTCACGTTCGCGCCGTGGGAGAACGCGCCGGTGGCGCGCCACGAGGAGACGACTCGCTCCTCCGTGGTTCGGGACGGCGCGGCGTAGGCGGTGTAGCTCGCCGCCCCCCCGACCAGGACGAGGACGACGAGTAGGGCGGCGACGACGCCGAAGTACTCGTCGACCAGTGCGCGCGCACGGAGGTTCCAGTCGGACATCGAGTCGTCCGCGGGTTCGGGCAGGGGAATATGGTTATTTCGGTGATACTCCGGTCCGGCACCAGTTTCGTCGGGTAATGTGACGTTACCGCCTGAGGAGGCGGCGCACGCGGACGGACAGCGGGAGGCTACGCTCGCGCGAGCGGAATCGGACGCGGCCGGTTCCCAGGAGAACGACGCCGAGTAGGTAGAACGGGACGCCGAGCAGCGCGTCGATGGCGACGACCGGCGCCCACGGGTGGAGGCGGTAGAGGGCGGCGATCTGTGACCGGGGGAGGAGCGCGAGGTAGCGGTGTTCGGTCAGGAACCGCCGGTAGTAGCCCGTCTCGGGCGGCGCCGAGAGGGTGAGCGTGGCGTTCACCGTGGTTCGCGGCGGGACGGAGAGCGTCGCCGGGTCGACCGCCACCCCCTCGCTCGCCGGGTCGAGGTAGACCACCACCGGGAGGACGCCGCCGTTTCGTACGGAGTACGCCGCCGACTCGCTCCCGCCCCGTTCGATGACGCCGAGGCCGGGCGAGTCCGACTCGGCGCTGACGACGCCGAACGTCTGGGTGCCCGCGGGCGCGACCATCGCCGCCGTCGCGCCGACCACCAGCAACAGCGCGAACCCCGCCGCGAACAGGCGGGCGTCGACCCCCGACTCGCGTTCGCGCGACCGCTCGCGCCGCCGGTCGTCCGCGCCGCGTTCGGCGAGGAGGTACCAGACCACGGACGCGCCGAACAGCAGGTACGCCAGTCCCTGTACCCCGAAGAGCGACCGGGTGCCGAGGAGCGTCGACAGTCTGACCTGCACCGCCCGGAGCGCCGACTGCGTCCCGGTGACGACGGCGCCGACGCCCGGTATCACGAGCACGTCCCCCCCGGGCGCCCACGCGACGGCGACGACCTGCGCACGCTTCACCGGGGGTTCCTCGCCGTCTTGGTCGGTGAACGGGTTGGCGTCGCCCCTGGTGACGAAGCCTCGGTCGGTCTCACCGACGACGCGGTGGGTGGTGAGGCTGCCGTCGTGGAGTTCCTCCGCCCGGAAGGTGACCACGTCGCCCTCCTCGACGGGGCCGGCGAGTTGAGCGGGGACGGCGACGAAGCCATCGCCGGGGTCCAGCGTGGGCGACATGCTTCCAGTCTCGACGTAGCTGAGTAACACCGGTTGACCGAGTAGCGAACCCACAACGAGAGAGAGTACGACTACTGCTACCGCGAGTTCAACCCCAACTGTACACCACCGCTTCGGGTTCACAGTGGGTCGGGGAGACGGTAGAGTCGGTTAGTTATACGGAAGGTTCGGACGATCGACGGGACATTTGAGGTCGGTTCCGTGACCTCAAATTGAGTAGCGATCATTTCGCAGTTCCGAGATAAGATAGGAGGAGGCCGGGACGGCGAACTCGTCCGAGCGTGTTACGAGCTGCCAGAATTAGACCCGTACGGCCCGTCCACGTCCGTGACCGCGATCCGAATGGTCCCTCCGATGTCGAGTGTCTCGTCAGTGATGCCCCGGGTGTCGATCATCACGCTCACCTGCGTGGAGTTACCCGAAGCGAGGCCGCCTCCGCTCGCATTGGTACTCTCGTACCCCCCGTACTCGTCCCACGAGGGGTACCAGTTGTCCTCGGGGTAGTTGCCGCTGTACTCCTCGTACTCTTCCTTCGAGACGAACTGCCACCTGTCGGGGTAAGCCAGCCCCTCCTTGTCGATGGTGATGTCGAGGTTGTTCGGGCCGTTATTCACCATCTCGAACACACCGGGGAAGGTGGATACGGCGTCCATGTTCAAGCCACTGCCGCCGGTGCCGTTGCCGTTGAATTCGAGCGTGAGTAGACCGTTATCGTTGACCGACGCGTACCGAGACGTTTGGTCCAATCCGAGATACGCGCTCTGGTCACCACTCAGTTCAACGTTGACCGTTCGGGTTGACTCAACACTCCCGAACGCACCAGTACCCATTGCAGCCGCCCCGCCGGCGGCGAGCGATCCGAGTCCGACCACGAATTTGCGTCGTTCCATAGTTGGTGTGACGCCCGACCCGTTGGGTCGGCCGCCTCACTCGTCCCGTGGAGCCACACCCCAGTAGTTGTCAACAGCCATGAGCAACTCCAACGGCACCGGAGCGGTCCGGCAATCGCCCCCCAGCGCGGACGCTGTCGGAGCGGAGCGGTCTCACAACCGACCCGTACGACACGGTAACGACCCCCTAGTGGGACAGTAACACTCCCGGAGCGTCCCGTACGGGGCGCATCGACGCGGCGTACCGAATCGGTCCACCCGCGAACGGGGTGAACCGACGGGGCGCCCGGCCCACCGACGCGGCAGCCGAACGGTACGGGGTCGGCGTTCATTATTTTGCATCTCGATTATGTTAATATATTTCTATGCGCGTTCCTATTATTCGAATCGCAGTACTGCGGCCACCCAACTCCGAGAACGTCGGGTAGGTCCAATGTAGAGAACTAGTAACTACCCCAACAGTTATACGACCGCTATCCCACGTTCATCTGTCACTGAGATGAGTTCTAAGGGAGCTCGTCGGTCGCCCGGGGCCGACTTGGAGAGCGGGGCCACGGACACGACCGAGCCCGGCCGGGACGAACTGTTCGAGCTGCTGAGCAACCGTCGGCGGCGGTTCGTCCTCCACCGCCTCAAGCAGATGGAGGAGGGCGAGACGGTCGAACTGTCGGAACTGTCCCGGCAGGTGGCGGCGTGGGAGAACGGCACCGACCCGGAGGCGCTGTCGTACGCCGACCGGAAGAACGTCCACACGTCGCTCTACCAGTTCCACCTGCCGAAACTCGACGACGCCGACGTCGTCGACTACGACCAGCGCGCCGGCGAGGTGCGGCTCACCGACGGGGTCGACGAGGTGGACATCTACCTCGAGACGGTGGACGAACGCGACATCCCCTGGGGGCTGTACTTCCTCTCGTTGTCGGGCGGGGCGGCGCTACTCGCCACCGCCGTCAAACTGCACCTCCCGCTCGTGTCGGCGGTGAGCGCCGCCGAGTGGACGTTGTTCATCGTCGTCGTCTTCCTCGTCTCCTCGGCGGCGTTCGCGTACCACTCGCGGTACGGGATGCGTCTCGGGACCGAGGGACCGCCGCCGGAACTCCGGGACTGACGATGGGACGGTCCGCCCGCCGAACGGTCGTCCTCGCCGCACTGTGTGTACTCGCCGCCGCGACGGTGGTTGGGACCGGCGGGTTCGGCTCGGCGTCGGTCGAGCGGTCGATGACCGTCTCCGTCGCTCCCGACCGGGCGGCGTACGTCGGCTTGGGGTTCGACGACGCCGCCGTCGCCGGGTCGGGGTTCGCGCTCTCGGTCACCAACCGGATCCCGGGCGGGACGCCCGTCACGGTGACCGTCACGGTGACCGGCGCGGACGGCGCCCCGAACGGGACACCCGAGGCGACCCCAAATGGGACGGCCGAGGCGACTCCGAACGGGACACCCGAGGCGACTCCGAACGGGACACCCGAGGCGACTCCGAACGGGACACCCGAGACGACCCCGAACGGACCCGCGAACGGGACGGCGACGGACGGAACCGGTGGCGTGAACGGGAGCGCGAACGCGACGCCGAGCGGCGCGGGGGCCGCGAACGGGAGTACGACTGGAACCGCCGGGAACGCGACGCCGGCGGGGACGACCACCCCGTCCGTCGCGAACGCGACGGACGACGGTCGGACGTGGACCGCGACGCTGGCCGCGGGCGACACGTGGACGGTCCGCGTCGCTCACGCGACCTGTGACGGCCGAGTGCGGGTCCACGCCGTCGGCAACGGAACGACGATCGACCTCGCGCGACCGGTGCCGTGCGGGATCGGCGGGTGAGACGGCGACGGACGCGACGGTGGTCGTTGGACCGCTCGAGGAGACGACGGAGTAGTGGTTCCCACGCCGGAGACGTACGGCCCCTCCGGCGCCGTGCTGTACCGCCCGCCGGTCCCCGACCGGACCGGCGGCGTGCCCGGATCCGCGTCCCCTCACGCGCCCAGGTGGTGCGAGAGGAACGCGACGGCGAGCGTGTTCGCGAGGGCCATCAGCGCCATGCCGGCCACGAGACCGACCAGCGTCGCCGACGACAGTGACAGCGACCCACCCGCGAACGCGAGCATCGCCGGGAGTTCTGAGCGCATCGCGTCACGTTGAGACCGCACCCGAGACCTTGAAAGCAAGGCAGACGGCCGTATGACGCCCGTCCGCCCGGGGTCACACCGGATAACGTTCGGGGCCGACGTGGACCCGCCCCCGACCGCCGGCTCCGTCGACTCACACCGACCCAGACCGCCCTGCGCCGATCGCCACCGACTTGCGTCGACCCGTACCGCCGTCACCGACCCGCAACGGTCTTGCCCCGGCCCGGTGTCGTACGACCCATGAGCGACCGGACCGCCGCCGTCACGCGCGAGACGGCGGAGACGGAGATCGAACTCACGCTTTCGATCGACGGCGACGGCGACGGCGAGGTGGAGACGGGGATCGGCTTCTTCGACCACATGCTCGCGTCGTTCGCCAAACACGGCCTGTTCGACCTGACGGTGCGGTGTGACGGCGACACCGAGATAGACGACCACCACACCGTCGAGGACGTCGCCATCGTCCTCGGGGAGGCGTTCGACGAGGCGCTCGGCGACAAGCGCGGCATCCGGCGGTACGCCGACCGGCGCGTCCCGCTCGACGAGGCGGTGGCGGGCGTCGTCGTCGACGTGGCCGGCCGGCCGTACGTCGGCTTCGACGGCGAGTTCTCGCAGGCGCGGGTGGGCGGGTTCACGAGCGACATGGCGCGGCACTTCGCCTACTCGCTGGCGATGAACGCCGGGCTGACGCTGCACGCCGAGGTCGAACGCGGCGAGAACGCCCACCACGAGGTGGAGGCGCTGTTCAAGGCGCTCGCGCGCGCGCTCGACGACGCCACCCGCCTCGACGAGCGGCGGAGCGACACGCCGAGCACGAAGGGCGACCTCTGAGCCGGGGGGTGCGACCGGCCCGCGCGCCGGAACACGGCGGACCCCGAGCGGGCCGGCGGCGGGGGCGGCCGTCCGCCGGCTACGTCTTCCGCAACTCGCCGTCGTCCTCTTCGAGCACGTCGTTGTCGACGGCGTAGTCGATGACCCGGTCGCTCTCGGAGCGGTCGAGGTCGTACGCGCTCCCCGCCAGGTCGACCACCTCCGCACGGTCGACCGGGAACTCCCGGTTGCCGAGCAGGCGCATCACCTGTCGGAACCCCTCGGGTTCCTCCGAGGGGTCCGTGTTCGCGTCGGTCGGCGAGCCGTCCTCCCCCTTGGCGTCCGCGCCGGTCGACCCGTCGCCGGCGTCGGCGTCGTCGGACTCGTCCGCCGCCTCCGCGTCGGGACCGCGCTTGCTGGCGTCGATGATCACCGCGTCGTCGGAGGGCGAGTCGGGACCCCCCGAGCGGGCGTCCGCCTGCGCGTCGTAGTCGGTGTCGGCGCGGGCGTCGGACTCCGACCCGGACTCGCGAGCGGAGGCTGGCGCGGACCCTCCCCCGGATCCACTGGGTCCGGAGGCGGACGACGCCGACGCCCCCGCGGGCGGCCCGGCGGCGACCGACCCGCCGTCGGCGGCGCCGTCGCCGGTCCCGCCGAGGCGGGCGAGCAGTGGGGCCACCACGCCGTCGAGCGTCTCGCGGCAGTCACCGCACAGCACCACGCGGACCTGTTCGTCGGGCGCCGGGTCGAGCGACGCGGGGAGCACCTCGTACGCCCCGGCCGCCGTCGCGCCGCAGAAGTCGCAGTCGAGTTCGCGCACGCCCGCCCCGTCGGCCGCCCGACTCATGGCTCTTTCTGCCCTCGGCCGTCGGCGCGGGGCGGCGGAGCCGCCACGAGCGGCCGCCTCGGGGAGCGTGACCGCAAGACCGAAGCGGACTCCCGCCGCGGGATTCGATATGTTCGACGAGATCATCGGGAAGTTCGAGGGGTCGCCGAGCCAGCAGGCGGTCATCCGGCTGCTGCTCGAACGCGGCTTCTCCGTGAACGACGCCGGGCGGGTGGTCTCGGGCGGCATCGAGATCCCGGACACGGGCATCGCGCGCGAGGTGGACGTCGACCGCCGGGTGGTCGACGCGACCACCGACGCGATCCTCGCGGACGACGAACTCCGGCGCGTCTTCCGGAACATCACGTCGATCCCGAGCCTGATGGACCTCGCGCCGGTGCTCGACCTCACGGTGCTCACCGTCGAGGTGGGCGAACCGGACGAGCCGGGTATCGTCGCCGAGATCACGGGCATCCTCGCCGACGCGGGCGTCTCGCTCCGGCAGGTGCTCACGGAGGACCCGGAGTTCGCCGACGAGGCCAAGATGTACATCATCACCGACGGCGAGGTGCCGGGCGACGTGCTCGTGGAGATCCGTCAGGTGCCGTACGTCCGGCGGCTGGAGTTCTGACTGGTTCGCGCGTCGAACGCCGGGCGGGAACCGGGGCGCTCTTGGCCGTCCGTTCCCCACCGCCGGCATGGACGACGCCGCGGCGACGGTGACGCGCGTGCTCGGCGTGCAGGCGGCCGCCGCGAGCGCCGCGATCCACCTGATCGAGGGCGTGCCGGATCTCGCGGTGTACCTCCCCATCCTCTCCGTTCGCGACCCCCGGCCGTACCTGTTCGTCCCCTCCGCGCTCCTGTTGCTCGGCGTCGCCGCCGCGGTGCTGTACGGCGCCCGCGACCGCCGGCTCTACTCGCTGGGCGCGGGCGTCATGGGCACGTACTTGGTCGGCTACGTCTGGTGGCACCTCACCGACCACGGCGGCCTGGTGCCGGCACACGACGTGGCGAACCCGGTCGCCGAGATAGCCGCCCACCTCGTCGCCGACCCGCCGGCGCTGGTCGCGTTCGGCACGGAACTGCTGGGCGTGGTCGCCTTCCTCCTCCTGTTCGTCGCCGACCCGGAGACGGGCGCCCGCGGGCGGGACGCGGCCGCGGCGCCGGACGAACCCGCGGACCCGTCCGAGACGGGCGACCCGAGCGCGGACGGCGACGCGTAACCCGTCACCCTTTGTCGCGGCGGCCGAACCCGGAGGCATGGAGCCGTACCGAACGGTCGCCGGCCGCGCGTCCGCCGAGTTCACCGTCCGCGGGTCGCGCTTCCTCGGCCACCTCGCGCCCGCCGACACCGTCGACGCCGCCGAGTCGGTCGTCGCCGCCGTCCGCGAGGAGTACGACGACGCGACCCACAACGTCCCCGCCTACCGCGTCCCCGCGGGGCCGCCGGGGCGGACGGCGGGCGAGTCGGCTGACGAAGGCGGGCCGAGCGGGGTGGCGGGCGGCTCCGCCGGGCCGATGCTCCGCGAGTACGCCAGCGACGACGGCGAGCCCACCGGCTCGGCGGGCAAGCCCGCGCTGAACGTGCTCCAACAGGAGGACGTGCGGAACGTCGTCGCGGTGGTCACACGCTACTACGGCGGCACCAACCTCGGCGTGGGCGGGCTGGCGCGGGCGTACTCGCGGGCGGTCAAGGAGGGGCTCGACGCCGCCGGCGTCGTCGAGGAGGTGCCCCACGAGCGGGTTCGTATCGGGACCGCCTACGACGACTCCGGCACCGTCCGCGGCGTCTTGGAGAGCGCCGGCGTCGAGTTCGACGCCGACTACGCCGAGCGGGTGACGTTCGACGCGCGCGTCCCCGTCGCCGAGGCGGACGGCCTCCGCGATAGACTCCGGAGCGCGACCAGCGACCGCGTCGACATCGAGTAGGCGGGACGCGGAAGCGGACGCGGACCGACCGGCCCGCTCGGCGTCGGCTACCGGAGCGCGTAGTTTCACGGCCCCCCGGTCCCACCGACGGCCGTGAGCGAACACGAACGCGTCGCCGTGGTCGGCGGCGGCATCGTCGGGTCGTCGGTCGCCTACCACCTCGCACGCGCGGGCGTCGAGACGACCCTGTTCGACCGCGAGGACGACGGACGCGCGACGGACGCGGGCGCGGGCATCGTCTCGGCGGCGACCAGCAGCAAGACCGACTCGGAGGCGTGGTTCGAACTCGGGGTTCGCGCGGCCGACTACTACCCCGAGTTGGTCGACGCGCTCGAAGCAGCGGGCGCGACCGACCACGGCTACGCCGAGGCGGACCTCCTGAGCGTCGCGTTCGACGACGACGAACTCGACCCGTTCGAGCGCGCGAAGGCGCGGAGCGAGCGCCGCGCCGACGAGTACGGCGCCCCCGAGCCCGGCAGTTTCGCGGAGATATCCCCCGAGCGGGCGCGCGAACTGTTCCCGCCGCTCGGCGACGCCGAGCGGGTGGTGCGCTACCGCGACCGGGGGCGCGTCGACGGCCGGCGGTTCGCGGCCGCGCTCCGGGAGGCGGGCGAGCGGGAGGGGCTGACCGTCGAGCGCGCGGACGTGGCCGACCTCCGGATCGAGGAGAGCGCGGTCACGGGCGTCGCCGTCGACGGCGACTGGCGGGGGTTCGACGCCGCCGTCCTCGCCGGCGGGGCGTGGTCGGGGTCGTTCGAAGCGACGCTCGACTTCGCGGTGCCGGTCGAGCCACAGCGCGGACAGATCGTCCACATCGACGTCGACGCCGACACGGCCGACTGGCCGATCGTCAGCCCGTTCAGACACAAGTACCTCGTCTCGTGGCCCGACGGCCGCGTCGCGGTCGGCGCGACCCGCGAGGACGGCACCGGGTTCGCCCCCCACGCCACCGTCGAGGGACTCCACGACGTGTACGGCGAAACGCTCCGGATCGCACCCGGCGTCGCCGACGGCACCCCCCGGGAGGTCCGGGTGGGGCTGCGGCCGCTCTCGCGCGACGGCCTGCCGCTGCTCGGGGAGGTGCCCGGCGTCGAGGGCGCGTACCTCGCGACCGGTCACGGCCCGACGGGGCTGACGCTCGGCCCGTACAGCGGTCGGCTGGTCGCAGAGCGGGTCCGCGGGGTCGAGACGGACGCGGACACCTCGGCGTTCGACCCCGCGCGGTTCGACTGAGCGGGGGCGGGTTCCGCCTCCCGAACGGCTTTGCCGCGCCCCGCCGACGCCCGCGGTATGTCCACGGACTCGGCCCGGATACGGGCGAGCGACTACCACGACATCGCGAAGCCGAGCGACCCGCGGCTCTCGCCGGACGGCGAGCGGGTCGCGTTCGTCCGCTCGGTTCCGGACGGCGACGACGAGTACGAGTCGACGGTGTACGTCGCGCCGACCGACGGGAGCGCGGCGCCGCGGCGGCTCACGCTCGCGGAGGGGAGCGACGCCGAACCGCGGTTCTCGCCGTCGGGCGACCGGCTGGCGTTCACCTCGACGCGCGGGAAGGCGGACGACACACAACAGCTGTGGGTGCTCCCGCTCGACGGCGGCGAGGCCGAACGGGTGACGAACGTGGTCGGCGGCGTCTCCGCTATCGCGTGGAGTCCGGACGGCAGCCGGGTCGCGTTCGTCCAGAGCGTCAGCGACGCGGACCGCGAGGCGAACCGCGACCGGGTCGTGCCCGACGGGTACGAACCCGACGACCCCGACCCCCGGGTGATCGACCGGACGGTGTACCGGTCGGCCCAGCGCTACTTCGACGGGGCGCGCCCGCAGGTGTACGTCGTCGACGTGGCGGCGGCGACCGGCGACGGGGGGACGGGCGGGACCGACGCGGACGAGGAGGACGACGCGGGTCTCACCCGGGTCACGACCGCCGACTACGACCACGCTGCGCCGACGTGGGGCGACGCGTCGACGCTGTACTACACCGCCCGGCAGGTCGGCGACGACCCGGACGACGACATGCGCTACGACATCGTCGCGTACGACACCGAGTCGGGCGACAGCGAGACCGTCCACCGCTCGTCCGGGTGGGGGACGACGCTCGCGGTCACCGCCGACGACCGGGTCGCGTACAGCTTCACCGAGGCGGAGCAGGCGAGCATCAAGCCGACCGAACTCCGCGTGTACGACCGCGCGGCCGACGAGACCCACGACGTGACCGCCGAGATGGACCGCACGCTCGGCTACGGCGCGCGCCCGCAGTGGGGACCCGACGAGGAGACGCTGTACTTCGCGACGCCCGACGAGGGCGCGACGGCGCTGTGGGCCGCGCCCGGCGACGCGAGCGCGGCGCCCGAGCGGGCGTACCGCGGCGGCGACGTGACCGGCGCGGACGTCGGCGAGTCGGCGACGGCGCTCGCGAAGAGCGAGTGGGACCACCCCGGCGAGGTGTACGTACTCGCCCACGGGCGAGACGGGGACGGCCCCGCCGTCGGAGCCGACGGCTCCGAGGAGCGCCGGCTCTCCGACCTGAACGCCGACCTGCTCGACTCGGTCGAGCTACGGGAGCCGGAGGAACTGGAGTTCGAGTCCGAGCAGGGTTCCGTCGAGGGGTGGGTGTTGACGCCGCCCGGGTTCGGCGAGAGCGATGCGCGAAGCGCATCGACGGAGCGGACGGAGTCCGCGGAGTCCGAGCAGTACCCGCTTGTCGCGGAGGTCCACGGCGGCCCGCACGCGATGTGGACGGCGAGCGGGTCGATGTGGCACGAGTTCCAGACGCTCGCGGCGCGGGGGTACGTCGTCTTCTGGTCGAACCCCCGCGGGTCGACCGGCTACGGCGCCGAGTACGCCGCCGCCATCGAACGCGACTGGGGTGACGTCACGCTCACCGACGTGCTGGCCGGCGTGGAGGCGGTGGCCGACCGCGAGTACGTCGACGAGTCGAACGTGTTCCTCACCGGCGGGTCGTTCGGCGGCTACATGACCTCGTGGACGGTCGGGCAGACGGACTACTTCCGCGCGGCCGTCTCACAGCGCGGGGTGTACGACATGACGGGCTTTTACGGGTCGACCGACGGGGCGTACAAACTCGTCGAGGGCGACTACGACACCACGCCGTCGGAGGAGCCGGCGTTCCTCTGGGAGCAGTCGCCGGTCGCGCACGCCGACGGGGTGGAGACGCCGACGCTGGTGCTCCACTCGGACGACGACTACCGCACGCCGGCCAACACCGCGGAGTTGTTCCACCGAATCCTCCGGAAGAACCGCGTTGACACCCGGCTAGTGCGCTACCCGCGGGAGGGACACGAACTGTCGCGGTCGGGCGAACCCGCCCACGTCGTCGACCGCATCGAGCGCATCGCGCGGTGGTTCGACGGCTACAGCGACCACCACGACGCGGGGAGAGCGCTCGACCGGCCGGAGAACGACGGGCTGAGCGCGGGCGAGGAAGAGGGGGACGACGACGAGAACGGGGACGACGACGAGGGGACCGACCTGACGGCCGACCCCGCCGACGACGAGACGGACCCCGAGGTCAGATAGCCCGGGTCAGTCGACGATGATGTCCTCGTCGCCCTCGACGCTCGCGGTCGTGCCCGCGGCCATCTCGGTCTCGTAGCGGTCGATCCAGTCGGCGAAGCAGGCCGGACAGAGCCGCTGTTCGTCCACGTTCGACCGGTCGACCGACAGCCGGACGACCCGCGCGAGCGCGTCGGTGACCGGGTCGCCGCAGGCCGCACAGGAGTCCGCCATGTCCGGGAGTCCGGAACCCACGGGTATAGGCGTTGCCTCGGCTCCCGGCCGGCGGGTACGCGGCACCTCGGCGGGACCGAGCGGGGGCGAGCCACCCCGCCGCACGGTCGCGCGGCGGCGCGAGGGGGGCTACGTCGTCCGGAACGCGCGGTCGCCCGCGTCGCCGAGACCGGGGACGATGAACCCCTCCTCGTTGAGGTGGTCGTCGATGGCGACGGTGAGCAGGTCGGTGTCGGGGAACGCCTCGCTCACGCGGAGCAGGCCGTCGGGCGCCGACACCGCCGAGAGCACGATCAGCCGCTCGGGGTCGGCGCCCTCCGAGAGCACGTGGTCGAGCACCGCACACATCGTCGACCCGGTGGCGAGCATCGGGTCGGCGACGATGACGGTGTCGCGTTCGGTGATGTCGGGGAGTTTGGTGTAGTCGATCTCGATGGGGAACGTGCCGTCGTCGCCCATCCCGGCCTCCTCGTTGCGGCCGGCGGAGATGACGCCCTGTTTCGCGCGGGGGAACGCCTTCAAGAGCCCCTCCACGAACGGCGTCGCCGCCCGGAGCACGTTGACGATGACGACGTCGTCGAGTCCCTTCACCCGTTCGCCGGTGGTCTCCGCGAGGGGGGTCTCGATGGAGACGAACTCCGTCTCCATCGAGCCGTCGATCACCTCGTAGCCGCAGATGCGGCCGAGTTTCACGAGTCCCTTCCGGAACGCCACCTGCTCGGTCTCGACGTCCCGGAGTTTCGAGAGGGTGTCCTTGGCGAGCGCGTGGGTGATGAGATGCGCGTCGCCGCGTTCCTCGATCGGCATGTATACGTCGCGTTCGCGCTCGTGCCCGTATAAACCCCCTCATCCGCGGCGGTCGGGACGCGACCGGGGCGGCGGGCCGTCACGCGTCGGGGTTCGACGACCGTCGAACCGAGATACGACGCCTGCCCCCCGCGATCGTCGGATTCGAAACGCTTACCCGGATTTCGGGCGGCGATGTACGTGGAATGACGAAAATCAGCATCGTCGGCGCGGCCGGGACGGTCGGGGCCGCGGCCGGCTACAACCTCGCGCTCCGGGACGTGGCGGACGAACTCGTCTTCGTCGACATCCCGGACATGGAGGAGAAGACGGTGGGACAGGCGGCCGACACCAACCACGGCATCGCGTACGACTCGAACACGACGGTCCGGCAGGGCGGCTACGAGGACACCGAGGGGTCGGACGTGGTCGTGATCACCGCCGGCATCCCCCGGCAGGAGGGGCAGACGCGGATCGACCTCGCGGGCGACAACGCGCCGATCATGGACGACATCGGCTCGTCGCTCGCGGAGTACAACGACGACTTCGTCTCCGTCACCACGTCGAACCCGGTCGACCTGCTCAACCGCCACCTGTACGAGTCGGGCGAGCGCGACCGCCACAAGGTGATCGGCTTCGGCGGCCGCCTCGACTCCGCGCGCTTCCGGTACGTCCTCGCCGACCGGTTCGACGCGCCGGTCAAGAACGTCGACGCGACCATCCTCGGCGAACACGGCGACGCGCAGGTGCCAGTCTTCTCGAAGGTGCGCGTCGACGGTCGCGACCCCGAGTTCGACGACGACGAACGCGAGGAGATCCTCGAAGACCTCCAGGAGTCCGCGATGGACGTCATCTCCCGGAAGGGCGCGACCCAGTGGGGCCCCGCGACGGGCGTCGCCCACACCGTCGAGGCCATCGTCCGCGACACGGGCGCGGTGCTGCCGGGCAGCATCCTGCTCGACGGCGAGTACGGCTACGAGGACACCGCCTTCGGCGTCCCGGTCAAACTCGGCTCCGACGGCGTCGAGGAGGTCGTCGAGTGGGACCTCACCGACTACGAGTCGGAACTGATGGACGAGGCGGCCGAGAAACTGAGCGACCAGTACGACAAGATCGGCTGAGCGACCGACGGCTCCGCCTCCCCCTCCGCGGTCCGCCGTCGGCCCGCCTCCCTCCCGCGCCCACCGACAGCCTCAGGTCCGCGCGCGGGGAACCCACCGCGGGATGACCGACCTCGACACCCGCCGACTGGGCGTCTTCCTCGCCGTCGCGTTCGGCGTCTCGTGGGGGACGGCCGCGCTGTTGTACGCGACCGGCGGCCTGACCGACAGCCCCGCGGTGGTCGGCCCGCTGACGCTCGCGGGCGTGCTGGTGCCGACGACGTACATGTTCGGACCGGCGGTCGGCGCCGCCGCCGCCCGCGCGCTCGGCCGCGAGTGGGACGACCTGTGGCTCCGCCCGCACCCCCGCGCGCACCGCCGGGTGTACGCCGCGGTGTGGCTCGGACCGCTCCTCCTCACGGTTCTGGGCGCGGCGACGTTCTTCGCCGTCTTCCCGGACACGTTCGACCCGTCGATGCGCGCGTACGCCGAGGGCCTGGGGGCGGCGGGCGTGGAGATGGACCCGGTCACGCTCGCGGCGGTACAGGTGGTCGCCGCGGTGACCGTCGCGCCCCTGATCAACGGCCTGTTCGCGTTCGGCGAGGAGTTCGGCTGGCGGGGGTACCTCCTGCCGAAACTCCTCCCGCTGGGCGGCCGCCGCGCCGCCCTGCTGTCGGGCGTCGTCTGGGGCGTCTGGCACTGGCCGCTGATCGCGATGGGCTACGAGTACGGCTTCGGCTACGCGGGGTTCCCGTGGACCGGGTTGCTCGCGTTCCTCCCGTTCACCGTCGCGCTCGGCGTGCTGTTCGCGTGGGCGACGCTGCGGGAGGGGAGCGTCTGGCCCGCCACGCTGGGTCACGGCGCGGTCAACGCCGCCGCCGGGGTCGGCGTGTTCGTCGTCCGGGGCGACCCGCACCCCCTGCTCGGTCCGCTCCCGGTCGGACTGCTCGGAGTCGCGCCGTTCGTCGCCGTCGCGGCGTACCTGCTCGCGCGGAGCGACGCGTTCGACGCGGCCGGCGGGTGAGACGGAGCGCGGGACGGACGACGGGCGGACTACTTCAGGAGGAACGTGAGCAGGAAGCCGAGCGCGGTCGTGAACCCGACGTAGTCGCCGCCCTCGCCGAACGCCTCGGGCATCGCCTCGGTGGCGACGGAGGCGACCACCGCGCCGCGCGCGACCGCGCGCTCGAACAGTTCGAACGACAGCACGGTCACGAGCGCGCCACAGGCGAACGAGAGGAACGCCGCCGTCACCTTCTGTGAGGGGTCGAGGAACGCGCCGACGAGCGCGCCGAACGCGAGTGAACCTACCATATACGTCAGGCGTTCGGCCACGACCCGTGTAACGCCCGCGGCCCGACCGACCGCGGGTCAGAGCCGCTCGGCGATGGTGCGTGCGGTGGCGTCGCCGACGCCCGACACGTCGGTCAGGTCCGCCCTCGAGGCGGCGCGGACGTTCTCGACCGAGCCGAACCGGCGGAGCAGCCGGCGGCGCGTCTCGGGACCGATCCCGGGCACGTCGTCGAGCACCGTCGAGACGTCGTCCCGGAGCGTCTGGTGGTACTGGACCGCAAAGCGGTGGGCCTCGTCGCGCACCCGCTGGAGCAGGTGGAGGTGGGGGGCGTCCGACGGCCAGTCGCACACCCCGTCGGGCGTGACGACGAGTTCCTCCTCCTTGGCGAGCGCGACGACCGGCACGTCCCAGCCCGTCTCGGCGAGCGCGTCGCGGGCGGCGCCGAGTTGGCCCTCGCCGCCGTCGATCAGGAGGAGGTCGGGGTCCGGCCGCTCGTCGCGGCCCTCGACGGCGCGTTCGGCCCGCCAGCGCACGAGTTCGCGCATGTTCGCGTAGTCGTCGTTGCGGTCGGTGAGCTTCTTCCGCCGGTAGTCCGCCTTCTCGGCGGCGCCGTCGACGAACGTCACGTCCGAGCCGACGACCTGCTTCCCCTGCCCGTGGCTCACGTCGAACCCCTCGACCCGCTCGGGCCGCGCGCCGTCGAGCACGCCCGAGAGCGCGTCGCCGAGCGCCGCCGTCGCGTCCTCGCGGGTCGGGCCGCGGCGGGCGTTCTTCAACGCGAGGTCGACCAGTTTCGCCTCCCGGCCCGCGCCGGGGACGCGCACGTCGACCCCCTCGGCGGCCAGCCAGTCGAGCACGTCCTCGTCGGTGGGTCGCTCGGGAAGCACCACGGCGTCGGGCAGTTCCCGCTCGGCGTAGTACTGGACGAGGAACGCGCCGAGCACCTCCGCGACCCGGCTGCCGGTCACGTCGCCGTCGGCCGCCGCGCCCGCGTCGCTCCCGCCGCTCGCGTCGGTCGGTCCGTCGTCCGCGTCCGTCGGCTCCGCCTCGACGCCGTCGCCGGCCGCGGGCGCGTCGAGCGTGTGCCGCGAGCGGTCGACGAGTTGCCCCCGCTCGCTGTGGAGGCGCGCGACGACCGCCGACTCGCCCTCGACGGCGGCGCCGAGCACGTCCGTCGCGCGCTCGTCGGTCCGGGCGTCGACCGCCTCCTCGCCCGCGCCGTGGAACGACTCCACGGCTTCGAGTCTGTCGCGGAGGTTGGCCGCGCGCTCGAACTCCTCCGCTTGGGCGGCGGTCTCCATCGCGCGTTCGAGCGGGTCGGCGAGCGCGCCCGTCTCGCCCTCGAAGAAGCGGACGACCGACGCGACGTCCTCGCGGTACGCCTCCTCGCTTATCTCGCCGGTACACGGCGCCGAACACAGCCCCATCTCGTAGTCGAGACACGGCCGCTCGCGCCCGGTGTACTTGTGGTCCGAACAGCCGCGCAGGCCGTACGTCTCCCGGAGCGCCTTCACCACCGTCTCGACGCGGCCCTTGTCGGTGTACGGGCCGAACACGGTCGCTCCCTCCTCGGGGTCGCGCGTCACCTCGATGCGCGGCACCGGGTGGTCGGTCAACTGGACCAGCGGGTACGACTTGTCGTCCTTCAGCCGGACGTTGAACCGCGGCCGGTGGCGCTTGATCAGGTTCGCCTCCAGGAGTAGCGCCTGCGTCTCCGTGTCGGTGACCGCGAACTCCAGGCGGTCGGCGCGGCGGACCATCCGGGCGACGCGGCCGGACCGCGGGTCGGCGTACGACGGCACTCGCGCGCGGAGGTCGACCGCCTTCCCGACGTACAACACCGCCTCGCCGCGGTGGAACAGGTAGACCCCCGGCTCGCGCGGCAGGTCGGCCGCCCGCTCGCGGACGTCGCTCGCGTCCATCGACCGAAGGGAGGGGCCGCGACCGCTTGAGGGTGACGCGTCCGCCCGCGCGCGTCCGTGTATCACGCGTGATTCGCGGGAGACAACGTTAACGGGGCCGGACCGAGCGGAGGGCTGTATGCTGTCGTTATCCGACCGGATCCGGGCGCTGTTCGCCGCCGACGCGACCGACGACGCCGTCACCGACGGCGGGGTCGCGGTGAACGAGACTGTCGACACGGACGCGGGGCCGGCCGCCGGACCCGGTGGAGCGGACGCCGAACGCGGTGACGAGACGAACGAGGCGGACGGGCTGAACGTCGACGACGGGGTGTTGCTCGACGGGGTAGGATCGGCGGTGTTCATGCTCGACGCCGACGGCGAGGTGGTCGCGTGGAACGCCGCGATGGCGGCGATCACGGGCGTCGACGCCGCCGAGGCGGTCGGACACGCTGACCCGGGTGCGCTGGTCGGCCGGCGCGACGGAGCGGGCGAGACGCTCGCCGAACGGGTGCTCGCCCACCCCGAGACCGCCCACCGCGAGTACGACGTGACGCTCGACGACGAGGCGCTCTCGCGGTACGCCGACGAGGGCGAGATAGTCGGCCCCGACGGAGAGACGCGGTACCTCTCGTACACGGCGACGCCGCTGTACGAGGGCGACGACCTCGTCGGGGCGGTCGAGACGGTGGAGGACCGCACCGAGTCGGTGCTCAACGAGGAGTCGATCCGGGCGTTCTCGGACGAACTCCACGAGACCCTCGAATCGCTGGTGGCGGGCGACCTGAGCGCGCGCGCGTCGTTCGACGACGAACACGACGTACTCGACGAGCGGCTGACCGAGGGGATGACGGACGGTCTCAACCGGGTGGCCGCCAACTTCGAGGACACCGCCGCGGGCGTCGACGAACAGACCGCCCGGCTGAAGACGGCCGTCGACGACGCCGTCGACGCCGCCGAGGATATCGCCGAGAACGTCGGCGAGCAGAACGAACTGCTCACCGAGGGGGTCTCGGAGATGCAGACGTTCTCGGCGTCGATGGAGGAGGTGGCCGCGACCGCAGAACAGGTCGACGCCGCCGCCGAGCAGGCGCGCGAGGCCGCAAACGAGGGCCTCGACGCCTCCGAGGACGCCAGCGAGGCGACCGCCGATGTGACCGAGATCGGCGAGGAGCTCGTCACGTCGGTCACCGACCTCGGCGAGCGGATGGACGACATCGAGGCGGTCGTGGAGGTCATCTCCGACGTGGCCGAACAGACCAACCTCCTGGCCCTGAACGCCAACATCGAGGCCGCCCGCGCGGGCAAGGACGGCGACGGGTTCGCAGTCGTCGCCGAGGAGGTCAAGACGCTCGCCGACGAGACCCGCCAGCACACCGAACAGATCACCGAGAACATCGACCAACTCCAGACGCAGACCGACTCGACGGTGATCGCCGCCGAGGAGAGCCACCAGCAGATCGACCACGCCGCCGACCAGATCGACGACGTGCTCGCGGCGTTCGACGACATCGCCGCCGCCATCGACGAGGCGGCCGACGGCATCGGCGAGGTGTCGCGCGCGACCGACGACCAGGCCGCCACGGTGGAGGAACTCACCGCCACCATCGAGGACGTGCGCGGACGCGCCGAGGAGACCGAGGGCGCCGCGGACCGCATCGTCGCCGCGACCGACGAACAGACCGACGCGATCGAGGGGCTCTCCGCGCGGGTGTCCGAACTCCGCGAGGACCGCGAGACCGGGGCGGCACGCGCCGACGGCGGCGCCCGCCCCGAGTAGTCGGGGAGGCGACCGGATCGACGGCGCCCAGATCGGAGCGCGCCCACCGCGGACCGACCAACCCGCCCCGGACCCGAACCGCGAGCGGAGGACGGCTTTTTCCACCCCACCCGCGTAGCCGCCGGCATGCGACTCTGGCTGGTCGAACGCGAGTACGACACCCGACAGACCGTCACGCTCGTGTACGCCACCCCGGACGGCGAGCGGCGGTACCGCCGGCAGGCGTCGGTCGAACTGCTGAGCCGGAACCCCGCGACCGCCGCGGTCGAACGCGACGGCGACGACGCCGAGGCGGTGACGGACGCGGAGACGCGCGAGCGCTACGCCGCCGAGGCGTCGCGGATGGCCGACCGGCACGGCCCGGACGACGAGGTGTGAGCGGCCGGGGCGCTCCCCGGGTGGCGGTCACGGCGCACGCTCGGCGGGGAGGCGACGCGAAGAACGGAGCGGAGTGGGAAACGGAGCGGAACGGGAAGAACGGGAACGGGACAGCCGACCGTGGTCGGCGGCGGGCGGGCACGGGGCGGGCGCGAACCGGTCAGCTCAACACCAGTTTTCGAGCACCGGCGCGTCGCCCGACCGGACCGACAGCCACGCGTCATCGCACGCGATGTCGGCGATGACGAACTCCGAGGTTCCCTCGTCGATCGACGCCATCACGTCCGGTTCCGTACACTCTTCTCCCATATACTGCACGTGTTGCCAACAACGAATAAAGCCGTCGCATTAGTTCTCAAACCTGAGGGTCGGGGAACGACGCGCGGAGTCGGCCGCGTCGGCGCGCGAGCGGCCGCCGCGGGTCGCAGTTTACAAGAGGTGGCGACTCGATACGCGGCCGTATGAACGTAGTCGACGCGATGACGCCCCGGGCCGACCTCGTGACAGTGTCGCTCCCGGGCGGTCGGGACGACGTGCTCGCGTATCTCCAGGAGCACCGCTTCTCGTCGGTGCCCGTGGTCAAAGGCGAGGGTGACGACGAGACGTACCGCGGGCTGGTGTCGCGCGACGACCTCATCGAACAGCCCGACGAGGACCAGTTGGCGATCCTGATGCGCGAGGTGGCGACGGTGACGCCCGACACCCACCTCCGGGACGCCGCCCAGATCATGCTCGGCGAGGGCACCCGCCGGATCCCGGTGGTCGAAGCCGAAAACGGCGACCGACTGGCGGGGATCATCACCGTGACCGACGTGATCGACGCGATCGCACACGGGAAGGTGGAGGTGGATGCGACCTGCGGCGACGTCGCGGGCGACGAGGTGAACACGGTGTACGTCGGCACGCCCCTGACCGTGACCGAGCGACAACTCTACTTCGCGCGCGTCCCGTACGCCATCGCCCTCGACGAGGAGGGGATGGCGGGGATGGTGACCGAGGTGGACATCGTCGACGTCGCGCGCGTCGTCGAGGGCGCCGACGACACCGGCGACTCGATCGCCGACGAGGACGACGACTGGAAGTGGGAGGGGATCAAGGGCGTCGGGAGCGCGTACATCCCGACCCGGAACGTCGAGATCCCGGTCGAACCCGTCTCCGAGTTCATGACCGAGGAGGTGGTCACCGTCTCGAAGACCCGGTCGGTCACCGAGGTCGCCCAGGAGATGATCTCGAACGACATCGAGCAGGTGCCGCTGGTGACCGGCGGCGACGTCGCGGGCATCGTCCGCGACGTCCACGTGGTCGCGGCGCTGTAGTCGCGGCTCGGTAGCCCGTTCGACCGCGCGCCCGCCGCCTCGCGTGAGGACCGTGGCGGGGGGAGCCGGACGGAGCCGGGCGGCCGGCCGGAACCAGCGGAGTCGTGGAGGGTTTTCACGCGGTGGTTGCCCGCTGAGTGCGGCGTGGGTGCGGCGTGGCGGCCGACGGGTGTCCCGGATACGCCCGGTCGGGAGACGCACCGGACCGCTCAAGAGCGTCCCCCGAGGAGTCCGAGTAGACACGGATGCGCGTACTTCTCGTCCCGGAACTGTACCGGCCGGAGGAAGCCAGCGCGAACGCCACGCTCAACGACGCGGTGACGTGGGTCGAGCAGTGGCTCCGGATCGACGACACGCTCCACGTCTACTGGCTGTTGCCCCACCGCGGCGACGCCAACTACGAGCGGCCCGACGTGTTCGCCGACCGCGACCGGGTGACGCTCGTGGAGGCGGACCCGCTGATGCACGACTCCTCGGAGCGCTACCTGTTCACCGAGAGCGGCTACTCGGCGGACCAACTGCGCGAACTCCGACGGCGCATCTACGACGAGTTGGGCTACGTCGACGTGGTCGTCGACCAGTACCGCAACGGCCGGACGGACCTCTACAAGTGGCTGTTGCACCTCTCGGGTCACCGCGCGGACCAGGTGAACCCGTTCGACATCGTGGTGAACGTCCACGACCTGATGCTGCCGTTCAAGTACCCTGACGACGGCCACCGGTTCGACTACCACCGCCTGCTCGAAGCGGTCGAGGCGGTGCTCGCCGACGGGATGTGGTTCAAGGCCAAACTCGACCGCGACGAACTCCCGATGTTCGCGCGGCGAGTGATGCCCGAGAGCCTGATCGAGGAGGCGCTCGACCGGTCGGTGCTCACCAACAGCCCCATCGACTTCGAGCGGTTCAACGAGCGCTACAGCGACGAACCCCGGGTGTTCCACGTCGCCGGGTCGGGGTGGGAGAAGAAGCGACAGGACGTGGTGATGGCCGTCGCGGAGTTGCTCCACGAGGAGTACGGCATCCGGACGGTGATCACCAGCATGGGCGGCGTGCCCGAGGAGTACGCGAAACTGCCGTGGGTGCGGGCCCACTCGGAGGCGTCGCGCGCGCTCTACGAGGAGACGCTGGCGACCGGCGACATCACCGTCTGTGCGACCGAGTACGACACGCTCGCGCGGACGTGGTTCGAACAGGCCGCGAGCGGCCAGGTGCTCGTCTTACGCGACGAGCCGTGGATCTACGACTGCGTCCCCGAGGACTACCCGCTGGTCGCACCCGTCGACGACCTGGGGGCGAAGGCACGCTGGGTGGTCGACAACTGGGAGACGGCGGTCGCGCTCAACCGCCGGCTGGTCGAACACGTCCGGCAGGTGCGCAGCCCCGAACGCGCCGGACGGGTCACCCACGACGACATGGTGTGGCGGGTCGCCGAGAAGGTCGACCGCTACGAACGGCCGCGGCGGCCGGCGCTCCGCCGGGCGGTCGAGGACGCCGAGGAGTCGGTGGCGCTCGACGCCCTCGACGAGGCGGGCGCCGACTACACCGCCGACGGCGACCCGCTGCTCGACCAGGAGTGGTGCGGGCTGGCGGACCTCGTCTTCTCGCTCCGGCTGGCGGGGTACGCCGACACCGGCAACCCCGGGACGCCGGTGTTCCGACGCGAGTCCACGGGCCGGCCGGCCGGGGACGGGGAGGCGGCGCGGCGACGCTCGCAGCGGCGGTGAACGGGGAGCGACGCGCGCGGTGCGCGTCGTCGCGCGCCGTCCGGTCCGCGTGAGCCGCGTGGGAGCCGTCCGCGCGGTGTCGGTGCGCTTAACAGCGTCGTGTGGATACTGGCGGGCATGACTCGACACCGGGAACCGGGCACCCCCGACGGCGGCCGACGGCGGTGGGACCGATGAGCGAACAGGGCGAGAGCGACCCCGAGGCGGGCGCGCCGACGCCCGCGGCGACCGACCGCGACCGGAGCGAGGCGATCACCGAACTCGCCAAGCGGCGCGGCTTCTTCTTCGGCGCCAGCGGCGCGTACGGCGGCGTCGCGGGCTTCTACACCTACGGCCCGCAGGGCGCGTCGCTCAAGGACAACCTCGAATCCGCGTGGCGCGACCGGTTCACCGTCAGGCAGGGCAACTACGAGATAGAGGCGCCCACGGTCATGCCCGAGGCGGTGTTCGAGGCGTCGGGTCACCTCGACGGCTTCGACGACATGCTCGTCGAGTGCCCCGAGTGTGGCACCTCCCACCGCGCGGACCACCTGATCGAGGACGCCACCGACATCGAGGACGCCGAGGCGCTCCCGATCCCCGAGGTGGAGGAGCTGTTGCGCGAACACGACGTCCGGTGTCCGACGTGTGACGCGCCGCTGTCGGACGAACCCGTCGAGGAGTTCAACCTGATGTTCGAGACGAGCATCGGTCCCGGCTCCGGTCAGGCGGGCTACCTCCGCCCGGAGACGGCGCAGGGCATCTTCGTGGAGTTCCCCCGGCTGAAGGAGTACGCGCGCAACCAGTTGCCGTTCGGCGTCACCCAGATCGGGCCGGCGTACCGCAACGAGATATCGCCGCGGAAGGGCCTCATCCGGGTGCGGGAGTTCACGCAGGCGGAGTTGGAGCAGTTCATCGACCCCGAGACGGACGAACCGCCGCTCGAGGAGGTCGAGGACGTGGAGGTCACGCTCTACTCCGCAGAGGCGCAGGCCGACGACGACGGCGAGGCGTACACCACGACGGTCGGCGAGGCGGTCGAGGACGGCACCATCGGCTCGCCGTGGGTGGGCTACTACCTCGGCGTCGCGCAGGGCTGGTACGAGCGGGTGGGCGTCGACCCCGACCGGTTCCGCTACCGCCAGCACCTCCCGGGCGAACTCGCCCACTACGCCGCCGACTGCTGGGACGCCGAGAGCGAAGTGGACGGCGACTGGATCGAGATCACCGGTTTCGCCTACCGGGGCGACTACGACCTCTCGAAACACGCCGACCACAGCGGCGAGTCGTTCACCGTGTTCAAACAGTACGACGAGCCCCGAACCGTCGAGCGGCCGACGGTCGACCCCGACATGGCGACGCTCGGTCCCGAGTTCGGCGGTGCGGCCGGCGACGTGGCCGAGGCGCTCGAGACGCTCGCGGAGCGCGACCCCGACGCGTTCGACGCCGAGGAGGTGACCGTCGAAGTCGACGGCGAGGAGCACGCGGTGGCGACCGACACCGCGAACTTCTCGGTCGAGGAGGTGACCGAGAACGGCGAGCACGTCACCCCGCACGTGGTCGAGCCGTCGTTCGGCATCGACCGGATCGTCTACACGCTGATCGACCACGCCTACGAGACCGACACCGTCGACGACGAGGAGCGGACGTACCTCGCGCTCGACCCCGAACTCGCGCCGACGCACGCCGCGGTGTTCCCGCTGGTGTCGAACGACGACCGGTTGCTGGAGGTCGCAGACGGGGTGGTGTCGGACCTCCGCGACGCCGGCCTGTCGGTGACGTACGACGACTCCGGCTCGATCGGTCGGCGCTACCGCCGGCAGGACGAGGTGGGCACGCCGTTCTGCGTCACGGTCGACCGCGACGGCGTCGAGGGCGACGGCGAGCCGACGGTGACGCTGCGCGACCGCGACACGACCGCGCAGGTGCGGCTGCCCGCCTCGGCGCTCGCGGAGACGCTAGCGTCGCTGCGAGCGGGCGAGACGGCGTTCGACGCGGTGAGCGAGGCGTACGAACGGGTCGACTGAGCCGTGGGGGGTGACGGTGAACTCGCCCGGCGCGCCGTCCACGCGTCGGGGACGGTGCTGCCGGCGTCGTACCTGCTCGGCGTCGTCGCGTGGCGGCAGCTACGGTACCTCCTGTTGGCGCTGACCGGGCTGGTGTTCCTCCTGGAGTTCCTGCGGCTCGTGGTCGGACTGGACCACTGGGTGTACGACCGGCTGACCCGGAGCTACGAGGCGACCAACGTCGCGGGCTACGCGCTGTTCATGGTGGCGTTCACCGTCGCGGCGTTCGCGTTCGCGCCGCCGGTCGCGGTGCCCGCGATGTTGATGCTCTCCATCGGCGACCCAATCTCGGGCTACCTCGGGTCGAACGACGCGGGCACCGCGAAGGAACTCGGCGTGCTCGCGGTGATGTTTCTGGTCTGTTTCGGACTCGCGGTCCCGTTCACCGCGGGCCACGCCACCCCCGTCGCGGTCGCCGCCGCCGCCGCGGGCGCGCTGGGAGCGACGGCCGCCGACGGACTCAAACCGGTGATCGCCGGGTACGTCGTCGACGACAACCTCACCATCCCGCCGGTCGCGGGCGCGGGGATGACGCTCGTGTACGCGCTCGCGGGCGTCGCCGCCTGACGCGCCGCGCGTCGGGTCCGGGTCACCGCGTCACGAGGTACGTCGCCGCGACCAGCAGGGCCGCGAGCGTGGCGACGTTGACGAACGAGAACGCCGCGATACCGAGGAACGACAGCCCCCAGACGACGACGGCGGCGAACGCCGACGAGAGGACGACGTTCATCGCGAACAGCACGCGCGGGTCGCCGTCGGAGTCGGCGGCGTCGAACCCCTCCGACCCCGCGGAGTCGTCGGCCATCGGGCGTCGAGACGGCGAGCGAGCACTTGGTTCCGCCGGTCACGGCTCGCGGAGCGTCGCCACCTCGCCCGCCGCGGTGGGGAACGGGTCGGCCGACCCGTCGGCGCCGTCGAGTTCGCCCCCGTCCGCACCGGCGCTCACGAGTTCGTCCTCGCGGGCGAGACAGTCGTCGAGCGCCGCCCGGAGCGCCGCCTCGTCGGCGCCGACGCCGACGAAGACGAGTTCCGTGCGGCGGTCGCCCCACGCGTCGTCCCAGTCGGCGTCGCCGCGGTTCGCCCGGTAGAGGTCGCGGTCCGCCGCGGGGCGGTCGGCGACCCACGGGCCGGCCGACTCCACCCGAACCGAGGGGCCGGCCTGGCTGTATCGGAGTTTCGCGCCCGCGCGGGCGACGTGACACACCCCCTTCGAGCGGACCACCGAGTCGGGCAGGTCGCGCGCGAACGCCGCGAACCGGCCGGGGTCGAACGGCCGGCGCGCGCGGTAGACGAACGAGGTGACGCCGTACGCCTCCTCGGGGTGGACGTGCGCATCCGCCGAGTGCTCGTCTGCGCCCGCCGGGTCGTCGTACACGCGGTCGTGGACGCGTGCGTCGTGCCCCGGCGCCGAGCGGTCGCCCTCCGCTCCGCACGGGTCGACGCCGAGGAGGCGGTCGACCGGCGCGGCGGCGTGTTCCGTCCGGAGGCGGTCCGCACGCGGGGCGAGTGCGCCGACGAGCGCCTCCGCCTCCGCGAGGTCGTCGGCCGAACAGAGGTCCGCTTTGTTACACAGGACCACGTCCGCGGTCTCCACCTGCGAGACCAGCAGGTCCGACAGCGGGCGGTCGACGCCGTCGGCGTCGGCGTCCGCCGAGCGTCGGGGTTCGGGCGCGCCCCCCTCGCCGCCGACCGCGTCGAGGAAGCGCGGCGTGTCGAGCACCGTCACGACCGCCTCCACGCGGTAGCGCGCCGCCGCGGGACCGGCCGCGAACTGCCGCACGACGGGCGCGGGGTCGCTGATCCCCGACGGCTCGACGACGAGGCGGTCGAACGCCCTCCCGTCGGCGAGTTGGACGACCGCGCGTTCGAGGTCGTCGCGGAGTTCACAGCAGATACAGCCGTTCGACAGTTCCGCGACGCCGACCGCCGGGAGGTCCGAACTGGAGACCAGGTCGAAGTCGACGTTGACCGCGCCCACGTCGTTGACGAGCACCGCAATATCGCGGTCGCCCGCGTTCGCGAGCAGGTGGTTGACGAGCGTGGTCTTGCCGGCGCCGAGTCCGCCCGACAGCACCGTCACGGGGATGCGGTCGCCGCCACGCGCGCGGCCGGTGTCGGCGCGGGAGTCGGGGTCGGAGCCGGGACCGCCGCCGAGGCCGCGTCCGGGGGTCATGCCGTGCGGGTAGCGGTCCGAGCTACTTAGCCCGGCCGCTCGGCGGGCGTCGGGGCGTCGGGGCGCCAGCGGGGCGACCGAGCGCGACGACACGTTTATCCGCGACAGCGGCACACACACGACGATATGGGCGAGGACGCTCGGGAGACCGGCGGTGCCGGGGCTGGGAAGCCGGCCGCGACCGACAGCGCGTCCGACGGGACGGACGGGCCGCGCGGGTCCGGCGGGTCCGACGACGGGGAGTCGCCGCTCGCGGAGCGGATCGACCGCCTGCTCGCGGCCCTCCGCGAGTGGGCCGCGGGGCTGTACCACGGGCTGGTGACCCACCCGGCGTACGAGAAGATCGAGAAGGAGGCCGAAGACGTCGAGGACACGTTCATGCTGGCGTGTTTCCCCGACGCCTTCGGGGTCCCCTCGCCCGTCTCGTACTACACCGCCGAACTCCTGCCGTACCTCGACGAGGAGTTGGACGCCTGGGAGCGGCGGATGTGGGACCGCGGGTCGCTGCTCGAACGCAAGGGCCAGCAGTACCACTTTTGAGCGACACCGACCGGACGCCGATGGAGAAGTTCGTCTTCTTCGGCGGCAAGGGCGGCGTGGGCAAGACCACGATGGCGTCGGCGTACGGCGTCAAGAGCGCCGCCGCGGGGCTGGACACGCTCGTCGTCTCGACGGACCCCGCCCACTCCACCTCCGACGTGTTCGACCAGCAGTTCGGCGACGACCCCGCGGCAATCGAGGGGCGCGACCGCCTGTGGGCGATGGAGATAGACCCCGACGAGGAGGTCGAACACCACCTGATGGAGACGAAGCGCGCGCTCGGCGACCAGGTGAGCGCCGCGATGGTCAACGAGATAGACCGTCAGATCGAGATGGCCCACCAGACCCCCGGCGCGTACGAGGCCGCGCTGTTCGACCGGTTCGTCGACGTGATGCAGAGCGCCGACGGGTTCGACCGCGTGGTGTTCGACACCGCACCCACCGGCGGCACCCTGCGCCTCCTGGGCCTCCCGGAGTTCCTCGAAGGCTGGATCGACCGGTTGACGCGCAAGCGCGAACGGGCGATCGACCTCTACGAGAAGGCGGCCGTCGGCAACAACGAACCCCGCCGGGTGATGGACGGCGACCCGATCCTCGCCCGCCTGCGCGAGCGGAAGGCGTTCTTCGAGTACGCCGGCGAGACGCTCCGCGAGGAGGCGGCGTTCTTCCTCGTCGTCACCCCCGACGAACTGTCGCTCCGCGAGACGCGCCGGGCGGTCGAGGGGCTGGCCGACCGCGGGCTCTCGGTCCGGGGGCTGGCGGTCAACCGCCTCACGCCCGAACCCGAACCCCACGAGGAGGGCCGGGGCGCGCGCTACCTCCGCGCGCGCGTCGACACCGAGCGCGACCGCCTCCGCGAACTCCGCGAGGGGTTCGACCAGCCGGTGGTCGCGTCGGTCGAGACCCGGGTCGAGGAGGTGAAGGGCGACCTGCTCGACGACGTCGCGGCCGAACTCGACGTCGGCGTCGGCCGGCCGGCGTGAGACCGCGCGCGACGCGCGAGTTCGCAACTCGGCTTATTCGTTCGGTAATTCGTTTTCGAAAAGGAAGCAGATCGTCTCGCGTGCGGCGAGCTACTACCCGGGAAACGGCGAATCACGCCCGAACAACCGCCCAGAATCGTTAACGTTTTTATATCTACTACCCCAGCCGGCCGTGAGGCCGATAGTAATGGTGGCAATCATGTGGCTCGTGTTGGCGGTGCTGGTACTGTTCACGGTGGGGTATCTGAGCTACTCGCGGTATCTCGCCCGGTTCGTCGAACTCGACGAGTCGGCCGAGACGCCCGCCCACAAGTACGAGGACGGCCAGGAGTACGTCCCGGCGAAGAAACCCGTGCTGCTCGGACACCACTACTCCAGCATCGCGGGCGGCGCGCCGATCGTGGGTCCGATCACCGCCGGTGTCGTGTGGGGGTGGGTGCCCGCGCTGCTGTGGATCGCGATCGGCAACCCGCTGATGGGCGCGGTCCACGACTTCGTCTCGCTGTCGTCGAGCCTGCGGCACGAGGGGAAGTCGATCGGCTACATCATCGGCGAGTACGTCGGCGACCGGGGGAAGAACATGCTGCTGTGGTTCGCGTTCCTCACCATCATCCTCGTGGTGGCGGTGTTCGCGCTGGTGGTCGCCATCGTGTTCGACGCGTTCCCGCAGGCGGCGACGACGAGCTTCCTCTACATCGCGCTGGCGTTCCTGTTCGGTATCTACCTCTACCAACTCGACCTGCCGTTCATCCCCGGGACCGTCGCGTTCGTCACCGCGGTGTTCGTGACGGTGTTCGTCGGTATCTGGTACCCGCTCGCGCTGTTCCCCGCGGCCGCGGACGCGTCGTACCCCGCGGGCACCATCGTGCTGTTCTCGGGCGGCGGGTGGCTCCCCGGCGCGTCGAGTCTCGGCGCGAACACCGCCGCGTGGGTGCCGATCATCATGGTGTACGGCGCGCTCGCGTCGGCGCTGCCGGTGTGGATGCTGCTCCAGCCGCGCGACTACCTCTCGTCGTTCCTGCTGTACGCGGGCGTCGGCGGCACGCTGCTGGCGATCATCGTCGGCACCGTCGGCGGGATGTGGCTCGGCGTCACCCCGACGCCGACGACGGAGCTGACCACGCACCTGTCGGCGTTCAACGGCTTCTGGGGCGTCACCGGGGTGTCGCCGCTGTTCCCGCTTCTGTTCATCACCATCGCCTGTGGCACCATCTCGGGCTTTCACTCGCTCGTCTCGTCGGGGACGACCGCAAAACAGCTGAACCGCGAGACGGACGCGCGCGCCATCGGCTACGGCGGCATGCTCGGCGAGGGGCTGCTCGCGATCGTCGCGCTGTGTACGCTCGCCGTCTCGGCGGCGAGTCTCGACCCCGCCGGCGGGATCGGCGTCGCGCTCCCCAACTTCGCGACCGGCGGGGGGATCATCCTCACGAGCTTCGGCATCCCCGCGCGGTACGGCGCGCCGTTCATGGCGCTGGTGCTGGTGAGCTTCCTGTTGACCTCCACCGACACCGCGGTCCGGCTCGGCCGCTACATGATGGAGGAGATCGTCGGCACGCCCGAGACGTCGACGCAGGCGTTCGCCGCCAACCGCTACGGCAACGCCGCGATCCAGACGGTGCCCGCGTACGTCCTCGTCACCTCGGGGTCGTGGCTCACGCTGTGGCAGCTGTTCGGCGGCGCGAACCAGTTGCTCGCGGCGCTCGCGCTCCTCACGGGGACGGTGTGGCTCGCCAACTGGGACGAGTCGAAACAGCTGATCTCGACGGGCGTGCCGATGGCCGTGATGACGCTCATCACCGTGCTGGGGCTGGGCTGGGTCGCGCTCCACGACAACGTCTACGTCAAGTTCGTCCAGGGCGGCTGGGGCGAGGGCGGCGCCACGCTCGCCGCGATGCTGTCGTCGGCCGTCCAGGTGCTCGTCGCGTTCCTGCTGATCGGCATCGCGCTCGCGCTCGTCCGGATCGGCTACGAGAACATCCAGCACGCCCGCTCGCGCAGCGGCGGCGGGATCACCACCGACGGCGGCACCGACGGGACCGACGACTGACCCCGGGCGCCGTCCGACTCGGGACGCTCGCGGCGGTCGGCGGCCGCGTCACGGCGGCGGAGTCGACCCGCGTCGGCCCGGCCCGACGCGGTCGTCGACCGGTCCGTGTTCCCTCTCCCCGTTCGCGCGGGTCGCACCCGCTCAGATCGAGAGGATGTTGCTGACGAGTATCTTCGTGAGTATCGAGACGAGACAGCCGAGCCACGTCATCAACACGAAGTGGAGGTAGGCGTTCGCCTTGTTGCCGCCGTCGATGGTGCGGATCATCACCGACGACAGCAGCGCGTTGAACAGGATGACGAGCAACAGGAGGTACTCGATCAGCGGGATGTCGTAGACGCCCGCGTAGATGATCTGGCCGATGCCGCCGGCGCCGGTGAGGTTGAACTGGTTGGAGAGGTCGGCGAGGATCTGGACGACCTGCAGGCCGATGAAGAACGCGAACGCCGACGCGGAGGTGATCCCGTACAACAGGCCGATCATCGTCGTCGTCGCCTGCTGTCGCTGCTCGCGTAGCTGCATCACCGTCGTCATGTTGGTCGAGATGAGTTCGCCCAACTGCTTGGGCCGGCCGCCCATCGCCCGGCCTTCGAGGTACATGTCGGAGAACTTCTGGATGAGGTACGACCGGGTGTCGGTCGCGAACGTGTACCACGCCTGTCCGGGGTCGATCCGTACGTTGAGCCGGCGGTACAGACGGGTGATATCCGCCGACAGCGCGCCGAAGTCCTTCTGGTGGAGCGTGATCAACACGTCGCCGGTCGTCGACTGCTTCGCGCTCTCGGCGGCGCCGAGCGCACGGATGAACGACGGGAACTCACCGTCGCGTTCGACGATGTTGCGCTCTTCGATACGGAGGACGACGCCCGTGATGGTGAGCGGCGTGACGGGCACGCAGAGGTACAGCGGGAGCGGCACGTCGTCGAGGAAGAACAGCAGTCCCGGAAGCCCGGGACCGTAGCCGAACAGGCCGGCGCCGACGACGGCGATGAGCGCGAACGTGAGCGCGACGCCGACGATCAGGCTCCCCCACAGGCGGGCGTCGGAGGGGGCGCCCCGCTCGGAGTGGAACCACAGCGGGTCGTACGGCGCCATCGCGCGGATGACGACGTAGAAGCCGAGTTGGACCAGCATGAACATCACGATGACCGCCGCGACGGTGAGCGTCGGGTCGTTCCCCGTGAGGATCGGGAGGACGATGGCGAACACCAGCGCGAACGTCATCGAGAGGATCATCGACATGTAGAGGTCCTTCATCACCTCCAGGTTCGCCAGCGCGCCCTCGTACACCGTGATGTAGTTCTGGATCACCGCGTCCTGCTCCGACAGCAGGAAGTCGTCGAGCGACTGGCCCGCGCCGATGGTGTAGCCCAGGCGGTCGAAGAAGTCCGACATCGCGTCCGAGGGAACCTCCTTCGCGCGGCGGCGGAGCGCGTCGTCGAGCGACTGGTTCCACGTGTCGACGAGGTGGACAACCCGACCGAGTTCCTCCGCGGCGGCGCCGTACTCCTCCTCGCTCGCGAGCGTGCGGAACACCTGCATCCGGTCGATGTTGGTGGTCGAAAGCACCGTCAGGTGGGTCATCACGAGGTGGAGTTGGTTCTCGATGGCCGCCTGCCGGCTGTTGAGGTAGATCTTCGGGTATATCACGGCCGTCCCGAACGCGAGCAAGCCGAGCAGCGGGATGGGGAGCCGGACCGACAGGTCAAACGGGAGCGCGACCGCCGCCGCGAGCGTGAGCAGGAGGAAGCCGGACGCCGGCACGAGCACGTAGCCGACGTACTTCCGTTTCGACATCTCGAGCGCGTCGTACGAGTCGGACAGCGACGCCGCGAACTCGAGTAGCGACTCGGGGAACAGCCCCGAACTCCCGCCCGAGGTGTCGGTGCTCATCCCGTCACCTCCCCGAGCGGTGCATGTCGAAGGGGAGCCCCTCGGCGCCGTCCCGGTGGAACGCGTTGATCGCGTCGTTCACCTCGTGGTAGCCGAGCACACCCTCTTGGATCATCCGCTCGATGAGTTCCGCGCGGAACTCGAGGTCGTCGTAGATGTCGCGCGTGTCGGCGTACCCCAGGAGGGTGGCGATCTGCTCTTCGAGGACGTACGAGTTGTTCATCCCCCGGAAGACGATCTCGTCTTCGACGGGGTCCCAGTCGAACACCTGTCGGGTGACGACGCCGTCCATCTCCTTGGAGTACCCCTCGATCTCCTGGACCGAGGTGACCCGCCGGAGCACCTTGTCGCCCTGCTTGACGCGGTTCTGGAACAGCGCGACGTCCGCGTTGTCCATGAACGTCTCGGGGACGTTGATCGGCTCGGAGGTGAACCGCTGGATCATCGAGACGATGTCCGACGCGTGGAAGGTGAGCATCACCGGGTGGCCGGTCTGGGCCGCCTGGAACGCCATCCGCCCCTCCGCGCCGCGCACCTCGCCGACGATGATGTAGTCGGGGCGCGACCGCAGGGCGGCGGCGACCAGGTCGAACATGTCGACGCTGTTCGAGTCGGCGCCGTCGCCCTCCCGGGTGAGCAGTTGCTGCCAGGTGTTGTGCGGCGGGATGACCTCCGCGGTGTCCTCCGCGGTGTATATCTTCGAGTCGCGCGGGATGAACGAGAGAATGGCGTTGAGCGTCGTCGTCTTCCCCGACGCCGTCTCCCCGACGACGAACACCGTCTGTTCGTTCTCCAGACAGAGCCAGAGGTACGCCGCCAGTTCGGGACTGAGCGTCCCCCAGTTGGTGATCTGGTTGACCGACAGCGGCGTGTCGTCGCCCTGCCGGATGGTGAGCGAGGGACCCTTGATCGACACGTCGTCGGAGTAGATGATGTTGATACGCGACCCGTCGGGGAGCGTCGAGTCGATGATGGGGTTCGAGTCGGAGACGGGGTCGCCCATTCGCTCGCCCATGTTGCGCAGCCAGCTGTCGAACTGCTGGAGGGTGCCGAAGTCGACGGTGGTCTCCAACATCCCGAACACGCCGTGGTCGACGTGACACTCCGAGGGACCGATGACGTGGATGTCCTCGTTCTCGGGGTCGCGCATCACGGGTTCGAGCGGGCCGAACCCGACGATGTCGCGGTTCAGCCGGTAGCGGATGTCGTTGTACGTCCGCGCGGACACCTCGATCCGCCCGAAGTTCCGGATCTTCGAGAACCGGCGCGACGACCCCTCCTCCGTGATCACCGTCACCTCCTCGAGCAGTTCCTCGATCAGGTCGTCGTACCCCGACTCGCCGTCGGGCGTTGGCCGGTGACCGCTCTTGTTGAGCAGTTTCCCCTTGATCGTATCGAGCGTCTGCTCTTCGGCCGTCGACAGCGTCGGCTCGATCGTGTAGTACTTCGTGTCCTGTCCGAAGTCGCCGTAGACGTGACAGAACAGCGGCCCGCCGACCGGGTAGAGCACGTTCGGGTGGCGCACCTCGTGTTCGCCGTCGATCTCGTCGACGAACAGCGGGAACTCCCCGGTGATCTGTTTGAACTTCTGGAGGTGTTCGCGTAGGTGCGGCCGCTTCATCGCCGCCTGCTTGAGTTCGTTCGACGCCTTCGACGACCCCTGGTCAGTCATGTGTCACGACTCGCCACGCGCGGGCGCGCTCGCGTCGAATGCGCGCCCGCTCCGATCATCTACGCGACGCTCCGTGATTCGATGACCAGGCCCGTCCCCGAACGGACGGAGAACCCGATCGTGTCGCCGACCTGGCTGCCCATGCCGGCGAAGCGCTTCACCGAGATGTTCCGACGGACGTCGCTGCCCACCTCGACCATCTGGAGCTCCATGAACACGTCCGCGATCGACCGGAACGGGCCGATCGCCTCGTCGCCGACCGCCGAGGGGTCGACCGTCAACACGATCGTTTTCCCCTGTGAGATCATGTTCCGGAAGAACGAGATGATCTCCAGGGCCGCCTGCCGCTCCTCGTTGTTGCGGACGAGCGCCTCGAACGTGGGGTCGTTCCGGAGGATGGAGTCGAACGTGTCGAGGATGACCACGTCCGATTTCCACATCACCTCCGCCTCCATCAGCCGCTTCAACAGCTCCTTGCGGTCGCCGCTGCCGTCGGAGAACGCCCCCCCGGAGTCGAAGTCGGCCGAGAGGAACAGCAGCTTCTCGTTCAGCAGGGCGCGGGTCACGTCGTACTCGAGTGAGTGCATCTGGTTGATGAACCCCGAGACGGTGAGTTCGGTCGACAGCAGCGTGACGGTCGCGCCCTCCTCGACGAGCCCGTAGCAGAACCGCTGGGAGAGCGCCGACTTGCCCGCGCCGTAGTCGCCCTCCATGAGGACGATGCTCCCGCGCGGGATGCCGCCACCGAGCTCCTTGTTCAACTGGTCGCGCTCGCCGAGACCGATCGACAGCAGGTTCTGGTTTGGGGTGCGGCTACTCATGTGCGGAACCGGAACACCTCCTCGTCCTCGTTGACCACCAGCATCAGCCGGTGGTCGCCCGACGCGAGCCCCGGCGCGGGCACGTCGAGGCGGACGACGCTCCCGCGCGCCCACGTGTCACCGCCGTCGACGACCGTGAGCCGCACGTCCGTTCGGTACCGGCCGTCGAGGAGTACGTCGACCCCGTCGGCTCCGGTCGGGAGCGTCGACGAGCCCGTGTTGCGGACGTACACCGTGACGTTTCCGTCCCCGGAGGTGTTGTACACCCCCACTGCGGGGTCGGAGACGACTTCGACGTCCGAGCGGACCTGGTCGGCCACGTCGAGCGACCGCGCGGAGATGGCGTCGCCGACGTGGGCCACCTCGCTCGTGAGCGTGCCCGCGACGCTCGCGGCGACGACGAGCGCGGCGATGAACAGGATCATCTCCGAGATGCTCGCGCCCGCCATCAGGCCACCTCCACGTCTACCCAGTCGCGCACGCCGTGGTCGACGACGACGGTGACGCGGTCGGGCGCGGTCGAGAGGCCGCTCTCGAACCGGGCCGTCTCGCCCGGGAGCCACAGCGCCGTGTCGTTCGCGCCCGCGACGGTCGCCGTCGACGGGACGTACTCGTTGTCGGCGAGCAGCGTCGTGCGGGTCACGTCGAGCGTCGTCGAGCCGTCGTTGCGCGCGGTCACGACCAACGTGTCGTTGCCGGCGTGGTACGTCGCGTTCGCCGCGGCGACGCCCGTCTGCTGGCGGTCGAGCGCGCGGTCGGCGGCGGCGTCGTTCGCCTCCGAGACGCGCTCGGCGCCGTTGGCGACCGCCGGGTAGGCGACGCCGGCGGCGACGAACAGCCCCAGACAGACGACGGCGGTCGAAACGCTAACGCTGAGACCCACGGACTCCCCCCGAGAGCTGCGGCCACCGGTCGATCACGACCGACTCGGCCGTCGCGTTCGTGAGCTGCATCACGTACTTCAGGCTCTGGGTGTGGTGGTCGAGGGTGAGTTGGGCCGTGCCGGGCTCGTCCACCCGGTTGCGGTCGATGTCGCCGAACCCCGAGAGGAAGTCCTTCAGCCGGCGCGCGACGCTCTCGTCGACCCACTCGATGCGCTCGTAGTAGTTGACGGCGCGGACCGCGTCGGTCGCATCCGACTCCTCGACCAGGTACTCCAGCCACTCCATCACCATCAGGTCGCCCACGTAGTCACCCGGGAGTTTCGTCAGGTACGGCTTCTGCGGCTTCGAGGAGAGGTCCCCCTCGCTGACGAACTCGAACCCACCGTCGTCGACCGGGTCGGCCCGCGACCCGCGGTCCGGCTCCGGGGCCGGGGCCGGTTCGGACGCCGGAGCTGGGTCCGGCTCCGGGGCCGGTTCGGACGCTAGAGCGGGATCCGGCTCCCGGGCCGGTTCGGACGCCGGAGCGGGGTCCGGCTCCGGGCCCGCGTCGGGGACCGCGCCGTCGGTCTCTGGGCTCGGGTCCGGCTCGGGGTCGTCGAAGTCGTCGACGTCGAACGCCTCGCCGGCGTCGGCCCAGTCGGCGTCACCCGATTCGTACTCGTCTTTCAGTTCACTGAAGCTCTTGCCGCCGCCGTTCTCGGTCGCCATAGTGTCGGTGTCTGTGGTGTCGTCGTCCGCGTCGGAGTCGCCGTCCGATTCGTCGTCCAGTTCGTCGAGGCCGTCGAGGTCGTCGCCCGCGCCGAAGTCGTCGTCCGCGTCGAGGTCGTCGAAGTCGTCGAACTCCCCGTCCTCCTCGAAGTCGTCCTCGTCGTCGAACGCCCCGCCGTCGTCGAGTGCCTCCTCGTCGGCGAGCGCGTCCCCGTCGTCGACCGCCCCACCGTCGTCGAGTGCTTCCCCGTCGTCGAACGCCCCGCCGTCGTCGGCGAGATCCTCGTCGAAGAACGACTCCGCCTCGGCGGACGCGAGGTCGTCGTCGAGGTCCTCGTCCGCCTCCTCCTCCTCCTCGTCGTCGCCGTCGAAGAGACCGAACGACTCCTCGCCGCCGAGGTCGCCGCCCATCCCGCCTTGGGCGTCGTCGACGAAGGGGTTGATTCCCCGCGTGACCATCTCGTAGATGTCGAGCAGACTCCTGACGTCCTCGCTGATCTCCTCCACCTGCCCCGAGATCTCCTCGTTCTCGGAGCGCACGGTGCTGACCGACGACGAGAGGCTCGCGACCTCGTTCTCGAGGTCCTCGAGCCGGTTCTCCATCTCGGCCGTGTCGTCCTCCTCTTCGTCGCCGAACGGGTCGTCGTCGCCCCAGTCGTCCATCCCGTCCATCCCGTCCAGTCCGTCGAGGTCATCCCCCCCGCCCTCGTCGTCGCCGTCGTCGCCGCCGAACGCGTCGTCGTCGTCGAGCAGCGGGTCCCCCTCGGCGTCGCCGACGTCCGCGTCGTCGCCGCCGTCGCGGAAACGGTCGAGCAGGCTCGCTCCGAGCAGTCCGATGGAGACGAGAAGTCCCAAGTCGCCGCCCGGAACGACAGCCGTCCCGGACAGCACGGTGAGGAGACCCATTACTGCGATTCCACCACCGACTGACGCTTAAATCCTCCCCGCGGATTATCGATTCGGATAACAGTGTGGGGCGGCGGGTTCGGGGGTCGACGAGGTATGTACCACGCACCCACCTCGTACGATCAGATGACGGCGTCGCCGTCGGCCGACGAGACGTGGAGGCGGCCGGTGGCGGTCTCGAACCGGAGCGACCGGCCGCGGTCGCCGCCCGTGTCCGTCGCGACGACCGGGACGTCGTGGTCCGCGAGCGCCGCCTCGGCGGCCGCCACGTTGCGGTCGCCGATCGAGCCACCGTCCTCGTCGAGCGAGAAGTTCAGCATGGCGGCGCCGCCCGCGAACTTCGCGCGCAGGCCGTCGGTCACGCCCTCGTCGGCGAGCGCCGCGACCAGCGCCGCGACCCCCTCGGTGACGAACTTCTCGTCGGGACCGGGGTGGTCTTCGGCCGCCGGCAGCATCGCGTGGAGGAGCCCGCCGACGCCGGTCGTCGGGTCGTAGACGACGATGCCGAGACAGGAGCCGAGCCCGCTGGTCACCAGCAGCGCGCCGTCGCCGGCGACGCGGGCCTCGGAGAGACCCACCTTCAGGCGTTCGCCGCCGGCCGCGTCTGTGCCCGCGAGCGTGTCGACGGACCCCGCGCCGCCGTCGGTAACGGGTTCAGGACGGCCCATCTGTCCCCGTCCCGAGCGACCCCCCGTCGGCAACCGCCGGATCGATACCGTCGAGCGCCGCCGCGAGTTCCCGCTGGTCGGGGAGTGCGTAGATGTCACACCGCACGCCCTCGTCGGGGGTACGGATGGTCGAGTCGATGATGAACGCGTGTTCTTGTGTCCGGCCGAGTTGGCTCACGATGGGGCTCATCACGGCCGCGCCCATGTCGTGGACGAACTGCGGGGGCGTGTGCTCGATGCTGGTCCCGAGCACGTTCGCCCAGCCGTCGATGAACCCGCTGGTCATGATGTTGCCCAACTCCCGGAGCGCCCCGCGTTCCATCTCGCCGATGCCGTCGTCGGTCTCGGTCGGGATCATCCCGCCGGCGACCGCCTTCGCCGACGGTTCGTCGAACAGGATGGCGAGGTAGCCGCTCGGGAGGCCCTGGAGTTCGAAGACGGTGCCGACCACCGTCTCGTCGCCCACCTCGGAGGGGACGTCCTCGACGGGGACGAACCTGAGCCGCGAGACGTCCACGTCGGTCGGCGTGCCGGTCATCATCGTGATGTTCTCGGCGGCGCTCTGGGTCCCCCGCTTCGTCAACTGGTTGAACGCCGGGAGTTTATCGACCGGGACGGACTCGCCGGCTTCCTCGCCGGCCGCCTGGCGTCGGGCGGTGAGGAGGTCGGTGAAGCCGGTGTACTCCGGGAGCAGGTAGATGGTGAACCCGACCTCGGCGTCCGAGGAGGCGACCTGCGACTCGAACATGAACACCCCCGCGCGGTCGCCGTCGAACGCCCCGTCGGGGAGGATGTCGGTCCCCGACGCGCGGACGTACGTCGGCGGCGTCATGTCGATGGCGATGCCGAGGTGGTCGGCCCAGCCGTCGATGAACCCGCTGGTCATGATGTTGCCCGCCTCCGTGACGCCGCTCCGTGCGAACTCGTCGTCGGTCCGGTCGGCGCCGAGCAGCGACAGCAGCGTCTCGGCGGCGTCGCGCTCGAACGCCATCACGGTCTGGCCGACCAGCCCGCCCCGCAGCCCCACTTCGACGCCGACGAACTCCCGGCCGTCGAACGCGCGTTCGAGGTCGCCCGCCGCCATCAGCGTCACGTCGGTCACGTCGGCGTACACGTTCGTGCCGGTGAGCTGGGCGAACGCGTACGCCGCGCGGTCGGCGCCCTGGCTGGCCAGTCGACTGAACGTGCCAAGCGACTTGATATCGACGTCCATCCCTACGCCGGGACGACGTCGTTGATGGCGTCGAGCACGTTCGGCTTCTGGAACGGTTTCGTGATGTACCCCTGCGCGCCGGCCTTGATGGCCGCCTTCATCTTCTCCTCCTGCCCGACGCTCGTACACATGATGACGCTGGCGTCGTCGTTCGAGGAGGTGATCTCGCTGGTCGCCTCGATCCCGTCACGGATCGGCATCACGATGTCCATCATGACGATGTCGGGCTCGTGCTCGCCGTACATATCGACCGCCTCCACCCCGTTCTCCGCCTCCCCGACGATCTCGAACTCCCCTTCGAGGATCTCCCGGAGGAGGCTCCGCATGAACTCGGAATCGTCGGCGATCAGCACTCTTGTCGGCATATAACCGATCCGTCCCGCCGACGAGCATAAACGCTCGCCCGGGAGTATCATCGGTGAAAACGGGACTGCGGGCGGCTGGAAGCCGGCTACTCCAGCGTGAGCCCCCGCTCGTCGCGGACCGCGGCGAGGAGGTCGCCGACCGAGTCGTCCGGCGAGAGGCCGTGCCGCGAGAGCGCGCGGTATAGCTCCCGTTCGGGGAGGCGGACCGGTTCGTCCATCCCGCCGAGGAGGACGCCGAGCGTCTCCTCGGGCGGGAGGTGACCGTCGGTGCTCCGCGCGAACCCGACCACGAGCGACTCGAACGCCTCGGCGATGTCGTCTGAGGTCGTCCGGTGGTGCGTCACGTCGTCGTCGAACGCGAGGACCACGTCGAAGCCGTACGCGTCGCCGCTCTCGACGAGGTCGCTCGCCCGTCGCTGCGCGTCGGCTGTCGCGTCGCCGACGGGGTGCCCGTCGCCCTCACCCGACACCCCGGTCGGACCGTCGGCGTCCGCGCCGTCGCCCGGGCCGGTCGACTCGGGCGGCGTCCCGTCGGACGCCGCCGTATCGGACGACGCGCGCGGCGGACTCGACCCCGTCGAGACCACGAACCGGTCGTCGTCGAGTTCGTGGACGTGGTCGCTGTCGGTCACATCGAGGTCGTCGGGGTCGAGGATCGTATCGTCGTCACTCATGGTGGTGTGGTACTGAAAGAAGTGATCGAAACGCTGTACTCGGAAGTGACCGCGCGAGTCGGCAGCGAGCTTAGAGCTTGACCGCGTTCTTGCCGCTGAGCGACTCGGGCACCGCGAACTGGATCGTCGTCGTCGCGCCCGACACCGTGTTGACCTCGAGGGTCACCTTGTCGCCCTCCTGGAGCGGACCGGTGAAGCCGTCGGTCTCGGTCACGTTGAACGAAAGCTGGAGACGGTCGCCCACGTCGTTCAGGACGGGGGAGGAGTCGTCGGAGTCCGACACGTCGTTGACGGTGAAGAACTCGTTACCCGACTCACTCTGGTTCTGGTGGACGAGCGAGTAGGTACCGCTCGGACCGATCCAAGTGACCGTGGAGTTCTCCAGGTCGATGTCGCCCGCGCCGGGCGCCTTCGTGACCGTGACGTTCACCCACTCGATCTCCGAGTCGGTCACGTTACCGGTCGTGACGACCTCCTGGACGCGGTCGGAAACCTGACTGCTCGCTTGCTGACCCGTCTGTTCGGCCTGCGACTGGAGGAAGCCCGCGGTGTTGATCAGGACGCCTGCGGCGATCGCCGCCACGAGGACCATCGCGATGAACACGATGAGTGTCCCGATACCGACTTGACCGCGCTCTTCCTCATCCGTGATGAATTCGAACATTTGCGTTGTGTATCCTTTGACCCGGCCGACTGCGGGTAGCCAGGTTCTGGCTCAGAAAAGACGGAAGGTGGTAATAAGAGTGACTCCGAAATTATCTGTTTAGATAACAGACGCGGTGTTCAGGACGATCGGAGCGGTGTAGTGTGTGGGCAGTTCACGGGGGAGCGGGCGAGGCCGCACGACCTGTCGGTAGATTTTTGCGTACGTGAATCACCATTGATACTGAATGCCGGCACAGGACGAGGAGATCATCGAGGTGCTCGGGAACAAGTACAACCCGGAGATCCTCGACGCGGCGGGGGAACCGAAGTCGGCACAGGACCTCTCGGAGGAGTTGGGCGTTCCGATCGCCACCTGCTACCGGCGCATCAACGAACTGGAGTCGACGGAGCTGCTCGAGTTACACGACCGGCCGCTCTCGGACGAACACCGGCGGATCAAGGTGTACCGTCGGTCGGTCGACGGCGTGAACGTCACCTTCCAGGACGGGCTGACAGTCGAGCTACAGGAGCGCTCGGAGGTGAAGAACAAGCTCGACGAGGTGTGGCAGACGATGACCGACAACTGAACCGGCGTCCGCGGGTCGACCGGCTCAGGTTGACCGGTCGACCCCTCAGAACCCGTCGCCGGGTGCCTCTCGTCCCATCATCGAGAAGCCGCCCGCGCGCTCGTACACCTTGATACCGCCGTTCGCGATCTCCATCGGGAAGATGTCGGTGTCGATGTCCTGTTTGCGCATCTTCGCAACCCAGACGTAGCGGTTGACCCCCGAGTCGGTCGGCGTCTGGATGAAGTAGATGTTCCCGTCGGTCAGGAAGTTCTCGAGCCCGATCTCCGTCTCGGGGAACACCGCCCCCTGCTCGTTGACCAGAAGCGAGGTGAGACCGTTCTTCTTGAGGATGTCCGAGAACTTCAGGAGGTACGTCCGCTTCTCCTTCTCGTCGTCGAAGAACAGTTCGAACATCGTGAGCGAGTCGAGCACCAGCCGGTCGTAGCTCGCGTTGGCGAAGTCCTCCAGCAGGGTGTCCATCGTGGACGTGAAGTCGCCCTCCCGGAGCATGTGGCTCTTGTCGTACACCTTGATCTCGCCGTCGTCGACCAGGTCGCCCCAGTTCTCGAACCCGATCGACTCGGCGGCCTCACGGATGTCGTCCTCGTTCTCCTCGAAGGAGATGTAGATCCCCCGCTCGTCGTGTTCGGTGACGCCGTGGTGGAGATACTGGATCCCGAACAGCGACTTGCCCGTCCCCGGGTTTCCGCTCACCAGTACCGTGGCGTTCTCGACGAGACCACCGTTGAGAATGGAGTCGAGTCCCTCGACCCCGGTTTCGACCGTGTTTACCATGTCGGGTACGATGGACGCCGGCCCCATAAAGGAAAACGGTTGTGCCGGTCGTTCACGCTCCCGACGATAGTTTTAAGCCCGAACGATGCCCGAGAGCAAGTATGGCTGACGGAGGGGGAGACGGAGTGGGGGGAGTGCAGTGATTCGGCGTGTACTGATCGTAGAGGACGAGCCGGAAGTCGCCGCCCTCTACGAAGGCTACCTCGCCGACCAGTACGACGTGGAGGTCGTCAACACCGGCGAGGACGCCCTCGACGCGCTCGACGCCGAGACGGACGCCGTGCTGCTCGACAGGCGCCTGCCCGACATGGCCGGGTCGGAGGTGCTCACGGCGATACGCGACCGCGGGTTCGACTGCCGCGTCGCGATGGTGACCGCGGTCGAACCCGACGTCGACATCGTCGAGATGGGGTTCGACCTCTACCTCGTCAAGCCCGCCACCCGCGACGACATCCACACGGCGGTCGAACGGCTGGGTACGCGCGCGAACTACGACGAGAAACTCCGCCGGACCGCGGCGCTCGTCACGAAACGCGCACTGCTCGAGGCCGAGCGCCCGCGGTCGGAACTCCGCGAGAGTTCGGAGTACGACGCGCTCCTCGACCGCATCGAGAAGCTGCAGGCGGATCTCGACGACCTCGGGACCGCGTTCGCCCCCGACGACTACCGGATGCTGTTCCGTAGCATCGGCGAGACGAACGTCGAGTCCGAGTCCGTCTGACCGGCCCGCCGCGCGACGACCGCTCCCGTTTCTACCGCGGTTCCGTCGTTTACCGCCCCGCCCGTCGAGTCACTTGACCTGTTCGCCGACCGCCTCGTCGGCCGCGGCGAGGAACACCTCCCGCTCCCCCTCGGGGATGGTGGCGCCCGCGGCCACGTCGTGACCGCCGCCGTCGCCGCCGACCGCTCGGGACGCCTCGCGCATCACGGCCGAGAGGTCGAGTCCCGAGCGGACGAGGTGGCCGCTGCCGCGCGCGGATACCTTCACCTCGCCGTCGCCCGCGTCGGCGAACGCGACGATTGGCTTGCTCCGGGAGACGCCCGCGGCACCGACCGCCATCCCGGCGACGATGCCGACGATGGTCTCGCGTATCCGGGTGCCGGCGTCGAACCACTGGAGGTGCTCCTCGGTCGTCACACCCTCGTTTTTCACCCACTGTAGCCCCTCCGAGAGGTTCCGCCGGTGGTTGCGGAGGAGTGTCCGCGCGCGCGCGAGCGCCTCGTCGCGGTCGCCGAGACAGACCGCCAGCCCCACGTCCGCTCGCTCGTAGCGCGCGGTTGCGTTGAGCAGCGTGGAGAACTCGCTGACGTCGCGGAGTTCGGTCCCCGGCTCCTCGTCGGCGAGCACGTACGTCGTTCCGACCAACCCGTCGACCCGCTCTGCGGGCACGCCCGACGCCACGGCCCGACGGATGAGCGCGCTCGCGACCGTCTGCCGCTCGTCACCCGTCAGGTCGACCCACCGGCGCCAGTCGCCGTCGTCGTCGCGCATCGGCACGTCCAGCCCCGAGAGGAACTCGACGCTGCCGGCCTCGTCGTCGGAGATGCCCGGAATCCGCGCCTCGGAGGCGTACTGGAGGAGTTTTGGCAGCGGCCGGGTCTGTCTGCCGTACAGCGCGAGGTCGGTCTCCGCTTCGAGCGCGCCCGCGGCGACGCCGTCGGCGACCAACCGCTCGTTTGCGCCCGACAGGCCGTCCTCGCCGTCCTGCATGTCTCCGACGGCACCCACGACCGCGAGCGCCGCCAGGTCGCGGTTGTCGGTGCCGTCGGCTTCGAGCGCGCGCGCGAGCAGGTACGTCGCCCCCGCGCCCGACAGCTCCGAGGCGCCGTCGACCCCCTCCAACAGCGGGTTGAGGTGAAACTCGGTGTCGACGGGGCGGGACTCCGTCCCGCTGGCGGACGGGCTTCGTCCGTCGGCGTCGGCGGGCTGGTGGTGGTCCGCTATCACGGGCGTAAACGCGCCCCGCTCCTCGTGGCGCGCGATGAGGTCGAGTTGCCCGCTCCCGAAGTCGGTGAACAGCACGGTGTCGTGGTCGGTGGCCGCGATCCGGTCGAGGTCGTCGGCGTCGAGCTGTTTCGAGAACAGGCTCTCGAACGGTACCCCCGCGCGTTCGAGCGCCGCCGCCGCGACAGCCGCGCTCGTCAGCCCGTCGGCGTCGATGTGCGACGCCACCAGCACGCGGTCGGCCTCCCGCAGCCGGGCCGCACACCGCTGGGCGCGCGCTTCGAGCGCCGGGACGGGGAACTCGTCGGGGTCGTACTCGCCGTCCGGGTCGTCGCTCGCGTCCGCTGTCGCCATTCGTCCCTCTCTCGGTCGCTCTCGGGGTTAAACGCTCGCCTCCGAGCGGACGTGGTCTCGGCCGTCTCGGGGTGCGGCTTCGTCGATTCGAGCGATCCAGTCCACCGGGTGGGGACGGCGACGGTGGTAACTACCGTGAAAGCCCCACCCGTCGGCTGTCGAGCGAACGGCGCGGCCCCGGTTCCGGACGAAACGGGGGAACCGGCGCCTCGGTGTAGTGTAGCCGCCGGTCGCCGCGGCTCAGAGCGTCTCGGCTACGTCCTCGGCGAAGTACGTGAGGATTAGATCGGCACCCGCGCGCTTGATGCCGAGGAGCGACTCGCGGGCGGTCGCCTCCAGGTCGAGCCATCCCCGTTCGGCGGCGGCGTGGAGCATCGCGTACTCGCCCGAGACGTTGTACGCCGCGACGGGGTGGTCGAACTCCCGGCGCACGTCGCTCACGACGTCGAGGTACGGCAGCGCGGGCTTGACCATCAGCACGTCCGCGCCCTGTTCGACGTCGAGGCGGGTCTCGCGGACGGCCTCGCGGCGGTTCGCCGGGTCCATCTGGTAGTGGCGACGGTCGCCGAACGCGGGCGCGCCGTCGGCGGCGTCGCGGAACGGGCCGTAGAACGCCGACTCGTACTTCGCGGCGTAGCTCATCACCGGCACCTCGGTGTACCCGTCGGCGTCGAGCGACGAGCGGATGGCGCCGACCATCCCGTCGGTCATCGAGGAGGGGGCGACCATGTCCGCGCCCGCCGCGGCGTGTGAGGTGGCGGTCCGCGAGAGCAGGTCGAGCGTCGCGTCGTTCTCGACGGTCAGCGTCGGGTTCTCCTCGGCCGACGCCTCGACGACACCGCAGTGGCCGTGGTCGGTGTACTCACAGAGGCAGACGTCGGTGATGACGTACGCGTCCGTCTCGGCGGTGACCGCGCGGACCGCACGCTGGACGACGCCGTCGTCGGCGTACGCGCGCGACCCCTCGGGGTCTTTCGACTCGGGGATGCCGAACAGCATGACCGCCTCGACGCCCGTCGAGCGGACCTCCTCGACGCGCGCGACGGCGTCGTCGACCGGCACGCGCTCGTGGCCCGGCATCGACTCGATCGGCACCCGCTCGTCGGCGGTGGCGTCGACGAACACCGGCGCGATCAGGTCCGACGCGGCGAGGCTCGTCTCCGAGACCAGCGGGCGGACGCCGTCGGTCCGGAGCCGCCGCGGTCGGTCGGTCAGGTCCATACCCGAACTCGGGCGGGCGGCGGCGTAAACCCCGCGCTCCGGCCGCGCTCGCCCCCCGCCGAGGGGATGCCCTCGGCCCCCGGCGGTGCGAGCGCGCGCGGCGTGACAGCGCGTGACGGCGCGACGGCGCGTGACAGAAGCCATATGCCGCCCCCCCTGTAACCCGCTCCCGTGCCGGTCCCGCTCCAGGGTATCGTTGGCGAGTTCCCGCCGTGGCTCGAAGCCCTCATCACGTCGGAGTACGCCCTCGCCGTGCTGTTTCTCGTGTTCGTCCTGGAGGGGGCGATGCTGATGTACTTCGTACCGAGCGAACTGCTCGTTCCCGGCACGCTGGTCCTGTTGGGCTACGAGGTGAGCACCGTCGCGGCGGTGCTCGGGGTGGCGGTCTGTGGGGCGACGGTCGGCCAGTTCGCGCTGTTCAAACTCGCCCAGCGGGGCGGCCGCGAGTGGCTCTTAGAGAAGCGGTGGTTCCGCGTGAGCGAGTCGACGCTCGACCGGTTCGACGGCTGGTTCGACCGGTGGGGACCGCTCGTCGTCCCGGCGTCGAACGCGATGCTGTTCACCCGGGGGATGCTCACGGTGCCGGCGGGACTCGCGGAGATGGACGGCCGGCGGTTCCTCGCGCTGTCGGCGGTCGGCACGCTCGTCTTCGAGGCCGCGCTCGCGGGGCTGTACGTCCTCGGCGTCGACCTGCTGTGGTGAACGGGAGACGGACGCGGTCCAGCCGAGAAGAGCGAGATACGGATGCAGTCCCGCCGAGAAACGAGGAACGAGCGTCCCGCACCCGACGGTACGGAGGGCGGAGGAGCGCGGAAGGGCGGCTGACCGGGGAGAGTGCGGTCGGCGGTCGGTGGTGACTCGCTACTCGTCGTCGGCGTGGGTGACGTCCACGCGCTCGCGGAGCGCTTCGAGTCCCTCGCTCTCGGCGAGTTCCTCGACGCGCTCGCGGAAGTGGTTCTCACAGAGACCGACCCTGACGCCGTCGCGGTCGGCGGTGTAGGCGGCCTCGCGTTCGCAGTAGTGACACCGCATACCCGTGCTCCGGGCCGCTCGGGGTTAAACCCGCCTGTTTCGGTCCCCGGCCGCGGGGTCGTCCGGGAGCCGTTCGCGGACGGCCGCCCACCCGTCCGCCCCCAGTCCGGCGACGCCGAGCCGCTCGTCGTGGGCGTCGCTCCCGCCCGTGAGGAGCAAGTCGTGTTCGCGTGCGACCCGTTCGACGCGCGCGGGGTCGTCGGTCCCCCGGTCGCCGTAGGGGTAGTGGCGCTCGACGGCGTCCAGGTCCGCACACAGGTCGAGCGCCGCGCCGGGGTCGTCGTACCGGAACGGGTGCGCGAGACCGACGAGCGCGCACGCGTCGGCGAGCAGGTCGCGCCCCCGTTCGTACGGCGTCACGTCGCGTGCGACGAAACACGGGCCGTCGTTCCCGATCAGGTGTTCGAACGCGCCGTCGACGTCGTACGGCGCGTCGCTCGCCGCGACGGCGCGCGCGACGTGGGGCCGCCCCAGCCCCTCGCGTGGCTCCAGCTCCAGGTCGACGCCCGTCTCGGCTTCGACCGCCTCGATGATCCGCTGGCCGCGCTCGACCCGGTCGCGCTGGAGGCGCTCGCACTCCGCGCGGAGCGCGTCGGTCTCGCACAGCCCGTACCCCAGCAGGTCGACCCGCTCGCCGCCCGTCTCGACCCGGAGTTCGATGCCGCGGACCACGGTCACGCCGCCGACGTCGCTCACGGGCGCGTTCAACCCCGGGTGGAACCGGTCGTGGTCGGTGAGCGCCACCGCCTCGACGCCCGCGCGGGCGGCGGCGGCGGGCAGCGTCTCCAGCGTGAGCGTCCCGTCCGACAGCGTCGTGTGCGCGTGGAGGTCCGCGACGACCATACGCCGCGGTCCGGCGGCGGGGGTGAAAGCGTTGCGGTGGGGCGACCACGGCCTGGAAGCCTCCGAAACCCGGTGACTGCGCCGCAGCCGTAGATCGTAATTAAGGGTACCTTAGTCGTGACTAGAGGGTATGCCCTCTCCAAGGACATGCATGGACAATGGTTAAGGTTATCTCGCGGCTCCACTCGTGTATGCGCCTGAAAGGCCTGGGGGAGAAGCTATCGACGCACCAGTACCCCGCGACCAGCGACGAACTGATAGACGCCTACGGCGAGAGCCGGATCGAACTGCCCGAGGGGTCGGAGACGCTCGGGAGCGTGCTCGGCCGCACGAGCCAGGAGACGTTCCTCTCGTCGACCGAGGTCCACGAGACGCTCCAGGGCAACGTCGGCCACGAGGCGGTCGGGCGGCGCTTCTACAGCGACCGCGACGCGCCGACCGTCGCCGAGGACGGTCCCGAACAGGTCTCGTTCTGACCCGTCGGACGGTCCCGTCGGTCCGGGCACGGTCCAGCGTTCGACTTCTTTCGACCGACTACACCCACTCGACGGCCGCGTCCAACTCGAGCGGGACCGACCCCGTCGCGTACGCCTCGGTCCGCCCGTCCGGCCGGGAGCGGAAGACGACGGCCGGGCGGTGGCCCACGTCGGACCGTTCGCCGCGGACGGCCGCCCAGTCGTCGTCGGGGAACGACGAGCAGTCGACGAACAGGGTGACGCCGCCGCCGTGTTGCTCCAACTGACCGCTGGTCTTGGTGGCGACGGTGTCGCGCACCGCCGCCGCGGGCGTGCCCGCCGACCGGCGGTTGGTCGGCACCGGCCGCGTCACCTCCACCAGCGTCGCGGTGCCGTCGTCGCGCACCGCGCGGTAGTCGATGACGTGGTCGGTCGCCACCTCTATCTCCGGGACGATGTCGTACTCCGCGAGCGTCAGCAGGCGGGCCACGTCGAACTCGCCCATCGTCGCCGTCATCCGCGTCCGGTCGAAGTACTCGGAGGTTCCGAGTTTCCCGGCCATCTCCTCGCGGTAGTCGTCGAGGACGCCCGTCGAGAGGAACTCCTCGTAGAACGACAGCGCGGCCTCCCGGCTGGTGTCGGGGAACCCCGCGCGGTGGTCGCGGAAGAACTCCCGGGTGGTCTCGGCGCCGTCCTTCGAGCAGAAGACGGTGAGGAAGAACCACGACAGGTGCGGGTAGTCCGCGAGCCACGGCTCCTCCTCGTGGAGTCCCGCGGTGAGTTCGCGCTCGGCCCACCGCGTGACGGCGTAGGGAACGTCCGCGAACGCGTACTTGTCGGTCCGCCACAGCGCCGACGGCGTCTCGGTGTTGCCCAGCCAGTAGGCGCCGGGTCCGCCGCCCGTCCCCTCAGGTCCCTCGTCGTCGTCGGTCCAGCAGAACAGCGCGAGGCTGCCGTCGTCCATCTCGAACCGGCGCGCCTCGTACCCGCCCGGCGGCTTGAACCACGGTCCCGTCGCCGTCGCCCCGAGGTTGGCGTCGAGGTCGTCGAACACCTCCGACTCGACGCGCGAGTTCGACCACGTTCCCGGGGCGTACCTGAACCGGAGCGGACGTGCCACACCGGCCATCGGTCCCCCCCTCGTTTCAACCCACCGCCTCCGCGGGGCGCCGCCGGGGGTGCGTTTCGGCCGACGCCGCGGTGAGACCGACCGGTAGATTCATACGGTAATCGTGGTAAGTCGTCACGTGCCACCTCGGCCGCCGTTACTCGCCGAGCGGCTGCCGTCTCCAACCCACGTGCTAACTAGTGGCAACCCTTAAGCCGTAGTCGTCCTTGGTATGTGATACACTATGTCGTTGGGATCATACGACGAGGACGAACACGAACGCCGCGAGCAGAAGGCGAAACTCGACGCGGAGTTCGCCGACGAGCGGTCGGAGTACCGGGGCGAACTGTCGTACGACTCGGGCGAGTCGACGGAGGCGCTCCTCGACCAGTTCCGCGAGATGCGCGGCGAGTGAGCGGCGACCCCGGGGGTCAGGCCGCCTCCCGCCGGTAGGATATCGCGACGGCGGCGCCCGACACCACGAACACCGCGAGGACGTGTCCACACACCGCGAGCAACAGCGCCGGGCGGTCGCGGATGAACGGCACCAACACGAGCTGTGCGAGCGCGAACGCGACGTTGAGGTAGTCGATCCGGCGGAACTCGTCGCCCGACTCCGGCGGGAGCGGTAGCCTGAGTTCGCCGTACAGCGAGACGACCGCGATCCACCACGAGACGCCGATCCGGTAGCAGACGTCCCAGAGGACCAACAGCGAGAGGAACACGACGGGCACCGGCGGTTCCGGCCCGAACAGCGCGGTGACGAGCGGGGTCTCCGAGCGGGGGATCGGTATCGGGGCCCACTGCGCCATCGGGAGCGTCTCGCCGACGTGCTGGGGGTCGTAGACGAACAGGTGGGTGACGAGCGCGATGAACGCGAGCACCGCCAGCACCACCTCGATGCTCGACCCGAACAGCAGGCGGGTGTACGTCGTCGGCGCGTCGAGCGTCCGGTTGCTGTCGCCCAGCCGCAACAGAAGGTAGCTCCCGACGGCGGCGACGAACACCGCGGCGGTGCCGGCGGCGGCCGCGTTCCACAGCCCGTACCCCCACGCGAACAGGAGCACGCCCACCTCGAACAGCGCGAGTTGGAGCGTGATGGCGGCAGTCGGCGAGAGGTTCGCACCCGGGAGCGCGCGCACGATGCTCTCGTACACCCACACCTCGCCGAACTCGGGGAGGCGAGTGCTCGTGTCCTCGGCGTCCTCCGCGTCGTCGCTCCCGTGCGGGTCGTCCGTCCCGTCGACGCCCTCCGCGTCCGGGTCGCCGCCCTCGGAGCCGTCGTTCCCCTCTCTTGTCACACCGGGACCTCCGAGTCGGCCTCCGACTCGCTCACGCCGACGCCGCGGCGGGCGTCCTCGGCGTCGAGCGCGCGCCGGACCGCCTCGTCGAACCCGGTCCGGTCGACCGGAACGACCTCCTCGATCCGGTGGTCGGAGACGACGACCCGGTTGCCCATCCCCTCGACGAGCGGTTCGACCACGTCGGGGTCGACGTCGGTGACGAGTCGGACCCAGCCCACGGAGAGCCGCGGCGTGAGCACCGGCACCGGCACCACCCGGAGTTCGCCGCCGAGCGCCCGTCGGGTCCGCCGGAGCACGTCCTCGTAGGTCAGCGACTCCGGCCCGCCGATCTCGTACGTCTCGCCCGCGGTCTCGGGCGCGTCGAGCACGCCCGCGAGGTACGCGACCACGTCGTCGACGTAGATGGGCTGACACTCCGTGCGGACCCACTGGGGCGTCACCATCACCGGGAGCTTCTCGGCCAACTGGCGGATGATGGCGAAGCTCGCGCTGCCGTCGCCGATGACCACCGCCGCCCGGAGCACGGTCAGGTCGTAGTCGCCGTCTGCGAGCATCCGCTCGACCTCCCGGCGCGAGCGGAGGTGCTCGGAGAGGTCGTCGTCGTCCTCGCCCAGCCCCCCGAGGTAGATCACCCGCGAGACGCCGCCGCCGTCCGCGGCGGCGGCGAAGTTGGCCGACAGCGTCCGGTCGAGCTCGGCGAAGTCGTCGCCCGCCCCCATCGAGTGGACCAGGTAGTACGCCGCCTCGACGTCCAGGTCGGCGATCACGTCCCCGAGCCACCGACCCTCGTCGTCGCCGTCGTCCTCGTCCCCGCTCCCGCCCTCGTCGTCTGCGCCGCTGTCGGCGTCGCTGTCGCCGTCGTCGGTTCCGACGGGCGCGTCGGAGCCGGGCTCCCTGATCAGCCGACAGTCGTCGGGTTCGAGCAGGTCGGCGCGGACCACGCCGACGCCGTCCGGCGCGTCGTACTCGTCGGGGTCGCGCACCGTCACGGTCACCTCGTGGTCCGTCTCCCGGAGCTTCGAGACGAGGCGGCCGCCGACGAACCCGGTCGCACCGGTCACGAGAACACGCATGGGTGAGACAGAGCCGCCCGGCGAATAACGGTTGTGCGGACGTGCGCGAGACCGTCGGGGGGTCCAGGCCGTCCCCGCCGGCCGCCGTCGAGCGGGTCGGCCGCCCGCTCGACCCGGGTCGTGCGCCCCGCCGCGCGCTACTCGCTCTCCCACCCGGGCGTCGGGGGCGCGCCGCGCGCCTCCTCCACCGTGCCGT
>NZ_ASGZ01000007.1 GCF_000495475.1 Candidatus Halobonum tyrrellensis G22 | reverse complement strand
CCCGCCTCCCGGGTGGTGGCGTCGTTCTCGTCGGGGCCGGCGATGACGTCGAGCAGTTCCGCCGCCCCCTCGACGGTGGGCGCGAGCGGGCCGACCTGTTCGAGCGAGTTGGCGTACGCGACGATACCGTACCGCGACACCAGCCCGTACGTCGGCTTGATGCCGACGACGCCGCAGAACGCGGCGGGGTTGCGCACCGAGCCGCCGGTGTCGGTGCCGAGCGCGAGGTCCGCCTCGCCGGCGGCCACCGCCGCGGCGGACCCGCCCGACGACCCGCCCGGGACGCGGTCGGGGTCGACCGGGTTCTTGGTCGGGCCGAACGCCGACGTCTCCGTCGTCCCGCCCATGCCGAACTCGTCCATGTTGGTCTTGCCGACGACGTCGGCGCCCGCGGCGGTCACCCGCTCGACGACCGTCGCGTCGTACGGCGGCACGTAGTCGTCGAGCATCGCCGACCCGCAGGTGGTGCGCAGCCCCTCGGTCGAGATGTTGTCCTTGACCGCGACAGTCCGGCCCGCGAGCGGTCCGTCGTCGGCGCCCGCGACCGTCTCGCGGGTCACGAACGCGTTGAGGTCCTCCTCGTCGGCCGCCATCTACGACACCCGCGGACCCTTGAAGTACCCCTCCTCCGTCTCCGGGGCGTTCGCCAGCGCCGCCTCCTGTGAGAGCCCCTCCCGCACCTCGTCGGGCCGCATCACGTTCACCAGGTCCGGCTCCTCGTCCACCTCGGGCACCTCGTCGAGCGCCTCGAAGTAGTCGAGCACGTCCGAGAACTGCGCGGCGAACTCCTCGACCTCCGCCTCGTCGAGGTCAACCCGCGCGAGGTCCGCGACGTGCCGCACCTCCTCGGGGTCGACGCTCCCGGCGTCTGTCATACCCGGGAGGTGCCGCGGGCGGAGAGTAAGGGTTTCGATACACCCCCTCGGCGAGCGCCGCCGCGCGTTCGGTCCGGGTCGCGTCCGAGCGGCCGAAATCGGACGGTGCCGTCGGAGAAGCGGATGAGACCGCCGGAGAAGCGGACGGTACTGCCGATGTTGCTCGGTGATTACCGATAATTCATGGTTTGTTGTGTGACAACAATTATGTCGGGCGCCCGTGACTCATGTCACGGATTCCATGAGATCACGAGCGATACTTCTCGTAGCGACGATCCTCCTCTCGTCGGTGGCGATGGGGGCTAGCGCCTCCGCCGTCGGCACCGGCGCGACGGCGCAGCCCGCGGCGACGGGAGCCGCGGACGCGCCGACGGCGGCCGCCGACGCGGCTGACGCGGCCGACGAGACGGACGACAACGACTCCGCCGACGCGGCCGACGACCCGACGCCGGTCGACGTGCCGTCGAGCCGGATGCGGAACTTCACGCTCGACACTTCCGGTCTCTCGGCGCCGACCGGCGGGAGTCAGGCCGCCGCGAGCGCGGCCGCCCCGACGGCCGACGCGACGGTCGGCACGACGAAGCAGTTCCCGTCGGTCGACTTCGTGACCGGCGAGTACTACTTCAAGAACTACACCCTCCGGCGCGTCAGCGACAACGGCGCCATCTGGGTCGCGAACGACCTCTCGTGGCCGGAGAACGACACCCGCGCCGACCCCAACGTCACGGAGGCGCAACTCGACTACCTGATCGAGGAGTTCGAGGGGAACATCTACCCGACCGAGAGTGAACTGTTCCGCGAGCCGCAGCCCCACTACGGCAACGACTCGGCGCTCGCGGCGCAGGGCGCGGTGCCGCGGGACTACTACAAGACCAGCAACGAGAGCCGGACGATCATGCTGGTCGACAACGTCCAAGACGAGAACTACTACAACGAGTCGTACCCGCTGTACACGGCCGGCTTCTTCTCGCCGACGATCGAACAGTACACCGACCGGAACGTCGTCACCATCGACGCGTACGACTGGGCGAACGGCACCGGCACGCCCGAGGCGCCGTGGCGACCCGACGACGGGAGCAACGAGTCCCACCAGGTCGAGGGCACGTTCGCCCACGAGTACCAGCACCTCCTCCACAGCGACCAGGACCCCGACGAGGTGTCGTGGGTCAACGAGGGACTCTCCGACTACGCCGAACTCGCGGTCGGCTACGGCGTCCCGTCGAGTCACGTCCCCGCCTACGAGCAACTGCCGTCCAACTCGCTCGTCGAGTGGGAGGACCAGGGTTCGATCAACGCCCTCGCCGACTACGGCGGGGCGTTCCTGTTCATGCTGTACGGCGAACAGCGGTACGGCGAGGAGTTCGTTCGGGCCGCCTTCGAGGACGGCAACGACAGCATCGCGGGGGTGAACGACGCGCTCGACCGGGTCGGCGCCTCGGAGAACTACACGGAACTGTACCAGGACTTCTCGGCGGCGCTCGTCGGTGACGCGGGCGCGGACGGTCCCGCGCCGTACTCGTTCGAGCGGGTCGAACTGAACGTCAACACCAGCGACGAGGTGTTGTACACGCGGAACAACGTGACCGCCTCGTGGGGGAACGCCTACGAGACCATCGACGCGAGCGGCGACGCGACCGTCGAGAACATCACGGTCGGCGGCATCGACACACTGCCCACCCAGTGGGAGGCGACGGCGAACCCGGTCGACGCGAACGAGACGGTGCTCGCGAGCGGCGCGGGCAACCTCGCCGACAGGTTCGCCATAGTCGAGGCCGACCTGAACGACACGAGTTCGCCGACGCTCGGGTTCGACGCCTACTACGACATCGAACGCGGGTGGGACTACGCGTACGTGCAGGTGTCGACCGACGGCGGCGACACCTGGACCAGCCTCTCGAACGAGAACACCACCGACTACCTCGCCTCGCCCGACGGCGCCTACCCGCCGGTCGCCGAGAACCGACCCGGCTTCACGGGCGATACGGGCGGCGAGTGGACCGAGCAGACGTTCGACCTCTCGGCGTACGCCGGCGAGGACGTGCTGATCGGGTTCCGGTACATCGGCGACTACGCCGCACAGGGTAACTCCTCGACGGTCCCCGGAACCGGGATGTACGTCCGCGACGTCTCCGTCTCGGGGACGAACGTCTCGTACGACGGGTCGAGCGCCGACCCGTTCGCCAGTCTCGACGAGGTCCGCGACGAGTACGTCGACTACCAGTACTCGGTGATCGGACTCGACGAGACGGGCGGCGTCGTCGGGGTCGAACAGTACCCGCTCCGGTCGTTCCCCGACTCGGGGACGCGGACGCTCACCGACCTGCCCGCGGGCGAGAACGTGAGCGAGTACGTCCTCACGGTGACGCGCGCGAGCGAGCAAGGTGAGTTCGGCACGGTCCCGTACGAGTACGAGGTGGGGTACGCCGACGACGGGCCGGACGAGGCGGAGACGACCACCTACCAGGTCGACTTCGTGGCGGGCGAGCCGTACGAGCGGATCGGCGGCGAGTACCCGCTGTACGCCGAGGAGGACCGCCTGCTCCGGTTCGCTCACGGCACGGCCGACGACGGCATCACCGAACGGGGCACCGCGTGGCCGAACGAGTCGGTCCGCGACGCCGTCGACTACGGCCACGTCGTCGAACACGACGACGGCACGGCGTCGGTGTCGTTCACCGTCGCCGACGGCGAGAACGTGACGCTGTCGCTTGCGACGTACGAGAAGCCCGACGCCGGGTTCGACCCGTCGGTCACCCAGTCGCTGTGGAACGCCTCGACGGGCACCTACGGCCCGGGCAACCACACGATCACGGTCGACCTGCCCGACGACTCGGACGACCGACGGTAGAGACGGCGTACCCGCCGGCACGACCGGTCTCCCGTCGGTCGGGGGAGACGATTTCCCCGTCCGGTATATTTCGTCCAATCGACAGAACCGCACCGGCCACGTCGGGTAGTTTTCGGCGGTAGAATCCGCGTATACACCGCCATCAGGTATAAGTCGTTTCCTAACCAACAGAGTACTCGGAAGGACACGGTTCCGACCGCCGTTTTTCCACCCACCCAAAAATGAGTGAGAACGTCCGAAACTACACGGACGAGCGTGCCCGACAGTCAGACACGGAGGAGAGCGAGGGGGAGCGCGAGGAGGCGGATCTGTCGTGTCCGGAGTGCGGGGGGCAGTTAGTCAACGACTCCGAACGCGGCGAGACGGTCTGTCGAGACTGCGGGCTCGTCGTCGAGGAGGACGAGATCGACCACGGGCCGGAGTGGCGCGCGTTCGACGCGAGCGAGAAAGACGAGAAGAGCCGGGTCGGCGCCCCGACGACGAACATGATGCACGACAAGGGGCTGTCGACCAACATCGGCTGGCAGAACAAGGACGCGTACGGCAACTCGCTGTCGAGCCGCCAGCGGGAGAAGATGCAGCGGCTCCGCACCTGGAACGAGCGGTTCCGCACCCGCGACTCGAAGGAGCGCAACCTCAAGCAGGCGCTCGGCGAGATCGACCGCATGGCCTCCGCGCTCGGCCTGCCGGACAACGTCCGCGAGACCGCGAGCGTCATCTACCGACGGGCGCTCGACGAGGACCTCCTGCCCGGCCGCTCCATCGAGGGCGTCTCGACGGCGAGCCTCTACGCCGCCGCCCGGCAGGCGGGCACGCCGCGGTCGCTCGACGAGATCACGGGCGTCTCGCGGGTCGACAAAGACGAGGTGGCGCGGACGTACCGCTACGTCGTGCGCGAACTCAACCTGGAGATCCAGCCCGCGGACCCCGAGAGCTACGTGCCGCGGTTCGCCTCCGACCTCGAACTCTCCGACGAGGCGGAGCGGCGCGCCCGCCAACTGCTCGAAACCGCCAAGGAGGAGGGGATCCACTCGGGCAAGTCGCCGGTCGGACTCGCGGCGGCGGCGGTGTACGCCGCCTCGCTACTCACCAACGAGAAGGTGACGCAAGGCGAGGTCAGCGACGTGGCGAACATCTCCGAGGTCACCATCCGGAACCGCTATCACGAACTGCTCGAAGCCGAAGAGCAGGTCCACCTCTAACCGTTCCGGGCCGAGTCGACCGCTTTTCCGCCGCCGAACGTAACACCGAACACGACCGCCGCCCACCCGCGGGTATGGAACTCACGCGCCACTTCACGGCGACCGTCTACCTCGTCAACGACGGCGCGGTCGCGCTCCACCGCCACCCGAAACTGGATATCCGGCTTCCGCCCGGCGGGCACGTCGACCGGGACGAACTCCCCCACGAGGCGGCGCTCCGGGAGGCGCACGAGGAGACGGGTCTCGACGCGCGACTGGTCGACGACACCGACCCCGTGCCCGCACCCGACGGCGAGACGCTCCCCGACCCGCGACACACGGTGCTGTACGACATCGACACGCTCGACGGACGGGTCGCCCACCAGCACGTCGACATGGTGTACTTCGCGGCGGTCGACTCCCGGGCGGTCGACCCCGCGGGCGACGACGAGGAACCCGCCGCGGCGTGGGCGTGGTACACCCCCGCGGAACTGCGCGAGGCCGACGTCGACCCCGACACGGTCCAGATCGGTATCGAGGCCGTCGAGACGGTCGGCGCGGCGGTCGGCGAGTAGCCTGTCCCGGCCCGGAGCCGCCTCACTCGACCAGCGACTCGACGTACCGGCCGACGTGGTTCTCCATCCGCCGTTTGAACCCCGCGCGCCGGGCGAGCCTGTCGAGTTCCCGCGAGACGTACGTGCCGTACTGGACCGCCTTCTTCTCCGCCGCCCGTACCGACTCGGGGAGGACGCCCGCGGCGGCCCGCCGGAGCGCCACCTTCCGTTCGTCGGGCGTGGCGAGCAGGTCGGCGGGGAGTTCGAGCGCCGCCGCCACCACCTCGTCGCCCAACAGGGGGGCGACGGGGTCGACCCCCGCGGCGCGGAGGGTCAACACGTCCCGCTCTAGCCCGTCGGGGAGCGCGAGCAGCGTCTCGCGGCGCGCGCCGCGGACGGTGTCGGCGTCGACCCGGCCGTCGTCGACGGGGTCGACCACCTTGGCGTAGCCGCCGAACAGTTCGTCCGCGCCCTGCCCGACCGCGAGTCGGTCGTGGCCGTCGGCGGCCGCACGCTCGGCTACCAGGTACAGCGGCAGGGCGATGGAGACGTCCATCGGGTTGGTCCGACCGGTCGCGGCGACGAGTTCGGGCACCGCCCGCCGCAGGTCGTCGTGCGTCACCTCGACGACCCGGAGGTCGTCGGCCCGCCCCATCGCGTCGGCGGCCGCCCGCGCCGCCTCGACGTCGTGACAGCCCTCGAAGCCGGCGACGTACAGCGGCGCGTCGGGGAGGCCGGCGGCCACCAGCCCGGAGTCGACGCCGCCGGAGAACGCCACCGCGGTCCCCGCGGGGTCGGCGCCGCGAACGGCGGTCAGGACCGCTCGCTCGACGGCCGCGAGCGCCTCCGCCGCCGGGGCGGGCGCGGGGTCGGGGAGCGACCAGACCCGCTCGGTCGCCCCGTCGGCGCGGGCGTGGCCCGCGGGAAACGTCTCCGGCGACCGGAGGTCGGTCGGGTCGAACGCCCACGCCTCCGAGTCGGCGTCGACGAACAGCGGCCGGCGGCCGAGCACGTCGCGGACGAGCGTCCCGTCGCACTCGCCGGCGAACCCGTCGGTCCCGGGAAGCGGGTCCGCCGCCGCGAGCGCCGTCCGGACCGTCCCCGGGTCGGCCCCGTCGATACGAGTCACGCGCGGCGGCCCTCAGATCAGCTCCGACAGGCGTCGCTGCACGCGGCGTTTGGCCCCGCCGGCGGCCTGCCGGAAGGAGACGTGCCACGGTGTGCGCTGGCCGACGACGCTGGTCCGGCCGTCCCTGATGGCGTCGAGGATGGCGTCGACCGACCGCTCTGTCGCGCCCACCTCGGTGACGGCCTGCCCGACCATCTCGGCGATGTGGGCGTCACTGCCCGCGGTCATCGGGACGTCGTGTGCGAGCGCGAACTCCCGGGCCTGCCGGTTCGACCGCCCCGTCAGCAGCCGGGAGTTGTACACCTCGATGGCGTCGGCGCCGGCCAACTGCTCGTCGGAGACGTGCGGTGCGACGCCGTGACGGGACTTCTGGAACGGGTGTGGGATCACCGCGATGCCGCCCGCCGCCCGTATCGCCGCCAGCGTGTCGTCGTACGACTGGCCGGGGTCGACGGGTTCGTCGATGCCGAACGCGAGCACGTGGCCGGCGGCGCTGGTCACCTCCATGGCGGGGATGCCGACCAGCCCGTAGTCGTCTGCGCGCGCGGCGGCGTCGACACTGGCGTCGAGTTGGTCGTGGTCGGTCACCGCGAGCGCGTCGAGCCCGACGCCCGCCGCCTGTTCGAGCAGCAGGTCGACCGGGTCGCGGCCGTCGTGCGACAGTTCGGAGTGGCTGTGCAGTTCGACCGATAACACGGCGTGAAGTATCGCGGGGTGGTAGAAAAGCGGCGCGGTCCGTCGCGTCCGCCGACCCGCGCGGACGGGCCGCCGAGCGTGACGCCGTGCGTGTGCGCCAGCCGGCGGCCGGCCGTCGCTCAGAGCCGGTCGCGCCGGCGGGTGAGCGTCTCCACCACTCGGTCGACCAGCGGGCGGAGCCGTCGCCCGCCGGCGACGGAGACGACGACCGCCCCGACGGCGTCGAACACGAGGTCGAACAGGGTGTCGTCGACGCTGTACTGGACCAGGATGGGTTCGACGCCCGCCCACCCGCTCAGCGCGCGCGCGGCGAACTCCGCGAGTTCCCAGCCGACGCCCGCCGCGAGCGTGAACAGCAGCACCCACACCGAGAGGAACGGCTCCGGGATGTACACCTCCTCGGAGAACTCGTTGAGCGCGTGCACCGCGACCCAGGCGGCGGCGGCGACCATCGTCGCCGACAGCGCGTGAGTCATGTGGTCCCACCACCAGACGTGCTCGTAGGGACCGGCCATCCCGACGACGTGGAGGAACGCGGCGACGGCCACCGCGAGCGTGACGCCCGGGCCGAGCGCGACGTTCACGTCGCGCCGGAGGAGGTTCGGGACGAACGTCACCGCGAGCGCGAGCACCGCGTTGACCGCGAGCGCGACGTACGCCGTCGCCACGCCGACGACGAACATGACGGCCAGCGCGGCCTGGAGGAGCCGTGAGAGCCGTCGGCGCGCGGTCGGACCCAGCGACGGGAGTCGCCCCATGGCGCGGCGTACGGAGAGGGGGACCGAAGGTGTGTCGGGTGGAACGGGACCGTTCCGCCGTCGCGACCCGCGCCGGCCGGGGTCGCGGCCCGTCGGTGTACGTCCCGGACGCGGAGAACCGGCGAGAGGGATAAGTACTCCCGCGGCGTACCCGCGTCCAGTTCCGCAATGATGGCCACGACGCACGCGTTGGTGGGGGGAACGCTCGGAGCGGCCGTCTCGGTCGCCGCGCCCGAACTCGCCCCGGTCGCCCTCCCCGCGGGCGCGGCCGGCGGCCTCTTCCCCGACCTCGACCTCTACGCCGGCCACCGGCGCACGCTCCACTTCCCCGTCTACTACTGGCTCGCCGCCTCGGCGGCGGCCGGGGTGGCGGTCGTCGCGGCGGCGCCGCTGGCGGCCGCCGTCGCGGTGTTCCTGCTCGCGGCGGCGTGCCACTCCGCGATGGACGCGCTCGGCGGCGGTCTCGAACTCCGGCCGTGGGAGGGGTCGTCCGACCGGGCGGTGTACGACCACTTCCGCGGCCGGTGGGTCGCCCCGCGGCGGTGGGTGCGCTACGACGGCGCCCCCGAGGACCTCCTCGTGGCGACGGCGGCGGCGGCGCCGACGTACCTGCTCGCGGAGGCGCCGCTGGTCCGCCGCGGGGTGCTCGCGCTGGTGGCGGTGTCGGCGGGCTACGTCGTCCTCCGCCGGCCGCTGGCGACGCTCGCCGAACGGGTCGCCGCGTCGCTGCCCGCGCCCGTCCGGCCGTACCTCCCCGAGCGGTTCCTCGGGCGGTAGGCCGGTCGGCCGCGCGGCCGCCGGAACCCGTCGCCCGTCGCTCCCCGCTCGCGCTCCCCCGCTCGCGCCCGTCCCCCGTCACCGACCGGATCGGATGCACGAACGTGCGCATAGAAAGCCCTTTCATCGACCGATTCCACCGTGAACGTGAATGCCACTCGCCGACGCGGACCGGGAACTCGTCGTCGGGGAACTCGGCCGCGACCCCACGCGGACCGAGACCGCCCTGTTCGAGAACCTCTGGAGCGAACACTGCGCGTACCGCTCGTCGCGCCCGCTGCTGTCGGCGTTCGACTCGGAGTCCGACGACGTCGTCGTCGGCCCGGGCGACGACGCCGCGGTGGTCGCCCTCGACGACGACACGTACGTCACGCTCGGCGTCGAGAGCCACAACCACCCCTCGTACGTCGACCCGTTCGACGGCGCGGCGACGGGCGTCGGTGGCATCGTCCGCGACACGATGAGCATGGGCGCGTACCCCGTCGGGCTGACCGACTCGCTGTACTTCGGCGACTTCGACCGCGAGCACTCGCGTTACCTGTTCGAGGGGGTCGTCGAGGGGATCAGCCACTACGGTAACGCCATCGGCGTCCCCACCGTCGGCGGGTCGGTCGCCTTCCACGACGGCTACGAGGGGAACCCGCTGGTCAACGTCGCCTGCGTCGGTCTCACGACCGAAGACCGCATGGTGACCGCCGTCGCGGCGGAGCCGGGGAACGAACTCGTCTTGGTCGGGAACGCCACGGGCAGGGACGGCCTGGGCGGCGCGTCGTTCGCCAGCGAGGACCTCAGCGAGGACGCCGAGACCGAGGACCGCCCCGCGGTCCAGGTCGGCGACCCGTACGCCGAGAAGCGACTGATCGAGTGCAACGAGGCGCTGGTCGACGAGTCGCTCGTCGTCTCCGCCCGCGACCTGGGCGCGGCGGGGCTGGGCGGCGCGTCGTGTGAACTCGTCGCCAAGGGGGGGTTGGGCGCGCAGATCGACCTGAACGCGGTCCACCAGCGCGAACCCGGGATGAACGCGACGGAGATACTCCTCGCGGAGTCCCAAGAGCGGATGGTGTACGAGGTCCGCCCCGAGGACGCCGAGCGGGTCGCCGAACTCGCCGACCGGTTCGACCTCGGCTGTTCGGTCATCGGCGAGGTGACCGACGGCAACTACGTCTGTACGTTCGAGGGCGACGACGGCGACCGCGAGACGGTGGTCGACGCCCCCGCGGCGTACCTCGCGGACGGCGCACCGACGAACGACCTCGAACGGGTCGACCCCGTCCAACCGGAGCGGGACCTGCCCGACGCGCGGGTGGCGGAGGCGTTCGAGGCGGTCGTCGGCGACCCGAACACCGCGAGCAAGCGGTGGGTGTACCGCCAGTACGACCACGAGGTGGGCGCGCGCACCGCGGTCCGGCCGGGCGACGACGCCGCCCTGCTCGCCGTCAGGGAGGCCGAGACGGGGCTGGCGCTGTCGGCGGGCGCGGAGCCGCGGTGGACCGCGGCCGCGCCGTACGAGGGTGCGCGCGCCGTCGCCGTGGAGAACGCGACCAACCTCGCGTCGGTCGGCGCGACGCCGCTGGCGGCGGTCGACTGTCTCAACGGCGGCAACCCCGAGAAGCCCGAGGTGTACGGCGCGTTCGCGGCGGCGGTCGACGGGCTGGCCGACGCGTGTTCGGCGCTGGACGTGCCGGTCGTCGGCGGGAACGTCTCGCTGTACAACGACTCGGCGGCCGGGCCGGTGCCGCCGACGCCGACGCTGGCGATGGTCGGCACCCGCGACGCCGCGGACGGCCGGGGGTACGACGCGCCCCCGACCGCGTTCGCGGGCGAGGGGACGCTGCTGCACGTCGGCGAACCGGGCGGCGCGCTCGGCGGGTCGGCGTACCTCGCGCACGCGGGCGGGAGCGACCGCTTCCCCGACCTCCCCCGGGACCCGAAGACGGTCGTCGCGTCGCTCGCGGGCGTGGCGGGGCTGGAGTCGACGCTCGCGGTCCACGACGTGAGCCACGGCGGGCTCGCGGTGACGCTCGCGGAGGGCGTGAGCGACGACGCCGGCGCGGACGTGGCCGTCGACGGCTCGCTCGAACTGTTCGACGAGACGCCCGGCCGGGCGGTCGTGGAGACGACCGACCCGGACGCGGTCCGCGACGCGTTCGACGGCGTCGCCCCCGTCGAGACGCTCGGCGAGGCGACGACCGACGGGACGCTGTCGCTGTCGGTCGGCGACGCCGAACTCGCGTACGACGCCGACGCGGTCCGCGAGCGCCGCGCGGTCATCGAGCGCGAACTCGCCTGAGCGCCGCGTCCCACTTACCCGCTTCGAGTCCAGTCGTCGACGCCACCTCCACCCGAGGGTAGTCCGCGTAGCCCGCCGTCTCCGGTCGCTCACGGGTCCGTTCTCGGACCGTCGGGAGAGGGGGTGAGAGAAGAGTGCCGTCGGAGTCGGCGCGGGTCCGCGTCCGCTTCCGCTCGCTCCGGCCCGTTCGGTCTACCGCCGCACCATGAGCGCCACCGACCCGACGACGAGCGTGACGACCGCCAAGAGGGGGCCGAGTCCGTTACCGCTCGCGCCGGTCGCGCCGCGCAGCCCGTCGGCCGCCACGCTGCCCTGCTGGGCGGCCGCGCCGCCCGCGCGTTCGTCCGCGTCGGGCGTCGCCGTCGCGGTGGCGGTCGGGGTACGGGTGGCCGTCGCCGTCGCGGTGGCGGTCGCCGTCGGCGTGGCCGTCGCCGTCCCCGCGTCGTCGGGACGCTTGGTGTACGAGGCGTCGGAGTCGTCGGAGTCGCCCCCGTCGTCGTCGTCCGACCCGCTCGACCCGCCGGCCGCGGCGCCGTCGCCGCCCGCGGCGGGCGTCGCCGTCGCGTTACCGTCGTCCGTCCCGTTCGCCCCGCCGGTCGGCGTCGCGGTTCCGTCGTCCCCGTCCGGAGTCGCGGTCGCGTCGCCGTCGTCGGTCGGTGTCGCCGTGCCGTTGCCGTCGTCGGGCGTCGTCTCGTCGCCGTCGCTCGGGGTCGCCGTACCGTTGGCGTCGTTGTCCGGCGTCGCCGTGCCGTCGCCGGTCGGGGTCGCCGTGCCGTCGGCGTCACCCGTCGGGGTCGCGGTCGCGTTGCCGCCGTCGTCGGGCGTCGTCTCCTCGTCCTCGCTCGGCCGGTCGGGGGCGTCGACCGAGAGGGTGTACCCAGTCCGCGCTCCCAGCGCGCCGGCCGACGGCCGCGTCACCACGTAGGCGGGACCGTCGGTCCCGAGGCTGGTGTCGAACGTCGCCGTCCCCGAGACCGACGCCCGCGCGACGGACGACCCGTCGGGCGCGAGGACGCTCACGACGACCCCGCTTTCGGCGGACTCGGCCGTGACGCGGAGCGTCTCGCTCGCGTTCGCGTCGAACGTGTACGCGCCGTGTGCGTCCGTCGACGCGGCGAACGAGGCGTCGACCGACTCGTTCGCCGCGAGCGGCGTCGGCGTCCGGGCGTGCGCGACGAGTTCGTAGTCGACGAACCCCTCGACGGTGCCGCCGTCGTCGGCGACCGGGACGACGCGGACGTAGTACGTCCCGTCGGTGTCGGCGACAGCACGCTGGAAGGCGGTGTCGGCGCTGTCGTCGCCGACGTCGACCCCGGAGGTCCGCCGGTTGAACGCGTCGTCCGCGTCGTCGACGAGACCGACCCGCTCGCCGTCGGGCGCGACGACGTCGAGGCGGAACCCCTGTCCCACGTCGGTGCCGCCGCCGTCGGTCCGGACGGCGGCCGCGGTGAGCAGGTCGCCCGCGTCGGCCTCGACGGCGTACCAGTCCTCGTCGCCCTCCGCGAGCGTCGCCTCCACCCGGTCGCCGTCGTCGACCGCCGGCGCGCTCCCGGCGTCGTCGTCGGGTTCGGTCGCGTCGTCGGTCCCGACCGCGACGGTGAAGTCGTACGCGCCGCCGAGGCCGTCGGCGGGCGTCGACGCGCGGACGTAGTGCGTCCCGTCGGTGTCGGCGACGGCTCCGATCGCCGCCCGGTTGGCCGTCGCCTCGCCCGCGTCGAGTTCCTCGCCGTCCGGTCCGACGAGGCTGAACCGGACCTCGCCCATCCCGTCGGAGCCGACGACGCGGAGCAGGTCACCCGCGTCCGCCTCGACGGCGTACCAGTTCGCGCGGTCGGCCGGCGTCACCCGTCCCGTGACCTCCTCGCCGGACTCGACCGCCGTGGCGTTCGCCATCCCGTCGGCCGCGTCCGCCGTACCGACCGCCCCAGCGCCCGGTGCGAGCGCGTTCGTCCCGCCCGCACCGGCCGCGGCCGCCGTCGGGACGACGCTCCCGGCTAGCACGACCCCCACCACCAGCGTCAGTAGCCCTATTCGCATCTCTACTCCAGCCAGCGGCGTACCGGTACAAGAAAGCGCGCTCCCAGTTCTCATATTTTTCAATTAGCGGCGGTGAAATTTGCATTACGTATAGCTTCCTCTTGTTTTCATTTACATCCGTATGATGGCCACCTACATACCGAGGAGTGGTCCGAGCGGTGTTCGGTGGGGAGTGTGAGGAGCGACGGCCGGGAGCGCAAACGGTTACCGTCGGCCGGTCGAACGGCCCGTGTGCGCCGATTCGCCCTCCTGGTCGCCTGCTGTCTGGTGCTCGCGGGCTGTTCGGGTCCGGGACCCACCCCGAGTCCCGGGCCGCCCGCGGGCACCCAGAGCGCGTCGCCCGCGCCGACGAGCGGAACCCCGGGGGCGCCGCCCGCCGAGACGGCCGCCGGGGAGGCGACGACGGAGGAACGGGTGGGTTCGACGAACGCGACGCGCGTCGGTGCCTCGACCGGTCGGAACGCGACGGTCCCCCCGGCGGCCTCCGGGCGGTTACAACAGGAGCAGCGGCAGCCCGAAGACGACGAGGAGACCGACGACCGCGACCGCGACGCCGACGCCAATCTGCCCCGACGTGTACGGCTGCATCGGTGAGGTGACCCGGTCGTCGTCGAACTCGCGGAACTGCTCGTGTTCGTGGTGGTCGGCCATACGCCCCGTCGGGTGCGGCGGCACTTAATCGCTCGTGGTTCGCCCGCGCGACCCCGACAGTCGAAACGGTGAAACGCCGCTCGACAGTACGTCCGGTAGTGACTCTCACGAAGCGCATCATCCCGTGTATCGACGTGGACCTCGACGAGGAGGGCGACGCCGCGGTGTACACCGGCGTCAACTTCGAGGACCTCCGCTACTCGGGCGACCCCGTCGAGATGGCGCGGAAGTACAACGAGGCGGGCGCCGACGAGTTCGTCTTCCTCGACATCACCGCGAGCGCCGAGGGCCGCGAGACGATGCTCGATACGGTGTCGGCCGTCGCCGACGAGTGTTTCATCCCGCTGACCGTCGGCGGCGGCATCAGGACCCGCGAGGACATCAAGGAGACTCTCCGGGCGGGCGCGGACAAGGTGTCGATCAACTCCGGTGCCATCGCCGAACCCTCGCTGATCGACGCGGGCGCGGACGCGTTCGGCAGCCAGTGTATCGTCATCTCGGTCGACGCGCGCCGGCGGTTCGACGAGGCGGGCGAACAGTACGTCGAGGTGGACGGCGAGTCGTGTTGGTTCGAGTGCACCGTCAAGGGGGGCCGCGAGGGGACCGGTCTCGACGTGGTCGAGTGGGCGACCGAGGCGGAAGAGCGCGGCGCGGGCGAACTGTTCGTCAACTCCATCGACGCCGACGGCACCAAGGACGGCTACGACATCCCGCTCACGCGGGCGGTCTGTGAGTCGGTGTCGACGCCGGTCATCGCCTCCTCGGGCTGTGGCGGTCCCGAGGACATGGAGGAGGTGTTCGTCGACGCGGACGCTGACGCCGCGCTCGCCGCCTCCATCTTCCACTTCGACGAGTACGGCATCGACGAGGTGAAACGCTACCTCGCCGACCGTGGGGTCCCGATGCGGCTGTGAGCGGCCGGCCGCGTGCTATCGTATCGTGATAATCGGCGGCGCATCTTGAAGTGCGTCGGGCCGCTCGGTCGCGACAGATGCGTATCGCAGTCGGCCTCTGTCTTCTCGCGGTCCTCGGGGGGCTCGCCGGGTGTGTCGGCCCGAGCGCCGGCGGGACGCCGACGCCCACCCCGCCGCCCGTCGACGCCGGCGACGTGGCGACCCCCGACCCGACGCCGACGCCCGACCCGGGCCCCGCGCGGGCGTCGGCCGCGGCGGCGTCGAACCCCTGGAACGCGGACCCGGTGACCGTCGCGGTGGTCGCGCCCGCCACCGACGGCCGCGACTACCGGCCGCTGGTCGAACGGGCGCTCGCCTTCTGGGAGAACGAGTCGACCGGCTACGGACTCGACTACCGGGTCGTCGACGACGCCGACGCGGCCGACGCCGACGTGCGGGTCCGGTTCGTCGACGACATCGTCCGGTGTAGCGGGATCCACAGCGAGCGCGACGTGGGCTGTGCCGACTACGTCCCCCGGGGGGCGGCCGCGCCCGACCCGACGGCCGTCAGAGTCGAGACCGGCTACACGAACGAGTCGACCGTCGAGACGCTCACACACGAGGTGGGACACACGCTCGGCTACGAGCACGACGACGCCGACGAGTACCCGTTCATGGCGGCCGAGACCCGCAAGGTCCGCCTGCCGACGCCGAACGCGACGTCGCTCGCGAACCCGTGGAAGAAGGACAGCCTCCGCGTGTACGCGGCCTACCCCGACATCATGGAGACCCAGCGGCTCGAGTACGTCGAGGGGGTCGAGCGCGCGGTCGACTACTACCGGACCGACGAGTCGTCGACGCTGCCGGCGGGCGTCGACCTCCGGCTCACCGACAACCGCTCGGAGGCCGACATCGTCGTCGAGTTCACGCGGACGGGGACCGCCACCTCGGTCGGCCGCCGGTACGGCTACAACGTGGACGCCGACCCGGCGTTCGAGCAGTTCACCCGCTACGAGATCACCGTCAACAACATCGACCGCGACCGGATCGGCTGGCACGTCGGCTACTGGCTCGGCTGGGCGTTCGGCGCGGAGTCGCACGAGGACCTCCCGCCGCCGTTCGACGACCCCGAGGAGGACGACCGCGAGGACTGGTGAGCGTCAGGTCCGGCGCAGTTGCACCAGCGCCGCGCCGCCGCCGACCGCGACCACGTACCAGTAGGAGGCGACGCGGTACAGCAGCGCGATCGACGCCGCCGTCCCCAACGAGAGACCCGCGAGCGCCACCAGCAGGCCGGTGATCGCCGCCTCGACGCCGCCGAGACCCCCCGGCGTCGGGACGAACGACGCGAGCGTGCTCGCGGGGACGATGAACAGCACGAGCAGCGGGTCGATCTCAACCCCGACGGTCAGCGCCGCGAGGTACAGCGGCACCGCGAAGAACACCCACCCGACGTACGCGTACGCCAGCGTGTGCGCGACGGCGTGGCCCGTGTCGGCGATCGTGTTCAGGTGGACGTACAGTTCGTCGACCCGCTCGCGGACGCCCTCAGCGTCCACGCGGTCGGTCAGCTTCGAGACGGGACCGAGCACGCCCACGACCAGCCGCTCGACCAGCCCCTGTCGGGTCCACAGCAGGTAGCCGACCGCCGGGAGGACGAGCAACAGCGCGGCCAGCCCGTAGACGAGCAGCCGTGCGTTCGACGGGAGGTTCCCCGTCACTCCGAGCGCGACGAACCCGACGCCGGCGAACGTGAAGAAGGGGACGAGGTTGAGCGTGTCGCTGACGACGACCGACGCGAGCGCGTTCTCGAAGGAGGCGCGGTCGTCCGTCGAGAGCACGTACGCGACGAACGGGCCGCCGCCGGCCTTGCCGAACGGGGTGACGTAGTCGGCGAACGTCGCGGCGTAGTAGGTGACGACGATGCTCCGGAAGGGGATCTCCACGTCGACGGCCGAGAGCGTGACGTCCCACGCCTTCGACCAGATGACGAGACAGACCGTCGTCGACGCGCACGCGAGCGCGAGCCACCGTAGCTCCGCACCCCGCAGCGTCTCGGCGATCTCGTTCCAGCCGACGACCCGGCCGAACAGGTAGAGGACGACCCCGGCGATCAGGAAGCCGACGAGGGACTTGCCGACGGTGCCGGCGTCGACGCCCGAGTCCCCGCTCCCGTCGTCAGTCGAGGTGGTCACGGGCGGGCTTCGAACGCGGGGGCGATAAGCGAACGGGCGGAAGAGACCGAACTCAGGCCGCGCCCGCGAACCCGGCGTCGAGTTCGTCGTACAGCGTCGTCATCCGGTCGGAGACGCCGTTCGAGGCCTCTTCGAGCGCGTCGAGCGGGTCGAACCCCGTCTCGGTGGTGATCGAGAGGATCGGTTCGGTCTGCCCGCCGGACTGCTCGGGGTTCATGTCGTACGTCGCGGCGGCGACCCCCTCCGTCTGGAGGAGTTCGCCCTTGAGGACGTTCATGAACGTGTGGTCCTCGTCGGCGACCTCGATACGGAGTTCCGTGTCGGTCTTCTCGAGTACGCGCAGTTCCATGCCGGCCCGTTGGCCGCTCCGGCGTTTGAGTGTTGTGTTCGCCCGCCAGCGAGGGCCGGGCGGCGCCCGCGGACCGCGTCGGCCGCGCCGGCCGCGCGGACCCTGCCGGACCGTCGTCGGACACCCCCGACCGGGGACGACGCGGAGGCCGGCCGGGTAAGGTTAATCCCGCGGGGGGCGACTTCCCTCCGTATGGGGATCCCACCGGACCACGTTTTCCGCCTCGGGCTGACCAGCGTCAACGCCTACCTCGTCGACGACGGCGAGGTGACACTCGTCGACGCCGGGACGCCGTGGGACGCCGAGCAACTGGAGGCGCAACTGGAGGGCGCCGGGACCGGCTACGCCGTCGCCGACGTCGACCGAGTGCTGGTCACCCACTACGACCTCGACCACGTCGGCACGCTCGCGGAACTGCCGTTCGACGCGCCGGTGTACGCCGCCGACCCCGACGCGAGCTACCTCGACGGGAGCGCCACCCCGCCGCTCACCCCGCACAAGGCGCTCTCCCAGCGGGTCGGGGGGCTGTTCGTGTCGACGCCCGACCTGCCGGTCCGCCGGGTGGGCGACCGCGAGGAGGTGGGCGGGTTCACCGCCTTCCGGACGCCGGGACACACCCCCGGACACACCGCGTACGTCCACCGGGCGTTCGGCGTGGCGTTCGTCGGCGACATGGTGACCGAGAGCGACGGCGACCTCGCGCCGTCGTCGTGGTTCACGGCGTACAGCACCGCCGAGAACGCCGCCAGCGTCGGACGGTTCGCGGTCGCGCTCTCGCCCGGCGGGCCGGAGGTGCTCGCGGTCGGCCACGGCGACCCGGTCCGGGAGGGCGGCACCGAGCGCCTCCGGCGGGTCGCCCTCGGCGACCCGGACCGGAGCGACGACGCGAGCCGGGAGGGGGGCCGCGGGACGACGCGCGGGGGTTAAGGGTCGCGACGACGACACGTCGGGTATGGTCCCCTCCTCCACCCGTCGAACGCTGCTCGCTGCGGTCGCGGCGGTCGGCGGCGTCGGACTCGCAGGCCGCGCGAACCGCGGGCGCGACGTGCCGGTCGAGCGACGCGAGACGAGCGCTGTCGATCCCGGCGACGCGACGGCGCTGACCGTCGACAACGGTGACGGCGACGCGACCGTCGAGGCGTCCGAGGCCGTCGACCGCGTCCGCGTCGACGCCACCGCCCGCGCGCGCTCCGAGCGCGCGGCCGACCGCACCCGCGTGACCACCAGTCGCGACGGCGACCGGCTGGCGGTCGAAGCGACCACGGACGACGCTTCGGACGCGGCGGTCGACCTGACGGTCCGCGTCCCCGCCGGCCTCGCGGTGGCGCGCGTCGGGAGCGCCGCGGGCGGCGCGACCCTCCGCGGGACGACCGGCGACGCCGTCGTCGAGGCGACCAACGGCGACGCCGTCGCCGAGGGTGTCGACGGGTTCGTCACCCTCCGGGCGGTCAACGGCGACGCCACCGCGGCCGCGACCGCGGGGTTCGACGGCGCGCGCACGGTCAACGGCGACGTCGATGTCGAGGTCGGCGCGGTGCGGGGCGAGGCGACGGCCGAGACGACGAACGGCGCGGTGCGCGTGGCGGTGGCCGACCGGGTCGGTCTCGACGTGGCGGCCGAGTCGGTCGACGGGGCGCTCGCGGTCGACGGCGTCGACCTGCGCGGCGTGACCCGCGAGCGCCGACGCGTCACGGCCGCCGCGAACGGCGGCGGGCCGCGCCTGCTCGCGCATGCGGCCAACGGTCGCGTCGCCCTCCGGTCGCTCGACGCCTGACCGCCCGACCGCGCCGCCGCACCTCACGAGCGTCCCCGTCTGCCTGCGGTCGCCGCCGGTCCGCGGTCGGTCTGCCCGGGCTGGGCTCGCGATTCTCGATACTGCGACACCGCGGCGTACGTTTATGCCGCGGACGGTCCCACTTCCTCCGAACGTGTCCTCCCGACCCCCCTCCAGTCGGAGCCGCCCCCGTGTCGGCAGACGGACCCCACACCGAACCCGGCGCGGTCGGGGGGTTCCGGCCCGACGCCCGCAGGGGGGCCGGCCGTGACGTGGCAGTGGACGCCGTACGCGCCCGTGATGGCCGTGGCCGCGGCAGTCGCGTGCGCGGTCGGGGTGGCGCTGTGGCGACACCGCGAGGACGAGAGCGGGGTGTACCTCGCGCTGTTGCTGTTCGCGCTGACCGTCTGGTCTGGGGCGTACGCGGCGGGGTACGCGCGGGCGGACCTCGCGGGGAAACTCCTCGCCAGCCGCGTCGCCTACGTCGGCGTCGGCCTCACGCCGGTGCTGTGGACGGTGTTCGCCGCCTCCTACGGCCGGCAGGTGCGGCTGACCCGCGGGCGGGTGCTCGCGGTGGCCGCCCCGCTCGTCGTCACCGCCGCGGCCACGTGGGTCTCGCCCGCCGTGCCGCTGATGTGGGCCGCGGTGCGTCTGGAGGCGACGGCCACCGGCGTCTACTTCGCGCCCGTCTACGGGCCGCTGTTCTGGCTGCACGCCGTCTACTCCTACCTGCTGTTGCTCGTCGGGAGCGTCCTGTTCGCCGCGACGGTCGTCTCGACCACCGGCACCCACCGCGCGCAGGCGGCGGGGCTGCTCTGCGTCGTCGCCGTGCCGTGGCTCGCGAACGCGACCTACCTCGGGGGGCTGTTCCCGCCCGGGTTCGACCCGACGCCGCTGGCGTTCGTCGTCTCGGGGCTGCTGATCGCGGCGATGCGTCTCAACTACCGGCTGCTCGACGCCTCACCCGCCACGCGGGGCGTCGCGCGCGACGCCGCCGTCGAGGGGATGGACGACCCCGTGTTCGTCCTGCGCGAGGACGGAACCGTCACCGACTGCAACCCCGCGGGCGCGGCCGTCGCCGGGTCGACCCGTCGGGAACTGCTCGGCCGGCCGCTCGCGGACGCGCTCCCCGACCTCCACGAGGTGGTGACCGCGCCCGTCGACGCCGACCACGAGCGGCCGGCGTACGTCCGGTCGACCGACGGCGGCGACCGGGTGTACGACGCGCGCGTCTCGCGGTTCTCGCGGGGCGGACTCGTCGGCGGCCGGATCGTCACGCTCCGGGACGTGACCGAGCGCCGCCGGCACGAGCGCCGGCTGAGCGTGCTCAACCGGGTTCTCAGACACGACCTCCGGAACGACATCAACGTCGTCGTCGGCTACACCGAACTCCTCGACCCGGTCGCGGACGACGCCGCCGACCTCAGGCCGGTCGAGCGCATCCGCGAGCGCGCCGAGGGGATGCTCACGCTCACCGAGAAGGTGCGCGAGGTGGAGGCGACCCTCGACACCGGCGAGAAACCGCTCGGCGTGGTCGAACTCGGCGGCGTCCTCCGCGACGTCGCGAGCGCCGCACGCGCGGACTTCCCCGAGGCGACGGTCGAACTCGACGCGCCCGACAGCCTCCCGGTCCGCGGCATCGAGTTCCTCGACTCCGTCTTCGACAACCTCGTCGAGAACGCCATCGAACACCACGACGGCGACCACCCGCACGTGCGCGTCACGGCGAGGCAGGCCGACGGGTGCGCGGAGGTGACCGTCACCGACGACGGCCCGGGGCTGCCCGAGTCCGAGCGGCGGGCGCTCGCCTGCGACCGCGAGTCGCAGCTCGAACACGCCTCGGGGTTCGGACTCTGGCTGGTGACGTGGCTGGTCGAGGAGTCGGACGGGGACATCCGGTTCGACACCGACGACGGGACGACCGTCACCGTCAGACTCCCGGCGGCCGACGGGGGGAGCGGGTCGCGCTCCGGCTCCGGTCGGGGCTGAGAACCGGCCGCGAAACCGCGGCCGGCCGCATCGAAACGTGGACGGTCTCCCGCGGGAGCCGCGGGGGTTCGCGCACGGTCTGACAAACACACGCGGACCAGGACCGCCGTGTGACCCGGGTGCACGCCCGGATAAAGTGGTACGGCACCGCGACAAATATTGTCTCCCAGGGCGGGCGGCGGGCGACGCGTCCGCGCCGCGCCCGTACCGCCGGGACCGCGTCGGCCGGCGTCGGCCGCGGCTCACCGCACGCGGTAGGGGTCCTCGCCGGGGAGGAACCGGCCGAGGTCGGTCTCGCGGCGGTAGTCGGTGGCCTGCAACGTCTCGAGCGCCTCCACCAGTCGGTCGTCGTCGCCGTCGACCCACTCGGCGGGCTCCTTGATCGGCATGACGAGCCAGCCCGAGCCGCGCATCTCCTCGCCGTGGAGCGCCTCCATGTCGACCTCGGTCTTCCACGCCTGCGCCGTGTACGCCCGGAGGACGTGGTCGGTCGCGCGCGCGCCGACGGGGAGGAGGACGTGCGCGGCGATGGCGCGGAGTTCGGCGTCGAAGAACCGCTCCATGTCGGCGTAGTCGTCCTCGGTCGGCGCGCCGTCCGGGACGCACATGTGGAGATACGAGAGGAAGGTGCGCTCGACGGCCGGCTCGTCGCCCGTCGACGAGAGCAGCCCCCCGCGGACGAGCGCGGTCTGGAGGCGGTCGGCCGCCGCGGTGCCGGTGAACGGGACGCCGGTCTCGCTCCCCCCGTGGACACCGGGGTGGTCGCCGACGACGTGGAAGTGGGCGTTGGCGTCGCCGTAGCCGGGGACGAACCGGTCGCAGTCCGGGCGCATCCCGAACGGGTTCGACGTGCGGTCGGTGACGTTCTTCACGCCAGTGAGACGGGCGCGTCCGCCGGATGGACCTTGCGGTTTCGACAGCGCCCCGGTCGGCGGCGGCGCGCGGGCGGCGCGGGAGGAGGAGTCAACTCAGAGTTCGACGCCGGAGGGGATGAGGCTGTCGTGACGCAGGAGGTTCCCCTCGGCGTCGTACACCAGGAACGTCTCCTTCTCGTAGGCGACGAGCTGTTCGCCCTCGACGTCGATCTCGACGCGGTACCGGCCGTCGCCGTCGTCGCGTTTGCCGTACTCGCGGGCGGCGGTGATGAACCGGAGCACGTCGTCGGCGTCCTCGTTGAGTTCGAGCACGAAGTCGCCGGTCAGCCGGTTGGTCACGCCGACGACGCCCGTCGCGTCGGGGTCGTCGGCCGACTCCTGGAGCCGGAACGCCACGTCCGTCTCCTCGGCCGCCAGCAGGTCGCCGCGGCTCCCGGCGAGTCGTTCGCGGAGTTCCTCCTCGGGACCGTGGAAGTCGATGTACACGCGGGGTTTGCGGGGGTCCTCGCCCGCCTCGACCCACTCCAGGTTCTCCACCTCCAGTTCGAAGTAGTCGCGCCTCATTCCGTACGCCGGGGTTGGGTACACGCGGGTATGAACGTAACGCCGACCGGCGGTCTCCGTACCCGACGGGCGGGTTCGCCCGGCGCGCTCGGGGGCGGGCCGGCCCGTTCCGGGGGTCGCGACGCCGTCGCCCGGGCCGGCCGGCCGCGCCGCCCGGTTTTATATCGCGGCGGCCCGGCGCGGACGTATGGTCTGGGTCCGCTCGGAGTACGCGGGCGAACTGGCGGTGGTGTCGACGTGGCTCGCCGCGTTCGTCCCGTGGAACGTCCACCACGCCGCGGTGGCCGGCGGGACGGTCACCTACCTCCGGTTCCCGCTGGTCGAACTGCGGTACGCCGCCGGTCTCCCGGTGGCGAACCCGGTGGCGGTCGCCGACCCCGTCTCGGCGTCCCTCGCGCAGGCCGGCACGGCCGTCGCCCCCGCCTACCTCGCGTGGGTCGTCGGCGCCGCGGTCTCGGTCGCGGCGCTCGGGGTCTCGGTCGCCTACTACCGGGCGGAGGCGCGCGCGGCGTCGTGGCCCGTCCACCCGGTCCCGCTGCTCGGCGCGCTGTTGGCCCTCGCGGGCGTCGTCTTCGGCGTCGCCTGGGCCCTCCTCGGCGCGGGACTCCCCGGGCTGTCGCTCCCCGTCTGCGTCGTCCACGTCGCCTTGGGCGCGGTCCTCCTCCGCGCCGAACGGGTCGACGGCGGCGGCGACCCCGGCCCCGAGCCGGAGTCGGAGTCCGACCCCGGATCTCTCGACTGATACTCCGGGTCGCGGGTTTAAGTTCCGGAGCGGGCAACCCCCGACGACTGACGCATGTCGGGGGAATCTCGGGACGACAGCGAGACGACCGGGGGTCGACTCGGCGCGCTCGGCCGGCGCGTGTCGCGGGCCGTCGAGATGGTTCGCGGCACCGACGTCGCGGTGCGGCCGTTCCGTCCGGACGAGGACGGCCCGCTGGCGTCGTTCACCCCGGCGGAGGGGCACGAGGAGGTGGAGCGCTACTGGGTGAACGCGCCGTACGCGTACGTCGTCGTCACCTACGACGACGGCGCGAGCGAACACCGCTACAACGTGGTCGAACCCGAACTCGACGGGTTCGCGTCGACGCTGTTCGCGCAGGTGGTCGACGACATCCGCGACCCGCTGTTGTTCCGGTCGGCCGACGGCCACGCCGACGAGGCGACGCTCCGCGAGGAACTGCGCGCGCTGCTCGAACAGTACGGCGCGGACGTGGACATGCGGACGTTCCACACGCTGGTGTACTACCTCGCGCGCGACTTCCGACGGTACGGGCGGATGGACCCGCTGTTTCACGACCCCCACATCGAGGACGTGTCGTGTGACGGCTACGACCTCCCCATCTTCGTCTACCACGACGAGTACACCGACATCGAGACGAACGTCCGCTTCGGGCAGGAGGAACTCGACAGCTACGTCATCCGGCTGGCCCAGCAGTCCGGCCGGCACATCTCCGTGGGCGACCCCATGGTCGAGACGACGCTGCCGGACGGCTCGCGCGCGGAACTCGCGCTCGGCGAGGAGGTCACCCCGCGGGGGTCGGCGTTCACCGTCCGCCGGTACGCCGACGAGCCGTTCACGCCGGTCGACCTCGTCGACTACGGCACCTTCTCCGTCGAGCAGATGGCGTACTTCTGGCTCTGTATCGAGCACAACAAGAGCCTCATCTTCGCGGGCGGCACCGCCTCGGGCAAGACCACCTCGATGAACGCGGTGTCGATGTTCGTCCCGCCGCGGTCGAAGGTGCTCACCATCGAGGACACCCGCGAACTGTCGCTGTACCACGACAACTGGCTCTCGTCGGTGACGCGCGAGGGGCTCCACCAGGGCAACGACGTCGACATGTACGACCTGCTCCGGTCGGCGCTGCGGCACCGCCCGGAGTACATCGTGGTCGGCGAGGTGCGCGGCTCGGAGGCGGTCACGCTGTTCCAGGCGATGAACACGGGTCACACCACGTTCTCGACCATGCACGCCGACTCGGTCGAGACCGCGATCAACCGGCTGGAGAACGAGCCGATCAACGTCCCCCGCGCGATGGTCCGTAGCCTCGACGTGCTGTCGATCCAGACGCTCACCCGGTTCGACGGCGAGCGGGTCCGCCGCACGCGGACGGTCGGCGAGATCGGCGGCGTCGACGGCCGGACCGGCGAACTCGACTACTCGTCGGCGTTCTCGTGGGAGGCGAGCACCGACACCTACGAGCGGAACGACTCCGACCTGCTCGCCGACATCGCGGACGAACGGGGGTGGAGCCGCACCGACCTCCGGCGGGAACTCCGCCGGCGCGAGCGGTTCCTGGCGACGCTGTGTGAGCGCGGCGTCACCGACTACCGGCGCTTCACCGCGCTCGTCAACGAGTACTACGCCGACCCCGACCGGACGATGGGACGACTCGACGCTCGCGACGGCGCTCCAGACGCCGGAGGCGACGACGGCCCGCGGGGGTGACCGTGTACGAACTGTTCGTCCCGCTGGCGTTCGTCGCCGCCCTGCTCGCGCCGTTCGGGCTGGCGCTCGCGAGCCGGCGCGCCTCGCTGGCGGTGACGCGGGTCGCGCTCGCGGCGTTCGGCGACTACGTCGCCGAGCGGAGCCGGCGGCGGCGCCGCCAGCGCGAGCGCCTCCGCGCCGCCCACGTCGGGACGACCCACCGGGCGTACGCCTCGCGGACGCTGCTGTACGCGGCGGTCGCGGGCGTCTCGGGGAGCCTCCTCGGCGTCTACGCGCTGGCGCTGCTGTTGGCGCTGCTCCGGGTGAGCGCCGAGGCGGTCCGGGCGGCGGTGCCGCCCGCGCTGTCGTTCCTCGGCAACCTCGGTCGCCTCCCGGCGCTCGGCGTGGCCGAACTGTTCCCGCTGTTCGCGCTGTCGGCCGCGACCGTCGGCGCCGGCGCGGCGCTGGGGACGTACCACCTGCGGTGGTTCCTGCTCGACCAGCGGGCGAGCGCCCGCGCCGGGCGGGTGGAGTCGACGCTCCCCCGGACGGTCGCGTTCCTCTACGCGCTCTCGCGGTCGGGGATGTCGTTCCCGGCGGTGCTCGACACGCTGACCGACAACGAGACGGTGTACGGCGAGGCGGCGCGCGAACTCGGCGTCGCCGTCCGCGAGGTGAACAACTTCGGGACCGACACGCTCACCGCGCTCGAACACCTCTCGGAACGGACGCCCGCGGCGTCGATGGCGGACCTGAGCGACAATCTCGTCTCGGTGCTGGGGAGCGGGCGGAGCCTCCCGGAGTTCCTCCGCGGGCAGTACGAACGCTACCAGGAGGAGGCCGCCGCCCAACAGGAGCAGTACCTCGAACTCCTCGAGGCGTTCGCAGAGGCGTACGTGACGGTGCTGGTCGCCGGGCCGCTGTTCTTCGTCACCATCCTCGTCGTCATCGGGCTGGTCCTCCAGGACACGCTCGACCTCATCCGGGTCGTCGTCTACCTCGGCGTCCCGCTGGCGAGCGCCGGGTTCGTCGTCTTCCTCGACTCGATGACGAGCGACCACGTCGACGCCAGCCGCCGCGAGGCGACCGCCGACCCGCGGCTGCGGCAGGCGACGCGCGCCGTCGAGTCCGCATCTGCCGACACCGGCGCGCGCGCCGACGGCGGCGCCGTCACCGACCGGTGGGCGGCGAGCCGCGGCCGCCTCGCGCTCTACCGCCGGTCGGCGTGGCTCCGCGAGTGGACCGACCGGCCGCTCGCGGCGGTGTCCAACCGGCCGGCCGCGACGCTGCCGCTCACGGTCCCGCTCGGTCTCGCGTGGGTACTGTTCCGGACGGGCGCGCTCCCGCTCGCGCCGGTACCGCTGGTTCGGGCGGTCGACGCGCCGGTCGTCGAGGCGGTGCTGTTCGTCCTGGTCGCGTTCGCGCTGGTGTACGAGACGGGCAAGCGGCGGACCCGGGCGGTCGAGCGCGCGGTCCCCGACTTCCTCGACCGGATGGCGAGCCTCAACGACGCGGGGATGACCGTCGTCGGGAGCCTGAAGCGGCTGACCCGCTCGGACCTCGACCGGCTCACCCCCGAGGTGCGCCGGACGTGGCGCGATATCGAGTGGGGCGCCGACGCCGCGACCGCGCTCCACCGACTCGACGCGCGGGTCGACTCGCCGATGATGTCGCGGGCGGTGGCGCTGATCACGAACGCGATGGCCGCCAGCGGCGACGTGGCGCCCGTCCTCGAGATAGCCGCCGACGAGGCGCGCGCCACCCGGCGGCTCCGCCGGGAGCGCCGACAGGTGATGGTGACGTACCTCCTCGTCATCTACATCTCCTTTCTGGTGTTTCTCGGCATCATTGCGGCGCTCACGGTGTCGTTCATCCCCGCGGTCCAGAGCGCGGCCGGCGCGAGCGGCGGTGCGGGCGGCGGTCTCGCGGGGGCGGGGATGTCCGGCGGGACGTTCAGCGGTCTCGGCTCCGTCGACACCGCGGCGTACTCGACGCTGTTCTACCACGCCTCGGCGATCCAGGCGGTCTGTTCGGGCCTGGTCGCGGGCCAACTCGGCGAGGGGTCGGTGAGCGACGGCGCGAAACACGCAGTCCTCATGCTCCTGGCGGCGTATCTCACGTTCGTGTTCATCGCGTGACCCCCGGCGACGAGCGCGAGACGCGCGAGGCGGCGCCGAACGCCCGCGCGCTCGCGGCCACCTACGACCGCATCGCCGAACAGTTCTCGGCGACCCGCGAGTACCCGTGGCCCGAGGTGGAGTCGTTTCTCGACGCGCGCGAGGGCGGGGTCGGCCTCGACGTGGGCTGTGGCAACGGTCGCCACGCCGAACCGCTCGCGGCGCGCGTCGACCGGGTGGTCGGCGTCGATGTGAGCCGCGACCTGCTCGGGGTCGCCCGGCGACGGGCGCGCGAGCGGGGGTACGCCGACGCGCTCTCGTTCGTCCGCGGCGACGCCGCGGCGCTCCCGGTGGCCGACGCGACGGTCGACGTCGGGGTGTACGTGGCGGCGCTCCACCACCTCCGCGGGCGCGACCGGCGGGTGGCGTCGCTGTCGGAACTCGCGCGGGCGCTCGCGCCCGGCGGCCGCGCGCTCGTCAGCGCGTGGAGCACCGAACACGACCGGTTCGACCCCCGGGAGGGAGACGCCGGGTTCGACACCAGCGTCGACTGGACGCTCCCCGACGGCGAGACGGTGGACCGCTTCTACCACGTCTACCACCCCGCGGAGTTCCGCGCGGACTTGGAGGCGAGCGGTCTCCGAACGGTCGAGGCGTTCGTCTCCAGCGGCAACTGCTACGCCGTGGTCGCGCCCGGCGGGTCGAGCGGGTCGGACGGGTCGGACGACGCGGGCTGAACCGAGGGATGACGCGGACGGGACGCGGGCAGGATGGACGACGCGGGCGGTACGGACGACACGAACGGGAGGGGAGACGCGGGCGAGCCAGGTGACGCGGGCCGCACGGGTGCGTGGCCGCGTCGAGGGCCGGTCTGTCGGCGCCGCCGCACGACCGGACGCGTTTTTATCCGCTCGGGACCGGAGTACGCACCATGACCGAGCAGTCGGCGGAGTTCGACGAACTCGACTACGACGTGACCGTCGTCGGGGGCGGCCCGGCCGGGCTGACCGCGGCGCTGTACGCCACGCGACTCGGACTCGACACGGCCGTCGTCAACCGCGGCGGCGGGCGCGCGGCGATGATGCGCGACACCCACAACGTCGTCGGCGTCACCGAGGACACCACCGGCGCCGAGTTCCTCCAGACCGCCCAGCGGCAGGTGCGCGAGTACGGCGCCGACTACCGGCAGGCGTTCGTCGACGACGTCGAACCGCTCGACGACGCGGGGAGCGAGGGGGCGGGCGACGACGGAGCGGGCGGGTTCCGCGTGTCGGTCGACGGCGACGCTCACACCTCCCGCCGGGTCGTGCTCGCGACGGGCTTTTCGGACGAGCGGCCCGACCCGCCGCTGCCGCCGACGGGGCGGGGGCTGCACTACTGTCTCCACTGTGATGCGTACATGTTCGTCGACGAACCCGTGTTCGTGATGGGGACGGGCGACTCGGCCGCGTACGTCGCGATGATCATGCTCAACGTCACCGGCGAGGTGGACCTGCTCACCCGCGGGGCGGAGCCGACGTGGAGCGACGAGACCGCGGCGATGCTCGACGCCCACCCGGTCGACGTGATCGACGACGAGATAGCCGGGATGAACAAGGACGACGAGGGCTGGCTGGAGTCGTTCGAGTTCGAGGACGGCACCGTCCGCGAGTACCGCGGCGGCTTCCCGATGTACGGGTCGAACTACAACGCGGACCTGGCGGACGCGCTCGAACTCGACCGCAACGACGACGGCACGGTCGCGGTCGACGACCACGGCCGGACCAGCGTCGACGGCGTCTACGCGGTCGGCGACCTCACGCCCGGCCACAACCAGATCCCGGTGGCGATGGGCGAGGGGGCGAAGGCGGGCATCGCGCTCCACATGGACCTCCGCGCGTTCCCGCGGTCGGTCGAGGAGATAGAGGCGGCGGGCCCCGTCGGGACCGACGAGGTGCCCGCCATCTCGCCGGACCTGCTCGCGACGGCCGTCGCCCACCCGGGTCACGCCGCCGGGCCGCGGGCCGAGGAGGCGAGCGGGAGCGACGGGGAGAGCGAGACGGTCGCCGACGACTGACGCCCGGACCCGACTCGACCGACCCCGCGTCGGTCGCGTCGAGACGGGAGAGGGGTGTCGCGGCCGACGGCACGCCGGCGGGCGCCGACCGGAACACTATCGAGGGGCGGTTTCGTCGGGGGGACCACACGATGACACCGATGGGCATACTCACCGGCGCGTTCATCGCGTTGCTGCTCGGCCCGCTGGTCGCGTACTGGGGGGCGCGGGCGCTCGAACGGGCGACCGGCCGGAAGATCATCCCGTCGCTCGACTGGGACGAGGAGTAGCCCGCGGGAGGCGTCGCGGCTCGCCCCGACCGGTCGGCGGCGAGCGCCGACGGGGAGAGCGAAACGCCCTTATTCCCGCTCGGGCAAGCACCGCCCGTCGTTCGGCGTCGGCCCGCGCGGGTGCGACCCGTCGTGTGACCGACCGACGTGCGCTGGTGGTCTAGCTGGTATGACTTTGGCCTTCCAAGCCAACGACCCGGGTTCAAATCCCGGCCGGCGCATCTTCTTTCGAACGACGTGAGGCGAAAATCGACACGGAGGGGTTCGACCGCCCGCCGGTGGACGACGGCGTGGTCGCGTCAGGCCCCGTCGCGTTCGTCTGTCGCGTGGTCGACCCACTCGGCGGTCCGCGTCTCGGTCGCGCCCGTCTCGTCGGCGAGGGTCGCCGGGTCGGTTCCCGCGAGTTCGTCGACCGAGTCGTAGCCCGCAGACCGGAGCCGCTTGGCGTACGTCGAGCCGACGCCGGGCAGTTCCATCAGCGGGTCCTCGAACCCGTCCGCGTCGGCGGCGTCCCGGGAACGCCGAGCGGCGACGCCGCCGTCGCCGCTCACCGCCGCCAGTACGACGGCGTGAGGATCACGAGTACCGAGAGGATCTCCAGTCGACCGATCCACATCAGCCCGGTCATGAACAGTTTCGTGGTCGCGGGGAACCGCTCGAAGTTGTTCATCGGCCCGACGATGCCGACGCCGGGACCGACGTTGCCGAGCGTGGCGATCGAGGCGCTGACCGCCTCGATGGCCGAGATGTCGAGTCCGACCCGGAGGCTGTCGACGTAGATGGCGACCGTCGCGAACACGAAGATGACGACGAACAGCATCGTGAACACGAACACGCTCCGGATCGTCCCCTCGTCGACGGGGTCGCCGTTGAACCGGACGGGGCGGACCGCGTCCGGGTGGACCGACGTGAACAGTTCCCGCGCCATCGTCTTCCGGATCGTGTACCACCGGACGATCTTGACCGACCCGGCCGCCGACCCCGCGGAGCCGCCGAGGAACATCGCGAACAGCAACAGGAGTTGGGTCGACTCCCCCCAGAGGTTGAAGTCCATGCTGGCGTACCCGGTCGTCGTGACGATGGCGGCCGTCTGGAACGCCGCCTGCCGCGCCGCCCCTTCGAGGTTCCCCACGATCGGGCCGACGTTCTCGGGCGTCCTCGCCAGGCCGGCGCCGGTGAACAGCAGGACGCCGAGGACGACGCTGACGACCGCCATCGCCCGGAGGTACGCGCGGAACTCGCCGTCGCCGAACAGCCGCTCGGGTTTGCCCGAGAGCGCGTACCAGAACAGCGCGAAGTTGGTTCCGGCGACGACCATGAACAGGACCATCGTCCACTGGATGGCCGGCGAGAACGCCTCCGCGCTGCGCCCTTCGGGGGAGAACCCGCCGGTCGGCAGCGTCGTCAGCGCGTGCGCGACCGCGTTGTAGAAGCTCATGTCCGCCAGCCCGAGGAGTCCGAGCGCGTAGTACGCCACCGCGGCGGCGACGGTGAACGCGGCGTAGATGGTCCACAGCGCGCGGGCGGTGTCGCGGATGCGCGGCGTGAGCTTCTCCATCGCGACGCCGGGCGCCTCCTGGTTCATCACCTGCGCGCCGCCGACCGAGAGTTCCGGCAGGATCGCCACCATGAGCACGAGGATCCCCATCCCGCCGAGCCACTGGGTGAGCTGTCGCCACATCATCATCGCCCGCGAGTGGCGCTCGAAGGAGATCTCGCCGAGGACCGTCGCGCCGGTGGTGGTGAAGCCGCTCATGCTCTCGAACAGCGCGTTGACGGGGTGGGCGACGGTCCCGTTGCCGGCGATCAGGTACGGGAGCGTCCCGACCAGCGGGAGGACGAGCCAGGTGAGACTGACCAGGAGGAACGCCTCGCGGTCGCCGAGTTCCGGCCCCGACCGGAGCCGTTCGAGCGCGAGACCGCCCCCGCCCATGACGGCGGCCGTCAGCACGAACGGGAGCGGCGTCTCCCCGTAGTAGAGCGCGACGACGGCCGGGAACAGCGGCGCGACGGCCATGTACTTGAGGATGGACCCGACGAACCCCAGGCTGGTCCGGTAGTCGACGTAGGTGCCGAGACTCGGCGTCAGCGAGTCGCGCAGCGCTCCGAGTGGGTCCGCCATGGAGGGTTCGTCCGTTCGACCGGCGCGGACGACGTGAAGCTACTGGTTTTGCCCCCCGGATCTGTCCGGTCTCCCCCCGACGATTCGCGCGATTCGACAGGACTGACGGGGACAGCCGACGCGGTCGGCCACTTCGGCGTGGCGTCGGTCCGGATGACACCGACGCGGGTCGCGGTCGACCGGTCGACGACGGCCGCGACGTGCGGACGCGAGGGCGACGGCGGTCAGTCGTCGGCGGTCACGGGTCCGGCCGCCTCGCGGGCCGACGCCCGCGAGAAGACGACCCAGAAGACGCCCGAGGCGACGATGATGAACCCGGCGGCGGTGTAGAACGCCGCGCTCACCGAGACGTAGTCGATGATCAGTCCGACGGTGAGCGGGCCGGCGACCTGTCCGATCTTCCACGAGATGGAGCGGAGGCTCATCGACGAAGCGACGGAGTCGTACCGCTCGCCCTCCTCGACGAACAGCGACATGCTCGCGGGCAGGCGGATACTGTCGGCGATCCCGAGCACCATGTACGCCACGAACAGCGAGAAGAACGCGCCGCCGAGCACCATCCGGTCGCCGAACATGACGAACCGGAACGGGTCGAGCGTCCCCTCGAAGTAGTAGCTGAACGGGATGAGCGCGGTGCCGACCCCGTACAGTAGCGCCCCGACCACGACGAAGTACTGTTTCTCCCCCACCCTGTCGGAGAGGTCGCCGACGTACCCCTGCGTGAGCGCCTTCGTCAGCTTCCCGCCCGCGAGGATCCACCCGACCGCGAACACGTTGATACCGAACTCGGTCTTCGCGAGGATGGGCAGGAAGATGATGACCGCCATCTTGCCCACCGAGAAGGCCAGCCGAAACAGCACCAGCGCGCGGATCATCGGGAGCCGCAACAGCGCGCGGAACGTCTCGACCCCGCCGCCCGCGTCCGCCTCGGTCCCGCCGCCGGGGTCGTCACGGAGGTGGACGAACACCAGGACGAACGCGAGGATGGTGACCCCCGAGAGCACGACGTACGTGAACGTAAAGCCCTCGGCGTACAGCAGGTAGCCGCCGACGAAGTCGCCGGCGAGACTCGAGAAGGCGGCGACCTGGTTGTACGACCCCAGCCACCGGCCGTTCTCGCCGTCGGGGGAGATGGTGCCGATCACCGTCGACCCCGTGATCCAGAGGATGCTCGCGCCCAGCCCCTGAACCATCCGGATCAGGACGACGTGGACCGCGCTGTCGACGAAGACGAACCCCACGAACACGACAACGTTGAGCGCCAGCCCCGCGAGCAGCCAGTGTTTCGCGTTCCCGGTGTCTATCTTCCGTCCCAGCGGGAGGACGATCACCAACTGGACCGCGGCGAACCCCGTCCCGAACAGCCCCTCGACGAACCCGGTGGTCCCGAACAGCTCCGCGTACAGCGAGAGCGCGAGCAGCAGCGTCGAGTACGCCTGGCTCCGTGCGAACGCCGTCCCCGCGAGCGCGCCGAACTCCCTGTCCTTGAGCAGACCGATCGAACTTCCGAACCCAGCCACTGTGTTACGTATCGAAACACGACCGCGCGGTATAAAGCCGGCCGTTCCGGAGTGATTCGCCCCGTACAGGGTGTGAACGGCCGACGGGGAGGGGAACCGCTACAGCTCGATCCGCTCGACGAGTTGGTCGTCGGCCTTGGTGTTGATCGCGACGATACGCACGTAGTCTTCGATGAGCGAGTTGCGGAGCTTCGCCTTCAGCAGGCTGTCCACCTGGTAGACGCCCGCCGCGTTCACCATCTCGATGTCGACGAGGACGGGGGCGTCCTCGTCCTCGCCGGGTTTGAGTTCGACGTTCCGGATCGCCTGCGAGGAGAGGGTGTTGATGCCGCGCCCGCCCTTCTCGTAGGGCATCCGCGAGCGGCCCCGCTCCATGTCGAGCGCGTCCGCGACGCGGATGACGCCCGCCTCGCGGGTCAGCGGGTCCTCCTCGGTGTGGTGACAGAGGATGGCGTGGAGCACCTCCGCCTTCACGCGCACCTGGTTGTCGATGTCGTAAAACTGCGCGAGGAACCGGTCGAGTACGTCCGCCGCGAGCGGGATCGAGTAGTAGGCGTGGTCGTCGCGGTGGACCACGTGGCCGATGTCGTGGAGCGTCGCCGCGAGCGCGATTATCACCGGTTCGTCCGCCTCGTCGAGCCCCTGCTGGGTCGCGCCGTTGAACTCGACGTTCCCCCGCTTGAGCAGGTCGTACAGTCGGAGCGCGCGGTTCCGGACGATGCTGATGTGTTTGGCGCCGTGGTCGTTGTACCCCTTGCGCTCGACCGCGTTCACGTTCTGCGCACGGAGGTACGCGGTCACCTCGGCGTCCGACAACAGCGCGTCGAGTACGTCGTTGAGCCGGTGGTCCGGGAAGGCGTGCTCCGCGTTCGGGTCGTACTCCCGGGGGGTCGACTCCTCTACGGTCTGCGCCTCGTCGGAGTTACTCATATCTCAGCCCACGGCGGCGACCCGCAAAAGCCCTTACCCCACGTCTCTCGGGACGGCGAGCGCCGCCGCGGGCGCGCGACACCGGGACTCACACGCCCCGTACGGGCCGAACTCACCGCCCCGCACGGCCCGACTCGGACGCCGCGCCCGCGCCGGGGCCGACGCCGGTTTCGACCTCCCGGGCGGCCCGGAGCAGCGGCAACGCCCGCTCGAAGTCGGCTCCGACCCCGATGCGGGCCGCCTCGCGGTCCCAGTCGACCAGGTCGGCCTCGGCCAGTTTCGGGAGGTGGACGTGCCGGAGGCGGAGTCGGTCGGCGTCGTCGTCGCCGTCGTCGAACAGGTCGTCGACCGCGAGTGTCCGCCCCGCGTCGAGCGGTTCGAGCCGACCCAGTACGCGCCGCCGCGTCGGGTCCGCCATCGCGGTGAGGAGGGTGTCTATCATCCAACCGGACGCTCTCCATCCACCTACTTATGGCTTTGCTACCACGTGGGGCCGGCGGCGGCGTCGGCGACCGTCGACGGACGGCCGGGCCGCCGCTCGGATCGGACCAAATATCGTCGTGTCCGGCCGATTTCACCCGCGATAGCGCTCGAACACCCGAAACCCCGCGGTCCAAAAAGCCTATAATTACCAGCCGGTTAGGCGGGAGTAGAGATGGACACCACAGCACTCCTGTTCGGGGCGATCCCGGGCGGGCCGGAGATGCTCATCATCCTGTTCGTCCTCATCCTACTGTTCGGGGCGAACAAGATCCCGAAGCTCGCACGCTCGACGGGGCAGGCGATGGGGGAGTTCAAGAAGGGTCGCGAGGAGATCGAGGACGAACTCGAGGACATGCAAGAGGAGACCGTCGGCGACCTCAACGACCGCGACGAGACGGGCACCGCGGGCGCGGGCACGGCGACCGACACCGCGACCGAAACCGAGACCGAGCGGAACTGACCCGTCTCGACGCGCTCCGGTCCGCTTTTCTATCGCCGCCTCACACCCGGTAGTGGGGCGTGTGGCCAAGGGGATACGGCGAGAGGTTCCTAACCTCTAGATCGCGGGTTCGAATCCCGTCGCGCCCGTTCGCTCCCTCCGGTCGCTCACGGCCCCGACTCCGCGAGACCGTCGGTCTCGCTGGGTCACACTCGCTCACTACGTTCGCTCGCGTGACTCCCGTCGCGCCCGTCGACCACTTTTAGCGGGGGCCTCCTCGCTCGGCCTTCGGCCTCGCTCGCGGTACCGTAGCTAGAGTGGTTTCGGCACCGCCGCCACGCGAACACTCTTCGGCGCCCGCGCGTAACGACCCGGAGATGGGATGGAAGCGCACGACGCGGCGGTCGTTCGCGGCCGGGAGCGTCACCCTCCTCGGCGGCTGTCTCGGCGGGTCGGGAACGTCGGATTCGGAGGAGACGAGCGACGGCGGGTTCGAGCGGATCACGGTCGAGGGGACGGGAGTCCCGCTGGTGCCGGTCGACACCGTACACGAGTGGTACGAGGACGACGCCGCGCGGTTCGCCGACGCGCGCGGCGAACGGGCGTACGACCGGTCGCACGTCGAGGGGGCGGTGTGGAGTCCCGCGCCCGACGGGCGGCCCTCGGACCCGGTCGCGGAGTGGCCGACCGACGCGCGTATCGTCTGCTACTGCGGCTGTCCCCACCACCTCTCGTCGCTCCGGGCGTCGACGCTGATCGACGACGGCTACGAGGAGGTGTACGTCATCGACGAGGGGTTCTGGGAGTGGACGGACCGCGGATACCCGGTCGCGGGCGCGAACGTCGACGTTCGCCCCGAGCTACGCGAGATCAGCGGCGTGACCGACGCCGCCCACGCGGGCGAGACGGCGTGGGCGCGACACGAGCCGACGGGCCAGCGGGAGGCGACCGCCATCGACGACGCGGGCGAGTACCATCTCGAACTCCGCTTCACCGACGTGACGGCCGACTCGACCATCCGCGTCGAGACGCCCGAGTACCGGGTTCGCGCGCCGCTCGGCGACCTCGTGGGGACGACCGTCACCGGCGACGTCGGCGAGCTGCGAGGCTGAGCGCGTCGGATCGGGATCGGGCGAAAAAACTGGGGTGTCAGACGAGCGGTGTCGACGCCGGGCGGACCGCGACGGCTCCCCGCCTCAGGCGGCCATCGACCGACAGCTCTCGGCGCACTCTTCGAGCACGTCCGCACAGAGCTGACAGTGGTCGTTGTCGTGCTGGCTGCACTCGTCGGCGCACTCCTGACAGAGTTCGGCGCAGTCTTCGGCCATCTTCGAACTGTAGCCGGAGTCGCGCGCCATGAACCGCGCGTGCAGCGAGGCGTGGTCGGCGACGTCGCGACAGAGTCGGATGCACTCCGCCATCCCCTCGCCCTCGCCGGCGCACGCGTCGGCGCACCACTCGCAGGCTGCGGCGGCCTCGAAGCAGTTCTCGATGCACTCGCGCTGTTCGTCGTCCAGGTGGTCGATCTCCGAGAGCGTATCCTGAAGTGTCATCGCGGGTTGATATAGGGGTGGCTCCTTCTTGTCGTTTTTCGCTAGCGATCCCCGGCTCTGCGCGCTCACAACTAAGCGATCGAAAGCTAGACGCGGCGCCGACCCTTCGTCTGCCGACCGCTACGCGGTCCGTCGTTCGGCCCGTCCCACTGCGGTCGTCGGGGAGTGTGAACGCCGCTCGGAGTGCGGACCCGGCGACCGACAGCCCGCTGACGCCGCAGTTATCATATCGGAGAGTTTGATGGCACGGTTGAAGGTCGTCGCGGGAGTCGGTAGCCGTAATGACAACCGACGACGCGGAAGCGTCGCGGTCTGGTGGGGCCGAGGGGGACGCCGGCCACACCGACGGCGACGACGACGACCGGGCGGACGTCGTCGGGGACGGGGCGGACGGCGTCGGGGACGGGGCGGACGGCGTCGGGGACGGGGCGGACGCGGAGACGTACACCTGGGTCGACTTCCTCCGCGACCGGGGTGAGACGGACGCGGCGGACGCGTTGGCCGATCGCATCCGCCTCCCGCCCGACGAGGACGACCCCACGGCGACGCCCGGCCGACGGCCGGTGACCGACGAGGACCTCGACGCCGTCGGGGTCGACCCCGCGGAGTACCTCGGGACGGACCTCTCGGGACTCGCCGACCGGGTCGGCGCGGCGGGTGCGACGGGGGCGGACATCGCGGACGCCTCGCCGCTGTTGGCGTACGACGAGACGCCGGTGTGGAAGGACATCTACACGTGGGACGACTACGAGCGCGAGTACTTCCTCGACGAGGAGGGGAACCCCCCGACCGACGAGGAGGACGAACCGCTGTCGTTCACCCACGAGGACAGGACGGAGGCGCTGGGGTTCGACCCCGACGCGGTCGAGTCGGTGTTGGGCCACCTCAGCGACCGCGCGCCCGAACTCGACGCGGTGGTCGACGAGCGGACGGTGAACGTCGCAGCCGACGTCGACGAGGACGAGTTCTTCTCGGACGCCGACGGCGAGACGACGCTCACCAACCGCTACGACTTAGAGAAGGCGGTGCCGATCCCGAAGAAGACCCACTTCGAGGAGGTGGAGCGCTACTGGGTGAACGAGCCGTACTCGTTCGTGATCGTCTTCCACTCCAGTAAGGAGAACGAGAAGAAGTACTACGTGGTCGAACCGGCGCTCAACCGGGTCGAGACGGAGTTGAGCGAGTTCTTCGAGGGGAAACTCCGCTCGGCGATCAAGTACGCCGACGAGGGGGTGGTCGCCGGCGACGAGAGCCACCGCCGGAGCGTCATCCGCGAAGAGACGTACGCGCTGCTCGACCGGTACGACCTCTACGACCGGCCCGACGGGACCGGTCTCGGCAACCGGGTCGCGGACGCGCTCCGCGAACGTGGCGTACTCGACGTCGACCCCGACGGCGACGACGCCGCCGCCCGACTGGTGCGCGCGCTCGGCTACTGGACGCCCCGAACCGAGGGCGGGCTAGAGGGCATCGCGGCCCGCCCCGAACCCGCGGTGCTCGCGGAGGACCCCGACACGCTCACCGAGTACGCCGTCGAGAAACTGCTGTACTACCTCGAACGCGACTTCGTCGGCTACGAGCGGATCGACGGGATCAAACACGACATCAACGTCGAGGACGTCTCGTGTGACGGCTACGACAGCCCCGTCTTCGTCTACCACTCCGAGTACGAGCAGATCATCTCGAACGTCTACCACGGCGAGGACGAACTCGACGACTTCGTGGTCAAACTCGCCCAGCGGTCGGGCAAAGGAATCTCCAAGCGCCGCCCGCAGGTCGACGCGACGCTGCCGGACGGGTCGCGCGCGCAGTTGACGCTCGGCCGGGAGGTGTCGGACCACGGCACCAACTACACGATCCGGCAGTTCAAGGACGTCCCCTTCACGCCGATCGACCTGATCAACTGGAACACCTTCTCGCTGGAGGAGATGGCGTTCATCTGGCTCTGCATCGAAAACGACAAGAGCCTCCTGTTCGCGGGCGGCACCGCCTCGGGGAAGACGACGAGTCTCAACGCGGTGTCGCTGTTCATCCCCTCGAACTCGAAGATCGTCTCGATCGAGGACACCCGCGAGGTGGAACTCCCCCAGCGCAACTGGATCGCCTCGGTGACGCGCCCCTCCTTCTCCGAGGACGACAAGGGCGACGTCGACGAGTTCGACCTGCTGGAGGCCGCGCTCCGCCAGCGGCCCGACTACATCGTGATGGGCGAGGTGCGCGGCGAGGAGGGGCGAACCCTGTTTCAGGTGATGTCGACGGGCCACACCACGTACACGACGTTCCACGCCGACAACGTGGGGGAGGTGCTCAAGCGGTTCACCACCGACCCGATCAACGTCTCGAAGACGATGTTCACCGCGCTCGACCTGGTCTCCATCCAGTCGGCGACCCGGGTGCGGGGGCGGAAGGTCCGCCGGAACAAGTCGCTCACGGAGATCAACCACTACGACGCCGAGAACGACGAGATCAACGTCCAAGACGTCTACCAGTGGCAGGCCGAGACCGACGAGTTCCTGAAGATGGGCGAGTCGAACACGCTACGGGAGATCCAGTTCGACCGCGGGTGGACCCGCGAGACGCTCGAAGAGGAGATGCTGATGCGGCAGGCCGTACTCGCGTACCTGATCGACCGCGGGCTGAACACGTACACGCAGGTGGCCGCGACGCTGCAGGCGTTCATCAACGACCCCGAGACCATCGTGGGGCTGATGGCGACCGACGGGCTGGAGACCAGCCTCGAGGACCTCCGCGAGATGGAGTCGGTGCTGATCGACGTCGACCCCGACGAGGAGGCGATGGTCCCCCGGCCGGAGGCGAGCGACGAGATGCTCGACCACGTGGGCGGTATCCTCGACGAGGCGGAACCGCTGTTCGACGAGCACCGCGCCGCCGCACCCGCCGGCGTGGCCGACGCCCTCGACATCCCCGCCTCGTCCGCGAGCGTCGAGGCCGAGGCCGGCGCCGGGGCGGACCTGGCGGACCCGGCCGACGGAACTGGGAGCGGCGTCGGATCGGAGGATAGCCCCGCCGACGCCGCGGATGGGAGCGCGGACGACGGGAGCGGCGACGCCGCCGCCGACGCCGACACCCGCGGGGACGGAACCGCCGCCGACGGGGGCGACGACCCGTTCGCCGGCATCGACGACTTCGACGACCCCGACGACACGAGTGACGGTGACGACCCCGGCGCGGCGGCGGACGGCCCCGGGTCGGACGGCGGGGTCCCGTCGAACGGCGCCGCCGACGATGACGCCGCTGACGATAGCACCGACGACGATGACACCGACGACGATGACGCCGCCGCCGACGCGGGCGACGAGTGGGGGGTCGGCGACGCGGAGGGGACGGGTGAGTCGTAGATGAGCCTCGACACCGAGGGCGGGTTCGGGAGCGCGCAGGGGTTCGCGGACGCCTTCTACCCGCTGTTCCGGCGGCTGTTCGACACCGACGGCGACTTCGTCGCGGGCATCGAGGAGAAACTCACCGAGGCGCGGATGAGCCAGCCCGTCGAGTTGTACGTCTCGCGCGCGCTCGGGGTCGGGGTGCTGGTCGGCGGGCTGTTGTGGCTCTGCGGGAGCCTGCTCGGCTACGCCCTGTTCGCGTTGGGGGTCGTCTCGCCGGAGGCGGTCGGACTCGGCATCCCGGTGTCGTCGGTGGAGACCGCGCGACTGCTCCGGAGTCTCACGATGCCGGTGGGCGTGCTACTCAGCGGCGCCGTCTTCGGCGGCGTCGGGTTCGGGCTCGGCTTCGGTACGCTGTTGGCGATCCCCTATCAGCGGGCGAGCGCCCGCGAGCGGGAGATCAACATGCTGCTGTCGGACGCGGTGTCGTTCATGTACGCGCTGTCGGTGGGCGGGCTGAACCAGTTGGAGATACTGGAGGCGATGGCCGAGGCGGACGACACGTACGGCGAGGTGGCCCGCGAGTTCCAGAGTATCGTCCACGAGACGCAGTACTTCGGCACCGACTACCGGAACGCGGTGCGCGAGCAGGCGATCGAGACGCCGAGCGACGAACTCTCGCAGTTCCTCACCGACATGCTGTCGATCATCAACTCCGGGGGGGACATGGAGCAGTTTCTCAAGGACAAGAAGGACAAACACCTCCGGACGGCCAAACAGCAGCAGGAGCTGACCTTAGAGACGCTCGAACTGTTCGGCGAGATGTACATGACGCTGTCGCTGTTCCCGCTCCTGTTGATCATCATCCTCGTCATCATGGCGATGATGGGGAAGGGCGACCCGTTCCTCCTGTTCGCGACGGTGTACCTCCTCACGCCGCTGATCGGCGTCGGCTTCCTCGTGTTGGTCTCGACGGTGAAACAGGACGAACCCGGCGACGGCGTCCTCGACCCCTCGGGCGTCGACGAGCGGTTCGCCGAGAGCCAACGCGAGGGCCTCCTCCACCTCGGGCTGGTCGAGTCGTTCGTCGGGTCGTTCGGCGTGTTCGACCGGATCCGGAGCCGGGAGGGGACGCACAAGACGGCGGAACTGCTGCGGGCGCCGCACGTGTTCCTCCGGGAGAACCCGTCGTACACGCTCGCGCTCACCGCCCCCGCGGCGCTCGTACTCGTCGGGTTCGCGGTGCTGTCGGGGTCGGCGCCGCTGTCGTGGGACGGCTTCGTCGCCAACCCCGTGTGGGGGACGTTCGCGTGGGTGTACGTCCCGGCGTACGTCACGCTGATCCCGCTGGCGGCGTTCCACAGCTGGCACCAGCACCGCCGCGGCGGGGTCACGAACAAGCTCTCGGACACGCTCCGGAAGCTCTCGTCGGCGAACGACACCGGCCAGACGCTGCTCGAGTCGGTCGAGACGGTCGCCGACACCTCCTCGGGCCGGCTGGCGGCGGAGTTCGAGGTGATGTACGCCAAGGTGAACTACGGGATGAGCCTCCGGGAGGCGCTCGTCGAGTTCAACAACGCCTACCGCATCCCGCGGCTCGCGCGGACGGTGAAGCTCATCTCGGAGGCGCAGGAGGCGTCGAGCCAGATCACGGACGTGTTGACCACCGCGGCGCAGGCCAGCGAGAACCAGGACGACATCGACCGCGAGCGGAAGTCGCGCACCCGGATGCAGGTGGCGATCATCCTGATGACGTACCTCACGCTGTTGGCCGTGATGGCGATCCTGAAGCTGAAGTTCCTCGACGTGCTGACGGGGCTGACCGGCGGCGCGGGCGGGGGCGGGACGGCGGCCGCCGGCGGCGCTGGCGGTGGGGTCGCCAGCGGCGGGTTCGCGGGGAACGTCGACGTGGACCAGCTCTCGGCGCTGTTCTTCCACGCGGTCACGCTCCAGGCGGTCGTGTCGGGGCTGGTCGCGGGGTACATCCGGAGCGCCGACATCGTCTCGGGCGTCAAGTTCGTCGTCGTGCTGCTCACCGTCGCGCTCGGCGTCTGGGTGGTGGTGGCGTGAGCCGCACACCGCGGGTCGGGTCGGCGGCCCCGACCGGGCCGGGCGGAGCGGACGCGTCGAGCGGGCGGGAGACGGCGGGCGATGCCGGCGTCCCCGGACGGCAGGAAACGACCGAGCACCGACCCGAGCGGACCGAGCGGACGGCGCACGCGGAGCGAGCGTCGCACGCGGAGCGGTCGACCCGGGCGCAGATCACGACCGACTACGCGGTCGGCGCGGGCATCTTCCTGCTCGCGGTCGCGTTCGCCGTGAGCTTCAGCGGACAGCTGTTCGTCCCGTTCGGCGACGAGGCGGGGTCGCCGACCGCCGACCGGCTGGCGGACGAACTCGCGGGCGGGCTGCTCGGCGACCCCGCCGACCCCGCGGTGCTCGACCCGGTCTGTACCGCCGCGTTCTTCGAGACGTTCAGGAACGACACCGCCCCGCCCGCGGCGTGCGCGTTCGGGGCGGCCGACTCGCCCGCGGCGGCGCTCGGGACGGCCGACCGGGTCGACGTGTCGATCGAGGGGCGCCCGCGCGACGCCGGCGCGGTTCGGCTCGACACGTCGGCGTTCCCGGAGATCACACCGGACAGCGTACGACTGTCGACGCCGGCCAGCCCGCACGCGGGCGCCGACGCGACCACCGCCCGGCGGGTCGTCTTCCTCGACGGCCGGAGCGTCCGCCTCGTCGTGAGGGTGTGGTGACCGTGCGCGCACAGGCGCACACCCTGGAGGCGGTCGCCGCGGGGCTTGTCATGCTCTCGGGGGTGGCGTTCGCACTCCAGATCGCGGCCGTCACCCCGCTCACGGGCAGCACGTCCAACCAGCACATCGAGAACCAGCAGGCGTACGAGGCCGAGAGCCTGCTCGCGGCCGAGGCGGCCAACGGCAGCCTCGCGCGCACGCTGCGCTACTGGGACCCCGACGCCGGCCGGTTCCACGGCGCGACCGGCGGTGGCTACACCGGCGGCGGGCCGCCGACCGCGTTCGGGACCGCGCTCGACGAGGTGTTCCTCGACCGCGGGGTCGCGTACAACGTCAACGTCCGCTACGTCGTGCCCGGCGAGAACGACAGCCTCTCGTCGTGGAACACCAGCGACGCGAGCGTCGGGCTCGTGAGCATGGGCGAACCGACCGAACACGCCACGGTGGCGACGCGGCTGGTCACGCTCCGCGACGACGACCGCCTGCTCGACCCCGCGGGGAACGCGACCGGCCCCCGACTCGGTGACGCGAGCGGGTCGTACTTCGCACCCGACGCGGCGCCCGACTCGGGGCTGTACGGCGTGTTCGAGATCGAGGTGGTGCTGTGGCGGATCTGAGCCGGGCGGCGGGAGGGCGGGACCGCGCGCAACTGTTCGTCGTGGGTGCGCTCGCGCTCGCGACCACGTTCGTCGTCCTCGCGGTGGTGCTCAACTCCGTCATCTACGCCGGCGCGGTCGCGACCCGCGACGACGGCACCCACGCCGGGCCGGCCCTCGCGTACGACCGACAGGCGACCGCGGCGGCCGCCGACGCGGTCCGGGAGGTGAGCCGGGAGTCGACGAACGACACCGCGGCCGACGCGCTCGCGGCGCGGGTAGTCGAGTGGCGCGCGGTCGCCGACCGCCACCTCGCGTACCGGAACGCGGTCGGCGACGTGACGGTGACCGCGACCACGCCCGGGACGTACGCCGGCCAGACGAACGCCTCGCGGGCGCTCGTCCCCGCCGGCGACGAGGCCAACGCGTCGGGCGACTGGACGCTCGTGACCGACGCTCGGGTTCGGGCGTACGAGGCGGCCGTCGAACCCGACTCGGCGCTCTCGGACGCCACCGTCGCCGACGGGTCGGCGCTGCGCGACGCGGCGCTCGGGGTGCGGTTCGAGAACGCCACCGGGAGCGTCTGGACCGTCACCGTCTACCGCAACGACACCCACGCGTGCGTGAAGACGTTCTCCCCCGGCGGCACCGCGACTCCGGCGACGTGTCGACCGGGGACGGCGCTCGCCGTGTCGTTCGCGGACGCGACGGTGAACGGCACCGACGCGCCCGCGCTCGAGTTCCTCTCGCCGAGCGAGCCGTACACCGTCGGCTACCGCAACGGGCACGCCGCGACCGGGACGTACGGGTTCGTCGCGCGCAGGGGCGCTGGCGACCCGGTCGGCGGGCCGGTCGAGGCGGGCAACTTCGCGGGGGAGGACGCCGCGGCGTCGCCGTTCTACTCGGCGGGCGTCTACGCCGCCGACCTCCGGGTGAACTACCGGAACCGGAACGTGTGGTACGCCACGAACGTCACGGTCGCGCCGGGTGAGTTCGATGGGTGAGCGCGAGGCGTCGGCGGGCAGTGGCGTCGTCGGCGTCGGCGTGGGCGGCGGCTGTGGCGTCTGCGGCGACGAGCGCGCGTCCTCGACCGCGCTGGGGTACGTGCTCACGCTCGGCATCTCCGCGATCCTGATCACGGGGCTGCTGGTCGGCGGCGGGTCGTACCTCGAGGGCGAGCGCACGGCCGCCACGACCGAGGGGCTGCGGGTCCACGCCGAACGCCTCGCGGGCGCGGTCGGCGACGCCGACCGCCTCGCCGCCGCCTCGTCGGGCGGGGAGGTCGACGTCGAGATCCGACTCCCGAACCGGGTCGCGGGGTCGACGTACGCGGTGTCGGTCGTCGACGCTCCCGACGCGGGCGGGAGAAACCGCACGGCGCTGGTGTTCCGCGCGGCGGCGGTCGAGGTGTCGGTCCGGGTGCCGCTTTCGACCCGCGTCGGGGTCGCGCCCGCCGAGGGCCTCCCCGGCGGGACCGTCCACGTTCGGTACGACGGCGGCGGGCCGCTCCGGGTCGAGTTCCAGCGGGGGGACGGGTAGATGCGTGTGAAACCGCCCGCTGCCGACGACCGTCGCGAGCGCGACCGCGGGGTCAGCGACGTGCTCGGCTTCGTGTTCGTCTTCTCGTTGATCGTGCTCACGACCGGGACGGTGGTGGTGTTCGGCGTGTCGGGGCTTCAGGACGCGCGGTCGGTCGAGCAGGTGTCGAACGCCGAACGCGCGTTCGACGTGCTCGCGGAGAACCTCGACGACATCGCGGTCGGCGACGCGCCGGGCCGCGCGACCGAGATCCGACTCGCGGACGCCCGCCTCGGCTTCGACGAGGGGACGATGATCACGGTGAAGGCCGACGGCAAGGTGGTGGGGCGGGGGACGGGACAGGTGTCGACGACCGCGCTCACGTACACCACGGACGACGCCCAACTCGTCTACGAGGGAGGTGCGGTGTTCCGGACCGAGCGGGGCGGGAGCGCGACCGTCCGCGCGCCGCCGGTCGTCGCGACCCGCGAGCGCACGGTCGTCCCGCTGGTCGAGGTGACCGGCACCGGCCCACAGCGCGGCGGGTCGGGCGTCGTGCTCGTCCGGGCCGACCGCGTCAGTCGCGACGCCGCGGTCAACCGGAGTCTCTCGACCGTCACCATCGAAGTCGAGACCGACCCCCGGCGGGTCGGCGCGTGGAAGCGGACGCTCGACGACCTGACGCCGACGACGTGTTCGGTCGCGAACGCGACCGTGCGGTGTAGCTACCAGACCGAGGTGGTGGTCGTGACCGAGACACGCGTGACCGTCGCCTACGAGGAGTGACCCCTGTCGTCGTCAGTCGTCGTCGATCTCGACGCGGTTGACGCTGACGTGGACGTAGGTGAGGTGGGGGTGCTGGTCGGAGTCGCCGTCGATCGCGGGCTGGTCGGCGAGCGCGTAGTCGTAGTGGATGGCGGCGTCGCCCGACACCCTGCTCACCGTCCCCACCACCGCGCCGTACAACTCCGCGCCGCTGCCCAGCGTTATCTCCTCGTTGCCCGGCGCGTAGAGGACGCCGTACACCCGCGACCCGCTCCCGACCGAGTAGGTCGACCCCGAACCGCCGTAGATCCGCACCTGGTCGCCCCGGCCGGACGCGGTGACGAGGTCGCCGCCGCCGCCGACGCGCACGTCGCCGCCGACGTACACCTCGACGGGGTTGTCCCCGACCACTTCGATCCCGTCGCTGCCGACGTCGAAGTCGTTCCGGACCGCGAGCGTGACCGGGCCGTCGGTGGTGTTCACCACGACGTTCCCGCCGACGTCCACCCGGTCGAGGTAGTAGCGGCCCGCCGACAGCGTGCAGGTCTCCCCCCAGCAACTCCCCGACTCGATGTCGTCGAGGTGGTCGTCCGCGTCGCTGTCGTTCTCCACGTCGTCGAGCGTGCTCGCGATCCGGTTGTCGATCGGCTCGAAGTTGGGTTCGCCGATGGTCCGCGCGCGGTCGAGTCGGCTCAGGTCGGGCGGGACGGCGCCCTCGACGATCGTCGCGTCGTCGTCGTCGGGCCACACCCCGTCGTCGGCGTACTCGCCGGCGGTCCTGACCGTCCCCCCGACGTACTGGCCGTCCGCGGGGACGAAGTCGCCGCGGACGCGGGCGGTACCCTCGAAGTCGCCGGACCCCGAGAGGTACTCCCCGCCGACCGCGACGTTCACGTTCGACGTGACGGTGACGCCGCCGTCCTCGGAGACGCTGTCGCGGACGACCACCGTGTCGCTCGCGAGCGTGACGCCGCCGCCCAGATCCAGCCCGCCGTCGACGACGATGGCGTCGGCGTCGACCGTGCCGGAGCCGCCGCCGAAGCTCAGGTCGCCGTTGACCACGAGGTCGCCCCGGACCGTGATGCCGCCGCCGACCGCGAGGTCGCCGTCGACGTACATGTCGCCGCAGACGACCGACCCGCCGCTGACTTCGAGGTCCTCCTTGACGTAGACGGTCGCGTCGGTCCCGGCCGGACAGGTGCCGTCGTCGCCGGCGTACGGCGCCTCCGAGGAGTTGTAGCTGTCGACGGTCGCGCCGCCGCCGAGCACCACGTTCAGACTCTCCGAGGCGATGGCGTCGTCGAGACGCCGGGGTTCGGTCGGCGAGACCAGCGTCAGCGTCACGCTCCGCGCGTCGTGGTCGTAGGTCACGGTCCCGCTGGTCCGGGTTTCGAGGTACGACCCCCACGCCCGGTAGTAGTCGCTCCGGACCGTGACCTCGACGCGCCCGGATTCGAGCGGGTTACCCAGCGCGGGGTCGTCGCTCCGGGGGAAGAGCGGGTCGCTCCCGTTGGCGGTGACGACGAACGAGTCGCCGGTCGCGTCGCCCGACACCGTGACGACCGGCAGCGTCAGCGTGGGTTGGCCGCCGCCGCCCGCCCGGTAGTGGAACTCGGGGGGCGACACCATCCGCGCGGCGCCGCCGTCGGACACCCGCCACACGCCGCCGCCCTGGTAGGCGAGCGACCGCCCGTCCTGCTCGTAGCGGACCGTCCCGAGGGTGACCGTCCGGTCGAGTACGGTGTCGCCGGTCGACCGGTTCGTGACCGTAAAGCGGAGTTCGCCCGCGTCCTCGTCGACGGTGGTGGTGCCGCGCTGGGAGGCGGGTAGCGACACCCGGCGCGACTCCGCCTGCCCGAGACCGACCAGCGCGACTCGCGAGTCGAGTTCCGTCATGGCGAGTTCGGTGCCGTCGAACGTCACCCTATCCTGGGTCGCGTCGATCGCCTCCCCGCCGACGACCACGACGGCCGAGAGGCTGACCGCCGTGAGTCCCAACAGCAGGACCACGCCGATCACCTCGGACTGCGCACGTGAATCCGCGCCGCCGCTGGCTCGGCTGGTCCACATGTGCGAGAGAACGGACGGAACCGGGTTAACCGTTTGCAGCCCGATATCGTTCGCGATAGTTACGCCGCGCGGGACCGGCGGCTACGCCCGCTCGCCCGGTTCCTCGACCGTCTCCAGTCGCTCGCTGAGCCACGTGACCGCCGCGGCCACGTCGTCGGGGTCGCTGCCGGTGACCTTCACGCGGCCGGGCGTCCCGGTCGGGGCGGGGTAGCTCCCGAGGGCCACGTCGAATCGCTCGGGGAGGTCGGCGAGCGTCCCCGAGAGCGCGCCCTCGGGCATCGGGGTGTACAGCGTCTCCGAGACGGCGTCGCCGCCGAACTCGTCGGCGACCGGTTCGAACGTCGCGCGCATCTCCTCGGGGACGCCCGGGAGGACGTAGACGCCGTCGAGCACGCACCCCGGCGCGAGTCCGGCGGCGTTGTCGAGCGGCCGCGCGCCCTCGGGTATCTCCGCCCACGCTTCGAGGTCGAGGTCGAGGTCGTACGCGTCGGTGAGGTCGGGGTTCCGCTCGGCGAACGCGTTCGCGGTCGCCGTCACCTCGTCGAGGACGTCCGGGTCGACGACCAGTCCGCGGTCGAACGCGTCCGCGACGGCCCGCATCGTCACGTCGTCGTGGGTGCCGCCGAGTCCCCCGGTGACGACCACGGCGTCGAACTCGTCGACCCACCGCCGGACGTAGTCGGCGATCACCGCGGTGTCGTCCGGGACGACGAGCACGCGCGCGACCGTCGCGCCCCGCTCGGTCACCTGACGGCCGAGCCACGAGGCGTTGGTGTTCTCCGTGTCGCCCGCCAGTATCTCGTCCCCGACGGTGATGATGGCCACCTGCACGCCTCGCCGAACGCCCCCGAGCGACAAGAACCCGCTGGAGTCGGAACCGAGCCGGTACGCTTCACGCCCGACTCCGATTGACCCATCGCGGCTCGCGGGCGACCGGAACAGTCCGAACTAAAGGGTTCCCCGTAGAGTACCAGTTACATGTCCGGATTGGACGACGCGTTCGGCGACGACGGGCGGACGTGGGCGCTCGCGGTGGGCGCCGTCGTCGTCGTCGCCGTCGCGGTCATCGGCGGTGGATTGGTCCTCCTCGGCGACTCCGGCGGAGACGGTACCGAACCGGCGGTCGAACCGACGGTCGACGGCACCCCCGACGGGGCGACGACCGCCGACCCGAGCGACGACGCGGACGGCGGCACCGCCGACGGGAGTGACGAGACGGCGGCGTCGCCGCCCGACGACGGCTCGCCGACGGCTACGCCGGAGGCGGCGTCGCTGCCCGCGGGCGAACCGCTCGACGGGACCCGGAGCCTCTCGACCGCCGCGGTGACGGTCACCGGCGAGGGGAACGACGAGATGGGCTTCGGCACCGCCGTCGGCGACCTGAACGGCGACGGGACGGACGACGTGGTCGTCGGCGCGCCGTTCCGTAACGCCACCGCTCCGCGCTCGGGGAGCGTCTTCGTCTTCTACGGCCCCGTCGACGCCGGCGACCTCACGGCCGCCGACGCGGACGTGCGGGTCGACGGCCAGTCGTGGGGCCACTGGGTCGGCAACGACGTCGACGCCGCCGACGTCGACGGCGACGGGGTCGACGACCTGCTCGTCGGCGCGCCCCACGACGACGAGGGCGCGAACAACGCCGGGGCCGTCTACGTCTTCGACGGCGGCGCCGACCTCGCCGGGACGATGCCGGTCACCGACGCCGACGCGAAACTCGCCGGTACGTACGCCGGGTCGCTGACCGGGTGGTCGGTCGCCGCCGCCGACGTGACGGGCGGCGACGCCGCCGACGTGGTCGTCGGGTCGCCCCGCAACGGCACCGGCCGCGCCTACCTGGTCGACGGCGACCGGGTGGGCAGCGCCTCCTCGCTCGCCGACGCCGACGCGACGTTCGTCGGCGAGAGCGACGGCGACGAGGCGGGCTGGTCGGTGAACGTCGCGGCCGACGCGACCGGCGAGGGCGACCCCGCGGTGGTCGTGGGCGCGCCGCGCAACGGCGCCGCCGGCGACCGGGCGGGCGCGGCGTACGCGGTCACGACGCTCGACGGAACCGTGCAACTCGGCGACGCCGCGGG
>NZ_ASGZ01000006.1 GCF_000495475.1 Candidatus Halobonum tyrrellensis G22 | reverse complement strand
CGGCCGCCTCGCGAAACGCCGCCGCGGCCGCGGAGTCGGGCGCGTGCGCGAGCAACGGTTCGCCCGCGTCGCGGGCCGCCCGCGCGGCGTCGCTGTCGGGGACGACGCCGAGCGTCCCGCCGTCGAAGTACTCCTCGGCCTGGTCGGCGACCCGCCCGAGGTCGCCGTGCACCCGGTTGAACAGTACGCCCGCGCCCTCCGTCCCGTACGACCGGGCGTACTCCTGGACCTTCAGCCCGTCCGACAGCGACGGGATGGTCGGCTGGAGCACGGTCACCACGCGGTCGGCGAGCACCACGGGGAGGACGGCGCTCTTGGAGGCGAGCGTCGCGGGCGAGTCGAGCAACAGCACGTCGGCGTCCGCGGCGAGCTCCGCGACCACCTCCCGGAGTCGGCCGGGGTCGGACGCCTCGAACGCCGCGAGGCTGGTGCCGCAGGGGACGACGCGCATCCCGTAGCGTTCGTACGTCGCGTCGGCGACGGCCGAGTCGGCGCCGTCGACCAGCAGGTCGTGGAGCGTCACGTCGGCGTCGTCGAGCCCCGCGTGAAACAGCAGGTTCGCCATCCCCGTGTCGGCGTCGACGACGGTCACGTCGTAGTCGGCGGCGAGCGCCATCCCGAGCGCGAGCGTGCTCGTCGTCTTCCCCGTCCCCCCCTTGCCGCTTGCAACGGCGAACGCCTCCACCATACCGGGGCTGTTACGCGCCCGTACAAGTAGTTTCGGCGGCGAGTCGAGCGAACTGATAGCGCGCCCGTCCCGTCGGCGCCGCTCTCGGTCGGTGTCGCCGCCGTCCGCGAGGAGACTCGCCGTCCGACCCCGTGTCGGGGCGCGGGCGGACCGGGGGTCGCCAATGGCGTCTCGCCATCCGGTCCGGCCGACCCCGAAACGGGTAACCATGCACGCCCGGGTATCACCCGGCGGCCGTGGACACCCGACGTCGTCGTCTCCGGACTCCCCGTCACGCCGGCTGTCGCCGGCTTCCGTACTCACTCGGTCGACCCCCGTGTACGTGCGGCCTGCTCACGCCGCGCCTTTTTACGTCGGCGCCGGGGCGGCGGGAGCCGGTCCCGGTGGGGGTGACCACCGGCGCGGGCGTGCGCCTCGAAGAACTGGTTCCGACCGACGAGGGCGTGGTCCCGACGGTGGGCTCCTCGACCCGGTCACAGCCGCCGAGGGGACGGTGCTGTCGGGGGAGGGCCGCGCCGACGGCTGGGGCTCTCCGTCCGGGTCGCGGCGGGGCCGGACCGCTCGGCGTGTGTCGCCGCCGAAGTCGACCTCAACGTCGACGGAGGCGTGCCCGCACCGGTCGGGGGCGGACGCGCCGGACGGGGACCGACCGGCCCGCCCGGTCGAGCGGCCGCGACGACGCGAACGCGGCGCGGTAGCGGGCGGACGCCCGACCGAACCCCGCCGGTGCCGCGAGCCCCCGTCTCACTCGCCGTCGAGTCGGAGTTCGAGCGTCTCCGTCGCGCCACACCGCGGACAGAGGTGGTGGTAGACGATGCGGCGGTTCCGGTACTTCGTGCGCCAGTCGCCGCCCTCGTCGGTGAACCCGCACTCCGCACACTCCGGCTCCTCCCGCAACCGCTCGCGGTAGCGGTCCAGCGGCGTCGTCCCGGCGCGGTCGCTTCGTGCCATGCGCTACCGTACGAGACTACCCGGCAAAAGTTGCTAGGACCGTTCACACGCCCGACGGCGGCGGGGTGGGCGCCGCTCGTCGGGAGGTGACGGTCGGGGTGTAGAACGGGAGGGGGACGGAGGGGGCGACTCCCGGCCCGCCTCACGCCCCGTCGAACAGGTCGTCCACCGCGTCGCGGGCGGCGCGGGCCGCCTCGTCGGCCACCTCGTCGGCGTCCGCCGCCGCCTCGGCGGGCGGGTTGACGTAGACGTCGACGTCGAGCACCCCGTCTACGAACGTGACGGTCACGTCGAAGTCGTGGAGCTCGGACTGCTTGTACCGGTCGAGGACGACGCCCTCGGCCGCCCGGGAAGCCGTCTCGACCACCTCGCGGTCGGTCGGCTCGTCGGTCGGGTCCGGTTCCGTCGTCTCGTCGGGGGTCATCTACGCGCCGCCGGCGCCGCCGGGACCGCCCGGACCGCCGGGACCGCCGCCCATGCCCGCCGGGCCGCCGCCCTGCTGGAGCATCTCCTGGAGCTCCTGCTGGAGGTCCTCGAACTCCTCTTGGACGCGCGACTCCTGCGTGTCGAAGCGCTCGGCGCGCATCTCGAGGGTGTCGACCTTCTCGGTGAGTTCGTCGTGCGCCTCGTCGTAGTCGGTCTCGACGAGGAGTTCGCCGACCTCGCGGTACATGACGGTGTCCTCGTCGACGTCGTCGAGCGCCTCGAGCGCGGTCTGCGCCTCGGTGAGCGACGTCTCGGTCGACTGCTTCTGCTCCGAGAGCTGCTGTGCCTGCTCTTGGAGGTCCTGCAGTTCCTCGATCTTCTCCTGCGCCTCGGGCGGCAAATTACCCTGCATACCAGCCCCGACGGGCTTCGGCGTGAAAAACCCGGTCATGTGCCCTCGCGACCGCGCGGGCCTACTCGGCCGCGCGTGCGTCGTCCGCCGCGGCCGCCGCGTCCTCGGCGGCGCGGACCAGCCGCGCCCACGTGTTGGTGCTCGCCCGGAGTGCGACCAGGTCGCTCGCGCGGACGCTCACCTCGACGGTGTCGCCGTCGCGGGCGGCCCGGGCGGTCGACCGGTCGTCGTCGATGGCGCCCGCCTCGACCGCCACCGCCTCGTGGACGGCGCGGGCGCGCCGCTCGTCGTCGTACGGGAACGACAGAACCGCGCGGTGCGTCCGGCCGTCGGCGTCGGCCGGGCCGGCCGGGGTCACTACCGGACGTCGACTTCCTTCACGACGGGCGCGCGCTCCTTCAGGAGTACGCGGTGGCCGCAGTACGGACACCGCACCCCGCCGTACTCGTCGAGTTCCACGTCGCGCTTGCACCGGGAACACTTGTAGCTCATGTGAGAGGGTGTGGGACGCGGGTACTTACGTTACTCGTCGGACTCATCCGCGTCGGGGCGGGCGTCGTCCTCCTCCTCTTCACCTTCGAGCGCCGCCCGGATGGAGCGCCCGACGCCCCGCCCGCCGGGGGTCTGGGGACGGTAGGCGCCGCCGGTGAACGTCTCGCCCGTCTCCTCGTTGACCCAGACGCCGGTGCCGACCCGCTTGACCGAGTCGCCGTCGACCGTCGCGTCGTTCATTCCCTTTTCGATCTCGGAGACCCGCCTGCGGGCGACGCGCCCGTAGCGTGCGCCGAACCGCCCGGCGCTCCCGATGTTTCGCGCCTTGTCGTCGGCCATAGTAGCCCTCGGTTCGGCGTTCGCGGTGAAAAAGCCTACGAGTCGCCGCGCCGGCCCGCGAGCGCCGTTCGTCCGCGACTCCCACCCCGTCCGTCCCCGACCGGAACGAACCCGAGCGGTCGAGCCCACGGACGCGGACGAACAACGGGCCCGCGAACGACCGGGAGGCTGGTTAGGACAACCCCTCCTCGTCGAGGGCGTCGTTGAGGCCGGCGCGCACCCGCTCGCCCGTCTCGCGGTCGCCCGCCGTCGTCACGACCCGGTTCTCCTGGACGCTCGACCCGTCACGGAGCAGCAGGCGGACGTTGCCGTGCTTGTCGGCGCGGGTCGCCTTGGCGCGGAGGCCGCTCTGTGACCCCTGTCCGCCGGCGTCGATCGGTCCCGGGATGATCTTCTTGACGTGCGGGTGGGCGGCGACGACGCCGATCACCGCCCGCCCCGTGCGGCCGCCGATGAGCGTGGTGTGTGAGCCGCCGAGCTTCTCGTCTGGCGGCTTCTCGACCACCTCCAGCGACGGCTCGTCCCGGCGTTCGATCACCGACCCGACCGGGTCGTCGTCGGGGACGCGGTAAAACTCGTAGTGGACCTGCGCGCGCGTCTCCCGCAGGGGGGCGCGCTCGCCCGCGGCGTACACCGTCTCCGGCCGCTTCCGCCGGAGTTCGTCCGCGACCCGACCCGCGAAGTTCCGCAGGTAGGCGGGCCGCGTCCGCTCGCCCGTCTCGGGGGTCGCCGTCACCGTCGTCTCGCCGAGCACCGTCGCGCCGGCGTCGTCCCGGCGCCCGCCGCCGTGGCCGCCCGCATCCCCCTCGTCGGCGTCGTCGAACGACAGCATCGTCAGCGTCGCACGATCGGGGGCGAAGACGACGACCACCGCGTCGCAGTTGGCCGTCTCACAGCGCAGACAGTAGTCGCCGGGGCGGTCGAGTTCCGCCCCGCACCCCCCGCAGTTCATACCGGAGCGACGCCGCCGCGCCGGATAAGCCCGTCCGTTCGGTGTCGCGTGTAGTATCGCGGCTGATAGCCGGCGTGTAGCGCTTATCCGTCGACGCCCCGAGAGAACGGTAGCCGATGGGAGAGTGCCGGGTGGGAACCGCCGACCGGGCCGACGCGCGGCGCGGCCGACGGCCGAAGCGATCGCACGAGACGGGGGAGCGGCGGCGACGAACCGACGGCTCGGCGCGGGGTGGACCGAACCGCGGCCGGCGGGGAGTCGACGGGTGCCGCCGGTGACGCCCGCGCTCTGGCCCGTGGCCGGCGCGCTGGTCGCCGCGCTCGGGTCGGCGTGCCTGACCCGGCGGCTGCTCGCGTACCGCGGCAAGCCGGGCGCGTCGTGGCTCGCGCTCACGCTCGGGAGTCAGGCGGTGTTCTGCGGCGTCTCGGGTGTCGCGCTCCTCGTCGCCGACCCGGGTCTCCGGTGGCTGCTGGAGTCGGCGACGTGGACCGCGCTGTCGTGTCAGGTCGTCGCGTTTCTCGCGTTCGGGCTGTCGTACAGCGGCCGGGGCCACCTCACCGAGACGACCGCGTTCCGCGCGCTGTACGCCTACCCGGTCGGAACCGCGGTGCTGTTGGCGGTGCGGCCCGACCTCGTCTGGCCGACGTTCCGGGTGGAGCGGATGATGGGGTTGGCGACGGTCGAGTACACCTCCACCGGGGTCGGGGGGACGCTCGTCGTGGCGGGGCTGTTCCTGGTGGCGCTGACGACCGCGATGCTGCTCGACACGGCGGTGAACTACTCGCTGTACCGCGCCGAGTCGGTCGCCATCGCGCTGAGCGCGATCCCCCCCGCGTTCGCGGAGGCGGCGTGGCTCCTCGAACTGGGTCCGTACCCCCAGTTGAACCTGGTGCCGATCGCGTTCATCCCGCACCTGCTCGCCGACGGCTACGCGGTCCTCCGGACCGACATCTTCGAGTACAACCCGACGACGCGGCGCGTCGTCGACGCCACAGCGCTGGAGTCGCTGGAGTCGCCGCTGGTGGTGGTCAACGAGAACCGCCGGGTGATCAACCTCAACACCGCCGCGTGCCGCGTCTTCGGCGTCACGGAGTCGGCGGCGCTCAAGCGTCCGCTCGACGACGTCGTGGGGGCGGCGGTCGACCTCGACGCGACCGACCGGACGCTCGCGACCCGGGTCGACGGCGAGATACGGCAGTTCGCGGTCGCGCCCTCCGAACACGCCGACGCGACCGGCACGCCGGTCGGCTACAGCGTGGTCTTCCAGGACATCACGGCCCAGCGGCGGCGCGAACAGCGGCTGGACGTGCTCAACCGCGTGCTCAGGCACAACATCCGCAACGACCTCAACGTGGTCCAAGGGAACCTCGGCCTCGCGCGCGAGGCGGGCGCGGACCCCGTCGACGGCTCCGCCGACTCCGGCGCCGCTGCCGACGGCGGCCGCGACGCCCGGCTGGCGACCGCCGAACGGCACACGGCGGAACTGCTGGCGCTGGCGGAGGACGCGCGCGCGGTCGACGCGCTCCTCGATCGGACGAACGCCCCGCGGGAGCCGGTGCGACTCGAACGCGCGGTCGCCGCCGGCGTCGACGCGTTCGACGGCGACCTCCCCGTCGAGGTGGCGGTCGATGGCGACGCCGTCGTCGAGACCGACCCCGCGCTGTTCGAGACGATGGTGACGCGGCTGCTGGTCGCGGTCGACGAACACGCCGACGGCGGCGTGACGGTCGGTCTCGACGGGGGGCGAGACGGGGCGGAGACGGGGAGCGGCGGGAGCTACCGCCTGGAGTTCCGCGCGGGTACCGCCTTCCCCGCCGATCAGGTCGCGGCGGTCGAGGCGGGGGCGGAGACGCCGCTGAACCACACCACCAGCCTCGACATCTGGATGGTGGCGTGGGGGGCGGAGCTGGTCGGCTGTGAACTCTCGTTCGACGGCGCGGCGACGGCGACGCTCCGGATCCCGGTCGACGGGGCGTGACGAGCGGGGTCCCGACGCCGGCCTCGGACTACTCGGAGGCGGCCGCCTCCGAGGAGCCCTCGCCGTCGTCCCCGCCCTGTTCGTGGTCATCGTCCTGGTTCACCGGGTCGTCGTGGGTGACTTGCTCCTCCGATTCAGGGTCGGTCCCGACCCGTTGCCCGAGCGAGACGTGCGTCGTGATCGGGTCGCCCCGGAGCAGTTCCGGCACGATGATCCGGACCGCCTCGAGCATCACGACGAACACGATGGGGAGGAAGAAGAAGCCGTACCAGCCGAACAGCACGGGACCGAGGACGTACGCGAACATCATCAGCACCATGTCGAGTTCCCGTCCGGTGATGTACGGCTGGATCAGCGCCTGCGGGAGGATGTCGAGCACGAGGAAGTACGCCACGAGCGCCCCCGCGACGAACGTGAGCGACCCGCCGTCGCTCTGGATCGTCTGAAAGGCGAGGTAGCCGACGACGGGGAGGTAGATGATCTTCCCGACGACGATCGGGATCAGACTGGCCACCCCCGTGAGGAACGCCAGCGTGAACACCATCGGGATGTGGAGCCCCTGTGGCGCGAAGTAGTTGGTCGCGTAGTAGGCCACCGCCGCGAGCACCGACATCACGACGACGAACAGCAGGTTGCCGAAGAACACCGATTCGAGGTCCTCGTCGACCGCCACCGCGAACGCGTGTCCCGGCGAGTCGTGTCCCCCGATCAGCGAGAGCAGCGCACCCGAGAGCTGTTCTTGCCGCTCCAACAGGAAGTACGAGAGGGTCAACGCGAGCCCGATCAACAGGAGACCGCCGAACGCCGCGGAGATGGCGTTCAGCCCGACCGAGAACACCTCCTGGACGGTCTGTTGGGGAGCGGACAGCAGCGACTGGGGGTTCTGGATCGCCGCCTGCAGCGAGTCGCGCTGTCCGGGGGTGAGCGCGTCGAGGTTGACGAACTGCCGTAAGAGGGAGCCGCCGCCATCGCCGAGGAACGTCTGTACCCGCTGGAAGGCGCGAAACCCGGTGTACAGTGCGAGGAGGATGATCGGGCCGATGACGAACGTCACCGTCAGTCCCGCGGCGAGCCTGTCCGTGTCGATATACGTGTCTATTTTACGATATATTGGCCGCGTCGCGTAGTAGCCGAAGACGCCGAGCGAGATCATCCCGACGAACGAGTGGACGATGAACATCGCGGCGGCGAACAGCACCGCGACGAACAGCCACCAGCCGAGACGCGCACGGTCGTATTCGATGTCGGGAAGTTCCATAGGGACGTATCGGGACTGTTACACGCCTTTCGGGGAAATAGTTCGTGGCCACCGCGGCTGCGTCACCGCGCGGGCGCGACGGCGGGCGGGCCGCGTCCGTCGGCTGGGACCGCCCACGACCGTCCGCGACCGGTTTAGAGCCGCTCGGGGTCGCACTTGAGGTACTCGCGGAGCAGCGTCGTCGCGTACGACCCCGACGGGAGCGCGAACGAGAAGACGGGGTCGCCCTCCCGGGAGTCCACGTCGAGGTCGACCGCCAGCCGTATCGCCCGCCGGGTGCCCGTGGACTCGAACGACCCCGGGAGCGCGAAGTCGCCGGGTTCGACGCCCAGGTCGGCGAGCACCGCGCGCTCTATCTCGCCGGGTTCGCCGTCGGCGAGTTCCGTCTCGGTGCCCACCAGCGGCGCGGTGACGAACGCCCGTCCCCGCTGGCAGTGGCGCGCGAGCACGTCCACCCTGTCGTCGGTCGCCCGCTGGACCCGGTCGGTGTCCGGTTTGGGGAACTCGACGCCGCGCTCGGCGAAACAGCAGACGTCGCCGGCGACGGGGCGGTCGAACGGGAGGTTCCTCCGGAGACGCTCGCTCACGACCCGGTTGAACGCGTACGACTGGGCGGCGTTGACGAACAGGCGCTGGAGGTTGTCGGGCACCGCCTCCAGCGCCTCGCGCCAGTCGGCCCCCTCGACGAGTCGGTGGAGCATCGACCGCTCGTAGCGCAGGCGGCCGGGCATCGCGTCGAGCGCCGCGTTCCAGTCGGGCGCGTCGGACTCCGCCTCGCGTTCGACGACCCGCCGGGCGGCCTGCGACTCGTCGGGTTCCGCCTCGTGGGGCGCCCCGCAGTAGGCGAGCACCGCCCCCCGCCAGTCGCCGCGGACGACCGCCAGCCCCACCTCGTGGGTGACGGGTCGGCGGCTCCCGAACCGCTGGTGGCCGAAGTAGTTGGGGACCGCGGCGGGCGCGTCGGCCGCCGCGGCGTCGCTTTCCCCCGCCTCGGCCGCGTCCTCCACCGCGCCCGCGCCCTCGCCGCGGCCGAACGCCCGGAGCGCCGCCGTTATCGGGTCGGGGTCGCCGGTCGCGTCGCGCACCCTGATCTCGAACTCGTTGCCCGCCAGGTCGCCGAACGAGAGCGCGCGCCCGACCCGCCCGAGCACGTCCACCTCGGCGTCGCGCACGTCGGGCAGGTCGGCCGGGTCGACGCCGCGGACGGTGAACAGTTGGGTCGTGACCGCGTGTTTGTCCTTCGTGCCCGCCCACGACACCCGCTCGCGGCTGATCCCCACCGCGTCGGACAGCCGACCCGCGAAGTCGTTGGTGTCCCACCCGCGGAGCGTCGCGCGCAGGAGGAGGAACGGGTACGACCCGGGGTCGGCGTCGACCGGTTCGGGGTCCATCCGCTCGCGTTCGCGCACCCGGAAGTCCTCGGGCGTCGCGCGGAGGCGGCCGCCGATGCCGTCGGCGTCGCTGACGTAGAAGTCGGTGCCGACCGTCCGCTCGCGGGGGTGCGCCTCGCGCATCGGCGGGGGTTGGAGGGCCGCCGAGAAGTGCCTTCGCGTTCGCGGGCGGCGCGCGGTCGGCCTACCCCGGCGGGGCGCCGTGACCCGCCACCGCCGCGTCCGCCCGTCGCGTCCGGCTACCAGTCGGGGACGGCGACGCCGGCGGGCGTCATGCCGGCGAACGCCGCGGTCGCCGTCTCGTGGTCGAACCCGTCGAGGGCGTTCCACGCCCCGTCGCGGGCGCGGGTGACCGACGCGTCGAGCGCCTCCACGGTCCCCTCGCCCACCGCCTCGGCGCGCGTCCGCGCCGACGCCAGCGTCGCCCGCGTCTCCGCGAGCGCGAAGTGCGTCCGCACGGCGTCGTCGTACGACGACAGCGCGAGGAGGTCGTCGACGGCCGCGGTCAGTCGCTCGCGGGCGACCGGTTTGAGCAGGTAGCGGTCGACCGGGAGGTCGGTCGGGTCCGCGTCGGGTCCGGGGTCGACCGCCGACACCATCGCCGCGCGGGCGGTACAGCCGTCAGCGCGGAGCGCTTCGAGCGTCTCCTCGCCCGACCACCCGGGCATCTGCCGGTCGACGACGACCACGTCGAACCCCTCCGTCCGCTCGGCGGCGGCGTCGAGTGCGGCCCGGCCGTCGGTCGCCGTCACCACCTCGTAGCCGTCGCTCAGCCAGACGGCGAACAGCTCGACGAGCGCCGTCTCGTCGTCGACGACGAGGGCGGCGGGACGGTCGGTGGCCATCGGTTCCGTCCGAGTCGAGACAACGTGGTATCAAAACGGTATCGTTCTAATTTTCACACTCGATACCAGTAATGTCATCGCGGGATTACGATCACAGCAGCGAGAGGTCGCCGGTCACCTTGTCGACGACGTTGTCGGGACCGGGACCGACCGCGAGGGCGGTCACCGTGCCGGGGTCGAGTTGGGTGTGACCCGCGTCGCGGACCACCGCGTACGGCAACCCCTCGCGGTCCGCGACGTCCGCGAGTTCGAACAGTTGTGACTCGCCGTCGCCCTTCAGGACCACCTTCTTCTGGCCGCCCCCCTTCCACTCGCGGCGCGCCCGCTCGCCGGTGTCCTCGTACGCCGACAGCGAGGCGTGCGCCACCTGCGCGGCGAGTTTGCCCGTCCCCATCCCGATGTCGACGCGGGCGACGATGGCCTGTTTCATCTCACACCCGCGGTCGCAGTCGGTGCCTAAAAGCGCTCTCCTCCGGCGTACCCGTGCGGTAACGGGATCGTACTGATACGGTACCCCCGCGTTTGATACCGTATGGCTTCCAGCTGGAGTTCCGAGGGGACGCGCGCACCGTTCGTCGACTTCGGGGTGGACGACGACGAGGCCCTCATCGACGGAGCGAACCGACGTCTGGGCGTCCCGCCCGAGACGGCGGTCCGGGTGACGCCGACGCTCCTCCGGGCGGTCGCAGACGCGTTCCACGACGCGTTCCGCGAGGAGACCCCCGCGGGGGAGGTCCCCCCGGCGGTCGACGCCGCACTCGACGACGCGGTGGCGTGGAGCGGGCGGGAGTTCGACCGCGTCGGCGGCGCGACCGTCCACGTCCGGAACGTGCTCCTCCCGCTGTTCTACGACGAGTTCGCCGGGTTCACCCGGGCGTACACCGGGGAGTCGTCCGCCCCCGAGTTCGACCGCGACGACGAGTAGCCGGCGGGTCGGGACCCGTCGGTCGGCGGGGGCGCGGGGCGGGGACGGGGCGCGGCCGACTGAAGGGTTTACGTCGTCGCGGGCCGCCCGCACTCACATGATACTCGCGGACACGGACATCCTCGCCCGCCTCGGCGAGGGTGACCTCGAAATCGACCCGCTCGACGACCCCGACACCCAGGTCCAGCCCGCGAGCGTCGACCTCCGCCTCGGCTCGGAGTTCCTCGAGTTCCGCCGGACCAACATCCCCTGTATCCACCCGAACGACGAGCGCGAGGTCGACGAGTACGTGACCGAGACCCACGTCGCCGAGGGCGACGACTTCATCCTCCACCCCGGCGACTTCGTGCTCGGCACCACCAAAGAGCGGGTGGCCATCCCCGACGACCTGGTCGCCCACGTCGAGGGGCGCTCCTCGCTCGGCCGGCTCGCGGTCGTGGTCCACGCGACCGCGGGTCTCTGCGACCCGGGGTTCGAGGGGCGGATCACGCTCGAACTGTCGAACCTAGGCAACGCGCCGGTCGCGCTCTCGCCGGGGATGCGCGTCTCACAGCTCACGTTCACGGAACTCACGCGCCCCGCCGACCGGCCGTACGGCGTCGAGCGCGGCTCGAAGTACCAGGGCCAGACCGGCCCACAGGCGTCCCGTATCGGCGACGACCCCGAGTTCGTGGCGGCGCGCGCCGAGCGAGCGAACGCGAGCGAGGGCGACAGCGAAGCCGGGACCGACGGCGAGGACGGCGGGGGGGCGCGGCGGTGAAGTTCGTCGAGGAGGTAGTGGTCGACGAGTTCCTCCCGACGCTCCGCTCGATGCTCGCGGAGGACCTCCGCGGGCGCGGTCTCACACAGCGGGAGGTGGCGGACGCGCTCGGCATCAGCCAGTCGGCCGTCTCGAAGTACGCCCACGGCGACGTGAGTCGGAACCGGCGGGTGCTGGAGGACGAACGGGTTGCCGACGTGGTCGAGCGGGTGGGGGAAGGGCTGGCCTCCGGAGAGCTGAGCCGCGTCGGCGCGCTCGTCGAACTGGAGGTGTTCGTCCGCGAACTGGAGGACGGCGACCTGCTCGCCGACCTCCACGAGGCGGCGATGCCCGAACTCGCCGACGCCGAGTACGACTTCGCGGTCCACGACCCCGACAGCGGCCTCCGCGAACGCGAGCGCACGCTGGCGTCGCTCCGACGCGGCCTGCGGACGCTCACGGCCGCGTCGGGTTTCTCGTCGCTGATCCCGAACGTCGGCTCGAACCTCGTCGAGTGTACGAGCGACGCCGACGACATCGACGACGTGGCGGGCATCCCCGGTCGGATCTTCGACGTGAAGGGGCGCACGACCGTCCCGGGCGACCCCGAGTTCGGCATGAGCGAACACGTCGCGGGCGTCCTGCTGTCGGCGCGCGCCGCGGGTGCGGACGCCCGCGCCGCGGTCGACGTCCGCTACGACGCCGGCCTCGTCGACGACCTGACCGCCGCGGGCTACGACTGCGTCGAGTTCGACCCCGAGGCGCCGACCGACGCCGTCGCCGACGCCGTCGCGGCGGCCACACCCGAGGGGACGTTCGTCCTCTACCAGTCGGGCGGGTTCGGCATCGAGCCCGTGCTGTACGTGCTCGGTCCGGACGCGCCGACCGTCGCCCGGGTCGTCCGGGACCTGCTGTGATCCCGCCGACCAGCCCGTCGGTGGAGGCGGCGCTGCGTGCGGCGGAGCGGCTGGAGGGGGGGATGGACGCCCCCGAGTTCTACACCGCGTTCGCCCGCGTGTACGACGCGCTCGCCCGCCGCGGCCCGGGCGTTGCCCGCCTCCGGGAGGCGCTCGCGGGCGCGCTCGACCCGAAGTCGGGGGACGCGGTGGTCGAGATGGGCTGCGGGACGGGGGCGAACCACCGCCACGTGCGCGAGCGGGTCGGCCCGACGGGGACGTACCTGGGGGTGGACTTCTCGCCGGGCGTGCTCTCGGTCGCCCGCGAGCGCGAACCCGACGCCGACTTCGTCCGCGCGGACGCGACCCGCCCGCCCGTACGCGACGGCGCGGCGGACGCCTGCTGTGCCGCGTTCGTCTCGGGGATGCTCGGCGACCCCGCGGCCGCGGTCTGCGAGTGGGCCGCCCTGACCGGGCCGGGGGGCCGTCTCGCGCTCCTCGACCTCGCGCGGACCACCCGCGAGGGGTGGCGCGCGCTCAACCCCGGGTTCCGGCTGTTCGTCCGCGCCGGGTCGCCGCCGGGGACCGCGACGTCGCTCGACGCCAGCCCAACCGCGTCGCTCGACGCGCGCGTGGTCGCCGCCCACCGCGCGCTCCGGGAGGTCTGTACCGACGTGGAGTACCGGACGCTCGCGGGCGGATTCGCCCGGGTTAGCGCCGGAACCGTCGAGTGCGTCGAGTAAATTCGAGTACGTCGGCTCCTACTCGGGCCGGCCGAACGCGAACATCGTCATCGGCATCAGCCCCGCCGCGGCGGGCGAGAGGTGCTCGGTCACCGCGCGGTCGAAGAACGTGAACCCGCGGCCGCCGAGCGTCCGGTGGGCGTACGTCGCGAGGTAGAGGCGGCCGAGGGCGACGCCGCCGACGAGTTGCGCCAGCCGGTACCCCCGGTCGCCGAACCGGTCGACCAGCGCGTCGACGTCCGCGAGCAGGTAGACGTTGACCGCGGCGTCGCCCACCACCGACTGCCCGAGCGCCAGCCGGGCCGCCGTCGTGCGGTCGGTGTCGCCGACCCGTTCGAGTTCCGCCGGCCCGCGGCGGTAGCGGTACGCGCCGGGGTCGACCCCCTCGACGGCGTGGACGAGACAGTAGCAGTCGAGCGGGTACGGGCCGGCGTGGCCCCCGCCGTCGCCGCTCTTGGCCGCCGTTCGGCCGCCGAGCGCGTCGACCGGAACCGGCCCGAGCGCCCGGTCGAGCACCGTCGCGAACTTCCGGGCGCTGATCGGCTCGCGGGCGTACTCGCGGAGCGACCCGCGGCGCTCTATCGTGTTCGCGAGCGGGCGACTCGACGCCGTCTCGCGGTCGACGGGGTCGAGCGGGACCGCCTCGCCGTCGCCCGAGTCCGGGTCGCCGAGCGCGCCGTCGGCGCTCGCGGCCCCACGCTCGCGCCACGCGGCCGCGGCGTCGCCGTCGGCGAGCGCGCTCGCCGCCCACGCGTCGGCGATCAGGGGGTAGTCGATGGGGTCGGGCGAGACGGGGACCGTCTCGAAGTCGGCGTCGGCGACCGGCCGCGGGTCGGACGCGGGCGCACCCCCACCCACCGGGACGAGTTCGAGCGGCGCCTCCTCGCGGGGGTCGACGCCGAGCAGGTCCGCGACGGGGTGGTCCGCGAAGCCGAGCACCACCTCGGCGGGGAGTCCCGCACTGCGTGCGACCGCGAGCAGGTTCGCCAGGACGGTGCCCGAGTCCCAGAACGCGTGGCGGTAGGTGCGTTCAGTATATTTCCACGCATTGCGCCACCACTCGGAGGTGGCGACGAACGTGACCGGCGCGTTCTCCACGCCCGGGTGGCCGCCGCTCGCGTCGGCGAGGACGCCCCGGTAGTCGCCCTCGCGGAGGACGTCGAGCGCCCCCGAGTTCGGGTCGAAGTGGTAGACGCCCGGTCCCGCGTCGAACCCCTCGATGTCGCCGGTCACGGCGTACAGGTCGACGTGGTAGAGCTTCCCCGTACAGGAGGCCGCGCGGAACCGCATCGGCTCGCCCCGGCGTTCGAGTTCCTTCGTGACGCCGGCGGCGTAGTGACACAGCGCCGCGAGCGTCCCGGCGTCGAGCGGGGTCGAGCCGCCCCCGCCGTCCGACTCCCGGGGGTCGGCCGACGGCGTCGCTATCGCCGACAGCGCCGGCTCCGCCGGCGGGTCGGGGTCGGGGAGGTCGACCCGGGGGCGGTCCTCGTACAGTTTGTACGGCCGGGGCCGGTTGTCGGGGTCCATCGGCGGGCGGTCGTCGCCGACCGTCTCGGGGTCGTGGTTCGTCCGCTCGTGGTACTCGCGCGCGTCGACCATGGGAGTCGGACGGACGCGAACCCACAAAGGCGTTCGGCGGACGCGTCACCGCTTCCCGGCCGGCGTGCCACCGCGATACGGGCGCTCGACGGGTCTGTCCGCCGACGTCGCCGACGCCCCTTGCGGAATGTTAAAATCCGGACAGTGGGTCGACGTGGACGATGAGTGACGATAGGGGCATCGGGAGGATCTCGACTCGGACTGGTCTGTTCGTAGTCAGTACGGTACTCCTATCGACCGTCGTGTTCGCCGTGTTCGCGGAACTCGCCCTGTTCCGAGATTCGGCGATACCGGTACTGTTCGAACTGGCTGGGGTTCTTCCCTTCGGGCTACTGTTCTATCTGGCGCTCTCGTACGTTCTCGGGATCACGGTCTGCTACGCGTTCGTATATCGGGGCGGCGTCGGATGGGTGCGCTCCCGGGTGGACCGGTAACTCCCTCGGAACTCTCCGGCCGTACGACTGCGGTAGCACGTTCGCTCACTCCGAGGCCGGCACCGCGTCCCCGAACGAAGTTGGACGCCGCCGGGACCGTTTTCGGAAGAGTCCACTTCGAGACGCCTTCCAACCCGGGCGGCTCCCACCGACGCCTGTGCGCCGGCCCGGCCGACCGAGGCGGGCTTATGGTCGGGGGGAGCGAACCCGCGGACACCGTGAGCGACGCGACCAACATGCTCGTCGACGGCGAGTGGCGGACCGACGTACGCGAAGACGAGGGCGACGACGGCTCGTTCGAGCGGAGCGAGACCAGCTTCCGGAACTGGCTCGACGGCTCGGTGCCCGAGGCGGGCGCCGACCCCGTCGAGAATCCGGAGTTCCCCGCCGAACCCGGCCGGTACCACCTCTACATCTGCCGGGCGTGCCCGTGGGCGCACCGCGCCGCGATGACGCGCGCGCTCAACGGGTTGGAGGACGCGATATCGGTCTCGTTGACCCAGCCCGAGCGCTACGACGACGGCTGGGAGTTCTCCGACGAGCAGCCCGACCCGCTGTACGGCGCGGAGTACCTCCGCGAGATATACACGAAGGCCGACGACGACTACACCGGCCGCGTGACCGTACCCGTCCTCTGGGACAAAGAGAGCGAGACCATCGTCAACAACGAGAGCGAGGAGATCATGCGGATGCTCGACACCGCGTTCGACGACCACGGCAACGGGGTCGACCTCTACCCCGCGGACCTGCGAGCGGAGATAGACGAGCGGATCGCCGACATCTACCCCCGGATCAACAACGGCGTCTACCGCGCGGGCTTCGCGGGCACGCAGGCGGCGTACGACGACGCCGTGGACGACCTGTTCGACGCCTTAGACGAGTACGAGGAGCTACTGGGCGACCGGCGGTACGTCGCCGGCGAGCGACTGACCGAGGCCGACGTGGTGATGTTCGCCACGCTGGTCCGGTTCGACCACGTCTACCACACCCACTTCCGGTGTAACCGCCGCGCGGTCCACGAGTACCCCAACCTCTGGGAGTACGCGAAGGACGTGTTCCAGACGCCCGGGGTCGAGGAGACGGTCAACCTCGACCACATCACCCGCCACTACTACAAGAGCCACCCGTCGCTCAACCCCAAACGGATCGTCCCGACGGGTCCCGACGTCGTCTTCTCGGCGCCCCACGACCGCGACCGACTCGTGGGCGGGCCGCCCGCGGAACTCGCGCCCGACGCGAGCGCCGACTGAGCCGGCGGGGCGCGCCGGGAGCGGGTGTTTTTACCCGTCCGACCCGCACGTCGGGGCGTGAAGACGACTCGTCGGGCGTCGCTCGCCGCGGTCGCGGCGGGGGTGCCGCTCCTCTCGGGGTGTACCGCGTTCGCCGCGGTCCGGGAGGGCGCGACCACCCCACGGCCCGACCGGCCGGTGTCGGGCGCGGCCGACCCGGTCGCCGTCAGGCAGGTGTTCGCGGGGACGACCTACGAGTACCTGCCCGAGACCGACGAGGTGCGGTACCCGGTCGACACCGGGGCGGACGAGGACGGGGAGACGCGAACGGGGACCGTCACCGCTTCCGGCGACGACCCCGGCTACGCGACCGTGCCGTTCGACCGGTGGGTCGCGGCGCGGTCGGCGGCCGTCGGCGCCGACGCGGTGGCGGGCGCGGTCGCCGACCGGGTGGGCGACCACGACACCGTCGGCACCGCCGTCGCGTCGACCGACGAGGGGCCGGTGATCGAGGTGGAACACCGCGGAGCGCCGCCCGACTTCGACGCCCTCGTGGCCGCGACGCCCGGAGCGGTGACCGCGACGGTCGTCCTCGCGGGACGGGAGGGACGGCGAACCCACCCCGTGCGGGTGCGGCGCGTCGACGGCGTCGACTCGGTCTGACCCGAGAGCGCCGCCGACCGGCGCGAGCGCGGACCGGGTCCGCTCACTGCGACCGGGCCGCGCCGACCGTCCGCCCGACGACCGCGCGGAGCCGCGAGAGTTCCGCGGCGAGTTGCTCGTGACCGACGACCGCGAAGCCCGCCGCGATGGTGGCGAAGCCGACGAGCGTCGACGCCGACACCGACTCGCCGAGCAGCGCCCACCCGCCGAGCGTCGCGACCACGGGGACGACGTAGAAGACGAGGTTCCCCCGGATGGCGCCCGCCTCGTCGAGCAGCGCGAAGTAGGCGACGAACGCGACGGCGGTCGAGAAGACGCCGACGTAGCCGAGCGCGACCAGCGCGGTGGGCGTCCACGTCGCGGCGGCGGGGGTCTCGCCGGCGGCCAGGCTCAGCGCGTGACACAGCAGCGCCGCGACCGGCACCGCCCACGCGGTCCGGACCGCGTTCGGGAGGCTCGCGTCCGCCCGGCGCACGAGGACGCTCCCGAACGCGCCGCTGACGGCCGCCGCGAGGACGGCCGCCTTGCTCGCCAGTCCGCCGCCGAACAGGGCCGCGGGGTCGACCCCCACCGCGAGCGCGACGCCGGCGAACCCGAGGAGCATCCCGACGGCCTTCCCGCGCGAGAGCCGCTCGTCCGACAGCAACACCGCCGCGAACACCGGCGTCAGGATGGGGTTGAGGCTGTAGACGACCGAGCCGACGCCGCTCGTGACGCCCGCTTGGCCGACGAAGACGAACGCGTTCGCCAGCCCGATGGCGAACACGCCCGCGGCGAGGATGCCCGTCGCGTCCGCGCGGGTCCGCGGGAGCCACTGCTCGCGGGGGTACGCCGCGACCACGTAGCCGAGCAACAGCACCGCTCCGACGTCGAACCGGAGCGCGACGAACAGCAGCGGCGGGAGGTAGTCGAGTCCCGCCTTCGCGGCGACGAACGTCCCGCCGAAACAGAGACTCGCCGCGAGGAAACACGCCAAGAGCCCGTAGCGCGTCCGCGTCACTCGCCCACCTCCTGGGGTGTCCACCCTCCGCGCCGGTCGGTCCGCAGAACCTCGTAGATCATCACTCGATTCCGAGTACGCCGGAGCGAGGTGTATAGCTGTCCAGTAATCGTTTCGATACTCGCGGGATCGTCACGATCCGACGCCGTTTCACGGCGTGACGATCGTTCGCGGTGTGAAAATGGCTATACGCGCCCGGGCGGAACGGGGCGTATGGACGCGGCGCTCGAAGAGATCGAGTTCCTCGCGCTGTCGGACAACCGTGTGGCGGTGCTCGAACTGCTCGCGGAGTCGCCCCACACCCGCCGGGAGTTGGCCGAGGAGACAGGCGCCTCCCAGCCGACGCTCGGGCGAATCCTGCGCGACTTCGACGACCGCCACTGGGTCGACCACGACGGCAGCGCGTACGCCGCGACGGCGACCGGCCGGCTGGTCGCCGAGGAGTTCACCGACCTCCGCGAGACCATCGCGACCGAGCGACGGCTCAGGGAGGTGATGGAGTGGCTGCCGACCGACGAGATGGGGTTCGACCTCAGGCGGTTGGGGGACGCGCGGATCACCCTCCCCAGCCGGACCCGGCCCGGCGCGCCGGTCGGGCGCGTGCTCGACCTGCTCCGGAGCGCCGACCGCGTCCGGATCGTCTCGCACGCGTTCAACGAGGCGAGCCTCGACGCGGTCCGCGAACGGGTGCTCGCCGGCTCCGGCGAGTTCGAAGGGGTGTTCTCGCCCGACGCGCTCGACGCGCTCGCGAGCGACGACGCGCTCCGCGACCGGTTGGGCGACCTGCTCGACGCCGACCGCGCGGAGGTCCGGATCCACGACGGACCGGTGCCGCTCGCGGTCACGGTGACCGACGACGTGGTCCACCTCCTGTTGCGCGACGCCGACGGCCTCCTCCGTGCGGCGGTCGACACCGACGACGAGGCGGTGCTCGCGTGGGCGAACGAGACCCACGAGCGCTACTGGCGCGACGCCGACCCGCTCGACCCCGAGACGCTGGAGCCGCGACCCGACTCGCGGGGGTGACGACCCTCATTGTACGGCGTCTGATAATTCTTATCCGTGGGGCGGCCGGACGGGTCGACGTGACTCTCGGAGCGACGGGGACGGGGGACCGACCGGGCGGGACCGACCCCGGCGACGCGCCCGCGCTGACGCGGAACCGGACGACGAACGCACGCGTCGCGCGGACGAACGCCGGGCCGCCGTGAGCGACGCGGGAAGCGAAGGCGGGGGCGACGCGAGCGGGAGCCGGGAGCGCGCTCGGCGCGCCCGGGTCGCCGACTCCGCCGTGTTCGCCATCGTCGGGACGGCGTTCGCCACGTGGGCGGTGCGCATCCCGGCGGTGGAGGAGTCGCTGGGGCTGTCGTCGGGCGACATCGGGGTGGCGCTGGTGGGGCTGGCGGTCGGGAGCGTCGTCGGCCTGCTGACCAGCGGCGCGCTGGTGTCGCGGTACGGCGGCCGGACGGTGATCCGCGCGGGGCTCGTACTCTACTGTCTGGTCCTGCCGGTCGTCGCGCTCGCGGGCGGGCTGGTCGGGCTGGTCGCCGCGCTCGTCGCCTTCGGCTTCGGGAAGGGGCTGGTCGACGTGGCCGCCAACGCCCAGGGCGTCCGCGTCGAGAGCGCCTACCCCGGGCAGATCATGGGGAGCTTCCACGCGCTGTTCAGCGCCGGCGGCCTGCTCGGCTCCGGGCTGGGCGCGGCCGCGGTGGCGCTCGGGCTGTCGGTCGGAGCGCACTTCGCGCTGGTCGGCGCCGCCCTCCTCGCCTGCGGGCTGGCGGCCAGCCGGTGGCTCCTCCCGCGCGACGGGACCGCGGACGCCGGACCCGCGGTCGCGCTCCCCTCGCGAGAGCTCGCGGGGTTCTGCGTGATCGGGTTCTGCGCGCTGTTCATCGAGGGAGTGGGGAGCGACTGGAGCGCGGTGTTCCTAGAGACCGCCGCGGGCGCCTCGCCGACGGTCGCCGCGCTCGGGTTCGCGGCGTTCTCGCTCACGATGATGCTCGGCCGGTTCCTCGCCGACCGGGTGGTTCGCGTGACCGGCGCGACGCGCTTCCTCCGGTGGGCCGCGCTGCTCGCGGCCGCCGGTCTCGCCGTGACGCTGGTCGCCGAGCCGCTGGTGTCGCTCGTCGGGTTCGCCGTCCTCGGGTTGGGCCTCGCGGGGGTCGTCCCCGTCGCGTGGACGACGGCGGCGAACCACGACCCCGGCACGCCCGCCGAGACGGCCATCGCCGCGGTCGCCACCGCGGGCTACGGCGGGTTCGTCGTCGGCCCGGTGGTGATCGGCGCGGTCGCCTCGGCGGCGACGCTCCGCGTGGCGCTCGTGCCGGCGGTCGGTCTCGCCGCGCTCGTCGCTCTGTGTACGGCCGCGCTCCCCGCTGACGCGACGACCGGGAGCGGCGAACGGGACGCCGCGGGCGCCGACTGAGTCGCGAACGCCGGGTCCGGACGCCGAACGCGGCCTCCGCTCGTCCGCCGGAACGACGAGTCGGTCGAGCGCGAGTCGGGAGCGACCCCGACGCACGTCGGCGACCGGTGCACTCGCGGCGCTCGTCAAGGGCGTCGGGGAGCGTCGGGAGAGCGTCGAAGAGTGTCGGGGAGCGTCGAGGAGCGTCGGGGAGTCGAACCGAGGACCTACTCGTCGAGGACTTCCGCGGAGTCGTCGCGCGGCTGGTAGCCGATGGCCTGCATCGTCCCGGTGAGCGAGTGGTGGCGGTCGTCGTTCCGGGAGACGCCGTTGACCGTCAGCGGGTTGTGCGGGAGGTCGGCGGTCGCGGCGCGCTTCAGGAGGTTGCGGCAGTCGTGCGGGCTGAGCCACGTCGCGCGCGTGAACCGCTCTTTCTCGGCGGACACGCCGGTCGCGTTCTCGCGGAGGTCGTCCTCGCTCATCAGCCAGCCGATGCGGACGTTGACCGACTCGACGCCGTGACGGTCGGCGTAGTAGTTGGCGAGCGCCTCACACGACGCCTTGCTCACGCCGTAAAAGGAGTCGGGCCGCGGCGCCGTCTCGCCGTCGAGCGGCGTCGCGGAGTCGAGTCTGAGCGTCTCGGGGTCGGCGGGGTCGCTCTGGTTGTACATCCCGACCGCGTGGTTCGAACTCGCGAACACCACGCGGTCGATGCCGTTCTCGACGGCGGCGTCGAACACGTGTTTGGTGCCGCGGACGTTGACGTCGACCACCGAGTCCCACTCCGCGTCCGGGCTGGACGCGCCCGCGAGGTGGACCACCACGTCGAACCCGTCGAGGTCCTCCAGCACCTCGTCGGGGTCGGTCACGTCGAGCGTCTCCCCCTCGATGTCGGGGTTCTCCGCGTGCGAGAACGGCGTCAGTTCGTGCCCCTCCTCCTCGAAGGCGCCGAGCAGTTCGCGGCCGACGTTGCCGGCCGCGCCGGTGAGTGCGATCCGTGCCATCGCGTTGACCGACGCGGCGACCGTAGTAGTACTCCGTGGCCGACCGTCCGCGCGACGCGGTCGCGGCCCGCGCCGGAGCCGACGGGACTCGCGGCCGTCGCCGCCGTCGCGCCCGTCGCGGTCGGCGCCGACCGGTCGGGGTGCGCGGTGACCCGGGTCAGATCCCGGAGGGCGCCACGTCGCGCACGTCGCGAAACGCCCCTTGGACGACCTGCGAGAGCGCGGGGTGGACGTGGATCGTCTCGGCGACGCGGGTGGCGCTCGCGCCCGCCGCCACGGCCGTGCTCACCTCGTGGACCAGCGTCGACGCCTGCGGCCCGACGACGTGGAAGCCGAGTATCTCGTCGTCGGCGCCGACGATGACCTTCGCGTACCCCGCGTCGGCCGCGATGTCCATCACCGACCCGAGCGCGGTGTCGGCGTACTCGAAGCTGCCGACCTCGTAGTCGCCGTCGACCTCCGACTCCGTCCGCCCGAGACTCGCCACCTGCGGCGACCCGAACACCGCGTGGGCCATCCCGGGGTACTCCACCGCCTCCCGCTCGCCGCGGACGGCGTTCTCGACGGCGTACGCCGCCTCCCTGTCGCCCGCGTGCTTGAGCATGTAGTTGCCCGCGATGTCGCCGATGGCCCACACCCCGTCCGCCGAGGTCCGGAGGTACTCGTCGGTCTCGACGAACCCGTCGTCGTCGGTGTCGATCCCACCCGCCTCGACGCCCCACGAGTCGGAGTTGGGCCGCCGGCCGACCGCGAGCAACACCTCGTCGCCGGCCACCTCGATCGCCTCGCCGTCGTCGGCCTCCGCGGTGACGACCGTCTCGTCTCCGTCCTCCGCGAGCGCGGTCGCCTCGTACCCCAGCCGGAGGTCGTGTCGCTCGCGGTAGGCGTCGGTGACCCGCTCGGCGACGTCGCGGTCCTCGCGGTCCAAGAGCACGTCGCCGTGGCCGACTATCGTCACGTCCGCGCCCATCGTGCCGAAGAAGTGGGCCATCTCGGCCGCGATGTAGCCGCCGCCGACGATGGTCAACTCGTCGGGGAGGTCGGTCAGCCGGAGCGCCTCGGTGCTGGTGAGAAACGCCACCTCGTCGGTGCCGTCGATGGAGTCGGGGACCACGGGCCGCGACCCGCCCGCGAGCACCACCCGGTCGGCGGCGACCCGGTGGCTCCCCTCCTCGCCGTCGACTTCGACGGTCCGCTCGCCGACGAACCGACCCTCGGCCCGATAGAGGGTGACGTGGTCGTGTTCTCGCGCGCGCTGGGTCTTCCGCTCGGCCGCCTCGGTCACCGTCTCGGTCACGCCCGCGACGATGTCGCCGAACGCGACGTCGGACACCTCGGCGTCGATGTCGAACGCGCCGGCCGACCGGACCGTCTCCAGGACGTCCGCGTGGTGGATCAGCTTCTTCGAGGGGTTACACCCCCGGTTGAGACACGTCCCCCCGAGCCGGCCGCGCTCGACGAGTCCGACGTCGACCCCCTCGTCGGCCGCCGCCGAGGCGACGATGTTCCCCGTCCCGCCGCCCAACACCAGCAGGTCGTGGTCGGTTCCGGCCGCGGACTCGCCGTCGGTGTCGGTGTCGCTTTCGCTGTCGCTCATGCGCGCATCCTGTAACGCGCCCGAGAGGGAAGAAGCTCCTCGCCGGTTCGGTTCCGTCGACCCCCTCGCGCCCGGCGGCGATCGATGGGCGCTCCCGCGTCCGGGGTCGTCGAGCGCTCGGCGCGGGCGCGAGCGCCGCCGACGGTCTCGCCGCCGTGCGTACATTTACGCGCCGGCCCCGCCACGGCTCGGGCATGGTTCGTCCCACGGCTCGGGTCCGCGACTGCGACCGCTCGCGCATCCGCCACATGTTCCAGATGGCCGACGAAGCCGAGGAGGAGGGGCGGGACGTGGTTCGTCTGGAGGTGGGCGAACCCGACTTCGACACGCCCGAGCACGTCACCGAGGCGGCGTTCGAGGCGGCGCGGGACGGCGCGACCCACTACACGTCGAACGCCGGCCTGCCGGAGCTCCGGGAGGCGATCAGCGACACGCTCGCCGACGAGTACGGCGTCGACCACGCGGCCGACGAGGTGCTCGTCACCACCGGCGGGATGGAGGCGCTCCACCTCGCCGTGCTCGCGTCGGTCGAGCGGGGCGAGGAGCTGCTGATCCCCTCGCCCGGGTGGTCGAACTACTGGACGCACGCCCGCCTCGCCGACGCGACGCCCGTCGAGGTGCCGATGGAGGCGCCCGCGTTCCAACTCGACGCCGACAGGGTGATCGAGGCGATGGGACCCGACACGGGCGCGGTGATGCTGTGTACCCCCTCGAACCCGACCGGGCAGGTGTTCGACGAGAGGGAGGTGCGCGCGGTGGTGGAGGCGGCGGCCGACCACGACGTCTACGTGGTCGCCGACGAGGTGTACGGCCGGCTGACGTACGACCGCGACCCCCGGGGGGTCGCGTCGTACACGGGCGGTCCCGACCACGTGCTCACCGTCGGGTCGTGCTCGAAGTCGTACGCGATGACGGGCTGGCGGGTGGGCTGGCTCGCCGCCGACGAGGCGATGATAGCGGAGACGACGAAGGTGCGCGAGGCGACGACCGCGTGCGCGCCGAGCGTCGCCCAGCACGCCGCTATCGAGGCGCTGACCGGGCCGCAGGAGCCGTTCGACGAGATGGTCGACGAGTTCGAGGAGCGCCGCGACTACGTCGCCGACCGGATCGACGACGCGGACGGCGTGACCGCACCCACCCCCGAGGGGGCGTTCTACGCGTTCGTGACGCCCGAGACCGACGAGGCGAGCCTGCCGCTCGCCGAGCGGCTCTGTACGGAGGAGGGCGTCGTGCTCGCGCCCGGCGACGGGTTCGGCGAGGCGGGCGAGGGGCGGCTCCGGCTCTCCTTCGCCAACTCGATGGACCGCTTGGAGGAGGGACTCGACCGGCTGGAGAGCGGCCTCTGAGGCGGTCTCGCGGCCGAATCCGGCGGTCGCTTGGCACGCGCCGCGCCCCGCGTCAGCCCATCCGCTCGCCGCCGTTGACGTTCAACGTCTCGCCGGTGACGAACCGCGCGTCGCGGAGGAACGCGACGGCGTCCGCGACGTCGACGGGTTGCCCGAAGTAGCCCACCGGGATCTGCGACAGTTCCTCGGCCGCCTCCGCGCTCCCCCGGTCGGCGGTCATGTCCGTCTCGACGTGCCCCGGCGCGACGGCGTTGACGCGTATCTCGGGCGCGAAGTCCGCGGCGTGGCTCCGCGTCAGCGACAGCATCGCCCCCTTCGACCCCGCGTAGTGACACTCGACGGCCGCGCCGGTGTGTGCGAGGATGGACGAGACGTTCACGACGGACGGCGACGGCGCCGCCTCCGACTGCCGGAGGTGCGGGAGCGCCGCCTTCGTGCAGTTGAACGCGGAGTTGACGTTGACGTCCATCACGCGGTCGAAGTCGTCGGGGTCCAGATCCTCGGTGTGGACGTGCTGGTCGATACCCGCGTTGTTCACGAGGTGGTCGACGCCGTCGAGTTCGGCGGCGGCGGTCTCGACCAGGCGTTCGGCCGCGTCGGGGTCGGAGACGTCCGCGCCGACGACGGCGGCCTCCGCCCCGGCGTCGCGGACGGCAGCGGCCGTCTGCTCGGCGGGCGTCTCGGAGGTGTGGTAGTTGACGGCGACGTCGTAGCCGTCGCGCGCGAACCGCTCGGCGACGGCCGCGCCGATACCGCGGGAGGAGCCGGTGACGATTGCGGTTGGCACGGTCGAGAACGGTCGCCCCGCCACTTGGACCTGACCGTTGCCGGCGCGTCGGGGCGGACCGGCGCCGACGCGCCGCGTGGTCCGCCCGCGCGGACGCCCCCGCTGGACCGTCCCCGCCGTCTGCCCGTCCCACCGCGGACCTATACCCGTCGAACCCGAGTTTCGCCCGTGAGTCGCGCGACGCTCGCCCGCCTCGTCGTCGCCGCGCGCGCCGCGGGTCGCGGGACCGCCCGGTCGCTCGGCCGCGCCGCCCG